>CALEAD010000021.1 GCA_937943625.1 uncultured Anaerolineae bacterium | reverse complement strand
CGATCATCAATTTTGATGACAATGCCGTCAATTTCATAATTCAGCTGGTTGCGCAGCGTCATCCATTCCTCATAGGCTGCGGCCACGCACGCCAGGTCGGGGCAGTAGCGACTTTGCGGTGAGACGGGAAAGCCCCAGGTGCGCAGCAGCTCCAGGCGCGCCCATTGCGTATTGGGTACGTCTCCACCTGACCAGGCGACAAAATCGTAGACGTAAAGGGTAAGCGGTCGCGCCGCCGTAATCGCCGGGTCGAGCTGGCGCAAGGAGCCGGCAGCGGCGTTGCGTGGGTTCATGTAGGCAGGTTCGCCGGCTGCCAGGCGTGCCGCGTTGAACGCCTCGAATTTGTCCAGGGGAAAAAACGCCTCGCCGCGCACAACCAGATAGGCCGGCACAGGAGGTGCAGCCAGTTCGCCCTGGGGCCGGGGAATGGGAATGCGCTGGGGCAGGCTGCGCAGCGTGCGCAAATTTTGCGTGATGTCTTCGCCGGTTTCGCCATCCCCGCGTGTGGCTCCTTGCACAAACAGGCCGTTTTCATAGGTTAGCACCACGCTGAGGCCGTCTAGCTTTGGCTCAACGGTGAAGGCCAGCGGTATGTTGGCGTCGGGCAGCAAACGGCCGATACGCGCGCGCCAGGCGTATAAATCTTCCAGGTTGAAGGCATTGGCCAGGCTGAGAATGGGAGCGGGGTGCTTCACTTTGGCGAAGGCATCCAGCGGGGGTGCGCCGGCGTGCTGTGTAGGTGAGTCCGGTGTGATTAGCTCAGGGTGCGCTGTTTCCAGTTCAACCAGTTGCCGGTACAGCTCATCATATTCGGCGTCGCTGATGATCGGCGCATCCAGGACGTGATAGCGATATAGATGATAGTTTATCTCATCGCGCAGGCGAGCAATTTTTGCCGCAGGGGATAGATGATTCATGGGCAACGGCCGTTTCCTTGTTCCAGGGTGGAGAGCTGAACCTTTGTCCGTATTTTTACCTGATCAACGGCCGTAAGCAAACAGCCCATTTTCTGCAATTGCTCCCAGGCGGCAAGATGCTACAATCTACTCACTATCCACTACCCACCAAGGAGAATTCCCATGCACGAAGTCGTCATCATCAACGCTTTGCGCACGCCAATCGGCCGTCATGCTGGTGCCCTGGCCGAGGTGCGCCCTGACGATATGGCCGCGCTGGTTATTGCTGCGGCCGTTCGCGATGCCGGCATTGACCCCAACGAAATCGAAGAAGTCTATTTTGGTTGCGCCAACCAGGCTGGTGAAGATAACCGCAACGTAGCGCGCATGGCAGCGCTATTGGCCGGCTTGCCCCACCATGTGGCCGGAGTCACCTTCAACCGCCTGTGCGCCAGCGGCCTCAATGCCGTCAATCAGGCGGCGCGCGCCATTGCCGCCGGCGAAGGCGACATTTTCGTTGCTGGCGGCGTGGAGAGTATGAGCCGTGCCCCTTACTCCTTTCCTAAGAATTCACGCGCCTGGGGGCCGCCCGGCAACATCACCGGTTACGACACCACGCTTGGCTGGCGCTATCCCAACCCCAAAATGGAGGCGATGTTTCCTCTGGAGGCAATGGGGGAAACGGCAGAAAACATCTACGAGCGCAGCCGCGCAGGCGAAATTGCCGGGGGCGAAATCAGCCGCGTAGAGCAAGATGCCTTTGCCCTGGAAAGCCAGCGTCGCGCCTGCCACGCCATCAACAGCGGCTACTTCCGTACGCAAATTGTGCCGGTTCCCTTGCCTGCGCGTAAAGGAGAGCCGGTTTACGTAGAAATTGACGAGCACCCGCGTATTCGCCGCGAAGGCGACCACTACGTATTAGACACAGACATGGAAGCGCTGGCAAAGCTGCGTCCCGCTTTTCGCAAAGGAGGCACGGTGACAGCCGGTAATGCTAGCGGCCTGAATGATGGCGCAGCGGCACTGGTGCTGATGAGTGCGGCAAAAGCGGCGGCGCTAGGGCTGCGGCCAATGGCGCGCTGGGTCGCCTCGGCGGCGGCTGGCGTGGACCCGCGCGTGATGGGGCTGGGTCCGGTTCCGGCTACGCGCAAAGCGTTGCAGCGCGCCGGCCTGACCCTGGCTGACATTGACCTGATCGAACTCAACGAGGCGTTTGCCGTGCAGTCGCTGGCGGTTATTCGTGAGCTGGGGCTGAACCCAGGGATTGTAAACGTCAACGGTGGCGCGATTGCCCTAGGACACCCGCTGGGCTGCTCCGGGGTGCGCATTTTGACGACGCTGCTGCACGAAATGCGGCGGCGTAAAGCAGCCGGGGAGCGGATGCGCTATGGCCTGGCAACGCTGTGTGTGGGGGTTGGCCAGGGTGAAACGGCCGTGATTGAGCTGCTGGGTGATTAGGGATTGGGGAGTAGCGTTCAGAGGCTGGAGACTGGCAATTGATTACACTGTTAACAAAATAATCTAAACTTTCCTATGTCATTTTGAGGAGTCTTCGACGAGGAATCCCTGCCACTTGTAAAGGAGAGGGATTCCTCCCCATTCGACTTCGCTCAGGGTCGCAAGCTCCGCTCGGGATGACAGGTAAGCATTAAGTTTAAGAAGGGTTATTTAACAGTGTATTGATCTCAATCGCTAATTGTTAATCTTCCGTTTCTAGCATGATGCCTTTTACCGATGTTTGAACAAGACCGAATGCTCATGCGCCTGCAACAGCGGGTGAACAGCGAACGGCCGATTCTGGCTTGCTTCCTCTCCGGTTCTTACGGCCGTCGTCAAGCAGACGCCTATGCAGACCTGGACGTAACACTTGTCTTCGCCCAGGAGACAGAGCGAGAAGCGGCCTGGCGGCAGCGGCATGATTTTGTGCAATCCATCATGCCCTATGTGGCGGTTAAATCCTTTGACGCGGCGCCCATAGGGGCGGCGCCCGTAGGGGCGCCGCAGGCACAGCCGTATCTCCACATTGCCCTCTTTGCCAACGGCAGCAAAGTGGATTTCCGCTACGAAACAAGCGCCAGCCTGCCCCCCAACCCCTGGGACCGCGACATCCGCATTCTTAAAGACAGCGACGGCTGGGCCGCACAGTTTCAGCAGGCCAGCCAGCGCCTGGCGCTGCCCCGGCCACACCTCACCCTGGCCGAATTGCAGGCGCTAGATAATCGCTTCTGGGTGCTGTATTGGGAGGTGCTGCGCCTGCTGCTGCGCGGTGACCATGAACGGCCGTTTCCCATTTACCTGGAACTGCTGCATTTGACGTTGCCTCCTTTGCTGGCCGTGCTGCCTGTGGAAGATATGGCGCACCAGGGGCTATTGCGCGCCAGTTTTGGTCGTGACACAAAGGCGACGGTGCGGCACATGAGCGAACTGTTACAGGCATATCTGGCGGCCAGAACGGCCGTTTCCCGACGTTTGCAGCTCAACTTCCTCCCCGACACGCCCTTTGAGAACAACATCCAGAGTTTGCTCAAGCGCATCCTCCCATGAACCTGACCACCAACCTCTCGCCGCCGCTGCGCGGCACGCTCACCCTGGCCGGTGACAAATCCATCTCCCACCGCGCCATTCTCTTTGCTGTCCTGGCCGAGGGGGAAAGCCGCGTGCAAAACTTGCTGGTTTCCGGCGTGACCCAGGCGATGCTGGATGCGCTGACGGCGCTGGCTGTACCCTGGCAGTTAACGGGCAGCACGCTGACGGTGCAGGGGCGCGGCCTGTATGGCTGGCCAACACCGGCACAGCCGATTAATTGCGGCAATTCGGCGACGACAATTCGCCTGTTGGCGGGGGCGCTGGCTGCCTGCAGCGTCACGGCCATTCTGGATGGTAGCCCCGGTCTGCGTCGCCGTCCCATGAATCGTATCGTTGCCCCCCTGCAAGCAATGGGCGTCAACATCAGCACGCCAGACGGCCGTGCGCCCCTGACGCTTGGCCCCAGCCAGTTTCCGCTCAAGCCGTTGCAATACGTCCTGCCTGTGGCCAGCGCCCAGGTGAAAAGCTGCCTGCTGCTGGCCGGGTTGGCCGCTGATGGCCCCGTTACTTTGCAAGAGCCTGGCCCCTCGCGCGACCACACGGAACGAATGCTGCCAGCGATGGGGGTGCGTGTGGAAACGGCCGTTTTGCCAGATGGCACCCAGCGCGTGACCCTGCATCCCCCACAGCTTCCCCTGCGCCCCTTGCACATGACCATCCCTGGCGACATCTCCGCAGCGGCCTTTCTCATCGTAGCCGCGCTGATTGTGCCCGGCAGCGAAATCACCTTGCGCGGTGTGATGCTGAACCCGACCCGCACCGGCTTGCTAGAGGCCTTGCAGTACATGGGCGCCGAAATAATCACAAGCAACATCAGCCAGATGGGCGGCGAGCCGGTAGGCGACCTGACAATTCGTGCCAACGTCTTGCACGGCACAGAGATTGGGGGGAATCTGGTTGTGCGCATGATTGATGAGTTTCCCATTTTTGCCGTAGCGGCAGCGCTGGCACAGGGGCAGACCGTCGTGCGCGATGCTCTGGAACTACGCCACAAGGAGTCTGACCGCATTACGGCGCTTTGCCAACAGCTCCAGGCCATTGGCGCCGACGTGCAAGAGCGGCCAGATGGATTTGTGATCAACGGCCGTTCCCATCTTCACGGCGGCGTAGTCAACCCACATGGCGATCATCGCCTGGCCATGTCCCTGGCCGTGGCTGGGCTGCGCGCCACGCATGGCGTAACGGTACAAAACGCCGAAATCATGCATGAATCTTTCCCCGACTTTGGCGCGAAGCTGGCGGCGCTAGGGGCGGCGGTGTAGGAGGGACAGGTGTCTGAATGGTGCCTGGGGCTAACCGGCTGGCCGTTGGTGCACAGCTTGTCGCCGCAGCTACACAACGCAGCGCTGACGGCTGCGGGGCTGCGCGGCGAATATGCCCTTTATCCGCTGCCGCCGGGGGACATAGACGGACTGGCGGCGCTGTTAGCGCGCCTGCGTGCTGGGAAGCTACACGGCCTGAACGTGACCATCCCGCACAAGCAGGTCATCGTGCCGCTGCTCGATGCGCTTACGCCTGCGGCGCAGGCCATTGGTGCGGTGAACACGGTGATTAATGGTCAGTGGTCAATGGTCAATGGTCAACGGTTCAGGCAAGAGGCGCAGTTTCCCGCGCTAGTGGGGGACAATACAGACGCACCCGGCTTTTTGCGTGATGTGCGCCGCTTTTTAGGCGATGGGTTTGGTCAACGGCCGTTTGCTTTGCTGCTGGGTGCGGGCGGTTCAGCGCGGGCAGTGGCGTATGCGCTGGCGCAGGAAGGATGGGCGGTGACAGTGGCCGCGCGGCAACTGCGGCAGGCGCAGGCATTGGTGGACGATCTGGCAGAAAAAGTGACAGGGCGACTAACGGCCGTTACCCTTACCGCAGACGCCCTGGCAGGATTAGAACCGGGGCTGCTCGTCAACTGCACCCCCCTGGGCATGGCCCCCCACCCGGATGCGACCCCATGGCCAGAAGCGTTACCGTTGCCGCAAACGGCCGTTTATGATCTGATTTACAACCCGCCAGAAACCTCCCTGGTGCGTCAGGCACGCGCTGCCGGGCTGCCAGCCATCACCGGTTATGGCATGTTGCTGGAGCAGGCGGCACTGGCCTTTGCCCGCTGGACAGGCATTATGCTCGATTTTGCCGCCCTACTGCCGCGGCAATAGCGTGCTGAGGTAGTAAACCCGCTGACGAATCAGGCCAGCCTCGGCAGGGTCTGCCAGGCGCGGCTGTCCACCAAACTGGATGATGACGGGGATAAGTTCCAGCTCGCGCACGCCATTTGCGTCTAGCCACACGTTGAGTATGGCCGTTTCCGGCGGCCCGTCAATTTCAAAGGCAAAGTTGCCCAACCCATACACAATTACCCCACCTTTGTAAAACTGAATACCCTGCAAAATGTGGGCGTGATGCCCCAACACCAGATGCGCGCCGGCGTCTATGGCGGCTTGCGCTGCGGCCATTTGCGGCGGGCTGGGCGCTTCTACGTACTCATAGCCGCTGTGCAGGCTGACGATGACCAGGTCAACCAGCGGCGCTACGGTCGTTACGTCAGCGCCAATCTGCTCCGGATCAGCCCAGGCCAGGCCAGGGGAAACGGCCGTTGCCGTCCAGCTGGCGGTGTCAAAGTGGCTCAACGCCTCAACGGGCACATGCACATAGGCCAGAAAGGCCAGCGTCAGCCCATTGACGCTGGTGATGAACGGCGCGCGCGCCTCGGCCGCATTGGCGCCGGCGCCGATGGGGGCAATGCCCACCGCGCGCAGCAACTCCATGCCATGCAGCAGCGCCTCCATGCCATAATCGCCCGCGTGATTGTTCGCCAAGCTGAGCACGTCAAAACCGGCCAGCGCCAGGGCAGGCGCCGCTTCGGGCGGCGCGCGGAAGGGGTAGCGCTTGGGAGCTGCCTCACCGACGTCGCCCAGGGCGCTTTCCAGGTTGCCAATGGTTATGTCGGCGGCTTGCAGCAGGTCGGCAACGCGGGCAAAGGGGTATTCCAGGTTGCCCTGCCGCAGTTGCCAGCCCAGGGCGCGGTCGAGCATCAGGTCGCCAACGGCCGTTAGCTGTACGACGGGCGCAGGCGCCAGGTGCGCCTGCAAAGCAGCCGCCAATTCATCCAGGGTGCGCCCTGGCGCGGCGTGCAGGGACCAGCTTAGCTGGAAGGGGTAGGCGGGGTTGGCCGGCGAACGGCCGTTCACGCGCAGCGCGCGCCGGTCAGCAGGCATTTCATCCCAGGGCAAGGGCAGCATCAGGCCATGCCCATCCGCCAGCAGTGTTTGCGCCCGTTCCATCGTTACCTCCTGCCAGTCCAGGGAAAAAGGGATGGTGAGTGCCAACGGCCGTTGCCAAACCACTGTGCCTGACGCATCTGGCCGCAGCGCCGCATCAACCTCACCCGCTTCTAGCAGCGTCTCCGGCGCACCGTCCAGGCGCAGCGTCCAGGGTAGGGGCAGCAAAGCAGCCAGCGCCTGCCATTGCGGCGGCGCTGCCAGAAACAGCGGCGCTGGGGTTGGTAAGGGAATGGAGATTGGCGGCTGGAGATTGGCGTCTGGCGGTTGCGGGCTAATCGTTAACGGCTCGACGCTAACCGTTGGCGTAGAGCCTGGCGGTTGGAGATTGGCGCCTGGTACTTGCGTGTTAGTTGCTACCGGCTCAGTGCTAACCGTTGGCCAGGAGGTTGGCGCCTGGAGACTGACGTCTGGCGGCTGCGTGCTAATTGCGAACGGCTCAGAGCTAACTGCTAGCGATCCAGCGCCCCGGCATGCCACTGCCAGCCAGAGCAACCCAAGCAGTAGCCAGCTCCTACCCCTTTCATGCCTCATGCTTCATCCTTCAAAAAGGGGCAATTGCGGGGGTGGTTCGCTGCCCGCTTTGGCCACATACGTGCGCCCCAGGTGACGGTAGGCGTGTGGCGTGGCCACACGGCCACGCGGCGTGCGCTCCAGAAAGCCTAGTTGCAGCAGGTATGGCTCTACCACGTCCATAATCGTGTCTGGCTCTTCGCTGATGGATGCGCCAATGGTTTCTAGCCCCACCGGGCCACCGCCAAACTTGTCAATAATTGACAGCAGAACGCGCCGGTCTAGCTCGTCCAGTCCCAGGGGGTCAATTTCCAGCAGGGTGAGCGCAGCAACGGCCGTTTCCTGCGTAATCTGTCCCTCTGCCCGCACCTGGGCAAAATCACGCACGCGCCGCAGCAGGCGTAGCGCCACGCGCGGCGTCCCGCGAGCGCGATGCGCAATTTCTGCCGCGCCATCCGGCTCAATCGGCACCCCCAAAATAGCCGCCCCTCGCGCCACAATATCCTCCACCGCCTCAAGCTCATAAAAATCCATGCGATAAGCGGCGCCAAAGCGCGCGCGCAGCGGCGCCGTCAACAGCGCCAGGCGCGTCGTTGCGCCAATCACGGTAAACTTTGGCAGCTTCAGGCGCACATTTTTTGCCCCCGGCCCTTTGCCCACGACAATATCCAGCACAAAATCTTCCATTGCCGGGTACAAAATCTCCTCCACGGCGCGCCCCAGGCGGTGAACCTCATCAATAAACAAAATATCACCGGCGCGCATATTCGTGAGGATAGCTGCCAGGTCGCCAGCACGTTCAATGGCCGGGCCGGCGGTGATGCGGATGTTGACATTCATCTCATTGGCGACGACATGCGCCAGCGTGGTTTTGCCCAGGCCAGGTGGCCCATGAAAGAGAATGTGATCGAGCGGTTCCTGGCGCGCCTGTGCAGCTTCGATCAGAATTGCCAGGTTGGCCTTCATCTTTTCCTGGCCAACGAATTCGCTAAGCCGCTGTGGGCGCAGTACGCCAGCCAGCCGCGCATCTTCGGATTGTGCTTGCGCAGAAATGTGCCTTTGGGGCGGGTTTTTGTCGCTCATTGGCGTAATTATACGCCGAGGAAGGAGAAACAGGAAGCGTAGGAGACCCCACCGGCTGCGGCCGACCACTGATGGCGCGGCTTTCAACCCGCGTATCAAACTGCAAGTTCGATTGACACAGGCGCGTGCACTGGTGGTCACCGCCCACCATGAATGAAAATGGCATGTAGGTTACCGAACCTGTGCCCACCAGGGTTGGCAACTTGGCCACATTGACAATTGTCCGCAGTCGGCCGTTTGCCGTCCGTGGTCATTTTCTGAGGAGCACCGACGATGATGTTGTGTAACCTGACTAAATGAATAGCCCATTAATTGGCTGAATTGCTCATTGATTGTCGCGCGTCACGCCGCTACTATATATTCGTCCGGCAAGTTAGTGAGCCGACAACTAAGAGAATAATTTTTTAGGCCAGGACGCCTTTGCTCATAAGCAACAGTTTGTGGGCAGAGGCGTCCTTTTTATCTTTGATCACAAGGAGACAAGTAAGCATGAAAACCCCCGCTGACGTAATGAAGTTCGTCGCCGAAAATGGCATAAAAATGGTAGACGTCAAGTTCACCGACCTGTTTGGCCAGTGGCATCACTTTTCCATGCCGATTGAGGCATTTAGCGCCGAAATGGCCTTTGAGGAAGGCATGGGCTTTGATGGTTCCTCGATTCGTGGCTTCCAGAGCATTGAGGCCAGTGACATGATTTTGCTGGCTGATCCGGCCACGGCCATCATTGACCCTATTTGTGAGCACCCCACACTGAGCTTGGTTTGTGACGTGTACGATCCAATTACGCGCCAGCCCTATTCCCGCGACAGCCGTTACATTGCCAAAAAAGCGGTGGAATATCTCAAATCCACCGGCATTGCCGACACTGCTTACGTTGGCCCAGAAGCCGAGTTCTTCGTCTTCGACCAGGTCAAATACTCTGCCGGCGAGTACTCTTCGGCCTACCAGGTGGATAGCATCGAAGGCCCCTGGAACTCCGGCATCTTTGGCTTTGGCCACTCCGTGCCCCACAAGCGCGGCTACTTTCCCGTGGCGCCCTTCGACACCCTGCAAGACATCCGCTCAGAAATGGTGCGCGTGCTCATTGACGCCGGTGTAGACGTAGAAGTTCACCATCACGAGGTGGGCACGGCCGGGCAGTGCGAGATTGACATGCGTTACCAAGACCTGGTGAAAATGGCCGATCAGGTGCAGTTGTACAAATACGTCGTTAAAAATGTGGCCAAATCCTTTGGCAAGACGGTCACCTTCATGCCCAAGCCTATCTACGCTGACAACGGCTCCGGTATGCACACGCACATGAGCCTGTGGAAAGATGGACAGCCCCTCTTTGCAGGCGATAAATACGCCGGCCTCAGCCAGACGGCGTTTTACTTCATTGGTGGCATTCTCAAGCACATCAACGCTTTGCTGGGTATTGTTGCTCCCACCACCAACTCCTACCGCCGCCTGGTTCCCGGTTACGAAGCACCCGTTGTTATAGCCTACTCTGCGCGCAACCGCTCGGCGGCCGTGCGCATCCCCATGTACTCCAGCTCGCCCAAGGCCAAGCGCATCGAGTTCCGCTGCCCTGACCCGGCCAGCAATCCCTATCTGGCGTTCTCGGCCATTATGATGGCTGGCCTGGATGGCATTAAAAATCAGATTGACCCCGGCGACCCCTCGGATACAGACCTCTTTGAAGAAGAAAACATCAAAAAGGTGACCATGACGGTGGGTAAGCTGAACGAGGCGCTGGATGCGCTGGAAGCTGATCATGCGTTCTTGCTGGAAGGCGGCGTCTTCACCCAAGATGTGTTGGATGCCTATATTGCCTATAAGTACGAAGTCGAGATTGGTCCCGTCAGCCTGCGGCCACATCCGTATGAGTTTTTGCTGTATTACGGGGTGTAGTTTGACGGCTGACGGCTGACTGCGTGATGGAAGTTGACCGCTGACCGCCGAGGGTAGACTGTCTTTCTAAAGAGCTGTGGCGGTTTGCGGTCAGCGGTCAGCGGTCAGTGGTCCGCGCTTTGCGGTCTGCGGTCAATGGTCTGCGGTCTGTGGCCAAACTGTGCACAAGATGAGCCTTTTGCTTAGAATAGGGAGGCATGGCAGGGATGACGGCTTCAGCGCGACCGCAGGCAGTAACGGCGCTGCGCGAAATGGCACGCGCGCTTAGTGCCGCTTGGGACCTGGATACCACCCTGGACCTGATTGCGCAAAAGACAACAGAAGTGATGCACGTAGATTCGTGCAGCATTTATTTGCTTGACCCAGACGGCCGTCAATTGCGCCTGCGTGCCACCACTGGCCTGGCCCGGCGCGCGTTGGGGCGGGCAACCCTGGCAGTCGGTGAAGGCATGACCGGCTATGCTGTGGCGCAAAACGCCCCTGTTTTTGCCAAAGACGCGCCGTGCCACCCGCGCTTTAAGCGGGTGGATGAGGCGCTGGAGATGCAGTTTCAATCGTTACTTGCCATTCCCTTGCGCATTGAGGAGCGTGTCATTGGCGCGCTGAATGTGCAGACCGTGGCGGCGCACCAGTTTGCCGATGACGAGATAGAGATTGTGGAGTTGATTGGCGAGCTGGCAGCCGGGGCGCTGGCCAAGGCGCAGCTCTATGATGACCAGAAGCGACAAATCACTGAGTTGCAGGCGCTGGCGGCGCTGAGTGAAGCGGTGACCTCGCCGCAATATCTGGATGAGATGCTGGATGTGGTGACAGAAATGGCAGCGCAAACGACGGAAACGGCCGTATGTGCCATCTACCTGCTGGATGAAAAGGGACAACAATTGGAACTGCGTGCTGCCAGACGCGCCGGAGCCGCCTACCGCCAACAGCCACCGCTGCCGGTAGATTTGGGTGTTGGTGCCGTGGCGATGCAGACAGGACAGGTCCTCTACGTGCCCGATTTGCGCCAGGAGCCGCGCTACCTGCGCCCGGAACTGGCCAATGGCTTTAGCGCCCTGCTGGTTGTGCCGCTCAGCGTGCGCGAGCGCGTGATTGGCGTGCTGCACGCTTACAATGTGGACACACGGCCGTTTAGCGAAAAACAGCGCGCCCTCCTCTCTACCCTGGCCAACCAGACGGCGCTAGCGATCGAAAATGCGCGCCTGGTGACAAATGCCGCGATTGTGCGCGAGATGCACCATCGCATCAAAAATAATTTGCAAACGGTGGCCATGCTGATGCAGCTGCAACTGCCAGAAGCAGAGCGACTGGATACGCGCCAGGTGTTGCAGACCAACATTCATCGCGTGCAGAGCATTGCCGCTGTGCACGAGGTGCTCTCTGAGCAGGGGTTTACGCTGGTGGACGTGACGGATGTGCTGCGGCGCATTACGCGCACCACAGCCGTGATGAGCGGGGCAAACGAGCGCCACATCATCCTTGTGGTGCAGGGAGAGCAACTGCTCTTGCCCAGCCGCGCCGCAACGGCCGTTGCCCTGGCGGTGAATGAGCTGGTGCAAAACGCGCTGGAACACGCCTTTGTGGGACGTGCGCAGGGGAGCGTTACTGTCTCGTTGGGGCGCGCCCCAGAGGAGATGATAGTGCTGGTGCGCGATGACGGCGTGGGGATGCCCGCTCCGTTGCAGCGCCACCTGGGGCTGGAGATTGTGGAAACGCTGGTACATGAAGATTTACACGGCCGTATCCGCTACAATCGTCCCCATACCGGTGGCACTGAAGTCAGCATTCGCATCCCGCGTGCTGTAGAAAGAGGGAGCTAAAGCAAGAGCGAAAGCAGCACCCGTTCTTTTCCTCTCGCTTTAGCTCTTGCGCTGTTGGTGAGGGTTTATGCGTATTCTCATTGCTGATGACGAGTCTATCATTCGCCTGGGGCTGAAGTCCATGCTGCAAGGCATGGG
>CALEAD010000020.1 GCA_937943625.1 uncultured Anaerolineae bacterium | reverse complement strand
CTCAATTCGCCCTTGCTGATCAGGGTTTCCAGAAAGTCTCGGTCGGTTTGTGTGAGTTGTACATGTTGTTTTTTCATTCTGCCATTTTCAACCACCTGGCTGATTTTGTCAAAATGTTCACCAATTTATTTTACGGAGTAGTAAGTGGATTACAGGAATTACCGCAAAAACAACGGTTTGTTTTTGCAAAGAGCCTGACCTTCTTCGCCCATAGGGTGTCTGCCCCATCCCAACCTGCTATAATTTGTTCATGACGGTGCAAAATCCGCATGACCACTTCTTTCACCCACCAGAGCTTCCAGACGGTGGAGATTGCGCGCAGCTACCTGCAAACCTACCTGTCCCAGCCGCTTCAGCAAACGCTCGACCTGGACGACCTGGCGCTGCAAGAAGGCAGCTTCATTTGACACGGAGATGCAGGCGCAGCAGACCGACCTGATTTACCAGACCCATCTGCACAGCTTTGTATCATTTGAGCAACGTTTCAAAAAGCATCAGCCGCGCTGACCTGGAGTAGCAGCCGATGGGTTATGGGGAGCAAGAGAGGGAAGTGATGACCACAATTGGACATGAGATACCGGTGAGGCACGCGGCAATAGTGGAAACGGCCGATCGGTTTGAAGCGGCTCTGGCTACGCTGGAAACCGCCAAAAGGAAATAAGTGATGCTTAGATGGAATGGTTGGGGCGATGATAGCATTGAGTACCCATTGCCGGAAAATGCGGCCGCATTTCTGGCGGAGCGTGTAGGACCGGGCGCTCCCCCTCAGGATGCGCGGCTGGAGGATGTGCTCACGGCCGTTCCTCCCAGCCGCCTGCCTGCTCACCCCCTCATCCAAACAGAACCCCTGCCCCGCCTACTGCACGCACGTGGGCAGAGCTTTCCTGACTGGGTAGCGTTGCGCTACGGCCGTATTCCCGTTTTCCCCGATGGTATAGCCTATCCCACAACGGAAGAGGATGTGGCCGATCTGCTGCATTTTGCCGCACAGCATCAGGTTCAGATCATCCCCTACGGTGGCGGAACCAGCGTCGTTGGCCACATCAACCCCGTCGTTGGCGCGCCGCCCACGCTCACCATCAACATGCAGCGCCTGAACCGGCTGTACCGCCTGGACGAAACGAGCCACCTGGCTACCTTTGGCGCAGGCATTCGTGGGCCAGACCTGGAAGCACAGCTGCGCGCGCGTGGCTTTACCCTGGGGCACTTCCCGCAATCGTTTGAGTATTCTACCCTGGGCGGCTGGATTGCCACGCGCTCCAGTGGGCAGCAATCGTTGGGCTACGGCCGTATCGAGGCGCTCTTTGCCGGTGGGGTGCTGCACGCACCTGCCGGACGGCTGGAATTCCCTCCACACCCCGCATCTGCAGCCGGGCCAGACGTGCGCCACCTGCTGCTGGGCAGCGAAGGGCGCATGGGCATCCTCACGCAGGCCACCGTGCGCGTTGCGCCGCTGCCCGGGCGCGAAGATTTTCACGCTGTTTTCTTCCCCGACTTTGTCAGCGGGCAAACGGCCGTGCGCCAGATCATGCAGGCCGGCATTCCCCTCTCGATGCTGCGCCTGAGTACGGCCGTTGAGACAGCCACTACCCTGGCCCTGGCCGGGCACGAACAGCTCATCGGCCTGCTGGAGCGGCTGCTGGCCATGCGCAACATTGGCGCAGAGAAATGCCTGCTGCTCCTGGGCTTCAGCAGCAGCAACGACCTGGTCAAAACGGCGCGCCATGCGGCGCTGGAAATTACTGGCAAACAGGGGGGCATTCACGTGGGGCGCACCTTTGGCAGCCAGTGGCACAAAAGTCGCTTTCGCACCCCCTACCTGCGCAACACCCTCTGGGAAGCGGGCTATGGCATAGATACGCTGGAAACGGCCGTACCCTGGGAAGACGTACCTGCCACCCTCAACGCCATCGAAGAAGCGATTCGCTCCGCACTGGCGCCGTGGGACGAGCGCGTTCACCTCTTCACCCATCTTTCCCACATGTACCGGCATGGCGCCAGCATCTACACCACCTACCTCTTTCGCCTGGCCCCCGACCCGGAAGAGACATTGCATCGCTGGCGCCTGATGAAAGAAGCCGCCAGCCGCGCCATCGTCGCCCATCGCGGCACCATCAGCCACCAGCACGGCGTGGGCACAGACCATGCCCCCTACCTGCAAGCGGAAAAGGGCGCGCTGGGCATGGCCGCCATCGGCAACGCCCTGCGCTGCTTTGATCCGCAGGGAATAATGAACATGGGAAAGTTGATTGAAAAGTCTTAAGCAACGAGGGGTAGGAGACAGGCCATGTGGATGGGAAATTGGCGTGAGCAAATTTGGCAAAATCTAAGCCAGGAATGGGATTTACTCATTGTCGGCGGCGGCATCACCGGCGCGGGTATTTTGCGCGAAGCCACGCGGCTAGGGCTGCGTGCGCTGCTCGTCGAGCAGCGCGACTTTGCCTGGGGTACATCCAGCCGCTCCTCAAAGCTGGTGCACGGTGGCTTGCGCTACCTCAAGGAGGGCCGGCTTGGCCTTACCTTCTCCTCGGTGCAGGAACGGGAAAGCCTGTTGGCCGATGGCCCTGGGCTGATTGACCCGCTGGGCTTTTTGCTGGCCTCTTATGAAGAGGACAAAATTGGCCGCTTTGTCTACCAGGCGGGGCTGACAGTTTATGATTTGCTGGCGCTGCACTGGGGGCATCGTTACTACGATCCCCTGGATTTTAAGATGCTGGCTCCACACCTGAAAGACAAAGGGCTGCGGGGAGGCTTTCGCTATGGTGATGCGCAAACAGATGATGCGCGGCTGGTGCTGCGTGTGATCCAGGAGGCGGTAGCTGCCGGGGGCGTGGCGCTGAATTACGTCTGTGCTGAAACGGTGCTGCGAGATGAAAACGGCCGTGTGCATGGCCTGACTCTACATGATCGCGAAAACAATCAGCGCGCCGACGTGTTTGCCAGAGTGGTAATCAACGCCACCGGCGCCTGGGCCGACCGGCTACGCGCCCAGGTAGGCCAGGAAAAGCGCATACGGCCGTTGCGCGGCAGCCATCTCATCTTCCCCAGTTGGCGCTTTCCTGTTGCCCAGGCCGTCAGCTTTTTGCACCCCCTTGACCAACGCCCCGTGATGATCTTCCCCTGGGAGGGCATCACCCTCGTCGGCACCACCGACCTGGACCACAACGAAGAGTTAGACCAGGAGCCACGCATCTCCCCTGCTGAAGTGGCCTATCTGATGGCGGCCGTGCAGCACTACTTCCCCACCCTGGGGCTAACCCTGGACGACATCATCTCTACCTTTGCCGGTACGCGCCCCGTCATCGGCAGTGGCAAAGAGGACCCCTCGGAAGAATCGCGCGACCACGTGGTGTGGGAAGAAGCCGGGTTGCTGACCGTAACCGGCGGTAAACTCACCACCTTCCGTCTAATTGCCCTGGATGCGCTGCGCGCCGTGCGCGCCCATTTGCCAGAAATGCCCGCTATAGATGATACGCAACCCGTGCTAAACCCGGTTGACATGAGCGCAGCGCCAGCACCGCTAACGCCAGAAGCGTGGCGGCGTTTGCTGGGACGCTACGGCAACCAGGCCCCGGCGCTCGTCGCCGCGGCTGCGCCAGATGAGCTTGGCCCCATCCCCGGCACGCCCACGCTTTGGGCAGAACTGCGCTGGGCGGCTCGCAGCGAAGGGGTGGTGCACCTGGATGATTTGCTGCTGCGCCGCGTGCGCCTGGGGCTGCTGCTGCCTAAAGGTGGGGCTTTGTTGCTGCCACGCATTCGCCAGATTTGCCAGCCGGAGTTGGGCTGGTCTGACGAAAAATGGGACGCTGAGAAAACTGCTTATCTGGCGCTCATCCAGCAGGCGTATAGCCTGCCCCCGCGCGCCGACATTCCCGACTGGCACACCATGCTGGCGCAAAAACGGGCAGAAGTTGAACGGGAAACGGCCGTTTCCCCACCCGCCCCTACCACAAACCGCAAACGGGTAACGGCCGTTGGCCTCACGCTGGCAGCGGCAGCTGTTGTCTACCTGCTTTGGCGCCGGAGCGAAAGCCGCAACCTGTAACCTGCAACCTCCCCCCACCAGCTTTACTTTGGCAAACACCTCTTCCTCCGATATAATTTCTGCTGCTGGCAAGCGCGACGTCCTCGGCACGGCGGCTAGCCGGCAAACAACATAACAATCTAATTGGAGGACAGACAAATGCCGCTACAACAGGCAGAAAAAGCCGAACTCATCAAAGATTTTGGCCTGACCGAAGGCGACACCGGATCGCCTGAGGTGCAAATTGCAATTTTTGACCGACGCATTAACCAACTGCAGGAACACCTGCGCGTACATAAGCATGACGAAAGCTCACGCCGCGGGCTGCTAAAGCTCGTTGGCAAGCGCCGGCGCATGTTACGGTACCTGCGCAAAAAAGACCCAGAAAGGTACCGCGCAATTGTTCAGCGCCTGGGGCTGCGTCGTTAAGAAGCAGGCAAATGGCGAGTAGATGCTCACCACCTATGGCAGGCATCTACTCGTCGCTTTTTATCGGCGGGGCAGGGTTGGTTTAGGCATTGGGAAGTGCCCCATAACAGCGCTGCCTGGTTATGAGCCAGTTCCCAGTTCCTAACCCCCCCATTTGCCCCAAGTTTACTTGCAGAATACGGCCGTATACGGCCAAAAACAACGTGCCATCTGATTGGAGCAACGACCCTGGCCGCTCAGTCCGTGTGTGCCAGTATCGCAAAACGATTAGACATTTAACTTTTGCTAAAAGTTAAACGTCTGAACCCGAGTTGGAGATTACTTTCATGAACCCTGATCATACCTTTTCCACCATCGTCGGCAGCAAAAAAGTCACCTTTGCCACCGGCAAACTGGCCGAACAGGCCGGCGGCGCTGTCACCATTCGCATGGGCGATAGCCTGCTGCTGGCGACAGCGACCATGTCCAAGAATGTACGCGAAGGGCTGGACTTCTTCCCTCTGAGCGTTGAGTACGAAGAAAAAATGTACGCCGCCGGACGCATCCCTGGCGGCTACTATCGCCGTGAAGGCCGCCCCACCACCGAGGCCATCCTGACGGCGCGTCTGACCGACCGCCCACTGCGCCCCCTCTTCCCGGATGGGATGCGCAACGAGGTACAGGTCATTGTGACCACCCTCTCTTCTGACGGGGTGCACCACCTGGACATCATGTCCGTCAACGCCGCCAGCGCCGCGCTGACCGTTTCCGATGTGCCCTGGAATGGGCCTGTTGGCGCAGTGCGTGTAGGCTACATCAATGGTGAGTTTGTCATTGACCCCACCACGGCCGAAATGGAAAACAGCCTGCTCGATTTGCGCATGGCGGGCACAAAAGATGCCATCATCATGGTAGAAGCCGGCGCCAATGAAGCAACGGAAGAGCTGGTGATAGAAGCGCTGGAGGTAGGGCACAAAGCCATTCAACCGCTGATTGCCTTGCAAGAGGAGATGCGCGCGGCTGTGGGCAAACCCAAGTTCCCCATCACACTAGACAGCATTAACGAAGAACTGGCAGCCCGGGTCAAAGAAAGGATAGGTGGGCGGCTGCGCGAAATCGTAGTCGCCAATCCCGACCGCCAGGACCGCAACGAGGCGGTAGATGCGCTGCGCGAAGAGATTGTGAACAGCTTTATGGCAGAAGAGCCGCCGCAAGACCCTAAGGCAGTGCGCGAAATTTTCGCCCTGGAGCTAAAGAAAATCATCCGTGACCGCATTTTGTATGAGGGGGTGCGCCCAGATGGACGGGATTATACAACGATACGGCCGTTATCCTGTGAAGTCGGTCTCAGCCCCAAGGCACATGGCTCTGGCCTCTTCCAGCGTGGGCAAACGCAGGTGCTCTCGATTGTCGCCCTGGGCACCCCACGCGAAGCGCAAAAGCTAGAAGGGCTTTCGCCAGAAGAAACAGAACGGTACATGCACCATTACAACTTCCCCCCCTTCTCAACTGGCGAGACCTGGCCCTTGCGCGGCCCCAAACGGCGCGAAATTGGGCATGGCGCGCTGGCCGGCAACGCCCTGCGGCCAATGATCCCCAGCGAGGCAGAATTTCCCTATGCCATCCGTGTCGTCTCGGAGGTACTCTCCTCCAATGGTAGCACCAGTCAGGCCAGCGTGTGCGCCTCTACCCTGGCGCTGATGGATTGCGGCGTGCCGATTAAGCGTCCGGTTGCAGGTGTAGCCATGGGTCTGGTGACAGATGGCAACAAATATGCCATTCTCACCGACATTCAGGGTGTGGAAGACCACCTGGGAGACATGGACTTTAAGGTGGCCGGAACCAGCCAGGGCATTACGGCGCTGCAAATGGATATTAAAATCAGCGGTCTCTCGCGGGAGCTGATGGCGCAGGCGCTGGAGCAGGCGCGCATTGGCCGGCTGGAAATTCTGGACGCCATGCTCAAAACCATCCCGGCGCCGCGTGCGGAACTGAATCCGAATGCGCCGCGCATGATTTCGGTGAAGATTGACCCAGACAAGATTGGCGCCATCATCGGCAAGGGCGGCTCGACCATTCGCAGCCTGGAAGAGGCATATGAAGTCTCGATTGATATTAAGGACGACGGCACGGTATTTGTGGCAGGCATCAATGCGCCCAAAGCAGAAGAAGCGGTCGAAATGATTAACATTTTGGCCGCCGGGCCAGAATTGGGCAAAATTTATATGGGTAAAGTGGTACGCATTACCGACTTTGGCGCATTCGTGGAAATTATCCCTGGCACAGATGGCATGGTGCACATTTCGCAAATTTCCCCAGAGCGCATCAACCGCGTCGAAGACGCGCTGCAAATGGGGGATGAGGTGATGGTGATGGTAACGGCCGTTGACCCCGAAGGCAAAATCCGCCTCTCCCGCCGCGCCGTCATAGAAGGCTGGACGCTGGAACAGGCAATTGAGCAAGACTCTGGCGGCAAAGGCAGCCGCGGAGGCAGCCGCGACGATGGGCGCGATGGCGGTGGTCGTGGCGACTCACGCGGGGGCGGCGGCCGCGACGCGGGGCGCAGCGGTGGCCGTGACAGCAGGGGCCGCGGTGAATCGCGCGGGGGCGGCAACCGCGACGGTGGGCGACGTGAGAGCGCCCCCCGCGACCGGCGCAATTAAGCTGGTCAGTCGGTTAGCCGTCTGCGCTCTGCCGTCAGCCGTTAAATGCACAAAAGCGATATAAAACTATGCCCTAAACAGCTATCAAGCATCATTCGGTGAAGGAGCGTTCATCAGCGGCTGCCAACCACCCGTAGCGCGGTTTTCCCAATCGCGTATCGAACCAAAAGTTCGGCTTACATAGGAGCGATCATGAGCGGGGCGCAACACCCCGATAAATGAAAGTGGAACGCAGGTTACCGAACCTGCGCCCACCAGGTCTGGCAACCTGGGCTACATTTACAATCGTTGGCGGTCAACGGTCGGCCGTCGGCGGTCATTTACGAAGGAGATAGTCATGAGCGAAAATCACAATGGTCTGGACGACACCCTGGCCGAAACCGACAACTTTGCCGTATGGCGCAGCACAGAAGATGATGACACCATCTACCACATTGAAATGGGCGGCCTGACGCTGCACCTGACGGCCGAAGAGTGGGAAGAGTTCATCATTCTCATCAAATCTGCGGCCTGAACCTGACCGGTTTTTGACCATACCCGTGAAGCGTGAGGCGTGAGACGTAACCAGAAAAAACAGGTTTCACGCTTCCCGCTTTATCCTGGCCACTCCCCACTAACCACGAACCACTTCTCCCATGGGCACAAACGAAACTGTCACCTATGTGCCAATGATCCGTGACCTGGCCGAAGAAGACCGGCCACGCGAGCGGCTGATGCGCGTAGGCGCACAGGCTGTCTCTACGGCCGAATTGCTGGCCATTATCTTGCGCACCGGCGTGGGTGGGGAAAATGTGCTGCGGCTGGCAGAACGGCTGCTGAGCACGTTCCGCGATCTGCCGGGGCTGGCGCAGGCTTCGCTGGCGGAGTTGACCGAAGTGAAGGGGGTTGGCCCGGCCAAAGCAGTGGAAATTAAGGCAGCGCTGGAAATCGGGCGGCGGCTGATGGCCAGCGCGCCCCAAGAAAAGCTGCGCGTGACCTCTCCGGCGGACGCGGCCAACCTGCTGATGTCGGAAATGATGTTTCTGGAGCAGGAGCATCTGCGCCTGATTTTACTGGATACGCGCAATGGGGTGCTGGGCACGCCGACTATCTACGTGGGTAGCCTGAACACGTCGGTTATTCGCATTGGCGAACTGTTCCGCGCGGCGATTAAGGCAAACGCCGCCGCGTTTATTGTGGTGCACAATCACCCTTCCGGTGACCCGAGCCCTTCCCCGGAAGACGTACACGTGACGCGGCAAATTGTGCAGGCAGGAAAGCTGTTGGATATTATGCTGCTGGATCACATCGTGATTGGGCAGCAGCGGTACGTCTCGCTGAAGGAGCGCGGGCTGGGGTTTGAAGCGTAATGGCGCGGACGGATTTGTTGCTCAACGGCCGTTTAACGGAACCTCACTTTGAACATCGCGGTAATGGCAAATTGCGTACAGCCATTGGCTGGTCACCCTGGTGGGCGGCGGCGCAAGCAAATGACCCGCACTGGAAGAACAAGCAGCCAGGGTTCAGCCTGTTTACGCTGGATGGGCAGCCGGTGCAGCAAATCAGCACCCCTTTTGGCGTGCACGTGGGCGGGCTGTGGCAGCAAGTGCCCTCTGCGCCGGGGAATGAGTACGAATTAGAGGTAGAAGGGCAGGCGTGGTCGAGCGAAGATACGGCTCCGGCCAGCCAGCTAGAAGCCAGCGACGTCAATTTACAGGTAGGCATTGACCCTACAGGTGGGTTAGACCCTTTTAGCCCGCTGATTGTGTGGAGCAAGGTGGCGCAGCCGCTCAGTCATTGGCAAACGCTGCGCGTTACGGCCGTTTCCGAAGCAAATATCCTCACCGTCTACCTGAAATCGGCGCCGAACCTGCCCAAGCGCCAACAAGCGGTGTTTTGGCGCAACGCTTATCTGCGCCCCATTGGCCCCTACAAGCGGCTGCTGAACATTGTTGGCGCCGGTGATACACACATTATTTTGCAGCCAGAACGGCCACAGTCCGGCGCGCGCATGGAGGCAGTTGTCTCCTCGACGCGCAGCCATGAAACGGTGGCGCTGCGCGTGCTGCAACCCGATGGCGAGGAAACGGCCGTATTCCCCAGGGGCAAAACACTGGATGAAGGGCGCACCCTGTGGCGCTACGAATTTGATGTGGTGCAAGAAGGGCTGTATGAAGTGCGCTTTGTGGGGGATGGCGGGGCGCGGCTGCTGGCGCTGCGGCTGTTGCAGGTCACGCGCGAGGTGCAGCTTGCGCCTGTTGGTGCCGCGCGGGATTCTTACCGGCGCGTCTATGTGTTGCTGCCGCCAACAGCCGATCAAAAATGGTTTGTGGCTGCGGCCAGGGGCAGCTTCGACGGCCGTTTTACCATTGGCTTTTCCGCCGATGACGCCGGCATTGGCGACCTGGCACAGCGGCAGGTGCTGGCTGTGAACCCGCACCATTGGCCACAGGTGCTCACCGAGGCGTGGTTTAAGCAGCATTACCCCGGCGTGCGGTTTACGGCCGTTGTCGCCAATGCACCGGAAGATTTAGAGGCGTGGTTGCGAGAATACAATGGGTAGTGGTTTGTGAGGGTTGGTTAGTATAGGGCAGCTTTCATGCTTCACCCCCCACGTTTCCCACTTTCACGGCGCACTCATTACAGCACGCTCGCTGGCCAGCAAGGCAATATCTAAAATATCCACGGCAAAGCTGTGCCCAGAAGCAATCACACTGATGCTTTTGATGCGGCGCGGTGCGCCAAATCCCATGCGCTGCAACTCTGCAATCAAATCGGCGCGATAGAAGAAAAGCTGCCCTGGCGGCGCCTGCACGTGTGGAAAACGCGGGGGTGGGCAAGAAACGCACACATCGGGCGGCCCGTCTGGCGTGATGGCGCCGCTGGCGTAAAAACCTTGTTGCCATACCTGCGGATTGCCGTTCTGGTCATCGTACTCGATGCGCAAAATCAGCGGGCACTCGCTGCCCACCATGCCGCATACCCCTAACGATTGGCTGACAATGCGAAAATCTATTTCCAGCAGCAAGGATTCTACGTCAGCCACATCCTGGTTGATGACCTGGCGCACCCCCACGTCGGCATGCCCCTCGCCATTGCGCGTCACCCGCAAGCCATTTTCTCCCAACACCTCAACGATTTCAATTTCTCCGGCGGGCTGATCGGCGCGCTCTACGTTCCAGCTCAGGCGCGTCCAGCGTGCCCAAAGCTCGTTGAAGCTGCCATTGTGCAACAAGTTACGTTCCGGGGAAAGTGGGCCAACAGGAGGAGCATCAGCGGCAATCTCAGCACGCTGTATGGCTTCTAGCGTGAGCAGGCGATTTTGCCCACGCACGTCGGCGCTGCCTTCTTGTACTGTCACCTGGGTGGTTTCTGCAGTGACCAGGAAGCTGTATTCACCGGGCTGGCGCAACACGGCCGTTCCGTGTGGCGTATTGATGGTCACCAGCAACGGCCGTTCTCGTTCTTCCGCCACCACCACACGCAAACGGCCGTTCAACAGGTCGGCTGTCAGCTCTTGCGGGCGTTTACTCAACCGAAAACGAGGGGTCGTGGCGGCGCTGATGTAAACGGCTGTAGCGCTATAAAGCTGCAAGCGCGCCAGCACCTCCTCCCCTTCCGCCGCATACACTAATAGCAGGCCACTGGCGGTAGCATCCGTCAGCACCGTTTCGCGCTGGCTCACCGCCTGACCGGCTTCGCCGGGCAGCGCCGCACGTGGCAGGCTATTGACATTGTCAATGCTCAATATGCCCTGGTTGGATTGCGCCAGCAGCAACAGCGGGCGCGTGCTGTTTTGCAAATAAGCGCGAATGAGCAACGGCGTAGCAATGGCAATGCTGAGAAAGACGGCAAAACCACCCAATAACACCAGCCAGGCTAACTGCTCCCGTTTGTGAATGCGGGCTTCGCTGATGCTGCTCATGTATAACGCACCCGAAAGCGGGAATATTCATGCGTCGCATCTAACCATTGATAATCTACCTGGTCTACCTGCGCCGCCGGTGAACCTTTGTGTAAAAAGTTAAGAAACTTCTGCAAATCTGCTTCCGGCCCTTCGGCCACGACGTAGACGGAGCCATCATTCTGGTTGGCGACCCACCCCACCAGCCGCAGCCGCTCCGCCTCGACGCTGGTGTAATAACGAAAGTTGACGCCCTGCACACGGCCGTATATTGCTGCTTCCAGTCGTTTCATCATACGTCCCTCCGCTGCCTGCAATCTATAACCGGTTGCAGGTCACAGGTTACATGATTATATCCGTGTCAAGGTAATAAAGTAACAGCGTGGTTCAAATGATCTTTACAGTTTGACCAATGACTGCCGACCGCGATTTTGCCGGTGATGGGTGCTCTGCCGTCGGCCGTGTGCGGTCAGGAATTTGTAAACCGCCGTTTCCAGAGAAGATGAACCATGCCTTAATCGCCAATCGCCACTACTTCAGGGAACGGCCGTACTCACCCCATGCCGTCCTTCGCAGGGTGGATAAGCCGCTGCCTCCAGCGGCCAGGCAGCGGCGTGCCAATCCAGATATTCTTGAATATGCGCCCGCCAGTACGCCTCATTGTGTCCTCCTTCATTGATTGTCGCCTCATGGACAATGCCAGCCTCTAGCAAAGCGTTGTGCAGCGCCCGCTGCCCATGGCGCAAGAAATCCGTCTCACCCCAATCCAGCCAGATGCGCAGGTTCGATAAATCTGCCCCGGCATAGGTAGAAAGCGGGTTATAGGTAGCTTTATCCGTCTCATAACGCAAATGACTGCTGTGCCCAGAAACGGAACGGAAGAGCTGCGGGTTGCGGAAGGCAATCATCAGCGCCCAATAGCCACCGCGTGAAATGCCGCCAATGGCGCGCCCGGCAGCCTCTGGCCAGGTGCAGTAGGTGGCGTCAATCGTGGGAATGAGCGCATCCAGGGTGATCCCCTCTATGCTACGCGGCCCGCCAGAAGTTTCGTTGCCCTGGGTGTCGTTGTAGGGCATGATGACAATAAAGGGGGGATAACGGCCGTTGGCAATGCCCGCGTCTACAATCTGTGGCAACCCCAATTCGGCCCAATGCGTGTCTGTTTGGATGGAACCATGGAACAGGTACAGCACAGGGTACGTGCGCCCCTGCTGGCCGTAACACGGCGGCAGGTAAGCAGTGTAATAGCGCCAGGGGCCGCCATAATCACTGCGGTAGCGGCTGCGGAAGAGCACCCCCACGCCGCGACAGGTAACAGAGCCAGGGGGCGTCTCCAGGTAAGGTGGCTGCACCTGCCCGCCCACAATGTAGTGCGGCACAGGCACGGGCGTGGGCGTGGCGCTGGGTGTGAGGGTAGGCGTAGGCGATGGGGCAGCAGTTGGCGTATGCGTAGGCGTGGGCGTAAACGTGGCAGTAGGAGATGGCACGGCCGTTTTCGTGACCGTAGGCGTAGCAGTGGGGAGAATGGGTGGCAAGACAGCAAGCGGCATCAACGTGGGCAGCGGCGGCTCCGCAGGCGCGCAGCCGACCAACGCTACCAGCAAGCAGAAAGCTATCAGAAACCTGCTTGAAGCGCCCATTTACCCCCCGGTAGCTTGCTGTTTTTGCCACAACCGTGCCAGACGGTGAGTCAATTCTCCTTGCGCCAGCGCCGCGCGCGCGCCGCCCCAGCTTTGCGCCAGCTTTAGCGCCTGCTCTGTCCAGCGCATGGCCGCAGGCAGGTCAGCAGCGTGCCACTCGTAATACTTAGCCAGTTCCACGTGCGCCATTACATCGTCAAAACTGGTGGCAGCCAACTGCTGCCAGAAAGGCAGCGCCTCGGCACGCCGCTCTTGTCGCTTTAGCAGCAGCGCCAGCTTTTGCAACGCCTCGTGATAAGCCTCCAAAGGCAGGTCGGCCGCAATGGCGGCGCGCAGGTTGTGCTCAGCCGCCTGCCATAGCCCCAGGTCTACCTGCCACTTTGCCAGGCTCAGTTGGTCCAGAGGGTGTGGCACAGGGTCGGCACGCAACAGTTGCAAGATGCGCGCCGCTAGGGTGACCATAGAAAGCACGTCAATCTGGTTGTGGTAAAAGACGCGCAGCAGTTCGCGCGCGTCACCACTGCGCAGGTATTGCTGGTATAGGCCAGGAATCAGCCAGCCGGGAACGTCTTCCTGGGTACGACGCGCGCCTAGCAAGGTTTGCTCCAGGGCGCTGAGGGCGCAAGAACCCAGCCGCGCGCGCCATAGGCGACGAGCAGGGTGCAGCAGGTCTATGTGGGGCAGGTCGGCCAGCGGGTTCTCCAGGCGATTGAGCAGGTAACGGCCGTCTAGCAAAGGCAGGTCAAAGGAACGGCCATTGAAGCTGACAAGTCCCTGTTTTTGCGCTGCCACTTCTTGCAGCAGAGTGAGCGCGGCCGCCTCGTCGTCGTAATCGCGCAAGAAGTATTGGCGCACCACCAAGGCTTCGTCGCTAAAGAAGGCAACGCCAATCATAAAGGCAACGGTGCCCGCACCGGCCAGCCCGGTTGTTTCTGTGTCTAGAAAGAGCAGATGGCGCATCTGGCACTCAGCCAGGCGGGGGTCGGCCACAAAGGGAACGGCCGTTGCCAGGGGCAGCGCCAATACTTCCTCTAGCCGATATGCGCCATGCTGATAGCCAGGGGGGTAAACGCGATCCACAACCAGGCAGCCGCCAACGGCCGTTGCCACCACCTGCGCGCCGGGCAATAACTGCGTCAGCGGCGGCGCATCCTCGCCATCATGAGCTGAGGCGGGGCGAAACGTCACGCTAGTGGGTTGCGCTGGTAGAGAGAGCGGCGCTACAGGTGGCGCAGGCGGCACACGTAAATGGCGTATCCCCCTTTGCACCCCCAGGCGGCGCAGACGTTCTTGCAGGCTTTCATCCATGCGCAAAATTGTATGCCCATGTTCAGGCACAGGCAACGGGTTTGTGCATGAGAGAGGGATGCACGCCCTTCGCCATTCCATGCATTTCTCTTATACTTACCCTCAAACAAGCGTTGACAGGCCGCCGCCCTTGTCGAATCTATCCGCTAACAGGTAAACAAAACAGATGCCTCTATTCATCCTCATCTTTCTGACTGTTCTGCTCATCATGCTGGCAAACTGGTTGGCGCAGCGCGATGACGCCACCCTCAACCTGGCATTTGATCGACTACTGCTGTTCTTCAACCTGCCGCTTATCTTCAGCGGGCTGCTGTTGGCGCTACTGCCAGCGGATCTGGCTGAACTGTTGCGCGAAGAGGGAGGTCTGCTGCTAAGCAACTTTCCTGCTGCGGGCACGGTCATTGCCTTGATAGGGGTGTGGGGTGCACTAATCAGCTTTCTACGCGCGCGCCAATGGCTGGCACGTTGGCTGCCACTCAAACCCAGTTCACCCGTCCATGCGCTGGCGTTAATGCTAAGCGCCTATCTGGTTGGCAACACCCTGCTCACGCTTACGCAGGGAGGATTGGCAGAAATGGCTGCCACCGCCGAGGCGGCGAACCTGGGGGATTTGGTCCTGCAGCAGGCGTTTTTTGTGCTACTTTCGCTATTTGGCGTAGGACTATGGGTGCGGCGCAAGGGGCACACCATCTCGGAACGGTTGGGGCTGCTGCCGATGAGCTGGGAACAAATTCGCCTGGGGCTGCGCTGGATTGGTATCCTGGTTGTACTGCAATGGGCTGCTGGGGCAGTATGGGCATTTTTTGCCCCAGAAGAATCGCAAATGGTGCAAGAGATCAGTGGGGAACTATTTGCCAACATGAACTCCGTGTGGGATTGGTTTGTGGTGGCCCTGGCTGCGGGCATGGGGGAAGAGATCCTTTTCCGTGGCGCCCTACAGCCCGTATTTGGCCTTTGGGCTACTTCCCTACTCTTTGCCATTGCCCACGTGCAATATGGGATTACACCGGTGACGCTGGTAGTGTTTGTCATTGGCCTGGCTTTGGGATGGATACGCGAGCGCAGCAATACCAGCGTGGCAATCTTCGTCCACTTTGGCTACAATTTTGTCTTGGGAATGCTCTCTATGCTGGCCCTCTACCTGGAGCAGTTTGTAAGCAATGGGGGGATGTAGTCTGTCAGCCGGCCAGCTTTCGTTCTTTAGCTGACTGGCTGACTTAACTATTTGGGGCGTGGTTCACGCTTTCTGGAAACAGCGCTTTACAAAACTTCTTGACTGCAGACGAGATACCCTATTTGAGCAAAATGCGCACTTTGCGCCGGTCACCTTCGCCCGTGCTTTGGGTGTATACGCGCTGATGGCCGCGCAGCGTCATATGAATGATGCGTCGTTCGTGGGGCGGCATGGGCTCCAGGCTGATGGGGCGTCTTTGTTGAATGGCTTTTTGCGCCATGCGTTCCGCCAGTTTGGCCAGCGCTACCTCGCGACGTTGGCGATAACCCTCAATGTCAATGACAAAGTTGGCGCGCTGGTGAAGCCTGTGCCCTACCATCAACCGGGCAATGTATTGCAAGGCGCTCAGGGTGTCGCCACGCTGCCCAATCAAAATGCGCAAGTCTTCACCACGAATATCCAGCACGTTCACGCGCTCGCCAGTCAAGTCGTCTGGCGCAGTGACGCCAGCAACGATGGTAGCGGAAACGGCCATCTTTTGCAGCAGGTTGGTCAGGATTTCCTGGGCAACGGCCGCTTCTTCATCAAGAATAGGAGCAGAGGAAACGGCCGTTGGCTCTTCCTCATCCTCCTCTTCGTCTGCCAGCATCTCAACCGGCGCAGGCGCAGAGAGGGTCGTCATTGGTTCTACTACCGTAGGTGAAACTGGTTTGGGGGCAGCAGCAGTTATCACCGGTGCTACAGGCTCCTCTTGCACCAAACCTTGTTTAAGGGTTAATTTCACAACCGCATTGCGGCTGCCAATACCCAGTAACCCCCGGCTGCCCTCATCCAACACCTGAATTTCCACCTCATCTCGCGTAGCGCGCATGGCCGCCAGACCTGATTCGATGGCCGCCTCTACTGTTTTCCCTTGCGCTTCATACTCTCGTTTCTTTTTGTTCATCATCTCTCACGCTCCTCGGAAAATAACCACTGACGGCAGACCGCTGGCTGCCGAACACAGCCAGCTGACCGCCGACGGCTAACCTGCGTTCCATTTTCATCTATCGTGGTGTGCCCCGCTCATGGGGAACCCCCCTGAATCTGTCGGCGGAACCTGGCAGCTTTTGCTACGCAAAAGTCGCGCTAACGTTTGGCTGAACGCTGCTTTCGTTTTGAGGCAGGCCGTTTTGCCGCTGGCAAAGCGGGCGTACTTGGGCTGTACTCGCTCTTTAGTGGCTCCTTCTCCGCCGCCACAGGTGCATCCTCTACCACCGGCAGGGCTTTTTTGGGTTCTGGTTTGGGCATGGTGTAACGCATGTAATACCCCTGCGCAATACCAATCACGTTGGAAAGCACAAAATAAATAGATAGCCCGGCGGGAAAACTGAGCGAAATGAAGCCAAACATAATGGGCATGGTATAGGTCATGGATTGCGTCATAGACGCCATAGGATTGTCTTTGTTATCGCCCGGCTTCATTTGCGGCGTCAGCAGCTTCTGTTGCAAGAACATCGTGCCAAAGACGAGCAGTGGCAGGATGAGCAGCGGGTCTGGCTGTGCCATATTCAGCCAGAAGAATTTGTTTTCCACCGGCAGCAGCGCTGTCAGATCAATGAAGGGATAAACGCGCTGCGTTAGACCAAATAACGCCTGCGGTGTAGAACCCAGCACGTTAATGATTGCCTGATAGAGACCAATGAGAATGGGCATCTGAATCAGCAGCGGCAGGCAGCCCATTAGCGTATCGGCCGGGTTATAACCAATCTTGGCAAACTCTTCTTGCATCTTCTGCGGATTGTCGCGGTACTTTTTCTGAATGGCCTGAATTTGGGGCTGGATTTCCTGCATTTTCATGCTGGAACGCTGCTGGCGCAGATTTAGCGGCAAAGTGATGAGGCGAATGAGGATGGTGAATACGGTAATGGCCAGCACAAAGTTTTTGCCCAACAGTTCGTAAAGCATCAACAGTGCGTTGATCATGGGATTGAGGATGAAAGTGTCCCACATAGTTGTTACCCGTCCTGTAAACCAAGAGATGCTAATAGCGTGGTGCTAATAGCGTAGCGCTATTAGCGCCGCATATTTGGCGGCACGACCTTCCATCGCTGTGCGCCGCTCATGGCGTCGTAGCCAATTAGCAGGGTGTCGGCTGATGGGGGTACAACGACGACCAGGGTATCGCCAACGACCACGGGGGTTGTGAACACGGGCAAACCTGGTTCTTGCTGCCAGAGCACACGACCGTTGTCATCGGTTGATATGGCTGTAATGATGCCCTTGGGTTCTTTGGACTCCAGGTCTTTGTCTGAAACCACGTAAAGCACACCATTGGCAAGAGCAGGCGTTGTTTGCACGCTGCCTTCTACGCTGATAGACCAAAGCACACGGCCGTTTTCAGCATCTACGGCATAGACCACGCCAGCTGCATCAACAAAATAGATAACGCCTTCACCCATTACCGGCGCACCCCAAACCCAGGCCGTTGCTTTTACGCTCCAGACAATGCGGCCGGTGGCACGGTCAAGCGCGTGCATGTTCTGGTCAAAACTGGTGACGTAGACCAGATCTGTGTCTATGACCACGCTGCTGGCAATTGCACCGCCAAGTTCTGTCATCCAGAGCTGACGGCCGCTTTCGGCATCCAGCGCGTACACTTTACGGTCGAGTGAAGCGACAAAAAGCGTGCCCTCTTTATAAGAGGGGCGCCCCCAAATGCTGTGCCCGGTCTGGAAACGCCAGAGTTCTGTGCCGTCGTCCGCATCCAGGGCAACCACCTGATTGTCTGCCGTGCCGATGAACGCACGGCCGTCTACCAGTAACGGAGGCGCGACAATGCGGTCTGAGGCGATATTGGGCACAGTCCACAGTTCATCGGGCACATTGGTACCGCTCTGGCGCACGGCATAGGCACGCACCACCACGCGCGGGCTGAAAAAGCCTTGCGACATGCCAAAATCACCCAACACCACACGACCGTTTTCGACCCCAGGTGCGGCGTAAAATTGCAGCCGGCCGGGCACCGGCGAGAAAACCCACTCCTCGCGCTGCTCTGGCACGTTGTAGGCCAGCACGCCGTCGCCAAAGGCCACGTAAACAATATCCCCTTCAGCGGAAAGGCCGGGCCAGTTGGCACTGGCTATGATGTCGCCACAGGCAGCCAGCAGCCAGGCAGCGACAATGAGCATCAGAACAGTCAGCCGATGAGACGGCCGTTTTGCTTCGTACAACGCATTACCTCCGTGAAAGCGCCACAGGGTCACGGTACCGGATCGTACCCCCCAGGGTTAAACGGGTGGCAGCGTGCAATCCGCTTGATTGCCAGCCAGCCACCCTTCAGTACCCCGTGTTTTTGAATGGCTTCGTACCCATAATGAGAACAAGTTGGTTGAAAGCGACAGCTTGGGGGAAGAGCGGGCGAAATAAACTTTTGGTAAAACCGGATCAATCCTAAAAGCAACCGTTTCATGTTGGCGGAACCTTTTGTGGGAATACGGCCGTTTGCGCAGTCAGCAGCTGGGCACGCTGTAGCAGATACAGCACGGCCGTTTCCACTTCGGCAAACGAGGCTCCTACGATAGCCGGCCGCGCAATAAGCAAACAATTCCTGCCCGGCAAAATGCCAGGCAGGTTCAACCGCACCGCTTCACGCAACAGCCGCTTTGCCCGATTACGCACAACCGCTTTACCTACGCTGCGGCCGGCAACGAAAGCAAAGCGGCTGACTTCATCCTCATGAGTTGTCACAAGCAAAATAACCAACGGGTGACGCCAGCTTTGCCCCTGGCGTCTGACTTGCTGCACTTGCAGCGAATGCCGCAAACGGTTTCGTTTGGGCAGCATTCAGCCTCCGCAAGGGTCGGTAACCAATCTCTACGCCCTACTTGCCGCCACCATACCGCTTGACAGAGCGGTACGCCGTAGCCGAGGTACCCTTCCAGTTCACGCGCTTCACGCTATTGTTCATGCTAACCGTTAACACACGGCGACCCTTTGCCCGCCGGCTCTTCAGCACATCACGGCCGCCGCGCGTTGCCATTCTCTGGCGAAAACCATGAACGCGCATGCGGCGACGTATTTTGGGTTGATATGTCCGCTTTGGCATAATCTCAATCTCCTTAGGCAAAAAAACCAGGGCTTAAAGCCCTGTGTCCATGTCACACATCTATCCAGCTAAGCCACTCCCCGCTTGCAGTGCAAGGGCAGGGCAGAGGCACAATAAACCAACGCTCGTACGCACCGATGAGCGACACGGGATTATATCTGAGCCAATGGGGGTGGTCAAATCAGATGCGCGGTTTTGTTTACCAACCGCGCGCAAAGCGCTGTTCTTTCCAGGGATCAGCTTCATTGTGGTAACCATTGCGCTCCCAAAAGCCGGGCTGGTCATGGACGCGGAATTCCAGCGCGCGCAGCCATTTGCCTCCTTTCCACAAATAGGCAGATTTTGGCTCGCTGCGGTCGGTAAATGTGCCCACCAACCCGCGCAGAGGATAACCATGCTCAGGTGTTAGCGGTTTGCCGTCGTAGTGGGTTGCCAGCAAAAAGTTATCTTGCAGCACCAGCTCTATGGGGGTGTTGGTGGTGTAGCCGTATTCACAATGCTGGACGACGAATCTGGCTTCTGGCCTGGGTCGCACAATACCTTCGCGCACCAGTTGACCGAGCGAGACCCCTTCCCAGGGGGTATCAAATTTTGACCAGCGCGTGACGCAGTGCAGGTCTAGCGTCACTTGTGTGCGCGGTAGTTTGTTGAACTGCTCCCAGGTCCACACGATTTCCTCTTCCACGGCGCCAAAAATGCGCAGGGTCCACGTGGCAAGGTCTACGTTGGGAACCGGACCGTAGTGCAGTACGGGAAATTTGTCTGTCAGGGATTGGCCAGGTGGCAAACGGTTGCCTTGTTTCATCTCGATTTCGCGCGCGCGGCGGCCAAAAAGGGTGTCGAACATGGCGTTGCTCCTGAAGTAAGCATCAAGGGTAAAGGGTGAAAGTTGGTTTGTCTCTTATTAAAAGGGAGACAACGGCCGTATGCAACCCTTCATCGCCAATCTCTAATCTCCAATTGCTAATCACTAATTGCCACCGACCATTGCGTCACTTCTTCTGTCACCTGTTGGGCAAAGGCGCGCGCGCGCGCAACGGCCGTACCCGTGTGTTCGCTCGCATCTAGCAGCAGCCGCACCTGTTCTGGCGGCACAAAGCGCGTAATGCGTTCATCGGCACACAGCAGCTCTGCCAGGGGGTTGGCTTGCCCCTGGCGCAAGGCTTCCCATGCTTGCAGGCTGGCATGGCGAATCCATTCGTGCCCCTCCTGACGACTGCCGCCGGCACCAACCAGCGCCATCAACACCCGTTCTGTCGCGGCAAAGGGGCCATAGGTAGCCATATTGCGCCGGATAGCGCCTTCATCTATGCTCATTTCGCGCACCACGCGCAGGGCGCGCAGCAACATCTCATCTACGGCCAGGAAGGCTTCAGCCTGAAAGATGCGCCGATTGGCGGAATCATCCAGGCTGCGCTCCAAAATGGCCTGGCTGGCATTTTCCCAGGCAACGGCAGGCAGCGCTGCCACGTAGCGCGCCAGGGAGCAGATGTTTTCTGTGTTGATAGGGTTGCGCTTGAACGGCATGGCCGAAGAGCCAACCTGCTTTTTGGCAAACGGTTCCGCCCATTCGCCAAAAGGAGGGGATTGTAACACGCGGAAATCCAGGGCAAATTTGTGCAATGAAGCCGCAATGCCGGCCAGGACGTGCTGCACGCGCAAATCTTGCTGGCGCGTGTACGTTTGTGTGGCAATGAGGAAGTAAGGCAGGCGCAAGTGGCGCATGGTCACCTCTTCTAGCTGCTGCGCCGAAACGCCCGTACCGTGCAGCAGCTCCTGGTAACTGGCCTGCGTGCCGACAGCTCCTTTCAATCCCTTGCCGCGCAGGGTGGCGATAAGGTGTTGCAGATCACGGCCGTCTAGCAACAAATCTTGTGCGTAGACGGCAAAGCGGTAGCCCAGGGTAGTGGGTTCGGCGGGCTGGATGTGGGTGTGCGCCATGGTAGGCAACACGGCCGTTTCCCCAATTTTTTGCGCCAGGGCCAACAACAGTTCGGCCAGCCGCCGCGCCAGCAAGACGGCCGCTTCGCGCAGGCGCAGCACATCCACATTATCGGTAATATCGGCACTGGTAGCCCCCCAATGGATGATGCCGCCGCCTATGGCGCACTGTTCGGCAAAGGCGCGAATTTCGGCCATCACGTCATGCCGCGTTTCCTGCTCGATTTGCAGGGCGCGCGGCACGTCTATGTCGTTTTGATGCGCTTGCAAGTCGGCCAGTTGATCGGCCGTAACCAGCCCCGCCTCGTGTTGCGCGGTCGCCAGCGCCACCCACACGCAGCGCATCAGCTGCCTTTTGCGCACTTCTGACCATATCTGGCGCATCTCCTCTGAACCATAGCGCCAGGTAAAGGGGGAGATAAACGTATTGTGGTCAAAAGTCATTGGTTAATTCGCGCTGCGCCCCGGCCGCCGCCTGGTCATCTGCATTTCGCTTGCGACTAGAACGGCGCTTTTCCTGCTGCTGCAAAGCGCGAGTTTCTTCGAGCAGCCGCTGGCGCTCGCTTTCCAATCGCGACAATATCTCCGCATTGCGCCGGCTTTGCGCATCTGTTAATTCGATTTTTCGTTTTGCCATCTTAGCTTCTCCTGGTGGCAAAATTCGTGGTCCGTAGTCTGTTTACACCTCACGTTTCACGTTTTACGGCTCACGCCTAATTACGCACCTGGTAATTCGGCGCTTCTTTCGTGATCAACACGCCATGGGGGTGGCTTTCGCGCAGGCCAGCGTTGGTAATTTGCACAAACTTTGCCTTCTGGCGCAGTTCCGCCAGGTTGCGCGCACCCACGTACCCCATGCCGGAACGCAATCCACCCATCATCTGGTAAATGACATCTGCCAGCTTGCCGCGATAGGGAACCTGTCCCTCAACCCCTTCGGGCACGAGCTTGTCGCGCTCGCTGCGTGTGTTGTCGGCAATGGCGCTGGCATACCGATCAGCGCCGTGCCCTTGCATGGCGCCCAGGCTGCCCATGCCGCGATACACTTTGTAGCGTCTCCCTTCGTAGATGATGATTTCGCCGGGGCTTTCTTCTAATCCGGCTAGCATGGAGCCAAGCATGACGCTGTTAGCGCCAACGGCGAGCGCCTTCACAATGTCGCCGCTGTATTTAATGCCGCCATCGGCAATGCAGGGAATGTCGTGACGCTGGCAGACGGTAGCAGCCTCCATGATGGCGGTGATTTGCGGCACGCCAGCCCCGGCAATGATGCGCGTGGTGCAAATAGAACCCGCGCCAATGCCGATTTTGATGGCGTCTGCGCCGGCGGCAATCATGTCGGCGGCGCCTTCGGCAGTGGCGGCGTTGCCCACGACGATGGGCAACCTGGGGTAGCGCGCTTTGGCTTCGCGCACGGTGTTGAGCACGGTGGCTGTGTGGCCATGTGCGGTGTCTATCACAACCACGTCTACACCGGCAGGAACCAGGCGCTCCAGGCGGCTCAACCCTTTTTCGCCCACGCCAATGGCGGCAGCGCACAGCAAACGGCCGCGTTCGTCGGTAGAAGCGAGGGGGTAGTCGAGCTTTTTCATGATGTCTTTGACGGTGATCAGCCCTTTGAGACGGCCGTTTTCATCTACCAGTGGCAGCTTTTCGATGCGGTGCCGGTGCAGGATAGCCTTGGCCTCTTCCAACGTGGTACCTACCTGTGCCGTCACCAATCCTTCGCTGGTCATAAAGTCACGGATAAGCTGCGGCCCTGGCTCGACAAAGCGGGTGTCGCGGTTGGTGAGAATGCCCACAAGACGGCCGTTTTCATCTGTAATAGGCACGCCAGAGATGTGGTACCGGCTCATAATTGCCTCTGCGTCTGCCAACGTCTGGTCGGGGCGCAGGGTGATAGGGTCCACAATCATCCCTGCCTCTGAGCGTTTTACTTTGTCCACCTCTTCTGCCTGCGCCTCAGGGGAAAGGTTGCGGTGTAGCACGCCAATGCCGCCCAGGCGTGCCAGGGCGATGGCCATTTGCGCTTCCGTGACGGTATCCATGGCCGCCGAAAGCACGGGCACATTAAGATGGAGGTTGGCCGCCAGGCGTGTGCGCAGGTCTACTTCGGCCGGCAATACTTCGGAGTAGCCGGGTACGAGCAGTACGTCATCAAATGTCAGGGCTAATTGGGTAAATTTGTTGGTTGGCTCCATAAGAAAACCTCAATCGGGCAATAATTAGCCACGATGGGCGCGGGGTTTTACTTTGCGGCGGCGCCTGGGCTTGCGCATGGACAGGGTGATCTTCTCGTAACGCAGTAAAAGCAGAAAAACACCCACCAGGGCCAGGAAAACAGCCGTTACCATTGAATACGTAATCGGCCCGGCGCCAATCGTGGGCTGGTCAGGGCGGAAAAATTCAATCCAGGCGCGCCCGCCGCCCCACCAGATGAGAAACAGTCCCATCAGGGTGCCGGGCCGCCATTTGTCGCGGTAACGGCCGTTGAGCCATACCAGCAGGGCGAACCCAACCAACAACCAGAGGGACTCATAGAAAAAGGTGGGGTGAAAGCGCGTGTCAGGGGGATAGGCGACAAAATCGGCATACTGCGGCAGACGGTTGCGCGGGTCAATAAGAATCCCCCAGGATGAATTTGTGGGCGGGCCATAAAGCTCCTGGTTGATAAAATTTCCCCAGCGACCAATGCCCTGGGCAATCAGAATCGCCGGGCCGGCCACGTCGGCATAGTGCCAGACCTTCAGCTTACGCCAGCGCGCATAGGCAATGCCCACCAGCGCCGCACCAATAAAGCCACCCAGGATATTCACTCCTCCCAGGCGCAGGTTAAACACGTCAAGCAAGGAGGTGTAGCGCGCGCCGCCGCCGCCAAGAACATCGAGCAGCACGTAAGTCAGGCGGGCAAAGAGATAACCGGCAAACACCACCAGGATGAGGCCATTGTACAGCTCGTCCACGTTTTGCTTGCGGCGGTCAATTTCGCGCCCGGCCCACCAGGCGCCAATGGCAATGCCCAGGGTGACAATGATGCCGTACCAGTAAACGGGGAAACCATCGCCAATGGGGATGGTAAATGCAATGGGGTCTATTTGTAGGGAATCGAACATGGTAGCGTTAGTGAGGTTAGTCAGGTTAGTTGGGTTGGTTGGGTTGGCCAGCCAGCTAATCAACCTAACCAACCATTAATCAATCCAAATAGCCCAGGCCACGCAGGCGCTGCATCAGGCTGTCGTCTAGCTCCATGCTGACGCCGGCACCGGCGGTCAGGCTGTCGCGCTGGCGCTGCAGGTTCAGGGTCAGGCGCTCAATTTCCTGATTGAGGGCGGCTGCCGCCAACGGCCGTTCTGCCAGCACATCTTGCGCTTCTATGGGGTCTTGTCGCAGGTCAAACAGCTCATCTGCTGCGTCGTCTACCTGAATGAGTTTGAGGGTATCGCCCTCTTCGGTCGTTTTGACGACGGCGCGGCGCATGGCCAGGCAGCGAAACTGTTCCAGCAGGTGCGGCTGGCGCCGCTCGATGGCTTTGACAAAGTTGAGCGGGGGATACACTTCGCTGTAGGCAGCCTGCTGTTCCGGGAAACGGCCGTTGATGGATTGCGCCAGCGATAAATTTCGCACCTCGGTTGGATTCAACCCCGGCACGTCGGGTAGCGCCCCGACGGCATCGAGCAGGGTGTGAAAGACGCGGCGCGTGCTCACCGGCACAGCAATCCGCTGGCTCTGCCAGCGCTCCGGCCAGTGCAGAACCAGCGGTACGTGCACCAGCTCCTGGTAAGCCACAAACGCATGGCCAAAATAGCTGTGCTCACCCAGCCCATCACCATGATCGGCCACAATGAGCGTCAGCGTCTCGCGCTGACAACGGCGCTGCCGCAGCACAGCAAACAATGCACCCAGGTAATCATCCTGGTAGGCCACTTCCGCATCGTACAGATCGTGCAGCACGCGGCTTTCCAACTCGCCCAGCGGTTTTTCCAGTGGCGCAGCCCAGCGATACGCCTCCCGGTTCCACTGGCGCAGAATGGCGCGCGCTTCTTTGCTGCGGCGGAAATAGGGAGCCATCTTGTCAATAAATTCTGCTGGCGGCCAAAAGGGCAGGTGCGTTTCCATAAGGTTGAGGAAGAGGAACAACGGCCGTTCTCCTCCTTGTGCCTCTCGTTTTTGCAAAAAGTGCACCACATCACGCACCGAGCGCGCATTTTGCCCCTTGAAGTTCGCAAAACGGGACCAAAGCGGCGTCAGCCACGCATTCAACGACACGCGGAAAGCCAGGTCAGACTGGCCAAAGAAATTCTGAATGGGGTAAGAGATACGGCGCAAAAACTGCGTATAGCTTTCCAATAGATGATTGAGCGGCCAGGGCAGAGTCGTCGAGCTTTCCGGCACACTGGGAATTGCTCCCCCATAGTTATAAAAGGTGTCAAAGCCACGCTTGAAGCCGTTGTTGAGAATGCCAACCAGGGGATTATTGCAAAAACCAATTGTCTCATAGCCGGCGGCGCGCATCACTTCTGCCAGATGCGGCAGGTCTGGGCTGAGGCTATGCGAGGATTGCGTGACCTGATGCGCCGTAGGGTAACGACCGGTAAAGAGAGAGGCGTGGCTGGGAATAGTCCACTGTGCGGGGGAAATCGCCTGATCAAAGATTACCCCCTCCGCGGCAAAACGGTCTATGTGGGGAGAGGTATTGCGTTCACAGCCATACAAGCCCAGGCGGTCTGCACGCTGCGTGTCTAAAACGATGAAGAGTATGTCGGGTTGGTTCATGAAAATAATGGCTGCCTATGAAGAACAAGGTTGGAAGTCTCCAGCATAAGTCCTTGTTCCACAGGGCCATATTATACCACCTGCCTGGTTATCTTCCCATTTCTTAACCTTCGGTAAAGCGATAGCCTACGCCACGAATGGTCATAATCCAGCGTGGCGCCGCCGGGTCAAGCTCTAGCTTTTTGCGCAAGTAATGAATATACGGTTTCAGGTTATCTACGGCGGTGTTGTCGGTCATGCCCCAGGCGCGGCCGGCAAGCTCTGCCGCAGGAATGACGCGCCCGGCCTGCGTGGCCATGGCAACCAAAAGTTCGTACTCGCGGGGGGTCAGGTCAACGGCCGTACTGCGCACCAGCACCAGCCGATTACGCAAATCAATCACAATCTCATCCTGGCCAAACACCAGGCGCTGCGGGGCGGCGCTGTTTTGCGCACGACGCAGGTGAGCTTTCACACGCGCCAGCAATTCCGCCTCCTCAAACGGCTTGACAATGTAATCATCTGCGCCCACCTCAAAGCCATAGACCACATTCTCCGTGTTGCCCAGGGCTGTGAGAAAGATAATCGGCACCGTGTCGTGCAGCTCGCGAATGCGGCGGCATACTTCCCACCCGCCGCTGGTTGGAACCATGATGTCTAGCAAAATCAAATCAGGCTGCTGCGTAAAGGCAACCTGTAAGGCATCTTCGGCGGTGTATGCCGTAAGGGGATAGTAGCCCGCCGCTGACAGCGTGCCGCTGATGGCTTTGCTAAGGGGCACGTCGTCATCTACCAGCAAGATTTTAGCGTTCATAAGATTGACCAGTCACCCCGTCACCCCATCGCCAGGCTACTGCGCAAACCAGGTCAGGATATTGGCCAGGAGCGTTGCCTGCGTTGCCTGCGGCAAAGCGACAAAGGGAAAGAGCAAGACGAGCAGGCGCTGGTTTTCGCTGATGGAGTCGGCCAGGGCCACGCCGGCGGCCGTGCCGGGCAACTCGCTTTGTGGCCCACGACTGAAGAGAGGGATGGCACCTTCACCCAGGTCGTCCACCAATGCTTCGCTGGCTACTGTCTGATAGGTCTGTCCCAGGGTGATGATGTCACCCAGGTTGAAGCCGTTGAGTAGGACGGGGTCTGTACCAACCACTTCCAGATCGGCCAACAAACGGGTCTCGAAGAAGCTGAAAAGAATCGGCACAGAGCCGGTGAGCATCAGGGAAGCGGTGCTGTTATCTATGTAGTCAATAATCGCCTGGGTGTCGGGATCAAAAAAACCGTCCGGGTCATAGTAGTCGCCGGTATCCCAGATGATCAGGTTGGCGCCTTCCAGAGTGGTGGGCTGTAGTGGGCCATCTATGCCGGTTGTCCAAAGGGTGACGTTGTATTGGTTGCCTAGCAGGTTGCGCAAGGCTGTGCCGCTCAGCACGCCCCCGTCCAGGGCTTCGCCGTCGTTATCTACAAAGATGAAGATGTTTTCCAGGCTGGCCACAGCGGGAAGCGCACCACTGTCAGCAGAAACGGCCGTTACCGTCAGCTCATACTCGCCGGGGTCGCCAAAATACTCATAGATCACAATCGTATACTTCCCATCGTCGGGAATTGCCACGTTCAGCAGCACCTCATCCCCGAAAGAGAAGTTATCATCTATCCGTTCCATCAGGCGTAGCTGCGGGTCGTAGAGCTCCAAGATCAGGTCTAGTTCAGCGCTGGTGACAATGATATCTATCTTTGCCGGGCCATCACTAAATGTCCAGCCGTGCCGCTCATCTAGCTGCAAAAATCCCGTAACCGTCTCATCCAAGCCAATGCTGCCTTGCATAGTGGGCTCCTCGCCTGGCGGGAAGCCGCCTCCTTCTTCTTCAACCGGCTCTGACGTCTCTCCTTTCTCTTCTTGCGGTTCTTCGGGCGCGACGTCAGAACGCAGTTCCGCTTCGACTTCCTCATTGGCAATGCCGGTGGGGCACAGCGCCAGGTGATCACGCACCAGGCAATCTGCCAGAGCGTAGCTGGCGTTGAGTGGGATCATGTCCAGCAGGCGATTGACAATCGTGGCCAGCCCATCGGTGCTGGCCGCCAGCACCACTACGCTGCGCTGGCTGGGGGATTGGTGCAACAGGATTACGGCCGTTCCCGACATCTGCACCTTGCCTAACTCCGACTCAATGAGGCGCAAGGCTGGCTGCGCTTCCGGCGTAGCCGCTTCCTCTGCTTCAGGCGGAGTCCCTTTCTTTTTCGCTCCTTCTGACTCTTCCCCATTATTACCAGCAGCGGCTTCCTGGGCGCGCAACTGCTCCTGGGTGAGGATGGGAGGCCGGATAGTCAGCGTAATGCCCTGCGTTGCCAATAGCGCCAGCACCTCCTCTGCCTGGTTATACAGCCCCAGGTAAAGCACATCATGGTTACTCTTTGGCGTAGCGGCAAGCTGAAGCTCCTGTCCGGTGCGGCGGAATGCCTCTTGCAGGGCAATGATCTCGTCAAAGACGCCGGGGCCAAGCTGCGGTGAGCCGGTGTACACCAGGTCAATCGGCCGCTGATAGAAGTAGGGAAAGTCTGTCAGCACAAAATCGCGGCGTCCGTCACCAGCAAGAAAGTCGGTAATGTTGGCAATGAAACGGCCGTTGTCAAACACCGTGTGGTACGGCTCCAGCAAAAAGTGAATGTCCCCCAGCGCCAATACCCGCCCCTGCTGACTGCTGGCTGCCAAAATCAGCCCCCCCGGTCTATCTGTCGCTGAAGACCAGGTGTTGTCATCTGCCCGCAGCAGCACCTTCGCCTCACGCCCCACTTGCAGCGAGAGCGCACTGTAAAAAGCGAGCTTTTCCAGTCCATCAGTCAGCGCATCTTCAGCAAAGGCCCCTCCTTGCAGTAAAATGTTGCGGAAGTTACCTTCGTTTTCTACTGTGTTGTACAGGTAGTCGCCGTTAAAAGCGATGTTAAACGCATTGGCCAGACTGTTTAGTGGCAGCTTGTTCGATTCAAGAAATACCTCAAAAGAGAACGTCGTCTCTTCAAAGCCAACGCCAAAGCGCGTAGGGTCGCCGATCAGCAACAGGCGGCCACCCCGCTGCACAAAATCGGTCACGGCGCGCACCTCATCTTCGCTAAAGGTATTCAGCGGCGTCAGCACCACGAACGAAGTCGCCGCACGCAAAGCACGAGACAAATCCCCACCACGAAAAGGCAATAACTCATATCCACGCGCCGCCAAACGGCCGTCTAGATAACCAATCTCATCCAGCGTAAACTGATTGCGATGCGCCATATCCAGCAGCACATACCCCTGCCCTACCGTTGGCTCATCCACAAACGCCCCGGCCGCAGGCGTCGGCACGGCCGAAACCTGCGCCACCTGTGCCGGGTCATAGCGCGGCGGAGGTGCGGCCTGCCCGCCACCTAGGCGGTAAAAGTGAAAAAAGCGCACCCCTGTTGGCAAAACCAGCAGCAACATAAAAATGGCTAAAAAGAGAGGTATTCTACGCATGTCTGATCACCTTGCCTTTAAGTAAGGGGGACTTCATGAATGGGGACACCACCATTAAAAAAGTAGAGCCAGAGCCAGAAAAACATTCACCTAACAAACCCTTTACTCTAGCTCTAGACGGCAAAGACGCCTTTCTCATCCTTCATCCTTCATCCTGATGCCTACTGTCCCGCCGGCACAACGTGCCGATAGTACAAACCCGCCGGCCAATCAGTGGGTGGCTGCCACAGCCTATGCATATCAATCGGCTGCGGCTGATACGCACCAAAAAAGTAATTGGTTCCCTGGCCAAACGTCAGCGGATAAAGCTCAACCACCTCGTAATTCCGCACCCCGGCCATCTCGGCGGCGCGGCGAATCGCCTCTTCTGTGGAGATCAGGTCATCTACCAGGCCGTACTCCCACGCCTGCACACCTGTATAAATTTCTGCACGCGATAGATCAGCCAAGCTGATTTTCAGGCGGTCACCGCGCCCAATCGCCACTGCCTCCAGAAAAGCGAATTTGGCGCGCTCAATCTGCCGCACCGAACCATCGCGCGTGCCGCCAAACGCCTTGTAGGGGCCAGTCGTCAGTAAATCTTCTTCAATGAAAACTCCGGTAGGCAAAAAAGCAATAACACCCACGCTGCCAACACCGGAGGTAGGTTTGGCGTAAATTTCGTTTGCGGCAGCGGCCATGTAATAAGCGCCACTGGCTGCCAGCAAATCAATGCTGGCGACGATGGGCATGTGCTGCCGCGCGTTTAGTACCGCCAGGTACAGCTCCTCGCTAAAGGCCGCCGATCCGCCAGGGCTATTGATGATCAACACTACCGATTTGATGTCGTTCTCCTGCGCGTATTTTAGCTGCTCTGTAACTTCATAGGCCGTGCTGCTAAAAATATCGTAGTTCAGACGAATGATGCCAATTTTGGGTTGTGCGACTAGCCGGGGAGCAGCAAAAAGGCCTATTCCCAGGGGAAGCACAATCACTAAGAGGGCAATCAAAATCAGGGTGAGCGGCGAACGAGTAGGGATACCGGTTTCTGGCATGGAAGAACTCCTGTGAAAATGACCGCGAACGGCCGACAACCGACCAACGAGATGAACACAACTGAAATATCTGCAAATACGGCCTTGCTTGCGCTGTCGGGCCAAAAACCCACACGCTATTGGCAAAATTTAGGCGCGCTTAGGAAATGCAGGCATAGCGCATAGCATAGCATGGAGTAGAGGGCATCGCAACCAGTTTCTTCCGCAGTTCAGCAACGCTCAATCCAGGGCATTGACTTGACCGCAGACGACCGACACCAGACCGCCCATGACTGGCAAAATCGCGGTCAGCGGTTGGTAGTCGGCGGTCAAATTGTAAAGATCGCTTGCACTATGCCGAGAATTGCTACATGCAAGATACCCGCAGGCGCCAGAGAACCTGCCGGGTGGTCAAGATTTTGCTAAAATGTGGCTGCGTGATGCAAGCAGGAAATTGAATTTTCATGTATGTTCGCCATCTGTCGTTGACTAATTATCGGAATTACGGCCGTTTAGAGCTTGATCTCTCCCCCGGCTCTACGTTGCTGTATGGCAGCAATGCCCAGGGCAAAACCAACCTCCTGGAAGCCATTTACTATTTAGCGACCACCCGCTCCCCTCACGCCGAGCAAGAGCAACAACTGCTCAATTGGGATGCGGATGACCCAACACAACCAATTGTGGTCGGCCGTCTGACAGCCAGTGTGGTCGCCCAGGGAGAAGAGCGGCAGCTAGAAATACGCCTGATTAAAGAGCAAAAATTGGGGCAGTCCAGCTTTCGTCGCGAAGCGTTAATCAACCGGCGAAAGGTGCGCCTGATGGACTTTCTGGGCAATCTGCGCGTGGTGCTGTTTTTGCCCGAAGACATCCAGCTTGTCACCGGCACGCCTAGCCAGCGAAGGCGCTATCTGGATATCACACTCTGTCAGGTGGATGCTATTTACTGCCAGGCGCTCTCTCAGTACAATAAGCTGTTGGAGCAACGCAATGCGTTGTTGCGTCAACTGGCCGAAGGACAAAGCAGCAAAGAGCTGCTGCCCATTTATGATGAAAAGCTGGTGCATTGGGGCAGTCTGATTTTTGCCCGCCGGGCGCTATTTTGCCAGGAAATGGGACGCGAAGCGCAGCGCATCCACTACGAGTCGCTTACAGATGGGGTGGAATCCATCAGGCTGCATTATTTGCCGCGTTTGCTGGGAAATGGGCAACGGCGCAATGGCGTGGCAGAGCCTCTGGCAGAGCTGGGAAGCTGGCTGCAAATGGGGGGGATAGACCAGGAAGCGATTCGCACCCGTTTTACCAGGGAACTGCAAACGGCCGTCCCCCAGGACATTGCTCGCGGCGTCAGCAGTGTTGGCCCCCATCGGGATGATTGGCTGCTGGAGGTGAACGGCCGTCATCTCGGCCACTACGGTTCACGCGGACAGCAGCGCAGTGCCATCCTTTCCTTAAAAATGGCAGAAATTCAGTGGATGACGCAGGTCACTCAAGAAACACCCGTTTTGCTGCTTGACGAGGTCGTCGCCGAATTGGATGCGCAGCGGCGCTCCCTGTTGCTTTATTATGTCAAGCAAGCCGCACAGGCGCTGCTGACGGCAACCGACCCCGGCATGTTTACGGCCGATTTTCTGCGCCAGGCCACCTCTTTGGCAGTGCAGAACGGCCGTGTACTGACATCATCTGATCCCATCAGTTAAACCATTCCTATTCCACCCATCACCGGCTGCATTTTGTAACTTTCAGAAAAGCGCATGACAAACAACAAAGATCACCCCAAACCCGAAAAGTCAACTGTGCTCATTGTGGATGATAACGCCGAAAACCGGTTGCTTTTGACTTCCCAACTCAGCATGGAGGGATACAAAATCCTGCAAGCCCGTGGCGGATTTGAAGGGATCGAAATGGCACAGCAGCATGACCCAGACATTATCCTCCTCGACGTGATGATGCCAGACATCAACGGCTTTGAGGTGTGCCAGGCCTTGAAAAAGGAGCCACGCACCCACCTCATTCCTGTCATCATGGTCACTGCGCTACGCGAAACGCAGTACCGCATCGAGGGCATCTCGGCTGGTGCGGACGAGTTTCTCTCGCGACCGCACGTGCGCGAGGAGTTGCTGGTGCGCGTGCGCACGCTGATTCAGCTCAAACATGCGCGCCAGCGGCTGCAAGAAGAACGCAACCGCCTACAGCTGCTCTACCACATCAGTCGTGGCATCAGCAACAAGCTAGACCTGGACGCCACCATGTCGGAGATTATCATTCAAACGCAAATGGCCGTTGGCGCCACCAAGGGCAACATCATGCTTTTGGATGAATCTCGCGATGTAACCACAAAGTACCTTATTCGCGCCGGGTCTGAGCTGACTATTTCCAGTCGCGTCAGCCTCGACGTGATGACACGCGGGCTGGGCGGCTGGCTGATTGAGAACCGACGCGGCGACATCATCGTAGACATCAATAACGATCCGCGCTGGATTATCCTGCCCGATAGCCCAAACGAAACAGGCTCTGCCATTGGCGTGCCTCTCTTCACCGCTGAACGGCCGGTTGGCGTGCTCATTCTCAATCATCCTGAAGAGGGCTACTTTACGCCAGAACACCTGGCGCTGCTGGAAACAATAGGCGCCCAGGCCACGGCCGCCATCGAAAACGCCTATCTCTTCACCCAGGTGAACGAAGAGCGGCGCAAACTAGAAGCGGTGCTGGCGCAATCCTCAGAAGCCATTCTCACCACAGACGAAAGTTGGCACATCTCTTTATTTAATCAATCGGCAGAACGCCTCTTTCAATTGCGCGCCGCCGAGGTCAAAGGACGCTCTATCCGCCAAGTGCCGGAGTTGCGCGTGTTAATGCCGCTGTTCCAGCAAGCATCGGTGCAGAAAGAGCCACAAGAAATCAGCCTGAGAAACGGCCGTGTGCTCTACGCCAGCATTTCTCCCATCCAGGGTGTAGGTTACGCTGCCGTTATGCAAGATGTTACCGAGTTTAAGCGCATTGAGGCGATGCGCCTGGAACAAGAGCGCAAAGAAAAGCAGCGCGTGAAGGAAACGTTCTCCCGCTACATGGGGCCAAAACTGGTTGAACACGTTCTCTCCCATGAACCTGGCCTGCTTTCGCGGCGCGAACGACGACATGCCGTCGTGATGTTTGCCGACCTGCGTAACTGGACAGGCGGCATGATCATGAAAGTTGAGCCAGACGAAGCCATTGCCCAGCTCAACGAATTCTTCACCAACATGATGGAGATAGCGCTGGAAAATGAAGGAACGGTGTTTGAGCTAACGGCCGACGAACTGCTGGTTGGCTTTAATGCTCCCTTTGACCAACCCAACGCCCACTATCTCTCAGTGAAGACAGCGCTGACCATGCAGCACCGTTTTAACCAACTACGCCAGACCTGGTATGAGCGCGCCGGTAGCGAATTAGGCCTGGGCATTGGCATAGATATGGGTGAAGTGGTGGTGGGGAACGTGGGCGCAGAGTCGCGCATGAGCTTCCGCATGGTGGGCGAGGCGATGAACAAAGCACACCGCCTGGTAGAGAAAGCGGAAGATGGGCAAATTATTATCTCCGAATCTATTTACCAGGTGCTGCAAAAGCGCTCCACAGGCCTCCTGGAATACATTCCCTTTGAGCGCGTGGAAAAGGTGATGCTGAAAGGGATTAGCACGCCGCAAACTGTTTATCGTGCGCAAATTGTGCGCCCTCCTTTACGAAAGGAGCTTTCATGAACGGCGGCACACCACCACAAATGAAGCCGTAACGCAGGTTGCCAAACCTGCGCACACCAACCAGGTTTGGCAACCCGGGCTACACTTACAGGCGGCGGTCGGCGGTCATTATCTACAACGGCCGTTTCCCCGGTACGCCCGTGCGACGCGGATAGATCGCCGGGGTTTCTTTCACCTTCGGAATCGTTACCAGGTAATGCAGATGCTCTTGCTGTGGTAGCTGCACAGGGTGCAGCACAGGCGCGCCCCCACCCAGGGCAGCTAACGCCGCGCGCGCCACCTCTACTTCCTGTGCTGCTGCCGGTCCTTTTTGCGCCAGGGCGCTGCCTCCCACGTGGCACAGCGGCAGCAGATACTCTAGTAACACGCGCAAGTCGGCCACCGCACGCGCCGCCGCCCAATCATACTGTTCGCGGTGTAGCGGCTGCTGCCCCACCACTTCGGCGCGTTCCGCCAGAACTGCCACACCGCGCAGCCCTAGTTCAGTGGCCACCATTGTGAGGAAATTGGCTTTTTTGCTCACGCTTTCCACCAGCGTCAGGTGCAAATCAGGAAAAGCAATTTTCAGGGGCAACCCCGGGAAGCCCGCGCCAGCACCCACGTCTATTAGCGAACGGCCGTTCAGGTCTCCTGTCACCTGTACACAGCTCAGTGCGTCCAGAAAGTGGCGAATTTGCATCTGCTGTGGGTCACGAATGGCGGTCAGGTTCAGCCGCTCATTCCAGGTCAGCAGCAGCGCCAGGTAATGGCGCAGCTTTTCCTGCTGTGCCCTTTGCAGAGACAGTCCCCACTGCGCCAGGGTGTTTAAGAAAAGAGGGGAGAGTTCAGACATACGGCCGTTAACGACTCCGTTGCAAACGCTTCAGGTCCACATCAATCAGATACGTATCAAACTGCTCGCCGCCAAAAATCGCCGGCGTGTAGGTCAGCCAGTTTTGTACCAGCACATAATTGCCGCGCACGTAGAGCGGAATGAGCGGTACTTCGCCATTTTCGCCAAAAAAGAGATTCTCGACACGCCGATAGATGGCTGCGCGCTGTTCTGGTTCCAATACGGCCGTTGCCTGCGTTAGCAGCTCATCTGCCTCCGAACAGGGGCGATTCTGGCGGTTTTCACTCTCCGTGCAATGCAGCAAATCGTGCAACCAGTTATGCGCATCCGGGTAATAAGAAGCCCAACCCAGTTCCCACACGTCAGGCCGGTTCACGGCATCGGGGCGCGTGCTTGCCAGCAGCGTGCCAAACTCAACCTGTTCAATCACAATTTGACCTGGGTCACAGCCCAATTCCCTGACCCACATATCGCGCACCAACTCTGCCTGCAGCAACGACAAATCAAGCGTACTCACCATAAAGCGAATAGGCGGCAGCAGGCGACAAGAGCGAAACCCACTTTGGGAGAGCTGAGCCAGGGCAAAATCTGGGCTGTAGCCAATGCCCGTCTGCTCCAGAGGGGGCGCACCCAGCACCCCCGGCGGTGAGAGATGACGCATGGGCAAGGCGCGCGCGCCGTACACCCCTCGCGCCAGCTCTTCTCGGTTCAGGGCGGCGCTAAAAGCACGCCGCAGCGCCGGCTCGCGAAACACGGCACTATTAAAGTTTAGGCCCAGGTAAAAAACGGTCTGCTCCGTCACCAGGCGCGCCTTGGTGGGTAACTGGCTGAGAAACGCATTGCGTCGGCCCGCCGGCAGTGGGCTGACATCTAAACTGCGTGCTTCCCACAGTTTGAACGCATTCTCTTGAGAATCCAGATAGTTTATGTTAACTATTTCTACATTGCCGCGGCGCGGCAGTGTCCAGTATGGGTTCACCTGCAGCGTTAAGCGATTGCTGCCCCAGGTGGCCGGCACGGGCACAAAGGGACCGCTGAGCATGAGCTGCTCGATGTCTAGCCAGTTTTTTACCGGCCGTTCTGCGGCCCAGGCGGCTATCTCTGCACCCGGAATAGGGGTTAAAGCCCACATGGTAGTCATGGTGAGGAAGTAGCTGGCGGGTTGGGTCAGGGTTATTTCCAGCGTCGTCTCGTCAAGCGCCCGCGCTGCTATTTGCTCCAGAGCAGCAGGGTCGGGGGCGTCCTGGCGATAGACGGCTTCACACCCTTCGATGATAAAGAAGATGAAGGCATCTGGAGTTTCGGTGCTGCGCTGGCAAATGCGCTGAATAGCCGCTACGGCGTCGGCAGCCGTTACGGGGCGCACAGGTTCCACGCGCCAGTTTGCCAGCGAGCGACCAACAACAGGGCGCACCCAGAAGATGTCATCCCGTAAGGTAAATGTCCAGACACGGCCGTTCACGGCCCAGCTTTGCGCCAGCTCCGGCTCCACCTGATTGGTTTCGTGGTTAAAGCGCGTCAGCCCCACAAAAAGGTTATCGAGCAAGTCTCCGCCCAGGTCTCCAGCCACCTTCTGGGGGTCTACGTTCGGAAAACTACCCACATATCCCAGGTCTAGCGTCACCGGTTCTTGCTGTGCTGTCTCTGGCACAGGCGTCACTGTTACGGCCACCACCTGCCTGACCAGGCGTGTGACCACCACTTCTTGTTCTTCGATGATTACCACTTCCGTCACTACAATGGGCAACGGCGTTACTTCAGCCTGGCGGCAGGCTGTTGCCAGGCCGGGCAAAGCCAGCGTGAAAAATGACGCAAACAGGAGATAGATAGGGCGGACTTTGAAAGAAAAATAGTCAGTCATATGTTATACTCTATTCGCTATACGGCGGTTCATGTTACCGCAACAGTTCCACCTGGACAAATCTGTTCATCTGCGCGCATTTCGTTGCAATAATTCTGAATTTGAAACCATGCGGGTGGACGGGACAGCGCGGAAAAGTTTGTAGTGACCGCCTTAGCGGGCAACCGACTAAAGTTGGCACTACGAACGGGTATACACAGCTTTGTGAAGCAGGCTTAAGTTGAGAATTGCTGAGTTCGTTGCGTGTCAGTTGCGATGTAAGGTAACGAGTAGTAAACTATAATTCGGCAAGGTTACTACCTTAGGACAATTATTCATGTACGAGCGCGTATTAGTCATTGACGATTCTCAGGAAATTCGCGAGTTCATTAGTGAATACATCTTGCAACCCAAGGGTTTTGAGGTGTTGACGGCGACTAATGGGCTGATGGGGCTGGAAATGGCAATCGCCAAGGAGCCAGACCTGATCATCATTGACCAGCAAATGCCGCGCCTGACCGGGCTGGAAGTGTTACAAAAGCTGCGGGAGCGAAACATCAACATTCCCGCAATCTTGGTAACGGCACATGGCTCCGAAGATACGGCCGTTGCCGGGTTCCGCCTGGGTATTCGTGATTATATTATCAAACCCATTGACGTAGACGAGATAAGCGCCTCGGTAGACCGGGCTTTGCGCGAAAGCCGCTTGCAGCGTGAGCGTGACCAGCTTGTGCAGCAGCTCATGGAAAGCAATTCGCAGCTCCAGCGGCGCGCCCAAGAGCTAAACGTGTTGTACGGTGTGGGGAAATCGGTTTCCTCTTCGCTCAATTTGGAAGAAGTGCTGCACCGTGTGGTAGAAGCGGCCGTTTACGTGGTAGGGGCGGAAGAAGGAATGCTGATGCTGCTGGATGAGGAACAGGGGGAACTTTATATCCGCGCGTCAAAGAACCTGGATTCCAAAGCACAATCTATGCGCAAGCGTGTGAACGACAGTCTGGCCGGCAAGGTGCTACAAACCAAGCGCGCTATTGCCGTTGGCGGAGACTCTCAGTGGAAGCGCACGCACACGGCGCTGTTGGTCAAGTCTCTCATTTACGTCCCCCTCATCTTGCAAGACAAGCCAATTGGCGTGCTGGGCGTGACCAACCGCGTTAAAGAAACGTCGTTCGACAGCAACGACACCCGCGCACTTTCCGCCCTGGCAGGCTATACCACCATTGCCATTAATAATGCCAATATCTTCAGCCAGATTCAGTCTGAGCGCACCATTCTAAGCAGCGTGGTTGAGCGTACGGAAGATGCGGTTTTGGTACTGGACATGCGCAATAAGGTGATGTTGAGTAACAAGGCAGCACGCGCCGCGCTTAATTTACCTGAGGCACACCTGGTCGTTGGCCAGGCGGTGACGCAACTGGTGAAGGGAAAAGAGTTTTTGTATTTGATTAACCAAGAGGTGGGTGAAGAGGGGCGGGAGATAAGCGCCGATGTTCCGGGGGAGGATGGGCATATGTACCGCGCAACCGTCACTGCCATTGGTGGGGGATTCCGCTCAATCTGGATGAAGCAGATTAATTAGGGGGGCAAGTAAGCAAGCGAAGATGGCAGGTTGTGCCAGGGTCAATCAGTCGCTCTATCCTGTTTCAGGTTCAATTGGCTTCGACGCCAAGCCAGAAGTAGTTGGGCAACACCGTAGGGACTGATTGCACAACAATTTGGTCTACCGTGCGTTCATCACCCAGGGTTGCCGCATTAACCAGGCAATGGGTGGGAAAACGGCCGTACTTATCCCGATAATAGTCTGCCGCGCGTTTTACCTTTTCTGCAAACGGCCGCCTGGCATCCGCGTCCAGCCATAACATACCACTTTTCATTTCTCTAACCTCACAAAAATTTCTCTTTCCGGCGCACCACCTAGCGAGATTTCATCCCCATCAAAGGCGAACGGTTGGTCGGCAACGGCCGTTTCTGATGCCGGCAGACTGGTGCGCGTACTGGTTATCTGTGCCAGAAGCACCCGCGGGCGCTGGCGATGCAGTTCTTCCAATATCAGGTGCAAGTCGTAGTCACTGAGGTAGGCTGCCTGGAAGCGCAGCACACCGGCTGGGCTGGCCGCAACAAAATCCCCACTGCCAAGCAGATATTCTGCCTGGGCGTCTGGTACACCAGTTGCGGCCTGGGAACTGGCAGCGTCTGCCACTTTACCTACCAGGCGCACCGGCAGCTCTGCTTTTAGCCAGCCGCTAAGCGCCCGCGCCGTCGGGCGCGCCGTTGCCAAAACCAGGTGAATGCCTGCCTCAGCGCCGCGCTGCAGCAGGCGTGTAATGTTGCTGATCAGGTCGTTGCCCGCCGTTTCTGTTTCCGCTTTTTCTAGCAGCGCCACGATCTCGTCAACCAATACGACGATGGCCGGAGCGCGTACCTTCTGTTCGCGCCGATAATCCATTTCGCTACACAAAAAGGCAAAGAGCTGGACACTTTCGCCAACTGTGGTGCTAACGCCAGCCAGCATGTGGGGCAAATAGCTCAGCGGCTGCAAATCGGTGGCCGTGCCAGGGGCGTGCTGGCATACTAGCAACTGTAATTGAGATTGGCGATTGTGCATGGCCAGGGATAGTGCCAGGGTACGCAGCAGGCTGGTTTTGCCGGCTGCTTCATCCCCGGCAATGAGGATGTGCGTCATTTCCACCTCGCCAAAGTTTAGCAGTACCGGACGGCCGTCCTCGGCCAGACCCAGTACGGCCGTTAGCGGCGGCACTTCTTGCAGCAAGGGCAGCAACTCAAGCAGAGGGATGGGCACAGCTTCCGATTGTGCTACTTCCAGGTTAAGACAGCCGTTATCACGGCCGTTATCCGGGGCAAAATACACCATCGCCCCACCCAGCGCGCGCACCAGTTCCTCTTTCAGCTCCTTCAGACGCTCTATGCCCTGCACCAGCCCCGCCTGCACGTCAAACTGCACTGCGCGCGGGCGCACGGTTCCCCCCACCACCCGCGCCGAAGCGTCATGCTGGCTCAGCACGCGCTCAATTTGCCGCGCTTGCAGTTCTAGCTGGTGTTGCAGCCGTTTTTGCCGCAATTCTGGGCCATATTGGGGCATGGGTTCACCTCGCAAAGAAAGTGGAGACTGGAGATTGTCAATTTTCAATCTCCAGTTTTTAATCTGAACATGGTTTAATCAAAACGCACGGACCTTTACAAAAATTTTCCAGAATGAACACGGAGGGTACGGAAAAGTCACAGAGGGCCTGGCGGAAAAGCAGGCTTCTTCCTCAGTAAAGCTCTGTAAATCCTCCGGGTTCCTCCGTGAAAGAATTTGTAAAGGAAAGCTCGGTCGAAAAAAAGAGAACATTTGTTCTTTAAAGTAAAGAAAAAGAAACGGCCGTTGCCGACCACTTCTCATTCACATTTCGCCGCCCTACGCCGTTTGCCGCAGCACCATCATTACCTTGCCTTGCACGCGCACATCTTCCGGGTCCACGTAAATGGGTTCCATGGTTGGGTTGGCTGGCTGCAAGCGGATTTGCGAACCTTCATGGTTGAAGTATTTCAGCGTGGTGGTGCTGCTGGAATTCAGCCATACGGCTACCATATCCCCATTTCTGGCTACTTCTTGCTGGCGCATAATGACAATGTCGCCATCATTTACCATCGCGTCAATCATCGAGTCCCCGCTGACGCGCAGGGCGAAGAGATCATCTGTGCGCGAGGTAGGCAACATAGAAACGCTCAGCTCCAGGGCGTCGTCTTCGTCATACGTGGCAAAACTTTCGCTGCCCACCTCAATCGGCTTACCAGCGGCAATGTTGCCCAGCAGCGGAATGCGCACCATACGCCCAAATGATTCTGTGGCCACATTCATAGCTGTAGCGGCCGTTTCGGTCAGGTCGGTAATCACCTGGCCAACGTGGCGCAGCTCCAGTAACGCCTTATCTGTCAGGCGCAAACCACGTGAAACTTCTGCCTCCCGCTCAAGTAAGCCCCGCTCTGTCAGCCGCTCCAGGTTGTAGTTTACCACCGAGGTGGAGGTAATGCCGGCAGCCTGGCCAATTTCGCGGATGGTGGGTGGGCGCCGATGTTCTTGCAAGTAGTCAAGGATGTAGTTCAGGATACTTTGCTGCCGTTGTGACAGCGGCTTTTCTTTTTTCATAGGATTGCTCCGTCAGGCGTGCCCAACAGAAAAATGGCCAGCACCTGACAAAATCGCTCATTTGTTCTGTGCAAAGTATACAAGAACGGGTGTTCCATGTCAAGAATTTTTCCGCTGGCGTTTCTCTGCCAGGTAAGTTGTGTATAATGCTGGTGAAACCTTTGTGGAGGCAAAAGCATGACGCGAGCAATCATCGGCTGGGAGAGTGAAGACCCTGTGCCCAATCGCTATTACTTTAATGATTACTTGAATGTGCGCAACGGCCGTTTGCACTTTGAAGACCTGGACCTGGCGCAAATTTTCCTTGATGGCGGGGGCGAGGAGGGGCTGGGGCAGGCGCTGCGCAGTCCGTTAGAAATTGTCTACCTGCCCATCATCCGTTACCGCATTGCGCAAATGCAGCGCGTCTTTGCTGAAGTGATCGCCGAAATTGGCTACAACGGCCGTTTCCATTACACTTACGCCTCCAAAGCCAATGCCGCCGAAGAGGTCATCCGCACCACCCTGGGCGCGGGTGCACATCACGAGATGTCTTCCACCATTGACGTGGACATTGCCCGCCACATGATCCAGCTTGGTCTGCTTACGCCAGACCGCATGGTCATCTGCAACGGCTTCAAGCCTGCCGGCTCTCATTATGCCCAAAACATCATTCGTCTGCGCCGCGACCATGAGCAGGTGATACCCGTCATTGAAGACCTGAGCGAAATTCCGCCCCTGCTGCAATCGGGTTACCACTTCAGCGTGGGGCTGCGGCAAAAGAGCTATGGCCCCAACACCACCGAAGCGGAAATGGAAGCAGCCAATTCCCGCTTTGGCCTGGACTTGCAAGCAATGTGGAAGGCAGCCGACTACGTCGCTGCTGCGCCTAACCTGAGCCTGAAGATGTATCATTACATGGTAGGCAGCCAGCTTGTTGACGAAGCGACCTTTCTTTCTTATTTACGCCCTGGCATTGAGCTGTATGCGCGCCTGCGCCAGCGCCATCCTACGCTGAGCATCTTTAATTTTGGTGGGGGTATGCCTGCGCCGATGACGCTGAACTTCGAGTTTGACTATCACCATTTTGTGCGCCTGCTGCTGACCGCTTTTCAGCAGACATGCGCCCGCTACGGCGTGCCAGAGCCAGACATCATGGGGGAATTCGGCCGGTATACCACCTCGGAACATGGCGCGCACCTGTTCAAGATTGTGCTGACCAAAGACAATCACTCGGCCAAACCCTGGTACATTATAGATGGCTCAATTATGAGTTCTTTTCCCGATAGCTGGGCTTTGGGTGAACATTTTATCGTCTTGCCGCTCAACCACCTGGATAAGCCGTTTCAGCAGGTGCAGCTTGGCGGCATTACCTGTGACAGTGATGACGTCTACCCGCCCAAAGGCAGCGAAACGCCGCTTTACCTGCCGGTGGAAACAGATGATCTCTACATTGGCTTTTTTAGCATTGGCGCCTACCAGGAGATGTTGGGCGGAGTGCGCGGCAGCAAGCACTGCGTGCTGCCAGAGGCGAATGAATTAATTGTAGACCGGACGAACAACGGCCGTTACCAATTTCAACTTCTCCCCGGCCAGGCCCCTGGGGACGTGCTACGTAACCTGGGCTATCACGTATAAGGAGCATACCATGGACAGAACACGCATCATCTTCATTGCTATCATTGGCATTGCCATGCTCGCCGTTTGTGGCGTCCTTGCCTACAACGCGGATAGCAACACCACGCCCAGCAGCCGTTTAGATTCGCCTGAACCTGTCTGGGGACCAAACTATAACCGCCAGGATGGCAAGCCCACTTACATTTGTGCCGCCGATGCCTTTGGTAGTTACTTTACCCTGCAACAAATGCAGATGAGCGGCAAAGACATTGAAAATGGCTTCCATCTCGGCATCATCCCCTTTGACCTGAATGAAAAGTACACCATTGCCGAAGAGCAACGCGCCGCGCTGCTCAACTCTGGCCAATGGAACTGCCTGCTAACCACGCTAGATTCGGTGGCGCTGACCAGCCCCGGCGTGATTACGGCCATTGTGGATGAGAGCGCCGGGGCCGACCAGCTATGGGGGCGCAACATTGCCACCATCAATGATCTGAAGGGCAAACGCATTGCTTTCTCGCGGGGCAGCGTGGGCGAATACTTTGTCTACTATACCCTCTCGATTGCCCAACTCAGTCCGCGCTCTGACGTGACGCTGGTTCCGCAGGATAGCGTGGCTGACGCCGTGGCCGCGTTTAATCGCGGGCAGGCAGATGCAGTCTCTGCCTGGGACCCAGATATTTATGAGGCAGCGCAAAGCGGCGGCACCCCCTTACTCAGTTCAGCACAGTTACGCATTGTCATAGATGTGATTGTAACCTCGCGCCAGTCCCTGAGCGAGAATCCGGTGCTGGTGCAGAACTTCCACAATGCCTGGTTTGCCACGCTGAAGGCGCAGGTGGAAGACTTTAACACGGCGGCGGCGCAAATTGCTGCCTGGGGTAATAATGATTGGAGCGCCGTCTACCGGGAAACGGCCGTTGCCGACCTGCGTGGATGGCTAGAGAACATTGCTCAGGCAGATCTGGGCGACAACGCCTTTGTCATGCGCGATACGCGCCCCATTATCAACCGTCTGCAAATTGCGCGGCGTGTCTGGGCCGCTTCTGACCTGCCCGTGCCCAACGATGACATCACCAGCCTGGTGGAACCGCGTTTTGTGCTGCGCGCCAGCGAGCAGGCCAGCCTGCAACCCTTCGGCAATCCCGTCAACGACACCTTCTCCATTTCACCACAGCTCGATCTGACCGGCGTAGCCACAGGAGAGCCAGATGCCGCAACAACCCTGGCAGTGTTGCCCTGTCGCACTTTCTCTTTCCTGCCAGAATCTACCGAGCTAACGCTAGAATCACGGCGCATTTTAGATTCTTGCGTGGTTCCTACCCTCTCGCAGAGCGTGGGCCTGCTGCTGCGCATCAAAGGCTCTTCTGCCTGGCCGGCCAATAACCCGCCCTATACCGAAGCAGAAATTTTGGAAGTGGCGCAGGGGCGCGCGCAGTCGGTGGTAGATTATCTGGTTTCGCAGGGTATTGACCGCGCGCGCTTCATCGTAGAAGCCGTGTTGCCCCCGGAGTCGCACCGCAACACAACTGACCCGAATGTGCAGGCCAGTGACCGGTATGTAGAGCTGACGCTGGTCACATCTGGGCGGTAAACAGGATTTGTCATGGTAAATTTGCGTGTAAGAGTAAACAAGTTCGGCGCCATTTGGGCGCTGATAATGGTTTTCTTGCTGATTAGCCTTTCTTGTGGCCTGTTTGACAATGGCGCGGAAAGCATCCCCCGCAATGCCGTGGTGGTGGGGGTGGTGGCAAATTCTAGCCTGAAGCCCTGGCTGGAAACGGCCGTTGCCGCCTTCAACAACACCCGCAACAAAAACAGCGCTGGAGACCCCATCTATGTGATGGCACAGTACATTGAATCTGGCCTGGCCGTGACGCAAATGGCCGAAGGCGCCACTGCCGCTCTCTGGCTGCCAGAGGAGCCCGTGTGGGTAGATGTGCTGGCCAACCAGGGCAACGACGCCTTCCAGGGGGATTGCCTCAGCGTGGCGCAAAGCCCACTGGTGATTGGCATGTGGCAGCCAGCAGCGGCGGCGCTGGGCTGGCCGGGCCTTTCCCTGGGCTGGCTAGACATCAGCAGTCTGGCCGCCGACCCGGCGATCTGGAGTTATTACAGCGGCGGCGAGCTGGGAGATGCTTTCCGCCTGGGGCACACGCACCCTGGCCTTTCCGCGTCTGGGGTTAGCACGCTGCTGGCAGTGGTGCATTCGGCACGCAACAAGCGGGAAGCGGTAACGGTAGACGAGATTGAAATGCCGCTGGTACAGGCCTCGGTGCGGGCGTTTGAAGGAGGGGTGGCCTGGTTTAGCAGTAGCACAGACGCACTGGCGGCAACAATGTACGAGCGCGGCATTGACTACCTGACGGCCGGCATCATGTATGAGAACACGGCCGTTTACTACGGCAAAGGAGAAATTACGCCCATCTACCCGCTGGAGGGCACCTTCATGGCCACGCACCCCGCCTGCATCAACCGTAACGCCAGCAGCGCCGCCCAAGAAGGGGCAGCCGCTTTCCGCGACTTTTTGCTCAGCCAGCAAGGGCAGGCAACGGCCGTTAGCGTGGGGCTGCGGCCAGTAAGCGCGGGTGTGGAACTAGACGGCCGTTTTGCCATAGACCCCAGCCAGCCAGAAGTAATCTTTGCCAGCCCCAGCGTCCCCACCATTTATGGCGCGCAGGCGCTCTGGGTCTCGGCGCGCAAAGACGTCAACCTGGTCATGCTGCTCGATACCTCTGGCAGTATGCGTGGCGCAAAAATGGAAAATATGCGCGATGCTGCCATCCAATTCGTGCAGCAAATGGGGGATGAGGATTACCTCTCCATCATCGCCTTTGCCACCGAGCCACAACTTGTAGTCAACCACGTGCAGGTAGGGCCAAATCGCAACAAGATCATCCGCGTCATTCGAGACCTGGTGGCCTCTGGCGACACCACTCTCTTCGATGCAATTGGCGATGGCGCCTCTCTGCTGGCGCGCACCGCCTCTCCAGACAGCACAAACGCGCTGGTCATTCTCTCTGACGGCATGGACACACGCAGTTATCGCTACGCCTTCACCGAGGAGCTGATTCGCCTGGTAACGACCAACAGCGACACCGTGTTTGGCATTGCCTATGGCAGCGACGCCGACGAGCGCACCCTCTCTACCCTCGTCACCCGCGCCAACGGCAACTTCTATCGTGGCGATGAGGCAAGCATTGCTGCCATCTATGAGGAAATGTCGGCCGCGTTTGGCGGCAACGTGGGGGTAGGGCGGTAAAAGCGTGAAATGTGAAGCGCCAGGCAAAAGCCAAAATGCCTTCACGTTTCACGCGCTTATAGCAGCAGCGCTGTGCCGCTGCCCACCGCCAGAATGAGCAAAAAGCCGGGCCAGAAGGCGCGGCGCAATTCGGCTGTGCCACCAGAAAGAACAATCCCCCCTTTAACGGCCGTGTTCGCCATGGCTGCCAGCAAAATAGCCCGCGCCGCCGTAACCCGGTCCAACCCGCCGCTCCGGCTCAACTCCGTCACAGAAAGCGTAATCGCATCTACATCTGCCAGCCCGGAAAACAGGCTGGAGAGATACAACCCCACATCGCCAAAATACAAATTGGCCGTGCGCGCCAGCAGCAGAATAACCCCATACAGCAGGCCAAAGGTAATGGCGGGGCGCAGCTCAAACGGGTTAGACACCTTCACCTCACTGCCCTCATCCTCATCGTGCGGCATCAAGTGCAGGTAGATGGCATAAGCCAACCCTGCGCCAGCAGCCAGCACAATGGGCAACCACAAAACGCGCAGCAAAGGTGCATGGACCACCCCCACCGCCACCAAAATTCGCACAAACATCACCGTCCAGGCCAGGGTAATGGCCAGGGCAAATGATTTGGCCAGCCGCCTATCCTCCGTGCGGCTGCGCTGGGCAAAGCTGAGCGTGGCCGCCGTGCTAGAAGCCAGCCCACCCAGCAACCCGGTCAGCCAGATGCCGCGCTGCGACCCGGCAATTTTCATCAGCACATAGCCAGAAAAGCTAATGCCAGAAATGAGCACTACCATCAACCAGATTTTGTATGGGTTCAGCACGTCAACGGGGGGCGGGCCAAAGGATTGTTTGGGCAGCACCGGCAGCACAATGGCGGTAATGATGGCAAACTTGAGCGCAGCCACGATGTCGGCGCGGGTCAGATTTTCTGCCAGGCGATGCAGCTCGATTTTGAGCGAGAGCAAAAGCGTGGTGATCACGGCCAACGCGGCTGCTAACGCCATTTCGCCCCAATAGCACAATGAGCCAGTGAGCAGGGTGACCACGGCTGCTACTTCGGTGGTCATGCCCATTTCGCCGCGCCAGGCGGCGGCAGCATAGCCCACTGCAATCAGCACCACCGGGGCCAGGATCAGGCCAACGTAAGCCCACGGGAGCTGCAAAATATCGGCAATGAGAGCGGCCAGACAGCCCAGGAGCGCGATCAAGGCAAAGGTACGCACGCCAGCGGCCGTTTTGTGCTCTGATTTCCTGGCTACGTCGTAGGCATGTTCACGCTGCAAACCGACTAGAATGCCAATAAACAGAGCTACGCCAAAGCGGTAGAAAAGGGTTTGCTCCGTCATCGTCAGGTATCAGGCTGACGGGTCTTGCAGACCTGTCAGGTGGGGACTTCTTGCGCCTATAAAGGCTAGTGTAAATCAACTGGGGCGGGTGTCAATCCTGTTTGGCAAAGTGGCAAGGCTACGCTACAGTTCTGCCTCATGTGGATTATTTTGCTGTTTCTGGCCTTGGGCACCTTGGCGGGTGTGGCACTGCGCCGCCAGCAGCGATTGCTCAGTTGGGCAAATAGAGGAGCCACAACGGCCGTTTACCTGCTTCTCTTCTTGCTTGGCATCTCCGTAGGGGGCAATCAGGCCGCTATGAGCGCGCTGGGCAGCCTGGGTACGCAGGCACTGCTGCTCAGCCTCAGCGGCGTTGCGGGCAGTGTGCTGCTGGCGCTGCTGCTCTACCGCTGGCTCTTCTGCGAGCGCGATTAGCAATGAAGGGATTAGCAATTGGCCAATCTCAAATCACTATCCAGCATCCACTATCCATGCGCAACAGCTTACTCATTCTCACCTGTTTCTTTGCCGGGCTGCTGCTGACCAGGCAAACTCGTTTGCCTGGCTGGCTGACCGATGACCGCGCCAGTCTGTACACGCTTTATGCCCTGCTCTTCCTGGTAGGTGTGGGCGTAGGCAGTAACGGCCAAACCTGGACCATATTGCGCCGCATCAACTGGAAAATTGTGCTTGTGCCTGCTATTGTGGTGCTGGGCACGCTGTTGGGGGCGGGGCTGGCAGCGCACTTTTTGCCTGGCATCTCCTGGCAAGAAGGCATGGCAGTAGGGGCTGGCTTTGGCTATTACAGCCTTTCTAGCATTCTCATCAGCCAGATGCACAGCGACAGGCTTGGCGTGGTGGCGCTGTTGGCAAACATCATGCGCGAGATGCTAACGTTGCTGCTGACGCCCCTGCTGGCGCGCTATTTGGGCAAGCTGGCTCCCATTGCCGCCGCGGGGGCTACGGCTATGGACACGACGCTGCCCATTATCAGCCGCTTTACCGGCAGCGAGTATGCCACTATTGCTGTGTTCAGTGGCCTGGTGCTGACGGTGTTGGTTCCATTCCTGCTGCTTCTCTTGCTTGGGTAAGGTGTATCCAGAGCAATCACTCAGTCATCTCGTCACCCGGTCACCTATTCACCCCATCGGGCACAACCTGGCGCAAAGTGGCAATGATTTTCTGGTTGGTAACGGCAAATGCATAGTCGTCTAGTTCAGCCAGGGTGACCCAGGCGTGATTGGCAACGCCGAGGTGCTGGGGCACGCCGCTGAGGTGTGTGGCCTGGAAAGCGTGCAGCGTGATGCGGAAGTGGGTATAGGCGTGCTTGATGCTGGTGAGATGTTCACCCACGGCAATCTCTATGGCCAGCTCTTCTTGAATTTCGCGGCGCAGAGCTTCGGGTAGTGTTTCCCCCGGTTCTTGCTTGCCGCCGGGAAATTCCCACAACCCGCCAAGCAGACCGTGCAACGGCCGTTGCGCAATCAAAAAGCGCTCATTGGCCTCTATTTGCCCATTTTGCCAGATGACGCCTGCCACCACGTCGTAATGGGGCGTGCGCGGGCGCGGCGACTGTACCGGCCGTTCTGGCTGCGTGCCGCGCTGCCACGCCAGGCAATGGGCTGCCAGCGGGCACAGCAGGCAGGCGGGTTTGGCCGGGGTGCAAATCTGCTGCCCCAACTCCATCAGCGCCTGATTGTAGTCACCGGGGCGGCTGTCTGGAACGAGCGTAGCCGCCAGTTGCCACAGCTCATTTTTGCTGGCGCTGCGCGTTACATCGCCGGCGTAATCGGTCAGGCGGGTGAGCACGCGCATGGCGTTGCCATCGAGCACAGGGGTAGCTTCGCCAAAGGCAATGGAAGCAATGGCGCCAGCGGTGTAACGGCCGATTCCCTTCAGCGTTTGCAGGTCAGCGGCGCGGCGCGGCATTTGCCCCCCCCATCTCTGCATAACCGTTTGCGCCGCGGCGTGCAGATTGCGCGCGCGGCTATAGTAGCCCAATCCCTGCCACAGCTTCAGTACCTCCTCCAGCGGTACAGCGGCCAGATCGGCCACCGTGGGAAAGCGCGCCATCCAGCGCTCATAGTAGGGAATGACGGTAGCAATTTGCGTCTGTTGCAGCATCGTTTCCGCCACCCAAATGGCGTATGGGTCGCGTGTTTGCCGCCAGGGCAGGTCGGCGCGGTGTGCATCCCACCAGGCAAGTAGGGAATGGGAAATGGTGAAGGGAGAAGGGGGAAAGGGGAAGGGAAGGGTATGCGTAGACAAGTTGTCGTCTCTGGTCTCTAATCGCTCTCAGGTTACGGCCTGACGGGCAACGCTGTAGGCTTCGTATCGTTTTTCGGCAATGACAGCGTGCAGACGCGCAACGGCCGTCCATATTTCGGCGAAACTGGTGTAAAGCGGCGCCAGCCCCAAGCGCAGGTTGTCTGGGTAGCGAAAGTCGGGGATGACGTTCATCTCCTGAATGAGCGCCTGATTGATGCGCCAGCCCTCGGCGTGGCCCAGGGAGATGTGCGCGCCGCGCCGCTCTGGGTTGGGCGGCGAATTCAGGTGAAAGCCAAGCGGAGCCAGCAGCTCTTGCCAGAGGGTGATGAGGAACTCTGTTTGCTGCACAGATTTGGCGCGCACAGCAGACATGCCTGCCTCCAGCACCAGGTCTACGCCCGGCTCAATGGCTGCCAGGGAAAGAATCGGGGGCGTGCCGGTGAGAAAGTGGCGTAACCCAGGCGCGGGGTCATATTCCAGACCAAAATCGAACATTCGCTGCTGCCCCATCCAGCCGGAGATGGGGTTAGCCAGCTTTTCTTGTAAATCGCGGCGCACGTAGAGGAAAGCGGGCGCGCCAGGGCCACCGTGCAGGTGCTTGTAGGTGCAGCCAACGGCCAGGTCTACATTGGCTTTGCCCAACTCGACCGGCACAGCCCCTACGGAATGGCTGAGGTCCCAGAGAACGAGTGCGCCGGCGCGGTGTGCCTGCTGCGTAACGGCCGTCATATCATAGAGATAGCCGCTCTTAAAGGTGGTGTGCGAGAGGGTGACAAGCGCCGTATCGTCATCAATGGCCGCCAGCAGCTCCTCCATGGGAGCATGAACGCCATCTGGGGACGAGACAATGTGCAGGCGCAACGGCCGTTCCGCCAGCTTGGTGGCCCCTTGCAAAATGTACAGGTCAGAAGGGAAGTTCAAATCATCGGTGATGAGCTTGTGCCGCTTTGGGTTGGCGCGCAGGGCGGCCACCACCAGCTTGAACAAATTCACCGAGGTAGAGTCGGCCACGATCACCTCATCCGGCTGAGCGCCAATCAGGTGCGCGATTTTGCCGCCAATGCGCGCGCTCAGGTCAATCCAGCCTTCGTTCCAGCCGCGAATGAGCCGCTGACCCCATTGCCGCCGCACCAGGTCGTCCAGGAGAACGGCCGTTGCCTGGGGTAAGCGTCCCAGGGAGTTGCCATCCAGGTAAATCAGGTCTGGCTCGGCGATCACAAAGCGTTGGCGAAAGGCGGCCAGATTGTCTCTGGCATCTAATTCTTGTGCTGCTTCAGCCGTGGGGGTCGCAAACATGGGCATCCGTGTCAGTAGTTGGTGGTTAGTAGAATCAGGCGATATGGTTCATGCCGCTGTGAAAAGATGGTTTACAATTTTTGACCGCCGACGGATGACGGCAGATCGCCAGACTGGAGACAAATGCAGTGGCTGTCCGCCGTTGGCGGTCAAAAGTGTCTGGTAAGGTATATTCTTTGCGTGCTTCGCGCTCTGTGCGGTTAAATCAGATTTTTCAGTCAACCAGAGACAACAGTTTAACACAGCTTGATGATCAAGCAGTTGCTTCTCATTTTATCTTTCTCAAAAAGCAAGGAAAAAGGCAAGGAACAGGGAACCTGCCACAAATGATAAGTGTGGTAAACTTTTGGTATGGATGGTGAAGCAAAAATGGTAACGAAACAGCGATTGATGATCGGGATTGGGCTGGCAACGGCCGCTGTTCTGCTCATCCTCGCTACTGGCTTGTGGGCTGTGGCGCAAACAGAGTCACAAACCTACCTGCCTGTGGTCATGCGCCCGCTACCCACGCCTACCTTTACCCCCAGCCCCACGCCAACGGCCACGCCCACACCCACCGCAACCCCCACGCCCAGCCCAACCCCCATCACAATGGTAGAAATGCGTGCTATCTGGATCAGCCGCTTCGACTGGCTGGGCGCATACAACGCGGCCAAAATCGCGGAGATGGTGAATCACGTTGCCGACGCCGGCTTCAATGCCATCTTCTTCCAGGTGCGCGGCGAGGCAGACGCCTACTACAACTCCGCCTACGAACCCTGGTCGCGACGACTGACGGGCACGCTGGGGCAAAACCCTGGCTGGGACCCGCTGGCGACGATGATTCAGCAGGCGCGCGTGCGCGGCTTACAGGTACACGCTTATCTCAACGTTTACCCCGTGTGGGAAGGGTGCAGCGCGCCGCCCGACGGCACCACGCCGCGTCACCTCTATTATCTCATCCGCGATTATCATGGCATGACGGCTGGCAAGCTCAACGGCCTGCAGTGGAACACCAGCGGCGCCGTCGTTTGCGCTGGCTACCAGCGCAGCACGCCGGCCTCGGTTTTTGTGGACGATCATCTGATGAATATCACGGCCGATTTGTTGGCCAAGTACGACCTGGACGGCATCCACCTGGATCACATTCGCTACCACTGGCAAGACACCTCCTGCGATCCGGTGAGCGCGGCTGCCTCTGGGAGGCCTTGCTTTAGCACGCCCCCCCCTGGTTACGCCTCTTACGGCGATTGGCAGCGGGCGCAGGTGAACGGCACGGTGTGGAAGTTTTATCAGCGCCTGTTTGGCGCAGGTGGTGTGGCCAACAAGCCCAACTTCTGGCTGACAGCGGCCGTCTGGCCCAGCTACAGCACGGGGTATCACAGCTATTACCAGGACCCAAAAGCGTGGTTGGGCTATTACGGTGGCAGTGGCTATATTGATGCGGTATCGCCGATGATTTACCCGGCCACTTACAACTGCCCGGATAACAGTGGCTGGACACAAACGGTGTGGTATAACACCGTGTTAGATTACCAAAACAGCAGAAACGGCCGTTACATTGTGCCGGGAATTGGCGCAGGGTACTGTACTTTTGACGAGATAGCGGCGCGCATCAACATGGCGCGGCAGTTGGGCACGGCCGGGCACGCCATTTTCTCCTATAGTGGCCTGTTGGCAAATGGCTACTTTGACGATTTACGCAATGGACCCTATGCCACGCCAGCAGTGCCGCCAACCATTGGCCGGCGATAGAAAAGCGGCCTGGCGGCAAAGATGATGCCCAAATCGGCCTCAAGCAAACCTCTTTGCCCAGCAAAAACAATCCATGAGTTTCAGTGCCAATACAACTTCGGTAATCTTGTTCTGCTCGGCAACTATTGCAGGATTTTGCACCTTTCTGCTTGTCTGGCAAAAACGGCAGGAGGCTCGCAAACTGAATTGGCTGGAGGCTGTTTTTGTTTCGCTGGTGTCGCTGGTCGTGTTGTTTGGTTGGGCTGGGGTGCTTCTGGCCTCCTTTGGAGAATTTTCGTTAACGGGTGTTGCCCTGGCTGGATCAGTCGTCATCGCAGGGGTGTGGTGGTGGCAACGGCCGTTTTCCCTGCCACGCTTTTCGCCTCTCACCCACTATGAGCGGTTGTTGCTTCTCCTGCTGGGGGGCTTCGCCCTCTTATACGCCCGGCCACACGAGTATATCCTGGGGGGCACAGATGCTGGCACTTACACAAACATCAGCGCCACCCTGGTGCAGACAGGCGATTTTGTCTTGCATGATGAGTGGATGGGCACGCTGCGGCGTTATGCTGATGTGACGTTGCGCCAGCAGCCGCCCCACTGGCAAACTCGTTACTTGCAATTTGTAGGTTGGTACATTGACGACCAGGACCCTACGCGAATCATTCCCCAATTTTTCCCGTTCCATCCGGTTTGGATGGCGATCGGCAAGAGCATAGGTGGACTTACGGGCAGCTGGTTGGTAACGCCACTGTGGGGGGTGTTGGGCCTGACGGCCGTTTACCTGTTTACGCGCACCTTATTTGGCCGCACAACCGCTCTGCTTGCCTCCCTGCTGCTTGGCCTAACCCCCACGCACATCTATTTTGCCCGCTACCCCACAACCGAGCCGCTGACCTTGCTGCTAATCTTTTCCAGCCTGTACGCCTTCCAGCAGCTCTGGGACGATGAGCAGGTCAATCCGATTTGGGGAATTTTTGCAGGCGCCACGCTAGGCGCGGCGCTGCTCACGCGCATTGACTTGCCGGTGTTGCTCATGCTCATCCTGGCAGCCCTGGTGCTGCGCCGCCAGCAGGGACGATGGTCAGCTGCTTACACAGCGTACACGCTCACGCTTGCGGCTTTCATTGTCCATGCTACGGCTTCGGCGTTGCTGATCAGTTGGCCATACACCTGGAACAGTTACGGCAGTGTCTTTCGGATTCTCATGGCTTCTGCCACCGTGAGGGTAGCAACCATTTCTGGTTTGTTGCTCTTGTTGCTGACGATGATTTCCTGGCGCAACGGCTGGATAAACCACGCCACCACAGGTCAGTGTCAGTGGTTGCGCTTGCCCTACTTGCGGGCAGCAACGGCCGTTTTTATTATCTTGCTCAGTGCGTTCACCTATTTTGTCAGGCCTATTGTTGATCCAGTTCGTTTTTATACCAATTGGCCCAGCGGCGAACTGGTGCCCCTGACAGATGGACAAAACTGGCTGCGCATGGGTTGGTACCTGACCCCATTGGGCATCTTGTTATCCACCTGTGGCGCCGCATGGGTCATCTGGCGCTACTCCTGGTTCCGCTATGGGCCGTTCCTGGCCATTGGCTTGTTGACTACGGCACAATACGTGTATCGGATTTTCAATACGGCATATCACATTTACGCCATGCGGCGTTACGTGCCGGTTGTCATCCCTACCCTGATAGTTTTTGCCGCTGCGGCGTTGGTCATGCTGGCACGGCAACACCCAACCCGATATATGCGTCTTGCCGGCGGGGTGCTTGCCGCCATAATGGCGGCAGGGCTGGTTTACCAGGGTCGGTTTGTCCTGGCCCAGCGAGATTATGAAGGCGCGGCCAGCCAGCTAAGTGCCTTAAATGATGTTCTGGAACCGCAATCGCTGCTTATTTTCAATGAGCCAGCAGAATTAAATGGTGCCGATCAGTTGGGCGTGCCCCTGCGATTTTTGTACGGACATGACATTGCCACCATTCGCGGGCAGGGAGAAGGGATACGGCCGTTTCTAGATGAGCTGCTCGCCTACACCGAAACAGAGAAACGGCCGTTGTACCTGTTAGCCATCAACTCCATTGATCCCATTATTCGCCAGACGTTAACCCTTCAGCCGGTGGCCATGATCCCCATTTCCACACAGATGCTCATGAACAGCTTCAGCGAATTCCCCTCCATCCGCCAACCCATTTACTTTGGCGTAGAAGTATATCGCGTCACCCCAGAGACGACTGCCCCCACCCTACCCATTACCGTTGACATTGGCACCCTGGACACTCCGTACATTCAAACAGGTTTCTACTACAAAGAGCCTCTTCCCGGTCCCGTGACAATGCGTTGGACCAGCGCCAACGCCATACTCGCTATCCCCATGCCAGACATCCCAACCGTACAAATCAGCCTGAACGCCATGATTTATCGTCCAGAAGGCGTGCCCGCTAACCCGGTAACGGTGATATTCGACAATCAGGTCATCGGTCAATTCACGCCGCAAGCCAACTGGCAAACGTTTACTTTTACTGGTGTGCCACGCCCGCAAAATGGACTTTCCCACCTGCAATTTCAAAGCACCTCCTTTAACCCCAAAACGCTACAACTCAGCGGTGATGACCGCGATTTAGGCTTCCTGTTAGACTGGGTACAAATCAATCCATAAAATACATAAGTCCTGTTGCAAGCAAAGAGCTGCTGCCTATAATGAATACATAAGCTTAAAATTTTCTTTGGTCTTGTGGAGCAGAAGTAACAGATGATTTTGCGTAAAAGGAGTATTTTGTTTATTGCGGCAACTCTCCTACTGTGCACGTATTCCCTCTTCCTCTCAACACCAGCTTCCTTGGAGGCTGAAGCAGACGCGGTTACCTGGCACGTTGCTGTTACAGGAACGGATAACGCCAGTTGCGGCTCCAGCAGCAACCCCTGTCGCAACATCCAGTTTGCGATAGAACAAGCCAGTTCAGGCGACACTATCAAAGTTGCTGCGGGTACTTATACCTACACCAGCGCCAGCAATCGCTGCCAGAGCTGGTATGGAACCACAGGCGTCCTGTGCATCGATCGCAAACAGCTCACAATCCTTGGCGGCTATTCAGTCAGCAATTGGCATACCCCCAACCCTTCGCTGAATCAGACCATCATAGATGGCCAAAACAGTCATCGCGGGATCTTTGTATTGCAAACAAGTGTGGCGCCGACCGCTTTGGTGATGGAGGGATTTACCATTCGCAACGGTTTAGCCAGGGCAATTCCTGCACGGGGTGGGCTGGACGCAATTTTTGCGTTTGGTGGTGGCATGTTTGTCGATCGCGCAATGCTGACTTTGCGCCATGTGACGTTCGACAGCAACAAAGCCGTTGGCGAAAACACCACCACAGCTTACGGCGGGTCTGGCGTCGGTGGTGGGTTAGCCATACACAGCTCAACCAATCTGTCTGTGCTGGAGCATGTGGTTTTTCATAACAATGAGGCACGCGGTGGTGTAGGCCCCGAGCGCGGCGGAATGGGTATTGGTGGAGGAATGTACACCTATGGGTCCACCATCCGGGGTAATTACCTGACATTCACCAATAACCTGGCAATCGGCGGCAGTTCTAGTGGCAGTGGCATCAGCGCCGGCGAAAAAGCGGATGCGCAAGGGGGTGGATTGGCTTTACAGGTGGGGAGTAACAGCGAATTTCACCACCTCATTGTGACAAACAACCGGGCCATTGGCGGCAATGCACCAAATGGTAGTTCTGGTGGCGCTTTTGGGGGCGGGATTTTTGGCGAACAGGCTAATATCGCCTTATACGATTCGCTCATCCAAAGCAATCTAGCCCAGGGGGGGGCAGGCAGGAATAATAGTAGCGCCCCATTCAGCATGGGTGGCGGCATTGCTGCGGATGCGTCGAATATGGTTGTCGAACGTTGCCAGGTGCTGGGGAATGCAGCACGCGGCGGAAACAGCACCTTTCTAGCTGGCTCCGCTGGAGGCGGTGGCGTGGCCATACAAAGGTTGAGTGGCGTGACTCTCACGACCATTAATAACACCATTGTGGCGAAGAATGTGGCAGTTATGGGTGATGGACCTGACAAATCCGCCAGCGGCGGTGGCGGTGGTTTGTATTTCAATGGCGCAGTAGCTACCGTTGAGCACACAACTGTTGCCAATAATGTCCTGGGGAATTCGCCCATGCAGGGAATTGGCGCGCTGATTTTTAGTTATGGCGCGGCTACGCCAGCAACCGTGCAAATCAGGTACTCGATTGTTGCTAATCACACTCAGTATGCAGGCGCGGCGGCCCTCCATACACAGCCTGGCAACTCGCTGACTTTGCTGAGGGGTTTGTTTGATGGAAATACGACAGATGTGGCTGGTTCGGTAAACGGGCTGGAGACCATGATCGCTGGGTCGGCTCGCTTTGTTGACCCGGACAACCTCGACTTTCACATTCGCAGCGATTCAGCGGCAGTTGATGCGGCTACAAACAGCACGGCCGTTTTAGATGTAGATGCTGAGGAACGTGACGTACACCGGGATATTGGCGCTGATGAGTATGTGCCTCTGATTCCAGAAATTTTTGCCCTATTTGCCATCCCCAACGGCAGCAATAAGGTGTTAGTTAGCTGGCAGACTCTCAATATGAACGCTGTTTTGGCCTATTATACGCTTACGGTGTATTGTCCAACCGGCGGCAGCGCCCCCAACGGCATGAGTTGCGGCACACCAAAGAACGTTGGCACAGTAACGAGTTATCAGCTAACAGGCCTGACCAATTTCAAGCAATACAGTGTCAAGGTTGAAGCATACGACACCGGTAACAACCTGTTAGATGCGGAACAGACAACCGTTGTGCCTACAGATATATTCGTTTTCCTCCCCGTTATCCGCAAATAAGGGGCTCTACAAAATGAATGGGCAGAGCGATTTATGAAAAAGTGGCTAGAAATGCTTAAGGCCTGGCAGAAAAAGGTGTCCCGCATAGGGGTGGCTATGTGTCCGGGCAAAATATCCATGCTGCATAGCGTCACGCCCTTTCGATCATGCAGTTGATTTATCATTCTTGCAAGTGGTCACGGCCGCGCCCGTTTCGATGTTACAAGCCGAGTGTCTGCTGTTATATGCGCTGATCTTTTCTTTGCAACCCAATAATTATCTGGAAATCGGCACATTGTATGGGGGCTCCGCCTTAATTGTTGCCGCAGCGCTGGAAAACCGGCGTAGCAACGGCCGTATCTTTTGCATAGATCCGGCGCCCCAAATTGGCCCTGAACATTGGCAGCAGTTGGCCGCGCGAACAACCTTGATCCAGGGCTTCTCACTTGCAGCTTTATCCCGGGCACGCACTATGGCTGGCGCCCCTTTCGATTTTGCCCTGGTTGACGGCGACCACAGTTACCACGGCTGTTTGCGAGATGCAAAAGCGCTGCTGCCGTTAGTGGGTAATGGCGCCTACCTGATTTTCCACGACTGTTTCAATACACCGGTAGCATGGGCGATAGACGGCTTTGTGCGTAAACATGCCAGCCAACTGCTGGATTTTGGCCCGCTCACGCGTGAAATCACCATTGAGCATGTACCCGGGGAAGAATCTGTAGCCTGAGGCGGCCTGCGTTTGCTACAGGTGTGGCATTAAGCTATCCAGGAATGCATCAATTGCTGGGCACCATCTGCCATCACGGGTAAGATTAGGAATATGAAAACCTCCGTCATTATTCCTGTTTGGAACGGCGCCACCGTAATTGGGCGTTGCCTGGAAGCGCTGTTTACTTATGCCCACCCCCCATTGCTAGAAGTTATTTGTGTAGACAATGCCTCGGTAGACGATTCGACACAGGTTGTGATCCAATTCCCCCAGGCACGCCTGCTGCGCCAGCCGGTCAATCTGGGCTTTGCCGGCGGTGTGAACGTGGGAATGGCCGCAGCGCGCGGGGATTTGTTTGTGCTGCTGAATCAGGATTGCCTGGTGCATGAGGGGTGGCTCACGGCAATTACCAATCCCTTTAGACACAACCCGAAACTTGGTATTCTCGGCGGAATTTTATATAACCAGGATGGCACAATAGACCACGCCGGGGCGTACATCAGCCGCCCAGAAGGATATGGCGTGCACGAAACGGCCGTTGCCAACCCCACCGCTCCGTACCCTGTGGACTACGTCACCGGCGCCCTCTTTGCCATTCGCCGCGCCGTCTGGCAAGCCATTGGCCCACTAGACGAAAACTTCTACCCCGGCTACTTTGAAGAAAGTGACTACTGCTACCGCGCCCGCGCTCAAGGATACGAGATCGCCTGCGCCCCCAACGTCCAGGCTACCCACCTGCACAGCAGCATCGAATGGCAAAAAGACCCTATCAAACACAACGCCAATCAACACCGCTCCCGCTATCGCTTCATTGCCAAACACTTTACTGTTGAGGAATTTAATAACTTTATCGTTGCCGAAGAACAGGCGCTTTGCCAGCCAGACGTCCACCCACACCAGACAATCGGTCGCCTGCTGGCGCTGCGCGACACGCTGCGCGAGTTGCCTGATGTTGCAGCCGGTCGCCAACACACGCAAGCCCCAATCCCTCCGACAACAGTTAAGCGCATGCTGCAAGTAGGGTTTACACACTTGCTGCGCCGCGCCTGGGCTTACACCCAAGAAACAGTGCAAACAGCGGCCGTTCAAGAAACAACGGGGGAAACCGCCGTTTCCACAGCCGAATCCCACACTACCTTGCGAACTGCGCAAAACCATCTGCAGCGGCTTCAAGCACAAGAGTATGCCTTGCTGCACCAGATTTATTTCAGGCATCCTCAGGAAACAAAGCCAGAGTCATGGGTGCGACGGGTGTGGCGTTTGCTGGTGCTACGCCCCCTCAGTTTCCTCACCTTACGAGACTACCTGTTGTTGAGCCAGCTCAACACCCTGCACGTCGCGCGCCTGGACCAACTGACTACCAGGCAAAACCTGCTCGAAGCACAGTTCCAACACCGCCTGGGCCTGCTGGAACAGCGCCTGGGCCTGCTAGAACAGCGCCTGGGCCTGCTGGAAACATTGACTGACTATGAGTATCGTTGAACACACCTTCTCTCTGATCATTAATACCATAGATCGGGCAGCATCCCTACGCACCCTCCTCAATGCCCTGGAGCAGCAATCTTACCCCCACTTTGAAGTTATCGTTGTTGTGGGGCCGACCCATGACGACACTCTGGAGATGCTGGCTGAATTTGGGCCTCGCGTGCGTGTGCTACACTGCCCCAGCGCCAACCTCAGCCAATCGCGCAACATTGGCCTTCGCGCCGCACGGGGTGAGATTGTGGCCTACATAGATGATGATGCCATTCCCTGCTACCACTGGCTGGCACAGCTTAACCAGCTTTTTGCTAATCCACATCTGGCTGGCACCGGCGGTAAGGTGTATCGCATCAATGCGGAAACTCCGCTCATTCAACATCATTTGGGCATTGCTTCGGGCCTGGCGGAACAGTTAGACGCACGTGCCAGTTGGCTTGATGGGATCGTCCCAAATGGGCTGAGCTATCAATGGGTGGCACGCATGATGGGCACAAATATGGCTTACCGTCGCCGCGATTTGCTCGAAGTAGGGGGCTTTGACGAGTTTTACCAATGGGTCTATGATGATTCGGACATCGCCTTACGCCTGGCTAATGCGGGAAAACTGCTTCATCCGGTCAGAGAGGCGGTCGTTTACCATGCTCCGGCTTCTAGTCGCAATCGCCAGGTAAACACCGCAGTCGGCAATTGGTGGATTCAGACCAAAGCGGCTGTCTACTTTAGCATCAAAAATGGCCCCTTGGGGGGGAATTCCTGGCGAGATGTCGCCCTGCGTTGCCTGCATTTGTGGCATGGGCATCTGCTTTGGTACGGCCATTTACGACGCAATAAAAAAATTGGCATCTGGCAGTACAGCAAGATGAGCCTGCAAGAGATAGGCGGGGTGTGGAGCGGTTTGATCCAGGGTTTGCGCTATAAATCCCAACAAAAGCAACCTTTAGTCACCTATGACAATGGGCACCCCCTGATTGTAACACCGGAACAACTGATGAATAATTCTAACGAACCTATCCAGCCATTCCAGCAGGCAGATTCGGCTATGAGGCCGGCGGTTGACCCCCTAAACGGCCGTTCCCCCCTGGTCACCTTGCCAGAGCCGCCGCTACGCATTTGCCTGATGAGCATGGCCTATCCCCCACACCAATATGAAGGGGTCGGACGGCTGACAAACTTGATGGCCAAAGGGTTGTTTGAGCTTGGGCATACTGTCCATGTGATTACCCGTAGTAAACAGGAAGGCGTTTCTTTTTATGATGGCGCGTTTGTGCATCAGGTTCCGGTACGGCAGGAACGCTATATCGCGTATCGCCCTTATCCGCGCCTCCACAGCGTGCTCAATTATAGCCATGCTGTTTATGAACGGGTGAAACAGCTGATCCTCAATGATGGCATTCAGGTAGCGGATACGCCGCTGTGGCAAATGGACGGGCTGGTAACGGCCGTTTCCAATACGATCCCCACGCTTGTCCGTCTGGTCACCGCAGCCAAACAAATTGCCGATCTCCAGGTAGAACAAGACACAGATGCGCGTCTATTGGGCGAAATGGAGCGAACCCTGATCGAGCGCGCCCACCACATCGCTCCCAATACCCGCGCCACCCTCGAAAATGTGCGCCAGGCCTATCAAGTTGAGCTGCCCGACGGCCGTTTCACCCTCATCCCTTACGGCATTGTGCCTGTACCAGAAGAGGCAATACGGCCCTTTGCCAGGCACAACCCACCACAAACCTTCACCGTTCTCTACGTCGGTCGCCTGGAAAAGCGCAAAGGTATCCTCGACCTTTTTGCCGCCATTCCTCGCGTTCTCCAAAAAGTACCCCACGCCCGCTTCATTATCGTGGGAGCCGACAACAGCGAACAAGACGGCTTTTTGCGGCAAAAAGGGGTCAGATATCCCCAATACTTTCAGCAAAAGTATCCGCAGCTAACACCTTACGTGCAATTTACCGGCGCTGTTAGCGAAGAAGAGCTACAAGCCTATTACCAATCCTGCGACCTCTTTGTAGCACCCTCACTATACGAATCCTTTGGGCTTATCTATCTGGAGGCCATGAACTATGCCAAACCCGTCATTGGCTGCCGGGCGGGCGGCATTCCTGAAGTCATTGATGAAGGGGTAACTGGCTTGCTGGCCGAGCCGGGGACACCCGCGTCGCTGGCCGAGTCTATTCTCACTTTGCTGCAGTCGCCCGTAAAATTATATGAAATGGGACTGGCCGGACGCGAACAGATCATCCACCGCTTCAGCCACGTACAAATGGCGCGCAACTTCGCCGCCGTCTATCGGCGGATGATAGCCGCGTGGGAAAGAGAGAGCGAGGCGCAACATGGTTTATAGCACCCTGGTAAGATGCCTGGCAATATTTTGACCGCTGACGACCGACCACTGACCGCACTCCTGGAGAGACACGGCGGTCTGCCGTCAGCGGTCTGCGGTCACTCAACTGCCGGGCCACACCCACATCTCTGACATTCTGGTAAAACCACAAGGATTAAACAATGACACAATCCCTATCTGCCGCCGATATATTGCGTGACATTGAGTTCGAACTGGTGCAAGGGGCGCTGACCCGCGATGACCTGGGACAGGGCATTCAGGCTGTCAGGCTGTACCAAAACAGGCTACGTCATAAAGTCTTTCAATCGGGACGAGAAATGCCGCCGCTGCGCGAGCTCATCGCACGCCAGTTTCAACTAAATGACATGCTCATTACGTTACTCCAGGAAACGGCCGCTGCCATGCAAGAAACGCAGCTCAGGCAAAAGCGACTGGCTCAATGGCAACCCGCCAGTGCCCATCCGCTAACGGCCGCCATACCCTTCCCCAACGAAGACAACTGGCGCGACGAAGCAGAGCTACAAGCCGCCTTGAACGAGCCGCTGACAATAAAAATGGAAATCCGGCCTGGTCGTTTGCCACTGATCGGAACCTGGATTCAGCGCTTAAAGCACGAAGTTCACAGCCTGGTCCTTTTCTATCTGCGTAAGCTGGGTGATAAACAAGCGGCCATTAATCAAATTTATGGTCAATGGGCCTTATACTTCCATACCTTGCACCAGCAACAGCAAAGAGAAATTCATCAGCTCCAGGCGCAGCTTGCTGAGCTGCAAGCGCAGTTAAACCAGCAAAAGAGCAACTCTGAACAAAGATGATAGGACATCAGCCGGGGAAAGAAACGGCCGTCATTTTTCTGCACATCCCCAAAACTGCTGGCAGCACTCTCCACCAAATTATCCGGCGACAATATCCGGCCTCAGCCATCTATCACATAGGCAGCCACGCCGACAGCGAACCTACCTTTCGTGCCTTGCCGCTGGCCAGACGCAGCCGTATTCGCCTGCTAATGGGCCACTTTGAGATGGGCATAGACGCCTATTTACCGCGGCCTTCCACCTACTTTACCATGCTGCGCCACCCCGTTGCCCGCGCCGTCTCCTATTTTGCCCACGTGCGCCGCGATCCCGATCATTACTGCCACCACCTTGTGCACCACGAGCAAATGACCCTCAGTACTTTCATCCAAAGTGGCGCCGATGTGATGATGGACAATGGACAAACGCGCATGTTAGCCGGCGTCTTGTATGCTATCCCCTTTGGTCAACTAGACGCCACTGTGCTAGAACAAGCCAGACAGAACCTGCGGGCCCGCTTTGCCTTTGCCGGTCTGACAGAAAAATTCGATCAGGCGCTGCTTCTCATGCGCCATTTTTTTGGCTGGCGCAATTTGTATTACACCCGGCGCAACGTCACCGCACACACGCAAAAAGATCCGCTTTCGGCGGAGACGTTAGCGCTCATTCATCAGGTCAACCAGTTAGATGCAGCGCTGTATGCGTTTGCGGCCGATAGGCTGGCGCAGCAGGTAGCCCGGTTGGAACCCGCATTTAGCCAACAGTTAGCACGCTTTCATCGGTTAAATCCCTGGTTGGGGCCCCTGGCGCATTATGGCGACGAACTGCGCCTGCGCCTGCAAGGGCCAAGTGAGCGATAGAATGAGACGGGTTTTGTTTCTAACCCCAGCTTACCCGCCTTTTACCGGTGGCGGTGAGCACTACGCAAGCACGCTAGCAACACATCTGGCGCAGGCGGGTACGGCCGTTACCGTAATCACCAGCCACGCCTCTCGTGAGCAAGATTTTTGGCGCGGCGTCAGCCGTCCATCCGCGTGGGAGCAGCATGGCCAGATACCGGTTTTGCGCCTGCCCATACGGCCGTTTCCCGCCGGCTGGCAAGGATTGTTGGCTTACCGCAAGCTAATGGTGCTGATTAGCGCCTGGCCCGGTGCACAGAGCCGCCTGCTGGCGCGCATGGCGCGGCGCATTCCCCCCATACACGGCCTGCAAAACGCGCTTGCGGAGTTGCCCCCTGAATTCGACCTGGTACACGGGTTCAACATCTCCTGGGAATGGCCGCTGTGGGCTGGCTGGCAGTGGGCGCAGCAGCATAGGCTACCTTTTGTGGCGACACCGTTTATGCACTTTGGTACCGGCAAGGACCGCGTGGCGCGTAACACAACCATGGATCATCAGCGTCGCCTGTTAGTTGCGGCCGATGGCGTGTTGGCGCTCACTGACAGGGAAAAGGCTGGTTTAGTGCGGATGGGCGTGGCTGCTGCACGCATAACCGTCGTTGGCGGCGGGGTGGGTACACCACCACCCATAGGGAACACAGAACAGGTGCAACAACAGCACCAGCTCGGCGCCCCCTATGCCCTCTTCATTGGCCGCGCCAGTTATGAAAAAGGTGCCATTCACGCTGCCCAGGCAATCCTGTCTCTCAGGCAGCAAGATGTGAACATGAGCCTGGGGCTGATTGGTCAGCCAGCGCCAGAGTTTGTGCGTTTTTACGGCCGTTTGTCCCCCATAGAGCAACAGTGGATACGGCCGTTGGGTATCCTCCGCGATGAAGAAAAACATACCTTGCTGGCCGGTGCCGTCGTTTTGCTGCTGCCCTCACGCACCGACTCCTTCGGCATCGTGCTGCTGGAAGCGTGGGCACACGGGGTGCCGGTCATTGGCGCGCTAGCCGGGGGCATTCCCGCCGTCATTGACCATGAGCAAAACGGACTACTGGTGCCATTTGCAGATGTGCCCGCCCTCAGCGCCGCCATACACCGCCTTTACCGGGATCGCAAAATGGCCTTCGATCTGGGGGCAAACGGCCGCGCAAAAGTTCAGCGCGTTTTCACCTGGGAGCAAGTCACCAAGCAAACTTTGCACAGATACCAGACATTATGGGAGGGCCGCACCTGATGCGTATCTTGCACCTGCTCCACCAGTTTATGCCGCAGCACGTCGGGGGTGTGGAACTATACACCCATTGGTTGGCCAGCGCGCAGGTACAGCAAGGCCATGCTGTCACCCTTTTTCACCGGCGCAGCGCCGCCGGCACCGGCCTGCAACATGACCAGCAAGAGGGCGTGAACATCTGGGCTGCTTGGCAGGGAGAGTTTACACCGACCCGCCGCTTTATGCAGACATTCTATGCGCCAGCGCTACGAAGCCAGTTTCGTCAGGTATTGGATTCGGCGCGGCCCGACATTGTGCACATCCAACATCTGATGGGCTTGCCCTTGGCCCTGATTTCTGAACTACAGGCACACCGCCTGCCCTTTGTGGTCACGCTTTGGGATTTTTGGTGGGTGTGCGCCAATGCGCAATTGGTAACCAATGACAGCGGCAAACTGTGTGCTGGGCCGCGCGCCTACCTGAACTGCGTCCGCTGTGCCCTGGCGCGCGCAGGCCAACCCCAGTTTGCCCCTGCTTTCCCTTTGCTGGCGCTGCCGTTGGCAGCGCGTGCCCGCAGCCTGCGCCAGGTGCTGTCGGCAGCGACTCGTGTGATAGCGCCAGCTGAGTTTGTGCGTAACTGGTATGCCGCCCACGGTTTACCAGCCGACAATATGATCGTTGTGCCCCCTGGCTTGCCTTATCCGCCAGAGCTGCGTCACCGGCGGCAAGCATTGGTTGCAGAAAACGAGAAACGGCCGTTGCGCTTTGGATACATTGGTGGCATTGCGCCGCAAAAAGGGGTACACATCCTGCTGCAAGCCTTCCGCGACTTGCCCGGCACCTGGCCCCAAATAGAGCTGCACATTGCCGGGGATATGAACGTTGACCCAGTTTACAGCGAGCAGCTACGCAACCTGGCCGACTCCCGCGTCAATTTCCTGGGGCGCCTGGACCGGCAGACAATCTGGCAAATGCTGCAGCAGATAGACCTGTTGGTCGTCCCTAGCATCTGGTACGAAACCTTCACCTTTGTCATCTCAGAAGCATTTGCTGCTGGCGTGCCCGTATTGACCACCAGGCTTGGCGTCATGGCCGAACGAGTACGCCACGAGGTTGATGGGTTATTGGTTGTCCCTGATGATGCTGTTGCTCTGCGTGCCGCCATGCAACGGTTTTGCCAAGAGCCCGCACTGCGGCAAAAACTGCGCCAGGGGGTCCGTCCCCCGTTGACGATGCGCACCCATGCCAATGAGATAACGGTCGTTTACCATCAAGTTACAGGCAAAGAGTTGACATAATTAAAAACCGTGATTGGTTACTCTCTGCTTTTACGCTAAAATGCACAGACTGCTAAGGTGGGATGAGTTTTGTTATTTAGCAGGCAAGCAAAATATGGCATTTCTTTCATCACATTCACTGCAAATGATGCGAAAGACACAAGATCAAGAAAAGAACCTTTGCGGCTAGTAGTTACCACTCCATGCTCAAACCATATGCTTACAAAAATTACCCCGGAAGACACACTTCCCATCATCCGTCTGGAAAACGTCAGCAAGCGCTTTGCATTTTCCGAAGAACAGCCCAACTCTTTTATGGAATTGGTTATTTCTCGTTTGGCAAAACCTCAGAAAGCGGCCACAAATACCACTCACGAACACAGCTTGTGGGCGGTACATGACGTAAGCTTTGCTGTGTGGCCCGGTCAGAGCATTGGCATCATTGGCCGCAACGGGAGTGGCAAAAGCACGCTGATGAAGCTGATCGCGCGCATCCTACGCCCAAATGAGGGGCGCATTACCGTGCGCGGGCGAGTAAGCGCCCTGCTAGAGCTGGGCGCCGGCTTTCACCCTGATCTGACCGGGCGGGAAAACATCTACCTCAATGCCTCGGTACTGGGGCTGCAAAAAGCAGATATTGAGCGACACTTTGATTCCGTCGTCTCATTCTCCGAGTTGGACAGTTTTATAGATATGCCGGTGAAGCATTACTCTTCCGGCATGTATATGCGCCTGGGGTTTAGTGTCGCTGTGCATGTTTCGCCCAATATCTTAATCATTGATGAAATATTGGCCGTCGGCGATCAGAAGTTTCAGGAGAAATGTATCTCGCGCATTTATGACATGCAGCAAAGTGGGGTCACGATTGTCCTGGTCAGCCATAGTGCAGATATGCTGCGTCGGCTATGCTCGCACCTGATTTGGATGGAAAGCGGCCGTCTCATGGCTGCGGGCCCCACCGAGGAGGTGCTGCAAAAATACCTGGAATTCCTTTATGATCAAGAGCCGCGCAAAGCGATAGAGCAAACGAGCAGCTTTGAGCGCTGGGGCACAGGAGATATGGAAATAACCGGCGTGCGCCTGATAGACAGCACAGGCCAGGAACGCACCAGCTTTAAGACAAATGAGCTTATGATCGTGGAAATGGCCTATCAGGCGCATAGGCCAATCACCGAACCGGAATTTGGCCTGGCCATTTTTCACCAAAATGGCACGCATATCACGGGCCCTAACAGCCGTGTGGGCAGGTTAAAAACGGGCATTGTAACCGGCAGCGGCGTCGTGCGTTATCATATTGAGCGACTGCCACTGCTGCCTGGTCGTTACCGCCTGACTGCTGCTATTCATGACAGCCGTTACCTGATGGCCCATGATTATCACAAGGAAGCGTATTCCTTTGAGGTGGCCCCTGGCGGGACCCAAGAAACCCATGGGCTGATAGAGTTGCCAGCGCACTGGGAGTGGCAACCCGCACACTCTACCCAAAGTGAGGCATGAAAGCAGGCTGGCGCGCGCACGGGTGGCAGTTTGGATTGCCATTGCTGATGTATCTTGGCCTGGTTGGGCTGTATCTGTTTGCCGTACCCGTCGGCGAATCGCCAGACGAGCCGGGACATGTGCAATGTATCGAGCAAGTGTCCCTGCTGAACCAATTGCCCAGGATAGAGCCGCCGCCCACAGGAGCGTGGTGGAGCCGTAGCTTCATCATCTCTGGGCGCATGTGTTACCACATGCCGCTCTACTATTTACTGGCGGGTGCGGTGCAGAAGGGGACAACGGCCGTTACCGGTGCGCCTTTACAAAAGTTCGTCTTTCCGCCCAGCAATCCGCTTGGCACGCGGCCCATGTTTCTGCATGGCGAGGCAGGCGCGTTCTGGCGCCTGCAAGATTCCACACCACTACTGGCGGTGCGTCTGTTCTCAATTTTGCTCAGCAGTATGCTGCTGCTGGCAGCCTATCAGAATGCGCGGCTGTTATTTCCAAGAGAGCCGCGGGTGGCGGGTACGGCCGTGTTGCTCATTGCCGGATGGCCACAGTTTTTGTACATGAGCCGCGCCATTAACAATGACAGTCTGGCAACGGCCGTTGCTGTGCTCATCCTCATACTCATGCTGTGCCGGGTGGGACAACCCCACCGCTACATCTGGGCAGCGCTGCTGGCCGTGTTGGCGCTGCTGAGTAAGCTCACAACCATCTTTGTCATAGGCGTCATGATGGGCGGCTGGTTGCTAGAGGCGCTGCTGTACCGCAGGCAGTGGCGTGCCTACCTGGGCGCGCTGCTGCTCTGCCTGCTCATCTGGCTGGGCGCTTTCTGGCTGATCGGCCAGCACCCCATTCTTGGCGAAAATCTGCGCCAGAGCCAGCTTACCGCGCTCATCATACCAGAGCGCGCGCAGCAACTGAGCTACTGGCGTGACGTGTTCCTGCTGGCGCTTAGCTCTGGCTGGGCCAGATTTGGCTGGATGGATATTTACCCACCGGTCTGGCACGCCTATGTCTGGTGGGCGCTGCTGGCGGCGCTGATTGTGCCTGGGCTGCTGGCGCTGTGGCGGCAGGCCGATTCTGAGGCCAGCCGCTGGCGCACCCTGTTTGCCCTGCTGTGGCTGGCTGGCGTGCTGGCTTCCTTTGTGCGCATCAACGTGACCCTGTTCCAGCCACAGTTTCGCTTTGCCTGGGCCAGCCTGCCCATTCTGGCGGCGCTGGCGGCGAAAGGGGCACAAGTGATGTCGCACAAACACCCAGCCTGGCAAAAAATTTATCCATTTGTCTTGTCTCTTGGCTTAATTGTTTATAATCTATGGTTGATGGATGTTGTTTTAGGAGGAGTTTATCGTGATGTTTAAGCGAATTTGTCAGCAGATAACTGTCTATCAGGTGGCCGGAAACAGCCGTCAGGCAAAAGCCAGGCTGCTGCAACTTGCGCTACTGTTTGCCATAGCCGTTCTTTGGCTACCTCTGGCGCAGCAAAATAATCTGTCAACACCTATTTTAGAAGCTGCGTTGTTGGCCGATGTCGAACCGGAGTCTATTGCCGTAAGCGCACCGATCTGTCGCTATGGCGTCTCCTCCTGGAGCACGGCCGATTTGCCGTATCTGCAACAATTGGGCGTGGGCTGGGTGCTTGATTTTGGCGTGAGAATGCACCGCACACTGCCGCCTGGCGTGGAGTACACTCCTGTTGTGCGCATGGTGCAGGATAAAGACCCGCAAACCGGCGCACGCTTGCCCAGTTACCGCATTCTGACCCAGCCACTGAACGATGAGCCAGGCGGGTTGGGTCCTATTGTCGTCGCTAACCCTGGCACACTGTGGCTTGTTGGAAACGAAGTAGATCGCGTTTATTGGCAAGACGACATGGAACCGGCGCTATACGCGGAGGCTTACCATGAGGTGTATCACTTCATCAAAGCGCGCGACCCCTCGGCGCGTATTGCCATCTCGGCGCTGGTGCAGGTGACGCCCGGCCGCTTGCAATACCTGGACATTGTGTGGCAGGCTTACCTGGACAAATATGGCGTTCCCATGCCGGTGGATGTGTGGAACATGCACCTGTACATTTTGCCGGAGCGACGCGAATATCAGCCGGGCGACCCACCCGGTTTGCCCTTTTATGACTCCAGAGCGGCCGTTGCCATTGGCACAGACCCAGAATTGGCCATTTGGGAAAGTAACGGCACGAGCAGTGAGTGCAGCCGCGAGGATGTGTATTGCTATGCGGAACATGACGACATAGGCATCTTCGCACAGCAGATAGAAGCGATGCGGCACTGGATGAAGCAAAAGGGACAGCAAAATAAGCCGTTGATTTTATCTGAGTTTTCGCTGTTGTACCCATACATTCCTGAAGGAGATGGCTGCTATTTGCAAGATGAGTTTGGCAACTGCTTTACGCCGGAACGTGTGGTAACGTTTATGCAGTACTCTCTGGATTACCTGGAAAATGCCGTCGACCCCAATTTGGGTTACCCGCTGGATAATCATCGTCTGGTACAGCAGTGGCTTTGGTACACCATGTACGATTTTTATACGCCGGGTACGGTGAATAACATGGTAACGGTCAACGAAAATGGAGAGTACACGGGCCTGTCACTGAATGGCACCACGTATCGGGAGCGTGTGCTGGCCAATGCACCCTACACCAATGCAATTATTACGGGCGCCAGCAACCCCACGGCCGTTATTCCCACCAACTCTACGACGGTCAGCGTCACACTCCAGGCTACTGTGCGCAATAATGGCAACACAACGGCCGTTGACCCCTTCCCGGTCACCTTCTATGCCGACGAGGCGCGCACGCAGGTGATTGGTATGGGAATGGTGACTCCGCCGCTGCGAGGATGCGCTATGCAGGAAACGACCGTGTCCGTCACCTGGCCCAATCTCCCCCCCGGCGCCCATCGCTATTGGGTGGCTGTTGGCAACAGCGTGGGCACAGGCGTGGTCATTGTCAACCCGCTAAACGCCTACCTGCCCGTTATCAGGCGCTAAATCAGGCTCCAATCCTGGCATGGGTTACATCTTCTTCAGGCATTTGGCCGCCAACCGCCGACCGCAGTTTTGCCAGTAATTTGTAAAAAACCCCTCCCCGCAGGCGGGGGAGGGGCAGGGGTGGGGGTTCACCTGTTGACTGATGATGGTGGCTACGTAAGTGGCCAATGGATCTGCTCAAAATAGGGCCTGACAAAAGGCAAAACCCCTCAACTTGTAAGCAATGGTGTAAAGGATATAACATTATCAGATATGAGCGGTCCGCTTCCAATCGTAGAAACCTACACCTATGATGCCAACACCCGCTGGCATTGGCGCACGCGCCTGCGCGAACTGTGGCTGTACCGTTACCTGTTGTATAACCTGGTGATGCGTGACCTGAAAGCGCGCTACAAAAACTCACTGCTGGGTATTTTGTGGAGCCTGCTCAACCCGCTGGGGCTGATGCTCGTCTTCACAGTGGTTTTTTCCGTGCTACGCCCCGACAACATCCGCCAATTCCCCGTTTTCTTGCTCGTGGCGCTGATCCCCTGGCGGCTGTTTGCTGGTGCCCTGGCCAGCGGCAGCGAGGCCATCATTAACAACAGTTCCTTGATTAAAAAGGTATATTTTCCGCGTGAGCTGCTGCCGGTCTCGGTGCTACTGTCGCATCTAGTCAACTTTTTCTTTGGCTTTATCGTGCTCGTGGCTTTTCTCTATGCATTTGGCCTGGGGCTGACCAGGTACGTTTTCTGGGTGCCTGTGATTCTGCTCACGCAGATGATCTTTACCCTGGGGCTGGTGTTTGTTTTGAGCAGCGTGGCCGTCTTCTACCGCGACGTGCAGATGATTCTGGATGTGGTGCTGCAAGCCTGGTTCTTTTTGACGCCGGTCTTCTACTCCTTTGAGACCTTTTTTGGCCCAACCGCTACGCTGTTTGGCATCACGTTTGACCCTACGCGAGTGATGCGCTGGGTAAACCCGATGGCGGCAATCATAGATAGCTATCGCACGGTGCTGTGGGGCACGCAGGGCAGCCTGGGGCCAACCAGTATGGACCCCTCTTTTCTGCTGCGCACCCTAATTCAATCGCTGATCATCCTGTTCGTTGGTTATGCTATCTTCGTACGTACCGAGCACCTGTTTGGAGAGAAGTTGTGATGCGGCAGGTGCGGGGCTGCCCCTTGTCGCGGCTACAAAGTGCTGCGGTGCGCCTGGGCCTGACAATGTTGCTCCTCCTGGTTGCCTGCCGCGCCGTACCAGCAGAACAACCTGTCCCCACGCTGATACCGCTGGCGCTACTGCCTACGCAAACGGTAACGCCAACGACCGTTCCCACCATCGCCGTCATTCCGCCAACGGCCGTTGCCACACCAACGCAACCCGCACAGCCAGGAACACTCGCCAGTGCCACGCCCACAACCATGCCTACGCCATCGCCAACCCCCATTCCCAGCGCCACGCCAACCAGCGTTCCCCAAGCCGAACCAATCCTGATCGTCACAGAACCCATATTGCAAGAAGGTGTCGCCACCCCGGCAACGGCCGTTCCCACCGCCGTACCCACCTTTGTCATCGAGCGCCCTGGTGACTACACCAACATCCTGCTCTTGGGCAGTGACGAGCCACTGGGCGCCGGAGAAAAGTCCGACACCATCATCCTCGTCACCGTGAACCGTCGCCTACCTACCGCCGTCATGCTTTCTATCCCGCGTGACCTGTATGTGTACATCCCTGGGCAAAGCATGGGTAAAATAAACACCGCCTCACTCTATGGCATCGAAACTCTCAAACAGACCATCCTCTATAACTTTGGCATTCCCGTCCACTACTACGCGCGCGTAGACTTTGCCGGCTTTGAAACGCTGATCAATGCCTTGGGCGGCGTCGAGATCGCCGTCAGTTGCGAGTTTCGCGGCTGGCAGCTCATTTCTCCTGACCTGGACCCAGAAGAGGCCGATAACTGGCACGTAGTCACCCTGAAGCCAGGCATGTACCACATGGATGGCGAAACGGCGCTCTGGTATGTGCGTTCACGCAAGCTCTCCCTGCTTGGCGACTTTGACCGCGGCCGGCGGCAACAACAAGTGCTACGCGCCATGCTCAATCAGGGGATTGAGCATGGCCTTCTTTCGCAGGTGCCTGCTCTGTGGAATCTTTATCGTCACAGTGTGGAGACCGACATGGATATCGGCCGTATGCTGCAACTAGCCACCTTGGCCCCCACCATTCGCAACAACGGCATTCTCACCCTGTACCTGACCGGTAAGACAGAGGCGTGGAGCTACCCCACTGGCAATGGGCTGGAAGCCAGCGCCCTGCTGCCTATCTGGGAAGGGCCAGGCATGATGCAAGAGACCTTTGCCCACCTCTATCGCCCCCCGGCCCTCAACCGCATCAACCGCCCACCGCTGACTGTCGAAGTCGTCAACGCCACCGGCAACCCAGACATGGCCCGGCTGGCCGCCGATAATCTGGCCTGGTATGGCTTCATGCCCATCCTCAGCGACGCACAACCGCAGCCAGGCACAGTGACCCAAACGGCCGTTACCTACTACGGCCCCAACCTCAAAGGCGCATTTTCAGACCTGCTCGCCTTTGTCCTCAACGTGCCGCCGGAAGAAATCAGCGTCAACAATGACGAGCGGATTGGCGCAAACTATCGCGTCATTCTCGGCAATGACTACGATTCATGCATTGCTGGGGAACTCTTTTTCCAACCCTAGCCAACGCCCCTGCTCCCTTCTGCACCAACTTTTGCCAAATTGCCATAGCACAGGCATAATTCGCCCGGCTTAACTTGCCCCCAATCTTTAGAAGGCTTCCTAGAGGGTGGCAAACCATCACGAATGAAAACGTAACGCAGGTTCCATTTACAAGGTAGACGGCATACCGCAGACGGCCAGGAATAACCCTGCAACAAGTTAGCGGTCAGCAGTCGGCGGTCATTTTCAAGGGAGGAAAAATGAGTGCAGAATCGGTTCATGATAGCCTGGCAACCCTGAGCGAAAAAGAGTACAAGAAGCGCATCCGCGCCTGGACGCTGTATGACTGGGCCAACTCCGCCTTCTCGACCACGATTATGGCGGCAGTGCTCCCTGTTTATTACAGCAGCGTCGCGGGAGCCACACTCCCCAGTGAAGCAAAGGCCACCCAATACTGGACTATTGGCCTAAGTGTTTCCATTTTTATTATTGCCATTCTTTCTCCCATTTTAGGCACTATCTCGGATATTAAACGCGGCAAGAAGCTGTTTCTTGCCCTCTTTGTAGGCTTAGGCGTCATTGGTACCGGGCTGCTGGTGCTGGTCGGCACCGGCGACTGGATGATGGCCTCGATTTTCTTTGTCCTGGGGCGTATTGGCAACGGCGCAGCTAATGTATTTTACGATGCGCTGTTACCGCACGTCGCCAAAGAAGAAGATCAGGACCGGGTTTCCACGCAGGGGTACGCCCTGGGTTACCTCGGTGGCGGCTTGCTGCTGGCAATTAACGTGGCGATGATTCAATTTATGGAGGGGACGTGGGGCGCGCGCCTTTCCTTCCTCAGCGTCGCCATCTGGTGGGCGGTGTTCTCGATTCCCCTGTTCCGCGACGTGCCGGAACCCAGGTCGGCAACCAAGAAACTGGAACCGGGAGAGAGCCTGATAGGCGTGAGTTTCGGCCGTTTGCGCAAAACCCTCAGCGAAATTCGTGAATACAAAGAGCTGTTCAAATATCTGGTGGCTTACCTGATTTACAATGACGGCATCGGTACCATTATTGGCGTTGCCGCTATCTACGGCGCCGAGCTGGGCTTTGGCACGCTGGAGCTGATTCTGGCGCTGCTGCTGGTGCAGTTTGTGGGCATTCCCTTCAGCCTGATCTTTGGCAACCTGCCCAGCCAGGGAGACTGGCGACAGCCCATGTTCCTGGCATTTGTGATCTTTAACGTGATTATGCTGCCGGTGGTGGGCATTGGCGGCCGTTTTGTGCTGCCGAAAAGCCTGACCGGTAATCCCTCACCCAATTTTGTGGAGACAGCAACGGCCGTTGGCCAAGGTGCGCACTACATAGACAACCCCAAATTTACCTTCAGCGGTAACTGGCAAGGAGGCGTGGTCACGGGCGAAGTGCGTGGCGAGAGCTGTGCCTGGTATGCCTTCTGGTGCAACCCAGATGAGTTTAACGTGCCGTATGCTATCAGCCGTGAGCCGAGCGCGCGCCTGAATCTACCCTTCAACGGCCAATCGCTGAAGCTGACCCATAGCTCCGGGCCCGACCACGGCATTTGGGTCGTAGAGATTGATGGCCAGCCGCTACTGAATGAGGATGGCTCCCCCTTCCTGATTGACGCCTATAACCCTACCGAGCGCTACGACGACACTATAACCTTCCGCGCTCCCACTGAAGGTACGCACATGCTGACGTTAATCAACAGCGGCGAGAAAAATCCAAACAGCACGGGCTTTGTGATCTCTGTTTCTAAAATTGAGGTGCTGCCACCGCTGCGCACCAGCAACCTGGGCGCCATTTTGGGTATGCTCATCGGGTTGCAAGCCGTGGGCGCGCTGTTTGCTTATCTCTTCGGACCGCGCCTGTTTACCGGCATGGCGCAGCGCGTGGATACACAGCGCAGCATTTTGCTGGCTGTGGGCACCTATGCCATTATCGCCACCTGGGGCTTTTTCCTCAATTCGGTGATCGAGTATTGGTACCTGGCCTGGATGGTGGCTGTGGTGCAAGGGGGCAGTCAGGCGCTCAGCCGCAGCCTCTACGCCAGCCTCTCGCCGCCCTCCATGAGCGGGGAATTCTTTGGGCTGTTCAGCATCATGTCCAAATTCGCCGGGTTCGTCAGCCCGATCTTCTTCATTGTGGCCATTGCCATTTTTGACAGCAGTCGCCCCGGCATTCTCAGCGTGGTAGCGCTGTTTATCCTGGGTGGCTACTTGCTGACGCGAGTAGATGTAGCAGAAGGAAAGCGGGTGGCGCAAGAGAAGGAGGCGGAGCTGCTGGCAAACGGGAACCAATAAAACAAGCCCCGCGTCCCCAACCGGGTTACCATTCCTGACGGCGTTCTTGTTTTTTCTGGCTGTGTCGCTTTTTTGCCGCCAGCCGTTTTTCGATTGATTCACGGCTTGGCCGGGTGCGGCGACGCTTTTTGGGTAGTTGCAGGGCATTGGCCAGAATCGTTTGCAGGCGCAACACGGCCGTTTCCCGATTTTGCACCTGGCTGCGCGACTCTTGCGCCTCAATTTGCAGCATCCCTTCTTTGCTCAGGCGCGACGCCAGCTTTTGCAGCAGCCGTTGGCGCACTTCCTCTGGAAGGCTGGGCGAATTGGCTACGTCGAAGCGCAAAATGGCGCGCGTGGCGGAGCGGTTGGCGTGCTGACCGCCGGGGCCGCTGCTGGTGGAGAAGCGAAACTCCAGTTCGGCCAGGGGAATGCGCACCTGCTCATTGACGACAAGCACATTTTCATCCAACATGCCCCTGACTGTACACCATAAGCAAGGGCGAGAGCAAGAGCGAGAGGAACAACTTTCTTCCAGCGTCGGCGCCAACAAATAACCATGAAAGCAAACTCACCTTCCCCTCACGTGCTCATCTTCTTCATGGATGGCGTGGGGTTGGGCAGCGCCGATGCGGCAAGCAACCCTTTTGTCACCGCCCACATGCCCAACCTTAATGGGTTGTTGGGCAAGGGCTGGTTTTTGCGCGATAATGGACGCATTAGCACGCCCCGCGCCAGCCTGATTCCCACCGATGCCGCCCTGGGTGTACCGGGCAGGCCGCAAAGCGCTACCGGTCAGGCTACCATCCTCACCGGGCGTAACGTCCCGGCGTTGGTAGGTGAGCATTATGGGCCTAAACCCAACGCAGCGGTAACGGCCGTGATCGAACAAGGCACGCTCTTTCACGAAGTGGCGGCCGCCGGGCTAGATGCGGCCCTGCTCACCCCTTACCCGGAGCAATACTTTACTGCGGTAGAAAGCGGACGGCGCCTCTATTCGGCCGTGCCTTTGGCCGTCACCAGCGCCAGCTTTCCGCTGCTAACGGCCATGGATTTGCGTAACGGCCGTGCCATCAGCCCAGACTTTACCGCCCAGGGCTGGCACGACGTACTCGGCTACCAGGACATACCACTGCTTACCCCCCAGGCAGCAGGACAGCGCATCGCCCAACTGGCCAGCCTGTACGCTTTTAGCTTCTTTGAGCACTGGCCCAGTGACCGCAGCGGTCATCGCGGCACGCTGGCCCAGGCGCGCGCTCACCTGGAGCTGCTGGATATGGCTCTCGGCGGGCTGCTTGATGCCTGGGATGATGATGACGGGCTGCTGATTATCACCAGTGATCACGGTAACATTGAAGAGAAAATCCACCGCCAGCATACCGATAACCCCGTCCCCACGATTTTGGTGGGCCAAAATCATGCCGCCTATGCCGCACAAATTCACACGCTGGCCGACATCGCTCCTGTAGTGCGCCAGGCACTCAATTTACCAAAATAAGGCATGGTTCAGATGATCGGCACAAACCTGACCGCCGACTGCGGAAAGCCAATTGTAATCTGTCTCCAGTCTGGCGGTTTGCGATCGGTCGTCGGCGTTCAGAAAATTGTCAAGCGCTGTTTCCAGAAAGCGTGAACGACGCCCCAAACAACAACTTATCGGAGGTTTCTATGTCTGTTTCGTCTACTGAATTTCGGGATGCGCTGCGCCATTTTCCGGCAGGCGTAACCATTGTTACCATTCAAACACCGGCAGAATCTCAACCCCATGGGTTAACGGTTTCTGCCTTTGCCTCGGTGTCACCGGAGCCGCCGCTGATTTTGGTGTGCATTGACCACAAAGCCCTCGGCCATGAACTGCTGCAACAACCAGGCGCTACCTTTGCCGTGAATATCCTGGGAGCAGATCAAGCAGAATTGTCGAATCGCTTTGCCTGGATAAAAGATGAGGACCGATTTGCCAAAGGAGAGTGGGTAACGGCCGTTACCGGCGCCCCTGTTCTCACCAATGCCCTGGCCTGGCTGGATTGCACCGTGCATGCCCACTACCCTGCCGGCACCCACACCATTTACGTGGGCGAGGTGCAGGCCAGCCACGTGCCGCGCCCCAATGAAGCGCCACTCATTTATTGGAATCGGGATTATCGTCAGTTAGATTTGGGGTAACGGCCGTTGCGCCATCCTATCATTTCAGCGAGGTAATAACATGACCCCGTTGTTCAAAAAGCTCAACCTGAAGGACGAACCAGAAATTCTCGTACTGCATGCCCCGGCAAGCTTTGCAGCAGAACTGGACAAGCTAGAGCACGTTACCATCCGGCATGATCTAGCCGAAGTAGCAGACGTTCATTTCTCCCTGGCCTTTGTAACCAGGCAAGAAGAAGTAGACAGCCTGGCGCGGGCCATTGCCGCCAGGGCCAAAGGAGATGCCACCATCTGGTTTGCCTACCCTAAAGCCAGTTCCAAAAAATACCGGTGCGAATTTAACCGGGATACCGGCTGGGCCATTTTGGGCGAGTTAGGCTTTGAAGGCGTGCGTCAGGTGGCCATTGATGCGGATTGGTCTGCTTTGCGCTTCCGCCGCGTGGCATTCATCAAACGCTTCACCCGCGATGCAACGCGCGCTATGAGCGCACAGGGCAAGCAAAGAGTAGCGAAGGAAGAGGCTTCACCGGCTGCCGCCGCCGACCACCAGTAGCGCGGTTTTCAAACCGCGTATCGAACTGAAAGTTCGATTTACCGTCGCGGCGGACCAGCGATCAATTGGCGGAGGGCGGAGGGCGAGCGATCAATTGCCCGTCTAAATAACGGTGCCCCGTCAACGGGGCTTGTCGCCGCACCTGCACAGACCGGTTCACCGGGCGCCGCTTCGTAGTTGGGGGAATTTCCCCCGGTGATGTCTAGCAGGGGATCATGAATTTTAACAATGCCCCTGGGCACAAAGGCGCACATACCCTAAAGTAGAAGCTAGTTGTTGTTTCTGCAGGGAGTCTGCGGTCTGCGGTCATTTTCGAAGGAATTCCCCATGAGCGGGGCACACCACGATGAATGAAAATCAAACGCAAGTTAGTTAGCGTAACTATTGTGCAATCAGAGCCGAAATGGCTCAAAAATACGAAAAACAAATGCCTTTGAAAAACGGTAGGGGCAATTGAATCACCCCATTGCCAAAACGCAGGGAGCGGCCTGCGTAACAACTCTGCTCAGTGA
>CALEAD010000019.1 GCA_937943625.1 uncultured Anaerolineae bacterium | reverse complement strand
TCACTGAGCAGAGTTGTTACGCAGGCCGCTCCCTGCGTTTTGGCAATGGGGTGATTCAATTGCCCCTACCGTTTTTCAAAGGCATTTGTTTTTCGTATTTTTGAGCCATTTCGGCTCTGATTGCACAATAGTTACGTTATGCAAACAGGAATTGTCAAAAGTCCAAAACTTGCAACCCTTGATTTTAATTTTAGCAGTGCTTCTGGTGCCGGTGCTGCTCGTGGCCTTCTTCGTGCTCTACGTGCTGCCCGACGTGGGGATCAACCACTTTGCCTAGCCGATTAGACCGTTGATGTCTTCGATGATGCTGGGTACCACCTACCTGGGCGGCGCCTACTTCTTTTCGATTGTGCTGCTCTCGCGGCAGTGGCAGCATGTCTGGCTAGGATTTATCCCCATCACCGCCTTTGCCGGAACGCTAGGCATTGCCACCCTGCTGCACCGGGACCGCTTCGAGCACACGCGCTGGGCTTTTCAGATCTGGGCTTTGCTCTACTTCAGCGTGCCCTTCTTTTTACCGGTCTTGTGGTATCGCAACCAACGCCTGGGCACCACACAGTCCCCTGTGCGCGAAGGCAAACTCCAGCCCCTAATCCGCATTTTTTTGGTGGCCCGGGCATCATTCTGACCGTTGCCGCTGTGCTGCTGCTTTTTACGCCTGGCCGTGGACGCTGACGCCGCTGACGGCGCGCATTATGGCGGCCATGTTCATTTTGCCAGGGCTGGTTGGGTTAGGCATTGCCTACGACGGCAGTTGGGGCAGTGCGCGCTATTTGTTGAAGGCGCAGGCCATTTCCATTGCCGTCATGCTCATTGCCGTCTACGTTGCCCGCGCTAACTTTGATTGGTCCGCTCCTGCCAGCTGGACTTTCACCGGCGGGATGAACGCTATCTTGCTGTTTATTGGCTATGTGCATTGGGCGCAACGGCCGTAATCAGCACCCAGCGCTGCAAGACCGTCTTTTTGGTAAGGTTTGCCGCCACCAGAGCTGAATTTGCCGCGCTCCTATGAAAATGACCGCCGACCCCCTTACAGGATACTCCTGACCGTCTGCCGTCTGTGGTCTGCGGTCTACCTTGTCAATGAAAGCTGCGTGATGTTTTCATTCGTGGGGGTGTGTCCGCTCATGAATGATCCTGAGTACGGTGAATTCGTTGACGATCTGCAATTGACGCTTTACGATTGGCGCAAATTGGCGCATGACCCACGACAATAAGGAAAAGAGTATGACGAAAAAGTATGACTTGGTTCTTTGGGGCGCAACGGGCTTTACCGGGCAGATTGTGGCCGCTTACCTGGCGCGGCATTATGGCACGGAGCTAAGCTGGGCGATTGCCGGGCGCAACGCGCATAAGCTGGATGGGGTGCGACGCACGTTAGGTAACATTCACCCCGAATTTGCCAGTTTGCCGCTGCTGGTTGGCGACAGCCAGGATCGCGCTTCGCTGGATGAAATTGTGCGGCAAACGCGCGTGATTATTTCCGCCGTTGGCCCGTATGCGCTGTATGGCACGCCGCTGGTAGCTACCTGCGTCGCGCACGGGGTGGATTATTGCGACATCACTGGCGAAGTACCGTGGATCCGGCAGAACGTTGTGGATTTTCAGGCACAGGCGCGGGAAACGGGGGCGCGCATTGTCCATTGCTGCGGCTTTGACTCGATTCCCTCTGACCTGGGGGTGCTGCTGTTGCAGGATACGGCGCGAGAACGCTACGGCCGTTCCTGTCAGGCTATTCAGTATTATCTCCTCAGCTCGCGGGGCGGCTTCAGCGGCGGCACGGTGGCCTCTTTGCTCAATTTGCTGGAAAAGGCCAGGTCAGATCGTGACCTGCGTCGCGTGCTGGCCGACCCCTATACGCTGGTTCCCAAACACCCCGGCCCGCGCCAGGAAGACCAGACCAGCGCGCGCTGGGACGCCGATATACAAAGCTGGACGGCTCCCTTCATCATGGCCACCATCAACACGCGCATTGTGCACCGCAGCAACTACCTGCTGGGCTACCGCTATGGCGAACAATTTCGCTATGGGGAGTGTATGCGCATGGGGGCGGGGTTGGTCAACGGCCGTCTTTCCGCACACGCTTTTAGCACTGGATTCAAACTCTTTACCAGGCTGGCGACCGTTGGCGCGGCGCGACGTATCCTGGAAAAAACAGTTTTACCCGCCCCCGGCAAAGGGCCATCTGAAGAAACGCGCAACAATGGCTACTTCAAGGTACTGCTGCTGGGCAAAACCAGCAATCGGCAGGGGCAACCCATCACCCTGCGCGCCGAAATCAGCGGCCAGGGCGACCCCGGCTACAACGAAACGGCAAAAATGTTGGCGGAATCGGCCGTGTGTCTGGCGCTTGACAAGGAGATTCCGCAGCAGGGGGGCATTCTCACGCCGGCAGCGGCCATGGGGCAGCGGTTGATCGGTCGTTTGCGTGCCGCAAAGATGACGTTTAGCGTGGAGGGGTGAAGCGGAGAGCGGGAAGAGGTGAATGGTGAGCGGGGAGTGGAGCCTGAGGGAAGGCTCAGTCATTCACGGCCGTTGCCACCTCTGGTAATCTTCCGGCCTATCCAAATCCTGCAAAATGGCGGGCGTTTCTACCTCCACCAGGTGCAAGGCGTGCGCGTGGCGGCGCAGCACGTCGCGCGGCGCGGCCGTGGACGGCAGGGCCAGCAGTTCAGCAAAGTAGCGGCGGCCAATCAGCACCGGGTTGCCGCGCTGCCCCTGGTAAACGGGCGCAATCAGGTCGCCCGCGCCCTGGTAGTAGGCGTGCAGCAGCCGGTTGAGTGTTTCTGGCAGCACCATTGGTTGATCGCCCAGGATGACGAGCACGGCCGTTACCGTTTCCGGCAACTGGCGCAGTGCCGCTTGCAACGAGGTAATCATCTCCCCACCCTGGGCAACGGCGGGATTGTACAGCGTGGTCGCCCCCGCAGCCTGAGCAACGGCCGTTACCGCCTCCACCTCGTGCCCCGTCACCAGCAGCACGGCGCTGGCATCGCTGGCCAGGGCATTTTGCACCGTTTGCCCCAACACGGTTCCCGTGCCCCAAGACAGCAGCAGCTTGTTGACCCCCATGCGCGTGGACTGTCCGGCGGCCAGGATAACGGCCGTGACGCGCCGCCACACCTCGCGAATGGGTTGGTCAGTTTGTACAGCCGTAAGAACAACGTGGGGGATTTGGGATTTGGGATTTTGGGATGGGGGTTGGGGTGTGCGTAGCAGGACGCGGGCGATCTGGCGCGCGGCAGCCAGGCGCGTGGGAGTTTCCACTTTGTTGAGCGTGGGAATGACACGGGCGCCGGCGGGCACGCCTTTTAGCCCCCCCTGGGGATGCCGCAGCAGTGCCGCTACCATCTCTGGCGTCAGGGGTTGTGTTTCAGCTACTGTGTATTGCGCACTCAGGATGCTGGCGATTAGTTCTGGACGATGGGCAGCGATGTGTAACGGCCGTTCCAGGGCATCCATCCCCACAACCGGCACGACCAGCGTCGCCTGCGGCGGAAGCACCGGCTCATGTGCGGCCGGCGCTTTGATTGGCCGCATACGCGACCCGTCCGCTTCCACCAGTACATGGCGCACATCAGGTCGGGCCAGCAGTTGGCCAGGCAGCGCCGGCAGCACGCCAAACGCTTTCTCGCCAACCACCTGTCCCACTACCAGCACCATGCCATACCGCGCCAGAAACTGGTCTAGCTGCGCCAATTCCCCCACCGCTGCCAGAACAGAGAAGGCCACCTCTTGCCGCACCTGCTGCGCCTCAGCTGCCGTGAGAAAACAAACGGCCGGCGCCAGCTTCATCTGCGCGGCAAAGATGCGCGTGGTCGTCGTCGCCACCACGCCGGGAGCCAGCGCTTGCGCCAGGGCAAACATCAGGCTCGTTTTGCCGCCGCCACCCACAAAGGCGATCAGCTCATTCTCCTGGATGTCGTAAGCAGCAGGAAGAGAATTCATAAGAGACTTCATGCGTGGGGCACACCACCACGAATGAAAACATAATGCAGGTTCTAGACAAGGGGCCGCTGACCGTAGACCGGCGACCGCCGACAGTGGTCAGCCGTCGACGGTCAAAAAAATTGCGGCGTGTCACAAACCAGGCCCTAACCGCCAGCCTCTGACCTTTTCTCTCTAATCGCTTTTGCCAAAACCCGGCGCGTACTCCTGCAAAAACAGGTCTACCAGCTCCGCGTAGCCACTAAAGTTGGTGTTCACGTCATCACCATGACTGGCGCCCCAGTCGGTAAGGTGCAGCACGGTGCGGTTCGCATTGCTGCGGGCATAGATAGCCTGGGAGTGGGCGGACGGGGTGTAGGTGTCACTCAGAGAGTGAATGAGCAGAATAGGGGGCTGCGCCTGCGCGGCGCTATTGGCGGGTGAAACCTCCTCTACGTCAAAATTGGCGCGCAGTTCGGCCACCAGCCAGGCGCCGGGAATCATCATTTGCACAGCCGGCCCATACTGCTGCACCGCCTGGTAACGAATGATGGTCTCCAGGTCCTGGTACGGGGAGTCGGCGATGATAAAGGCAAGCTCTGGCAGCAGTGGGGCAGCCTGTAGCGATGTGGCTGCGCCGTAAGAGACGCCCATCAGGCCGATTTTGCCGAGGGACAGGCCGCTTTGCGCTGCCAGCCAAAGCGCGGCGGCGCGGGCGTCTTCTTTTTCATAGTAGCCATACGTGTGGTAACGGCCGTTGCTCTCCCCATGACCGCGCGCATCATACAACAGCAAATCGCAGCCGCACTCCCAAAAGAGCGGCGCAAAATCGAGCGCGCCATAGCGCGTGCTGGTATAGCCGTGCAGCAGCACCACGCCGCAATCGCCATCCCGCTCATTGGCAAAATACCAACCTGCCAGCGTCACCTCGCCATTGACAATGGTCACGTCAAGCGGCGCGGGCAACCCGACATCGGCTGGCGTTTTTTTCACCAGCGCCGCCGACTCGGCCAGCGTTTGCGTGGGGCGGGCAATCAGCACGCTGGCAAAGAACCAGCTGCCGTAGGCGTAGGCAACCAAGATAATCACTGCCAATATGTTTAGTACAGTAGACCAAAACATACGCGACTTTTTCATCAACGATTACGCGGATATATATTTAGGCATTTTGTAGGGCAAATCGCGAAGCGTAAAGCGTGTGCGCCTGGCACTTCACGGCTTACGGCTTGCGCAGCTTCTCCAGCACACGGAAAGGCAGCAGCGGGATTTCATCAAACCAGATGCCGGTGGCGTCGTGCACGGCGGCGACAATGGCCGGAGCCAGGGGCAGGTAGGGCATTTCCGCCATGCCGCGCACACCCCAGGGGCCTTGCGGATCGGCTACTTCCATGATGATGCCGTCTACACGCGCAGGAATGTCTCTGATGCCGGGGATGAGGTATTGGCTAAGGTAGGGGTTTTGGATACGGCCGTTCCGCACCTGCAAATCCTCCATGACGGCATAGCCAAAAGCCTGCACCACCGCCCCTTCAATTTGTCCCTGCACCAAAAGGGGATTGATCGCCTTGCCCACATCATCCACACACACCACGCGGTCCAGGTAAATGTGACCTGTTTCTGTGTCTACCGTCACCTCTACCACCTCGGCCACATAACCGTAGCTAAAGTTCGGCTCACACTTGCCCGTCTCTGGATGATACATTTGCGTGCGCGGCGGCACGTAATGATAATGCGCAATAGCCGGGCGGTCTTCGTTATGCCACTTAGCCAGCGCATCTTCAGCCGCGCCGCGAATGGCGTTGCCTGCCATAAAGGTCATGCGCGAAGCAGAAACGGAACCGGAGTTGGCGGTAACGGCCGTATCCGACATCACCAGCTCTACCAAATCCACATCCACGCCCACGGCAGCGGCCGTCATTTGCCGCAGTGCCGTGTGCGTGCCCTGCCCCACCTCCGCAGCGGCGTGGCGCAACACCACCCGCTCAATTTCCGCGCCGCCGTGCAGCTCAATAATGGCATCACAGCTTTCCGGGGCGCCAAAAGAATAGCCCACGTTTTTGAAGGCGCAGGCAAAACCACGACCGCGCCGCAGCGCCTGGGGATTGGGGGGCAGCGATTGGATGGCCGTAAACGGCCGTGCCGGGGGCATCTCCCCATACCAACCCGACACACGTGCACACTCCTGCACCACCTCTACCAGGCTCACGCCTGGCAAGATAGGCGTTTGCACCGTCATCAAATCCCCCTCGCGCAGCAGGTTACGCAGACGCAGTTCCACCGGGTCCATGCCCAGCACCTCTGCCAGCTTATTCATCTGGTTTTCGGCCACAAAAGCCCCTTGCGGACCGCCAAAACCGCGAAAAGCACCGCCAGGCACGTTATTGGTAGTGATGGTATAGCTGTCAATGCGCGCATTGGGGATCACATAAGGACCGGTCACCATCAGGTGGAAATTGCCCAACACTTTGGTGCTGGTGTAGGCGTAAGCGCCGCTGTTCATGTAAACGTCGGCGGCAACGGCCGTGATCTTCCCCTCTTTTGTCGCCCCCCACCTGGTGCGCACCACCGCCGGGTGCCGCTTGTGGTGGCCAATCATACTCTCCGCGCGCGTCCAGATAATGCGCACCGGGCGATCAATCCCCATCTGGTGCAGGCGCATGGCCGCCAGCCCCAGCACAATTTGCAAAGACATATCCTCACGCCCGCCAAAAGCGCCACCAATGGCCGGATAAATAATGCGCACCTGATCCAGGGGCAACCCCAGGGCATGGGCCACCTGCTTCTGATCTTCATGTGTCCACTGTCCGGCAATTTCCACCGTCACACGCCCTTCTTCGTCTATGTAGCCCAGCCCCGCTTCCGGCTGCAAATAAGCGTGTTCCTGGTAAGGCAAATGGTACTCACTCTCCACCACCACATCGGCCGCAGCCCAACCCGCCGCCATATCCCCCTTGCGAATTTTGTAATGCTTCAGCACATTGGTCTGCTTATCTTCATGAATAATGACCTCATCCCGCATTGCCTCAAACATATCGGTGATAACCGGCAGCGGTTCCCATTCGATCTCAATCAATGCCCTGGCCTGGGCTGCCGCCAGCTCTGTCTCCGCCACAATAACGGCCACCTGGTCGCCTTCCCAGCGGCTGACAGCCGCATACGGCGTGCTGCCCAAGCCCACCAAAACGGGCTGGTCAGGCATAATCAGGCCATATTCATTCACCGGCACGTCGGCGGCAGTGAAGATGGCCACCACGCCCGGCACGGCGCGCGCCTTCTCCAGGTTAATAGACAACATACGCGCATGGGGTTGATGGCTGAATAACACCTTCCCATGCAGCAGGCCAGGTGGCGTAATGTCGCCAGGATACAGGGCAGCCCCCGTCACCTTGCAAGCGGCATCCACGCGATGAACGGATTGAGATGTATATTCTTTTTTGCTTAACATAATACTTCCTCATGCGCAAGATGCAGTACGAGCCATCCGTGTATTCAGGTAGGGCCAGGTCGTTACCAATTAATCAAATCTGTTATCCAGAGGGTCTTTGTTGCGCGAATGCAGGGAGGGTATACCTGGGCGGCGGCGACCTTCGCTGCTGCTGAAGGCAAAGCCGAGCAGTAAGAAAAACTGCATGACGATGACAATGAGCAAGATAAATGCACCTAAAATAGCCCACTGAGGCACCGCAGGGGGAATGCCGAGCAGGCGATAAACCTGATTGTAGGTTAGCAGGCCGTTTTCGGGGCTAAAGATGACCAGCGTACACAGAAAATAGGCAATCACGGCCGAAATGACCAACCAGATTGTCTGGATGACGGTTTTGCGCGCAGCTCCCTGCCGCTTCATGAGGGCTGCTTCTCGTTTTTTGTCTAGACGCATCTTCTATACCTCCTCGGAAAATGACCGCTGACGGCCGACCGCCGACCCCCAACTGCGGTCCACCTTGTAAATGGAACCTGCGTTACCTTTTCATTCGGGGTAGTGCGCCCCACTATCTCCTCAAACACGGGCCGCTTTCTCGACCGCTTCGATAATTTTGTAGTAGCCTGTACAGCGGCAGAGGTTGCCGGTAAAGGCCTGGGCGATCTGCTGCGCGTCTGGCTGGGGCGCCTCTTGCAGCAGCATGGCACCAGACATCAGGAAACCGGGGATGCAGTAGCCGCACTGCACGGCGCCTGTTTCAATGAAGGTCTGCTGCAAGGGATGCAGACTGTTGGCCATTAACTCTGGCTGGGCTTGCCAGGCGGCCAAGCCCTCAATGGTAATGATGGTGGCGCCATGCGCGCGCGCGGCGGGAACCAGGCAGGACATGACGGCCAAGCCGTCCAGGAAAATGGTGCAGGCGCCACATTCTCCTTCGGCACATCCTTCTTTGCTGCCGGTCAAAACTCCCTCTTCGCGCAGCCAGCGCAGTAGGGTTTTGTGAATGCCAGGGGCGCTGATGGTACGGCCGTTTACCGTAGCTGTAATTGGCGTGTTGGCGTCGTGCGTGGCGGCAAATTGCGCACCGGTGGGGAATGCACCCTGGGAATCTCCCCAGAGCATAATCGGCTGCCGGGGCCAGTTTTCTCGTTCGTGGCCGTGGCGCAGCGCCCGTAGCGCCCGCCCCACCATCACGCGCACCATCTCCGTGCGGTAAGCGGCTGGCCCGCGCACGTCGTCAATGGGTGTGGCCGCCTGGGCCGCCAGGCTAGCCGCCTGCTCAATCAGCTCATCGCGCAACGGCCGTCCTGCCAGGTGCGCTTCGGCGGCCGGGGCACGAATGATAGTGGGAGCGACGCTGCCCAGGGTGATAGTGGCGCGGCTGACGACGTCATGGGCAAAATCAAGCAGCACGGTCAGATGCACCACAGAGATGGCCTGGGCACGCCGCAGCCCCAGCTTCACAAACGTGCCGCGCGCTGTGGGTGGCAGCGGTGGCACGCTGATGTCCAATAACATCTCGTCCGGCTGCATCACCGTCTTGCGCACGCCGGTATAAAACTGTGCCAGGGGGACAACGCGCTGCCCGCGCGCCGAGGCCAGCGTTACACTTGCCCCCAGCGCCATTAATGGGCTGATAGTATCATTAGCGGGGCTGCCGGTGATGACGTTGCCGGCAATGGTAGCGCGGTTACGAATTTGCGGGGAGGCCACTTCCCAACATGCCTGCGCCAGGGGAAAGGCATGTTGCCCAATCAGGGGTGAGGCAATAGCCTGATTGTGTGTCACCAGGGGGCCTATGTGCAACACGCCATCGGCATCTTGGCTAATCTGGTTGAGGCCGGGGATGCGCGTAATGTCTATGAGGATGTGCAGATCAGGGCGCTGCCCGCGCTCCATTTCCAGCATCAGGTCGGTTCCGCCCGCGATCAGGCGCGCCTGACGGCCGTATGTGGCCAGCAATTGCAGCACTGCGGCTACGGTTGTGGGGGTTTCGTAACGAGTAATGACGTGGGGTTTGTGGTTCATAATTGTAGTATGAAGCAGAATCAGGAAAATTTCAACAATGGTGCTATCCCCCGTTAACCTGCGCCAGACACCAGCCCGCCACCCAGCCTGTCTCGCCGCCTGGCACAGCGATGGCATAAAAATTGACCAGGAACAGCTCTCCTTGGGTTACAAGCATTGCCTGGTAAGTTTGTGTCGCGAAAATGTCCACCTGGGTATTGGCAGGGAAGTAAATGTCGTGGGCTACCGTTAGCGGCTCAAAGCGGCCGCCTAACACCACCTTGCCTCGGCCACGAATGTCGCCGCACTGGCCGCGCACAGCACATTCATTGCTGCATACCAGCCTGCCCTGCCCTTGCAACGGGATGTCGTGCCCCAGGGTAACAGGCGGCTCTATATTGCGGTTGATGAGTGAGCAGGCGGTGAACAGCAACAAACAGGCTAACAAGATGGCAAACGGCCGTATAGCAGTCACAGTTTACGCCTCATGGTTCATGGTCTGCCATTTTGACGGCTCTCAGCGCCAATCCCAAACCGTCTCGCCGTTGAGAATTTGTCCCACCTGTTTGGCAAAAAGCGCCATTTTCAGCGGCTTGCTGATAAAGCCGTCAAACCCCAATTCGCGCGCCTTGCTCACATCCTCATCCAGCGTGCCAGCCGTGACGGCAACCACTTTGGCGTGCTGTAGCTTCGGGTTTTGGCGCACCGCCTGCAAGAGGTCATAGCCGCTCTGGCCAGGCATATTGATGTCTACTAGAAAGAGGTCTACGCGGGGCAGGCTTTGGGCAAAAGAGAGCGCGGCCGCGACAGACTTGCGCGGGTAACAGTTTTTGGCCCCAGCCAGGCGCAGCAGGTCTACGGTAATTAGCTGGGCATTGGGGTCGTCTTCAACAACGAGAATGTGTGCATCTTGTAGAGTTGGGTTCATAGCGTGGAGTGTATCAAATCAGCAGTCGGGCGACAACGCGCCGTCGCGGCTTCACGCTTGAGCAGCCACTAACGCCATTGATTCTTCCCGCGGCTCAATGGGAACATAACGCGGCAGGCAAATGGTGAAGGTAGACCCCTTGCCTGGCTCGCTTTCCAGGGTAATGGCGCCCCCGTGCCGCTCAACCAGGTGCCGCGTAATAGGCAGCCCCAATCCGGTGCCAATGCGCTTGCGCGCAGCCGTTTCGTCTATCTGCTTAAATTCCTGAAAAATCAGCTCGTGATGCTCACGGGCAATGCCTATACCTGTGTCGGCCACCTGCAGGTAAACAAACGTTTCGTCGGCAAAAACGCGCAGGGTAATGGACCCTTCTTCTGTATATTTGGCCGCGTTGCCCAACAGGTTGATTAAACTCTGCTTCAGACGAACCCGGTCTACGTAGACGAGCGGCCATTCATCGGGATATTCTGTGACAAACTCGACCGCCTCCTTCTCCAGCATCAATCCCTGCACGGATGAAGCGGCTTCTTCGCAGATCTCGCGCAAATCGCATACCTGCAAATAGAGCTTAAACTCGCCAGACTCTATTTGCGCTATATCTAGCAGATCGTTCAGGACCTCTAACAGGTGCCAGCCCGATTTTTCAATGCGCACCAGGTAATCTGCCTGTATCTGGTTCACCTCGCCTACACCCCCCTCTCGGAGAATGTGGGCAAAGTTGACAATGGCGTTAAGCGGCGTACGCAGTTCGTGGCTGACGTTGTTCATGAAGCGGGTGCGAATGTCCCGCTCATGCAGTGCGGCGCGGCGCGCCTGGTCTAGCTCGTGGTTGAGCGAGGTGAGGCGGTTGTTGGCCGCGCTTAGCTCTTCTTTGATGGTAAATAGCTCGTCGCGGCGTGTGCGGGCGCGCTGATGCAGCAAGCTGACAGACTCAACCGCCAGTTGCCAATCCATGGCGGAAAGATACATGGCAACGGCCGTTAACAAACTGAGAATGATCGGCGCAAACAGGGTACCAAACGGCAGAGGAAAACCGTTTAGCCACACGGCAATCACAATGAGGGGGAGAGATGCTCCCCAGACATACACGCCCGCAATTGGCGCAATGGTCATGCTGGCGGCAATAATTAATAGGATGAAGAAATAGGGGATAACGCCGCCAATGGAAGTGGTCAGGTTTTGCGCAAAGATCAGCGCCAGCAGCAGCAGGTGGGTGACAATGAAGAGCCACCTCCTGGCATTGACATTCAAGTTTTCGCGCTGGCGCAAGGCATAACGGGTTGCCAGGATGGAGAGCACTAGCACGACCAGTAGATGTCCAAGCCCGCCCAGGCCTATGGAAATGAGCACACCAAAGGAAAAAAGCACATAGAGCAAAAAAAGAACAGAGATGGCAGGGAAAATCAGACTTGCTGTGTCAAGACGTAGTTCGTTGGAGTATTCGCGATCCATCAGACAGCTCTTCCAAAATCAGGCGCTCGTTCTGAGCACACATTGCGTAAATTGTAGGCCAATGGCAGCTGAATGCCCGTATAAAGCAAGTGAAACTAACCAATGCCGCAACCGGGCAATCGGTAGCCTATGTAACTACCAGGCCGTTGGTAGGTTTGATGGTTGGTTGGGCTCTAACCAACAGGCCAACTATCCAACCCGCAAACCTTTCCAGAAAGCCTTAGTGGTTACGATTCATTGTGATTATAAAGGGGGAAAATGGGAAGGGAAATATGACCTTTGTGCCCCTGGTAAAGGGGGAAGAGTGGAGATTGGAGGCTAAAGATTGAACGGGGGCATGGTTCAAAGCAGCTATACAAATTTGACCGCCGACTGCAATTTTGCCAACGATGGGCGGTCTGCCGTCGGTTGTCTGTGGTCAGAAATTTGTCAAGCGCCGTTTCCGGCAAAGATGAACCATGCCGCTATTCGCTATTCGCTTTAGGCGTAAGTTTTGCACAATCAGAAGCGATTTCATGAAAAATCGCCAAAAATAAAAGTCGAACCTTTACAACCTGCTCAATAGTGGCAGGCTCATAGCGACATTTCACAACGAGGTCGCCATGAGTCACATACAAACATCACCA
>CALEAD010000018.1 GCA_937943625.1 uncultured Anaerolineae bacterium | reverse complement strand
ACCTCCGTGTCAACCGTCGTAACCCCATTTTGCCTTTGTTTCTTGCCTGTTTTCGTGGCCATGAACCTGTTCCCTTTCCGCCCTACTTTGAATAGTTAATTTCTATTCTAGCTGTCTCATCTATTATTGACACAGAGGGGCTGAGGTTGAAGAAATGCTGGAACCAATTCAACCGGGGACGAAGGCTGGAGCGCAGAGCCAGAACCGGTGGATCAGGCCGAGGCTGTCAACGGCATCGTTCGTGGCCCCGGCGACGAGACAGGCTATCGCTGTGTCGTTTGGTTGGAACCTGTTCGGCCGGGAGAGCAGTTCTCCAAAGCCTCAGAGCCTGTCTGTTCGGACGGTCCCATCAACACGGTCAACGGTGTCTCGCTCGACTCCGGTTACCTGATCGCCAAGTTCTATGATGGGACAAACTATACAGACCTCCTTAAAGATTTTGACAAAAGCGACTCAGCACTGACACAATGTACACGGTATTGTTTACTATGTACATTTTTTGATGGTAGGGGTGCCTGATGATTAGGGTTTCGGCAACGAAGTTGCGTAACCCCCTTAGACGAGCTAGTCTGGCAGTATGACGTCCCATGTTTCTGGCAATGATGCGCCAGACTGTGCAACCATCATGGGCAAATCGTCATGTGCAAATTGGGCAAATGGAGCATAATCAAGTGCGTGAAACGTGAAACGTGAATTGCTAACGCTTTCCAATCACGTTTTACGCTTCACGTTCCACGGCAAAACAGGTTTAGCGAACGGGTAACTACTAACTGCAAAGGGCGCAAAGAACGTGAAGCTGTCTGGTTTTCTCTGTGCGCTCTGTCATTTAGTTCCAACTAGGCTTAGTAGTTACGCTAACAGGCACAATTGTATGGATGATGTAACGCTTGCTCCTTTTCAAACGACTGCGCGCTGGCGCTTTGACTGGATATTGCCAGTCTTGTTCCGCCCGCGCCGTACCTTTGCACAAATGGCCACGCTGGACACGGCCGTTTCGCAAACCCCGCTGCTGATTCTGGCCGCCACCGCCCTGGTACATGCCCTGGTAGAAGGCGGGCTAAAGGCCAGCGCCGCTGCCAGCGGCCAGATGCAATACCCGCCCGGCTGGGAGTATTACACGCCGGAGCAACAGGCGCAGTTTATGCAGGCGATGACGGCCACCAGTGGCCCGGTCTTTACCTATTTGCTGCCGGGGGTCACGGCCGTTCTGGGCGTCTACCTGGGCTGGATTGTACTGGGCTGGCTGCTACACCTGATGCTGACCCTGCTGGGCGGGCGTGCCAGCAGCCGCCAGGTGCTCAACGTGACGGCCTGGGCGCTGCTCCCCTTTGCCATCCGCGATGTGGTACGCATTGTGGCCATGTGGAGTAGCGGGACGCAGTTGACTAACCTGGGACTTTCTGGTTTTGCGCCAACCGGTGAAGGGGTGTGGTTTGTGTTTGCCGCTGCCCTGCTGACGGCCGTTGACCTTTATTTCTTCTGGCACATCTGGCTGCTAGGCGTGGGCGTGCGCGCCGGCGATCAGTTGAGCAAAGTGAAAACATGGACGGCCGTTCTCTTCGTCACCCTGCTGCTCTTTCTGCTGCGCGGCGTGCCCGCCCTCATTGCCGCCCAATTTAGCGATCTGACGGTGATACGGCCGTTCTTTTAGTACCGTGAACCGTGAAGCACGGAGTGTTTACGGGTGACAGACCACGGATGACAGATTACGAACAACGACATGTCCTTCGTTACCATCACCAACCTGCGCAAGACCTACCAGATGGGCCGCCAAAAGGTGCACGCCCTGGACGGCGTGCACCTGAGCCTGGAAGCTAATACCTTCCAGGCCGTCATGGGGCCATCTGGTTCGGGCAAGAGCACGCTGCTTTACCTGCTGGGCGGGTTAGACCGGCCAACTGATGGGCAGATTGTGGTGAATGGACAATCCATCAGCGCCATGGACGAGAACGAACTGGCGCACTATCGCCAGCGCACCATTGGCTTTATTTTTCAATCGTTTAACCTGATTCCCACACTCAGCGCCCTGGAGAACGTGGCCTTTCCCATGCGCTTTGCGCGCGTGCCGCGCCGCCAGCGCGCCGTGCGCGCCTATGAGCTGTTGGCGCGCGTGGGGTTGGCTGACCGCATCCATCACAAGCCCGCCGAGCTTTCCGGCGGCCAGCAGCAGCGCGTGGCCATTGCCCGCGCCCTGGTGAATGACCCGCAGCTTATTCTGGCAGACGAGCCGACGGGTAATCTGGACACAGCCAGCGGCGCCAGCATCATGCAACTGCTGGCGGAGCTGCACCAAAACGGCCGTACTGTGCTCGTTGTTACCCACGACCCGCGCATGACCGCTTACGCCACGCATACCGTACACATGCTGGACGGCCGTATCGTCAGCGACGAAGAATACGCAGCAGCCACCGTTTTCTAAAAACTGGACAGTGGCGTTTTCGCCGACTGCCGGCGTAGCGTAATTCGCCAAATCGCGTTACGGCGCCAGAGGTCAGCATAAATTTTGCCACAATCCAGTAAAAAATTTACGGCGGAGGCTTCACGAGCGTACACCACCCATGAAAATTCGTAATGCAGGTTACCAAACCTGCGCCTACCAGGTTAAGTTTGTCGTAACCGCTTCAGCGAATAACTGGCTAAAGCCGTTACTACAAACCCCAAAAAGTCAGGTTGTTGAAGCACCGGGCTACCTTATCTCGAAGGAACAAGTACCAGGTTTGGCAACCGGGGCTACACTTACAGACGGCGGTCAGCAGTCGGTGGGCAGCCGTCATTTTCAAGGGAGCATCTTGTGGACAAATACCTCCGTTACAAAGTGATTTTTCTTCTGCTTCTGCTGCTGGCGCTGGTAGTCAGCCTGGCCGGAAGACCTCCGGCAGTGGCGCAGGAGCCGACCATGACCCCCAGCACCACGCCGACTATCAGCACAGCGCCCTTGACGATAACGGCCGTACAGCCCAACACCATCGCCAACGCCAATGCGGCCGAGCTGGTCATAACCGGCAGCGGCTTTGCCAATGGGGCTGTGGTGCTGCTCTCCGGCGTAGGCGGGCTCAGCACCACCTTTGTCAGCGAGAGCCTGCTGCGGGCCACGGTTGCCGCAGGCGTAGCCCCTGGCGTTTACAGTGTCACGGTTGTTAATCCCAATGCCACCTCCGCCACCCTGGCCAACGCCCTAACCATCACCGGCACGCCGGCAACACCGGAGCCGACGCAAACACCTGCGCCTACCCCTTTTGTACGGCCGTTACTGGTCGTCAGCAGCTATGGCGCCAGCTCGGCGGAAATCATCCCCGGCACAAACCTGGATTTCGAGATGACGCTGACCAATGCCGGGCAGACGCAGGCGCGCAACGTCGTTGCCACCTTCATCAGCGGCAGCTTCATGGCCCGCGAAACGGGTGGCGTGCGCGCCCTGGGCAGCATAGACCCTGGCCAGAGCAATCGCTTCTGGCAGCCGCTCAGTGCCGGGCGCGACCTGGCCGGGCAAAGCATTGGCACGCTGCAAGTGAAAGTGGATTACACCGATGTCAACGGTACCAGCTATAGCGAAACCTTTGCCCTCACCTTTGCCATTGCGCGCGTGGGCGGCGGCGCGCCCACGGCGACGCCGACCCCCACGCCGACCCCCACGCCCACTGCCACCCCGGTTGGTCCGGCGCTGCGCCCGCAGCTTATCGTCACCGGCTATCAAACCGAGGCGCCGCAGTTGCAGCCAGGGCAGTTCTTCACCCTGCGGCTGACGGTGCAAAACCAGGGCAACGCCGACGCGCGCCGTGTGACCATGATTTTGGGTGGCGGCAGCGCCGGTGGCGGCACCGTGGGCGGCACGCCTGTTGCCGGCGGCGGCGTCTCTGGCGCCGGCGGAGAATTTTCTAAATTTGCCCCCGTGGGCAGCTCGAACGTGCTCTCCCTGGGCGATCTGGCACAGGGACGGGCGCTAGAGGCAAGTATGGCGCTGATCGTCAATGGCACAACTGACCCCGGCGCCTACCCCATCAAGGTCTCTTTTGTCTATAACGACGCGGTCAACGCTGATTATGTAGACGATCAGGTAATTACGCTGCTGGTCGTCAGACGGCCGTCTGTGGAAATGAACTTTTACGCGCCGCCGCCCCCCTTCTTTGCCGGCGAAATGGGTAGCCTGCCGCTGCAAATGGTGAATAGCGGCAGCAAAACGGTGGTGTTTGGCAATTTTATGGTAACGGCCGTTGGCGGCGGGGCATCCTTTGAGAACAACTCCGTCTTTGTCGGCAACCTGGAACCGGGCGGCTTCTTCCCGCTCGACGCCCTCATCTTCCCCGAAACCCCTGGCCCGCTAGAGCTGCTGCTCAGCGTCAGCTATACCGATGACTTCAACCAGCCGCAAACCATCACCAAAACGTTAACAATTGCGGTGCAGGAACCCTTCTTCCCCGAACCGGATGGCGGCTTCCCTGGCGAAGGGGGCGGTTTCATGCCCGAACCAGAACCGGAACCAGAGAGTTTCTGGCAAATGGTTTGGCGCTTCATCAAAGGGTTGCTGGGTCTCAGCAGCGGCAAGCCACAGCCGGCGCAGCCCACTTCTACCCCTGGCATGAATGAACCGCTGCCCGGCCCTGTGCTCCCCCCCGTGCAACCCGCGCAACCAATTTTTGTGCCCTGAAAAAGTTGTGAATGGAGAAATCGAGAAGTTAACCATTCTCAATTCACCATTTCGTTGCCATGAGCTTTTTAGACCTATTTACCCTCATTTTGGAAAACCTGGCGCGGCGCAAAGGACGCGTGCTGCTCACGGCCGTTGGTGTCATCATCGGCACGGCTGCCGTCGTGTTGCTCATCTCCCTGGGCGTGGGCTTGCAGCAAAACGCCGCCAACCAGCTGGGCGGCATTGGCGACCTGACCAAGATTCAGGTCTGGCCCAACTACGGCGAATGGAACCTGGAAACTGGCCAGCCCAGCTCGCAAACGTTACTGACAGACCAAACTGTAGCGGATATTAGCGCACTGCCGGGGGTAACGGCCGTTATCCCCCGGGATTATCTGCAGAGCTGGGGTTTCCTCACCATTGGCCAGCTAGAGGGGGGCGGGCAAATGCTCGGCGTCAGCACAGATGACCTGAGCAATCTGGGGCTAACGGCACAGGCAGGCAGCACAGTTCTGGAGCGTGGCACCATTATCATCGGTGCCAATGTGCTGATGAACCTGTACAACCCGCGCCCGCGTCCCGGCCAGAGCGGCAACGAGCCACCTGCGCCCGCTGACCTGGTGGGCAAACAGGTCACGTTCACCATCGCCAAGTGGAGCAGCGACGGCATGGAGGTGCGCAAAACCTACCGCCTGCGCGTGGCCGGCGTGCTGGCCGAAGCGCGCGATGAGCCGGACTGGTCTATGTACGTGCCGATGGCGGACATAAACAGCTACAATGCCTGGGTGCTGGGACAGCCAGTAGACCGCAAAAAAACGGGCTATCCCAACCTGATTGTGCGCGCCACCGACGTAAGCCAGGTTGTAGACCTTGCTGAGCAGATTACAGAAATGGGCTACCAGGCGTACACGCCACAATCTTTTATTCAGGGCATTAGCGGCTTCTACACCATTTTACAAATCATTTTTGGTGGCGTAGGCGCTATTGCCCTGTTGGTGGCTGCCATCGGCATTGCCAACACCATGGCCATGGCCATCCTGGAGCGCACGCGCGAAATCGGCCTGATGAAGGCCGTGGGCGCTACCAACCGGCACGTGCTCAGCGTCTTTTTGGGCGAGTCGGCGGGGATTGGCTTCTTGGGCGGCCTGGGCGGGGTGCTGCTAGGCTGGGGGCTGGGGCAGGTGGCCAATGTCTTTGTGCTGGCTTACCTGGCAGGGCAGTCTGTTGAAACGGGCGCACCGCCGCCCACGGTGGCGGTGGCTACGCCGCTGTGGCTGCCCATTTTTGCCCTGGTTTTTGCCACGTTGATGGGGCTGCTTTCTGGCCTTTATCCGGCGCTGGGCGCGGCCACCCTTTCGCCCATCACGGCGCTGAAGTATGAGTAATGCGGCATCAGGTGATTATGCTGGCTGACAAATCTCATAAAACCGCAGTAACCAGTACAGAGTGTTTGTCAGTCAATTGGGGTGGCTATGTTTGCACGCAGAGGGATAAGACCTCTTGGGCAACGGCCGTTTCCGGCGCAGGTTCTGGCGGCGTCAGCGTAAAGACGCGAATGCCGTAGGCGGCAAACTCGCGCGCGCATTCGCGGCCAAAGCCTAGCACGCCAGCCTTGCTGGCGGCATACGCCGCGCAATCTGCCAGCGGTTCCGCCACTCCTGCGGTGGAGGCGATGTTCACCATGACGCCACCCCGCGTTCCGTTCTCGGCCGCCATCACCCGCCCCACGAGCTGGCTCATCAAAAACACCCCTTTCAGGTTTACATCCAACGTGCGCTGCCAGTCCCACTCATCCATTTTCAGGATGGTGAAGCGGGGCCTGACGGCAGCATTGTTTACCAGAATGTCTAGCTGCCCCCACTGCGTGCGCGTCGTCTCCACCAGGTGCACGCACTGGAACTTGTTAGAAACATCGGCGATGATGGCAACGGCCGTACCGCCGGCGGTGCAAATGGCGTTTGCCACGCGGTCGGCACGGTCTGGGTTGATGTCGTTTACGGCAACTCGCGCGCCGGCTGCGGCCAGGGCGTGGGCGATGGCTGCGCCAATGCCCTGACCGGCCCCGGTGACGATGGCTACTTTTTCATGCAGTGGTCGGTTCATTGCACCTTCCTTGAAAATGACCGCCGACCGCCGTCTGCAAGTGTAACCCAGGTTACTAAACCTGGTACTTGTCTCCCTTGAAAATGACCACCGACGGCCAACTTATTCGTTTATTTGCCCCATTCGTTGCCTGCACGCCCTTGAAAATAACAAGAACGAGCGCGTATGATAGGTCTTTCTCTAGCTCTGGCGCTTGCTAAAGTATTGTTTTAGCCACGCTTCCGTCTGGCGTGGGCTGCGCAGGCGGTAGGCGCGCAGGTGTGAGAAAGCAGGGTCGTCCATTAAACGGCCGTATTCACGCTGCCGCCGCCTGTAAGTTTTTAGCGCCCAGAGAAAGAGTGAATCGCGGCTAAAGAACTGGGTGCGCCAGCTTTCGCGGTTGCCCTGCCACAGCTCTTCCTGGCTGTAGGCGCGAGTGACGCTGCGGCGCAGCAGCCGCCACAAAGTGAGCGGCAGCGGATAATCCAGCCAGACAAAGGTATCGGCATGGCTCAAGACCAGATCGCGCACTTTGCTGTAATTGCCGTCTACTACCCAGGCCGGGGTCATTAACGCGGCGCTGACGCGCTGACGGAAAAGTTCCACGGGTACGGGCGTCCAGTTAGCTTGCCAGTGCAGTGCGTCTAGCTCAATGTGGGGAATAGCGCGGCTGGTAGCAATGCGCCGGGCACAGGTGGTTTTGCCGGAGCCAGCGACGCCGACGACGAGGATGCGTTGGCCTGGAGACATGGGGGTGGGATGATATTTCTTATGGCTGTAAAAGCGCGTCTAAAAGCCGGGTAAAGGTGCTATAGGGCTGATTGCCAATGAGGCGCTGCTCGCCAATGTCAAAGACAGGACGACCGCGCACGCCGCGCTGAATACGGCCGTTGTCTAGCTCGTCTATCAGGCTACGCACGGCCGTGTCTTTGTAACAGGTGGTAAAGGCGTCACGGTCGGCGCCAAAGCGCACGGCCGTTTCCGTAAAATACGCTTCATCGGCGCGATAGATACTGCTCTGCTCAGCAAACAAATAATCATGATAGCGCCAATATGCCTCCACGTCTTGCTGCCCCACGCAGTAATTGGCCACAGCCGCATTCTTGCTGTTGGCGCTAATGGCCGTAATTGGCCAAAACACCACCTTCACCCGCCCGTCCAGGACATAATTGGCCATGATCTCCTTGCCAGCACCCAGCACGTGAGCGCGACAGGCTCCTCACAAATAATCCGAGTATTCAATCAGCGTGATGGGCGCATCGGCGCTGCCGCGATAAAAGGTACCATCGGCATTCTGGCCACCTGCAAAAGTAGTAGGCAACGCAGGTGTGGGGGATGGCGTGGGCGCAGGCGTCAACGTGGCTAACGGTGAGGTGTTATCTTGCGGTGATGGGGCAGCACAGGCGGTGAGCAACAGCAAAAGAGCGAATAGGTACTTCATGCAGGTTTCCTCCCAACGTGAATGGCAATTGTGCCGAACATGAACAGCTTATAGCGCACCTCTACCAGGCCGGTTTGGCGCATGATCTCGGCCAGTTCCTCTGGCCCTTTGAACGCCTGGGTGCTGTCTGGCAGGTAGCGGTAGGCGTCGGCATTGCCAGAAACCAGTCGCCCCAGGAGGGGAATGACATAGTTGAGGTGAATGCGAATGAAGGGCTTGAGCAGGTTGTCTTTGGGTGGGCTGGATTCCAGTACCACGATGTAGCCACCTGGTTTGGTCACGCGCATCTGCTCGCGAAAGGCGCCGGGCACGTCTATAACGTTGCGCATGAGAAAGCCGGAGGTTACAGCATCGAAACTGTTGTTGGGGAAGGGAAGCGCCAGCGTATCGGCCGTTGTCCAGAGGATGTGCCTGCGCGCCGGAATTTGCCGCCCAACCTGCATCATTTCAATGGTGAAGTCGCCGCCAACGGCCGTAATTCCTGGTTGTTGGCGCAGCGCTTCATAGGCAATATCGCCCGTGCCGGTAGCAATGTCCAGAAGACGGCCGTTGTGCGGCAGCCGCGCCTGTTGGATGACATACCGCCGCCACTTCAGGTCTTGGCCAAAAGTCATCAGCCGGTTCATCGTGTCGTAACGGCCGGCGATGCGGGCGAACATATTTTGCACGTAGCGGGCGCGTTCTGCGCCGGTAAGGTGAGCCATTGGTGGTTGGTTAGTTGGTTAGTTGGTTGAACCTTCGACTTCCAGGAGAAGTTGGACGTTTTTTAGGAGCTAATCATCGTGACAGATTCTAGAGAATATAGGTGGCAGGGCGCAAGCGCACACGGCCGTTTTTCAGCGATTAGTCACTTTCCTGGGGGGTGGGGGCGCTATCTTCCCAGGGCAGCACCTCGCGCGCTTTGCTGGTTCCGGTGGGCGGGCCAATGACGCCCTGCTCTTCCATCATGTCTATCAGCCGGGCCGCGCGGGTGTAGCCAATGCGAAAGTGTCGCTGGAGCAGTGAGGTAGAGGCTTTTTTCATTTTGCGCACAACCGTAATCGCTTCTGGCAACAGCTCATCCTCATAATCGCCGGGGGGGTTTTCCTCCAGCGCTTGCAGCTCTTCCCACAACGGCCGTTGCCGTTGCTCGACCGGCGCGGGCCTGGGGCGCAAATTCACCTGCGGGGGTGGCGCCGTGGGCAGCGGCGTTGCCGCTTCCTGCACAGCGGGCGCTTGTGCTGGTGGCTCAACCGGCGAAGGGGCAGCGCTCCGCGCCTCAGCGGCAGGGACAGGGTCAGCAGGAGGGGCCACGCGCAACGTGGGGGGCAGCGGCGTGGGGGCAGGCGGTTCATCGCGGCGCGCGTCGCGCGGCATAGCGCTCTCTTGTGCGGGAATGTAGTTAAAGCGACGCGCCGTGCGCCAGTAGCCAATCAGTTTGGCCAGTTCCGCATCACTGACAAAAGTCCCCTGCAAGCGCACCGGCGCTGCCGCATCCGGGCTTTGAAAGAGCATATCCCCCTGCCCCAGCAGCCGCTCCGCGCCGGTGCTATCCAGGATTACACGGCTATCGGTGCTAGAGGCTACGGCAAAGGCAATGCGCGCGGGAAAGTTCGCCTTGATCAACCCAGTGACCACATCCACAGACGGCCGTTGCGTGGCAATCACCACGTGAATCCCCGTCGCGCGCGCCATTTGCGCCAGGCGCGTAATTGCCCGTTCCGTATCCTCTGGAGCCAGCATCATCAAATCGGCCAGCTCATCAATAATAATCACAATGTACGGCAGCTTTTCTTTCCCCGACTCGCGCGTAATTTTCTTATTGTATTCGGTGATATTACGCGCCCCCATCTCCGCAAAGAGCTTATAGCGGTGGTCCATCTCGCGCAGCGCCCATTGCAACGTGCCGATCACGCGGTCCATTTCCACCACTACCGGCGCAGCCAGATGTGGAATACCGTTATAGCCGGTCAGCTCTACCCGCTTCGGGTCAATCATCACTAGCTTCAGCACATCCGGCGTATTCATCAGCAGCAGGCCGGCAATGATACTGTTCACGCACACCGATTTGCCGGAGCCGGTTGTGCCGGCAATTAACAAGTGGGGCATCGCTGCCAGATCAGCGGCAATGGGCTGACCAGAGACGTTTTGCCCCAGGCCAATAGCCAGCGGCGACTTTTGCGCAATTTTTTGGAACTCTGCCGACTCCATCACGTCACGCAGAGAGACCATGGCTTTGGAGACGTTGGGCACTTCGATGCCCACGTATCCCTTGCCGGGTACAGGAGCCTGCATGCGAATGGACTGCGCCGCCAGCGCCAGCGCCAGGTCGTCGGCCAGGCTGGCAATTTTGCCTACTTTAACTTTGGTGCGCTTGCCGCCGCGCATCTCCACAAAGTTTGGCTCGACGCCAAATTGGGTGATGGTTGGCCCCTGGTTAATTTCCACAACCGTAGCAGGGGCACCAAAGCTTTCCAGGGTGTGCTCGATGATCTCCACCTGTTCGCGGATGGAGCTGCTATTGAGTTCTTGATCAGTGCCCGCTTCCAGGATGTCGGCAATGAGGGGTAGCTTCCAGGATTCACCCATGTTGTCTGCCGCCGGCGGCACGGAATTGGACGCATGATCCGCCGGGCGGCCCAGGAAAATGGGGGTTGGAATTTGCGCGGGCGGAACGGCCGTACTGGGAAGCTGGGGGCGAACTAGGTGGGGCTGCGCACGGCCGTTTTCTTTTGCTTTGCGTGGCGCAGGTACGGGTGCCTCAGGCGCAGTTTCTGGGGGCGCTTCTGGCTCTGGGAGCACAATGGATGGGTTAAGGGGCAGGGCGCGTTGCACGGCCGTTTCGCTTTGCCGCGCCGGATTCAGGGGAATAGCGCGCTCTGCCGGCGGTGTGGCCGGCGGCAACGGCGGCGGTGTGGCCTGTTGGCGCGTTGCCGCCAGCCCTTCCAGCAAGGCGCTTACGTCCGCGCGCGTGATGCCAGAAGCCAACACGCCTGCCACTGCACCCACAATCACTAGCGTGGCAATGGCGCCCAGGTTGCCCAATGCGGCTGTCAGCACATAGGTAACCAATCCCCCCACATAACCGCCCCCCACCTGGGCTGCGGCAATCTGCCACACATCTGTCAGGCCATTATCGCGCAACAGCATCACCAATGAGGCGAACGCCTCGAAGACCACAAAGAGCAGCGCCGCGCCCACCAGTCGCCGCGTGGGCAGGCGCGGCGCCTGCTCCATGCCCCACAGCACCAGGTACAGTCCTACCGCACCGGTCACCAGCGGCACAAATACGCCGCCCCAGCCAAACGTGCGCCACATCAGGCCAGAAAGGGCGCTGGTTAGCTCCCCCTGATTGGGAGAAAGCAGGCTCAGGACAATCAATAGCGCCACAAAGACGGTTGCCACGCCCAAAATGAGCGTCTTCTGCTGCAAGTTCAGGCGCATTTCCTGTCCTGAGCGCGCGCGGCGCGTTTTTGCCACCGGGCGGCTGGCCGGCTTGCGCGTTTTGTCCTTGCCCGAATTGGCCGGTGTGGGATTGGGAGCGCCGGTGCCGCCGCGCATGGGCTTTGTTTTGGCGTTGGTTTGTTTTTTGGCGGGCTGGGCCGCACGGCCGTTGTTTTTTTTCTTTTGCGCCATAGCTCAAATGTTCCTGCTGTGCGATTATAACATGGTTATGCGCTATCGGGGTAAAATAGGGGAAACCTGTCTGCGGCCACCTGTCTTTGCTATAATCGCTGCATGACGATGCAAAATCCGCATGACCGCTTCTTTCGCCAGAGCTTCCAGGCGGTGGCGATTGCGCGCAGCTACCTGCAAACCTATCTGGCCCAGCCGCTCCAGCAAACGCTTGGCCTGGAAGACCTGGCGCTACAGGAAGGCAGCTTTATTGACGCGGAAATGCAGGTGCACCAGACCGACCTGATTTATCAGCCCCGTCTGCGCAGCGGCGAACTGGCTTGTGTCTACTTTCTCTTTGAGCACAAAAGCTATCCTGACCCGCACGTTGCCTTTCAACTGCTGCGGTATATGGTGCGCTTTTGGGAGCGTCAGGAGCTGGAAGCGCTGCTGGCGCTGCGGTTGGGTGTGCCTGAGGCGCGGTGTCAGGCGTGCTTGGAGGGGCTGACAGAGCTGGAGGATCTGCGGATGTTGCTCAAACGCGTGGCAACGGTGGAAACGGCCGACCAGTTTGAAACAGCTCTCATCACGCTGGAAATGACTGGTTCGCATTTCAACCAGTCAGCCCGGCAGATGGTCAGTCCGTTTGTAATGCGACCTATGAAAGTTTCCAGGCCATCATGAAGCTGCTTCATCAAGCAAACCTGCCCTATTTGCAATTCGCCACCTGGCCGGCAAACGGCCGTGTTCAACACGCCGTCTTCACCCGCCAGGGAGGCTTTAGTCCTGCCCCTTTTGCCAGTCTCAACCTCAGCGTCTCCGTGGCAGATGAGGTGGAACGGGTGTATGCCAACCGCCGCCGCGCTTATGGGTTATTTGGCCGCGACAGCGACACGGTTGTCCATGCCCATCTGGTACATGGCAATGCGGTAACGGCCGTTACCCAGGCGCAAAATGGCACGTGGGTTCCGCACAGCGATGGCTTGATCACCAACGAACCGGGCTGCGCCCTGACGATGAACTTTGCCGATTGCACCCCCATCCTGCTCTACGACCCGGTGCAGCACGCCATTGGCCTGGGTCATGCTGGCTGGCAGGGTGCGGTCAAAGACTTGCCCGGTGCCATGGTGCGCGCCATGCAGCAGCAGTTCGGCAGCAGGCCGGGTGACCTGATAGCGGCCGTTGGCCCTTGCATTGGCCCATGTTGCTATGAAGTAGGAGAACCGGTCATCAGCGCCGTTCGCGCCGCCTTCACCGATAATCAGACATTGCTGCTGCCTGTGCCCAATGGCAGGAGCGCGCGCCCCCATTTTGATCTGCCGGAAGCAAACCGGCGCTGCCTGCTGCGTGCCGGCGTGCAGCAGGTTGAGCTTTCTGGCTGCTGCACCGCCTGCCGCACGGACCTCTTTTATTCACACCGCGCCGAAAAGGGGAAAACAGGGCGTTTTGGCGCGATGGTTGTCCTGATGGCTTAGAGGGAAATGTCTGGCAAGGTGACAGGCAACTGCTTGAACGCCTTAAAAAGCAACAAACACCCCGTCACCACCTCTCATCAAGCATGGTTGTTGCTTTTCTCCAGCCTGTGCGCCAGCAGCAAGGCCAGCCATTCGGCAGCGGACTGCGCAGCTGACCCGCGCATAACTACCTCCGCGTACCCCTGCTGCCCCAGGTGCGCGCGCATGGCCGGTGACGAAACGAGGCGATGCAGCTCAGCGTAATTCAGACCGCTGGTAACTGGCAACCCACAGGTGTGCGCGGCCAGGGCTTTTGCATTGCTGCGCACGTTGCCCCAAGGCCCAGGGATGGGGGGCAGCAGGGCAATGTCGTGGCTGGCCAGCACTTCCACCTCTGGCAGCTAAAGGACTCCCATTGACAAACCTTCTGGCCAGCCTGGCAGTTACGTCATTTCCCCTGCTTCTGTACACAGAATAGCAGCTCGCTGGCGAACAGCAGTTCCGTCATCAGCCAGTTATGACCGGCAATGAGCTGCTGCATAAAGTCGCGGTAACGGTTTATCAGGCTACGACCGCCGTGTGTGCTCACGGTGGGAAAGGAAATGACCAGCCAGCGGACGTTCAGGCTTTCTAGCAACGGCCGTCCCAGGTTGCCGTAATTGCGCATAAAGCGGGGCATCTCTTTCAGAAATAAAGCCACATCTCCCTGCTCTTGGGGAAAGTGGAGGGCAATGTCTTGCACCCTGGCCAGCGGCTCTAGCCCCTGGAGCGAAAAATAGTCGTTGATGAAGGCAATGCGCGGCTCGTGAATGTCATAAGCGTAGAAGCGGGTGTTGGTGGGTAGCCCCATCCAGGGAAAGGCCAGGGGGTTGAGACCACAGGCCAGGTCGAGCAGTGTGGCCGGTGGCCCGGTAATGCGAAAAATTTCGCGGTAAAAGGTTTCCAGAATGGGCAAACGCTCCTGGGTGGAGAGGTGCTCTTGGAGAATGTCGTAGCAGGCAGCCTTGATCTGGCTGGGGTCTTGCGTGGCAAAAACGGCCGTTAATCGCCTGCTGGCCTCCTCGTACAGAGGGTCGCCCAGGTAGGGGGCCATGATGCTGTGCAATTGGGCGCGCACTGCTTTCAACGCCTGTTTGGGCTTTTTGTGGCGGCGCAGCGCCTCAGCTGCCAACTGGCGCACCGTTTCTTCACAGGTATCGGCATATTTCTTCGATTGTTTCACGGCCGTTACCAGCGCATCTACATCCTTGACAAAGCTCATGAGAGAATGATAGCAATCCGACAGCCAGCCAACCAGAGGCAGTTTTGCCGCTTTTCATTTTCCCCCGTATGGCGTAAGATCAATAAACCCCGATTGACGTGGACAAGACGATGCGCTTTGTGACAACGATAACCATTCAGGCAACGCCACAGAAAATCTGGCAGGCGATGTTTAACCCACATCTGCTGAGCCAATGCCTGCCTGGCCTGGCCGAGTGGCAGGAGGTGGAGCCGCAGCGCAGTTATCGCCTGCTGCTGGTGTGGAGCGCTACCGCAGAAGAGCCAATCATTCAGGTCCCCCTGTTCATCCAATGGGGCGAAGCCTTACCGTATGAACGAGTCGGCTGGGAAGCAGAACTGCTTCTGGGGAGCCAGGGACTACCGATGACGGGGCGCATTGTCCTGGGGGCCAACGGAGCCGGGACAATGGTGACGCTGGAGGCAGAGATGGAGCTACCCAGTCCCGTCTTACGGCAAATGGCAAATCAGGTGGCGCTGAAAATTTTGCAACCTTTCTTCATCTGTTTGCGCGCGCGTCTGGAGGAAACGGCCGTTTATGAGCAGTGAAACAATATCCATTACCGGCACCCAACCCATCCAGACGCATGCTGCTGCCGTGTGGGCTATTTTACAAGACCCCATGCGGCTGAAAGCAGCCATGCCTGATTGCGAACAATTGACCTACCTGGGAGGCAGGCAGTATTGGGGGGTGCTGAATGTGCATGCCGGCGTGGTGCAACGCCGCTTCACCGGCAAAATCAGCCTGACCGAATGGCAGCCAGGCGTTGGCTATAGTGTGGTGGCGGAAGGGTATGGGGCCGAAGAACGACTGGTGGGCAACGGCCGTGTCTGGCTCGAGGCAGCTGGCGAAATCACCCACCTGCACTACGAAGGGGAAATTCAGGTCATTGGGGAGTTAGCCGAAATTGGCCGACCCTATCTGGAAACTGTCACCCGCGCCCTCATTCGCCAAAACCTGACCGCTTTAGCAGCGCTTGCGGCAGGAAAAGAAACGGCCGTGATGCCCACCAATCCATCACACACCCATTACCCACCCAACCGGCTCCTCATCTTCCTCCCCGGCTTTCTTCTCGCCCTGCTCGTCCTACTTAGCGGGGGCTTCCTCCTCTTCAAGCGCTCCTATCGCCTTTGGCTGCGGCATGTCGCGCGCGAAGTCGCCACCCTGCTCCAAGACACTTCAAACGCTCCCTGAGGGCCAACATTCACCAAACCTCTTGCGGCAAAGGCAGATGAACAGTCAACCCCTCCCGCGCCATCATCGTGCGCGGGTAGACTGCACGCGTCCGCCCCAGCATCTCTTCCACCTCATCATCCGTCACATCCGGCGCATAGTGAAACAGGCTCAGCGCCTTCACCCTGGCTTCAATTGCCACCTGCGCCGCCTCTAACCAGGCGCTGTGACCCCAGTCAGAAAATTTATTTCGCTCCGCCATCGAGGTAAAATGCGTATCATGCACCAACAAATCCGCCCCTTCTGCCAGGCGCAGCACATTTTCATTCAAACCCCCATCCGGGTGGCTGGTATCGCTGCAATAGGCAAAAACCACACCATCATTTTCAATGCGAAAACCCAGGCAACCCCCTGGGTGCTCCAGCTCCGCAACCTGAACACTCGTGTTTTCGCCGATAATGATCGTTTCTCCATTGTTCACTTCCTTCACAATCAGGTCGGCCGGCAAAGTTTTGTACGAGAAGGGCAGATATGGCTCAATGAATTGACCGGCCAATATCTCTTCCAGGCGCTTATCCACGCGCTTTTGCCCAACCAGGACAAAGCGATTATTGCGACCAAGTGCCGGGGAAAAAAAAGGCAACCCCTGAATGTGATCCCAGTGGGTGTGACTGATGAGGATGTTACCCGTAATGCGCCCCGTCGTTTCTTGCTGCAACATCTGCCCCAGGCGCCGAATACCGGAACCAGCATCAATGATGATGAGCTGATCGTCAGACGTGCGCACCTCTATGCAAGAGGTATTACCACCTACACGAATCGTGTCTGGTCCTGGAACGGGAATTGTGCCACGTACTCCCCAGAAACGAATGCGCACAGCTATCTCCCACGCTTTGACCAGCTAGCCAGGGTAACGGGTAAAGAACAAAGAGCATGGTTCAAAGTATCTTTACAAATTCGACCGCCGACCGCAGAGCGCCATACCTCTTCAGTGTCGTGATCGGTAGTTGGCCGTCGGCGGTCAAAAAAATTGTAAAGTACCTTCTCCAGAGTGTCATGAACCATGCCGAACAAAGTAAATGGACCATGTAGGGACATTGTCACTTACTAACTGGAGTCTGGCGAAATCTGTGCTGACGTCTGGCGCCGTAGCGCGATTTGGCAAATCACGCTATACTGGCAGCCAGCAAAAACGTCAGTATCCATCTCTAAACGCAAGTTACCAAAAGAGACCTGGTTTAACAGGTCTCTTTACCACAAACAGTTGTTCCAGGGATTTGTTCTGCAGTCAGCTTTGTGTCACTCCATCGTCACAGTTTTGGCCAGAGGGTTTTACAGCCACTGCAACAAACTCACATCCAGCCGGACAAGTACAGGAGCGGGCTTAGGTCAAATTATTCAACACGCGATCCACACTTTCCAGCAGTTCTTGTGGACCAAAGGGCTTGGTGATGTAATCGTTTACTTTGGCGATATGCAGCCCCAGCACGCGATCAATACTTTGTGCTTTCGCCGTCACCACAATAACCGGAATGTGGCGCATTTCCTCAGAGGCCTTCATCTTCTGATAAACCTCCCAACCATCCATTTCCGGCATCATGAGATCCAAAAGCACGAGGTCAGGTTTCAGCTCAGCAATGAGCCTCAATCCTTCCTCCCCGCCAACGGCTCCTGTCACTTCGAACTTATTCCGCCCTAGAATGAGCTTTACCAGTTCGATCATTTCCAGTTCGTCTTCGATGCAGACGACGCGCTTTTTTTCCTGAACATTCTCGGCAGCGTGAGTGCTCATGTGAGTGCTCATGAATTCCTCAGTTTGGTGTGAAAAAATAGCTACCAAGCTCATCTAGCTGGTGGTACTGGCAGAGCACTAACCAGTTAAACCAATTTAAGGGCTTCCAGGCTCGGTAGTGGTTAGAAATAAGCTTTTGCTCCTGGTCAGAAACGATTGTGATGTTTGCAACAGGCATAATTATTACTAAGTAAGTATAAGAGTATCACAAGCGTCAGGGGTTGTCTACCATTTGCGTTTTGCTGCCGCAGGCGAGAATATGGCAGGGGTGGGATTGCACGCTTACTCATAAAGTTTCGCTTGCCAGCACGTAGGCAAAAATCAGCGGCGCTACAATTGTGGCATCGGATTCTATGACGAAACGGGGGGTGTCTATGCTCAGTTTCTCCCAGGTAATTTTTTCATTGGGGATGGCGCCAGAATAGGAGCCATAGCTGGTCGTAGAATCGCTGATCTGGCAAAAGTAGCCCCACAGGGGAATATCGGTTCGCTCCAGGTCCTGGCGCATCATGGGCACCACACAAATGGGAAAGTCACCGGCAATGCCGCCGCCAATCTGAAAGAAGCCAACGTGGCGCGCGCTCACTTGCCGTTCGTACCATTCAGCCAGACTCATCATGTACTCGATGCCGTTGCGCACGGTGTGGACGTTGCGAATGTGGCCGCGCAGACAGTGCGCAGCATAAATGTTGCCCAGGGTGGAATCCTCCCATCCGGGCACAAACAGGGGCAGATTCTTTTGCGCTGCGGCCATCAGCCAGCTATCTTTAGGATCGATCTGATAAAACGGTTCCAATTCACCGCTTGACAGGATGTGGTAGAAGAATTCGTGCGGGAAGTAGCGCTGCCCGCTGCGGTCGGCCTTGATCCAGTCGTCTAACACGTTGCTTTCAATGCGGCGAATGGCTTCTTCTTCGGGGATGCAGGTGTCGGTGACGCGGTTGAGGTGGCGCTCCAGCAGTTCTTGTTCTTGGGCTGGGGTCAGGTCGCGGTAGTTGGGCAGGCGCACGTAATGGTCATGGGCTACCAGGTTGAACAGGTCTTCTTCGAGGTTGGCACCGGTGCAGCTAATAGCGTGTACTTTGTCCTGGCGAATCATTTCGGCGAGGGAAAGTCCTAATTCGGCCGTGCTCATGGCGCCGGCCATGGCTAGTAGCATCTGATTGCCCTCTGCCAGAAACTGGCTGTAGCCTTCGGCGGCATCTACCAAAGCGGCCGCATTGAAGTGACGAAAGTGGTGGCGCATGAACGCCTTGATTTGTGGGGCGTGTTGCATAAAAACTCCTTTTACGGTCAATCGAACTGCTGGTTCGATGCGCGGTTTGAAAACCGCACTACGGGCGGCCGCCGGTGAACTCTCCTCGGAAAATGACCGCAGGCGGCATAACGCCGACCGCGGACGGTTGTAAATGTAGCCCAGGTTGCTAAACCTAGTAGTTGCAGGTTCGGTAACCTGCGTTCCATTTTCATTCATCGCGATGTGCCCTGCTGGTGGAAAATTCCCCAAATGGGGGTCCGGGTTAGCAACCTGGTTCTGTTTGGCTGTGGCCAAGCAGGGCATAGGTCAGGGCTTTGTAAACTAGCCTGGCGGTAGCGTAGTCAGCATGGTGCAGGCCAGGAATGGGGGCCAGTTCGACACAGTCGAGGGCAACAATGTGGGCGTGTTGGGCTACCGTGCGAATGATGTCGAGGGTCTGGCGCCAGGATAGGCCGTCTGGTTCGGGGGTTCCAGTGGCAGGGATCACGGCCGTATCCAGCCCATCTACATCTATCGTCAGATACACGCGCTGCCCTTGCACACGCGCGCACAGCCCCTCGCGCCAATGGCCTGCGTGTACCTCTTCTGCGTACCAGACGCGCAACCGGTCGGGATGTGCGCGAACCAGCGCCACCTCCTCCGGGCAAACAGAGCGAATGCCTAGCTGCAAAATTTGGCTAATGCCGGATGTTTCAAAAAGGCGGCGCGCCACGCAGGCGTGGCTGTAGGGGGAACCCTCGTAGCTGTGGCGCAGATCGCTGTGGGCGTCTAGCTGCACCACGGTCAGGGGGTTGCCCAGGGCATCGAGCAGTCCCAGGCCAAAGCCGTAGCTAACGGTGTGTTCGCCGCCCAGGCCAACGACCAGTTTGCCGGAATGCGCGGCAACGGCCGTTGCCCGCCGGATGATTTGGATGGCCTCTGCCACGTCTTGTGGCAGCGCTAGCGGGGGCAGGGTGTGGATGCCCACCTCCAGCGCCACCTCGCGATCAAATTCCCGGTCATACAGCTCCACCTGCTGCGAGGCGGTAATGATTGCCTGAGGGGCAACGGCCGTACCGCTGCCGTAGCTCACCGTTGCTTCCAGGGGGATAGGCAAGACAAGCACCTGAGCCGTTTCGTAAGCGGCCGTTTCTGGCAGCAGACCGAGGAAGTTGTTGGGAACCATCATAAAAGAAAAAAGGGCATGGTTCAAGCGACCCTTGCAATTTGACGGCCGACTACCGACCACCGACCGCAATTTTACCAATGGTAGGCGGTCTGTTGTCGGCCGTCGGTAGTCAGAAATTTGTAAAGCGCCGTTTCCAAAGAAGCTGAACCATGCCGAAAAAAGATTGGCGCTTAGCGATCAAGAGCAGTCGCCAGCCTCTAAATCAGAATTGCCGCGGCAATGACCGTTGTCCACACGCCCCCAGGAGCAGCAGTAGTAGCCATAGTAATGCTGGTGGTATCTACAATTTCACCGCCCATCATGTACTGCTCGCGGCGTTCATTGTAATCGCGATCGGCGTCAAACGGAATACCCAGAGTCGTAGCCAGCATGGTGGCCGCCAGGTCCTCGGCGTAATCGCCGGCCTCTTGCTCTGTCTGACCAAAGGTATGGTGTTCCGACAAATAGCCAAACTGGTTGTGGTCGGTCGGGCGCGCCACGCCAATGGAAGAAGCGATACGCCTGCCGGCTTCATTCGTCGCCATTTCTGCCAGCACGGCAAAAACAATTTCACCCGCCTGCAACAATGTGTGCCCTTCCTCCTTGTCCACAATCTGGCAATGCGGCGGGAAAATGGAGGAAACGCGCACCAGATTAAACTGGGCGATGCCTGCATCACGCAGGGCTAACTCAAAACTGGTGAGTTTTTCCTTGTGGATGCCCAGGCCACGTGTGAGAAACAGCTTACGGGGAATGAGTCGCATGATATCCTCCAGACAGATAGATTGATTGGGTTGCGCCGCAAGGTACCACCGGCTGTGCCCAAGCTGATGGCGCAGCCGGTGAATTATTACCCAATCTATGGTACTGTCAACTACCAGGAAAGCTGTTGGCCCAACCCCCAACGCCGGGCATTGCGCAGCGCTAGATGGGCGGCTACTGCGTCTTGTACGGCAATCCCCACCGACTTAAAGCAGGTGATCTGGCTCTCATCCGTGCGCCCAGGCCGCTGCCCCAGCACAATTTCGCCTAACTCCGCGTGAATGTGGTCGGCAGTGAAAAGACCGGCCGCAATTGGTTGAATAAGGTCCCCCGTTTCTGCCAGGCTGGCAGAGCGAGAATCTACGACAATCAGCGCCTGACGCATCGTTTCCGCGGGGATTTCTTGCATCTGCGGCGTGTAGGAACCGATGGCGCTAATATGAACGCCGGGCTTGAGATCCGCATGAGCAAAAACGGGGGTCTGGGAGGTGGTGGCCGTCACAACTAGGTCGGCTGCGGCCACAGCCTGCTGTGGCGAGGCAGCCGGACGCAGATCGGTGGGAATGGGTCCTTGCCCAGCCATTTCGGCGATCAGGGCCGCAACGCGCCCCGGGTTGGGGTCGTAAATCCAGATGGTTTGCAACGGCCGTATCGTACACATCGCCTCTAGCTGAGCTTGTGCCTGCGCTCCTGCGCCAAAGAGCGCGCCCACGCGACAATCGCGCCGTACCAGCAAATCTGCCGCCGCCGCGGCCGCCGCAGCGGTGCGAATGGCGGTCAGCATGCTCCCTTCTAGCAAGGCCAACGGCCGTCCCGTTTCCGCCTCCAGCAGCAGCACCACAGCGTGAATCAGGGGCAGTCCTTGCGCCGGGTTGTGCGCAAATAAAGAGACCACCTTCACCGCCAGCGCGTCTGGCTCCCCCTGCACAAAAGCTGGCATGAGCAGCAGCGCCCCCTCATGCGGCGCCACCGGTAAATGTGTGCGCAGCGGCACCTGCGCCTGTCCGGCAGAGAGAGCCGCATACGCCTGCTTCATCGCTGCAATTGCCTCTGTCATCGGCAGTGCGCGGCGCACATCAGCGGCACTTAACAGCAAAATAGACATAGTCCCCGTCAATCAATCCCCAGGTACGCCTTTTGCACCACAGGGTTCTGCTGCAAATTGTGCGCCGAATCCTCCAGCACAATTTCTCCCGTTTGCAGCACATAACCCCGATGCGCAGTTTGCAGCGCCATGTGTGCATTCTGCTCCACCAGTAAGATCGTTGTGCCCGCTTTATTAATCTCCTTAATTGTCTGGAAGATCGCTTCGACCAGCACCGGCGCCAGCCCCATTGAAGGCTCATCCAGCAACAGCAGGCTGGGGCGCGACATCAGCGCGCGCCCCATCGCCAGCATTTGCTGCTCGCCGCCGCTCATCGTGCCCGCCAACTGCCGCCGCCGCTCCTCCAGGCGTGGGAAAAGCTGGTACACCCGCTTCATATCCGCGGCAATGCCGGTGCGGTCAGAACGGTGGTAAGCGCCCATTTCCAGATTTTCCTCCACCGTCAGGCGCGCAAAGACACCGCGTCCTTCTGGCACCATGGCTACTCCTTTAGAAACCAGTTGGTGTGCCTTGTAGCGGCGTAAATCCTCCCCTTGTAGAGTAATATAGCCGGCACGTGGCGGCAGCAGGCCGCTGATGGCGCGCAGCGTCGTTGTTTTACCCGCGCCATTCCCACCGATTAAGGAAACGATTTCACCTTCCTGAACCGTCAGGGAAATTCCCTTGAGGGCATGAATGTTGCCATAGTAGGCATGTACGTTGTGAACCTCCAGTAGTGCCATAAACCAGGCCTCCTCTACAAAGCCACCTGAATCGTGGCGCTGGCGGCTGCCCCCCGGCCTAAATACGCCTCAATGACGCGCGGGTCGTTTTGAATTTTTGCCGGTGGACCCTGGGCAATTTTTTGTCCGTAGTCCAGGACGGTGATGTCTTCAGAGATGCCCATCACCACGCGCATATCGTGTTCAATCAGCAAGATAGTAATGCCCAGCTCGTCGCGCAGCATTTTGATAAATTGGGTAGTTTCCGCCGTTTCGCGCGGATTCATCCCGGCCGTTGGCTCATCCAACAGCAGCAGCCTGGGTTTGCTGGCCAGCGCACGCGCGATTTCTAGGCGGCGCTGATCGCCGTAGGGCAAATTGCGCGCCAAAATATCCCCTTTGCCGCCCAACCCCACAAACTTCAACAGTTGTCGCGCCTCTTGCAGCGCCTCTTCTTCCTCATGCACAGTGCCCGGCAGCCGCAGCACCGCGCCAACCCAACTTGAACGCAGGCGCGGCTCCATGCCCACCATAATATTTTCAATGGCGGTCATGGCCGAAAAAAGGCGGATATTCTGGTAAGTGCGCGAAATACCCAGGTGCGCAATCTGGTCTGGAGAGCGTCCTTTGGTTGAATGGCCGGCAAAGTTGATTTCCCCTTCATCAATCTGATAAAAACCACTGATGCAATTGAAAAAGGTTGTCTTACCAGCACCATTTGGCCCAATAATGCTCACAATCGCCCCTTCATCAATCGAGAAGTCTAGCTTGTTTATGGCTACCAAGCCGCCAAAGCGCTTGACGACACTTTTTGCTTCCAATAGTGGCATAGTTCTTCTCCTCAAATTCCTCAGGCGGGTTCTTGCATTGCCAGATCGTCCTCCGCGTGCAGTTCGCGGCGGCGGACAGGTGAAGGCCAGAGACCCTCTGGTCGGCGCACCATCATCGCAATGAGTAGTGCCCCATACAGCAGTAAGCGATACTCGGCAAACTCACGCAGCAGTTCCGGCAACCCTACCAGCACCAGTGCACCTACTACCACGCCTGGCAGGCTCCCCATGCCACCTACAATAATAAGGCTGAGGACGTTGATGGAAATGAGTAGGGCAAAACTGTGGGGGAAAATGGAACCCAGGCGCGCAGCAAAAATGGAACCGGCCAATCCAGAGAAGGCGGCGCCGATGCCAAATGCCAACAGCTTGGTGTTAACCAGGTGAATGCCCATCGCCTCGGCCACGTCTTCATCTTCACGCATGGCCATCCATTGTCTTCCCAGGCGGGCATCACGCAGGCGACCGGCAATAAAGAGGGCCAAGAAGACGCCCGCCAGGATGATGTAATAGAAGTGTTGGGGCTGTAAGATGGTGAAGCCAAACAGCACCGGCTTGGGGATTTGCAGCACCCCTTGGGCACCACCAATATAAGGCTTTAGCAGGTCGGAAACGGCGAGCACGCGAATGATCTCGCCAAAGCCGAGGGTGACGATGGCCAGGTAGTCACCGCGCATGCGCAAAACGGGAATGCCGAGGATGAGGCCAGACACAGTAGACGCCGCAACGGCAATGGGTAAGGCGACCCAAAAAGAGAGACCAGCAACGCCAAGTGGGCCGGTGGATGTGAGAATTCCGGTTACGTAGGCGCCAATGGCGAAGAATGCCACGTAACCCAGGTCAAGTAGGCCGGCAAAGCCAACAACAATGTTCAAACCGAGACCCATCAGGATAAATAGGCCGATGTTGTCTACGACTTCTGTCAGGTAAACGCCAAGAATGGCGGGAAGGATGAGAAGCACAATGAGGTAACGAGAGGCGAGGCGTGCACGCCCAAGTTGATTGTCCGTTATCGACTTGACTAAAGCGGGTTGTGTTGCCGAGCGCGTGGAAAAGAAGAGGAGTGCCTCCAGAATGAGGGGAATGAGGGTGAGACCTATTTTAATCCAGAGGGGATTGATGCTGGGAGGTAGCCAGCTAAAGTCGCGCGGAATCCAGACGATGAGGATGGCCAAGGCCAGGGCCAGCCAGTGCAGCACCTGGCGGGGAATACGCTGGTAGTAGGTGCGCCCACCGTTGCGCCAGAGAAAGACGGCGATGGCGAGAATAAGAAAAATAATCACTGCCGTTTGCCACTGAATGCCCCTCGTGCCAAACAAAAAGCGCACGACCTCACGCGAGAGCAACGGCCGTAGCACATTCAACAACACCTCAGAAAGCAATCCAACCAGCAACGTCCATCCCACAGCCAGAGAGATCGGGTCACTGATGCGATCCGGAACCACATAAACCACCGCGCCAAGTAATCCCAGCCCTCCCATGGCCGCCATCATCAGCAACCCACCCACTAACTGCCCATTATCAAACGTCAGGATACGAATCAGCGTAGGCGACACATTGACTAACTGCTGGCGAATGGTCGGCACCGCCAGCGTCAGCAACAGCAAGGCAAAAATGGGCAGCGCCGCAAACAGCCCCGCCAGCGCGCCATTGGGCAATGCCCGCCAGGAGCGATCCCCGGCCCGCTTAACCGTGAGAAAGCCAGCCACAACCGGCGCCGTAAACAGCAATAGCTGTCCCAGTGTCAAATAACGCGTAATCACGTCACGCTGGTTAAATGACTCTACCATACCCACCATGCTGACGGTGACAGCAACCACACCGGCCAAAAGCCCCAAACGCATTGTTTCGCGCACATCAAACTGAGCCATGTTGCACCCCCTATGCCTTTTTCTCAGCCAGGCGTTCGCCGATAATGCCCTGTGGCCGGAAAATGAGCACCAGCACCAGCATGGTGAAGGCGATCACATCCTTCAGCTGATGCCCGCCGGGAATGCCCAACCCTTCGAGGAAGAGCGGCGGGCCTATTGCCTCAAAAATACCGAGGAACAATCCGCCCAACGCCGCGCCGGGAATGCTGCCAATGCCGCCCAACACAGCGGCGGTAAATGCTTTAATACCAGGCACGAACCCCATCGAAAAGACTACCTGACGGAACACCAGCCCATACAGAACGCCCGCTGCGCCGGCCATGGCCGCTCCTGTGGCAAACGTAATGGCAATAGTGCGATCCACGTCAATCCCCATCAGCGCCGCTACATCTTTATCTTCCGCCACGGCGCGGATCGCTTTACCCGTTTTCGTGCGCATGACAAAAAAGTAAAGACCAACTAGCATGATTAACGAAGCCACAATGACCACCGCACGCGTCTTCAAAATCTCTACGCCCAGAATCGTGTACCGCCCTTGCAGCACCTGCAATTCAGGAAAAGGAATTAACGAAGAGCCAAACAGGCCACGGAAATAGTACTGCCAAAAAAACGAGGCGCCGATCGCGGTAATCAGCGGAACCAGGCGCGGGGCGCGGCGCAACGGCCGATACGCAACCCGCTCTGTCAGAAGCGCAACCCCCATAGAAACAGACATCGCCGTGATCAAAATCAGCATCATGCCAATGATGGGGGTTCGATCCAAAAAGCCAGAAGCGCTCAGCGGCAAGGCGACAAAGACGGTTGCCGTTAACGTACCAGACATGAAAAATTCACCATGGGCAAAGTTAATCATAAACAGCACGCCATACACCAGCGTATAGCCCAGGGCAATCAGCGCATACAAGCTCCCCTGCGAAAGGCCAGAGATAAAAAAGTTGGCCCAATCGCGGCCTGAATAGGCATTTCCCACCCCAAAAAACAGCTTCGCTACCGTTCCATACAGCACAAGCAAAATAACTACCGCACGGAAGAGCCAGAGCACAAGGCTGATCCAGTCACCATCTCTTATCTGTTTTAGCATGGATAAACGCTCCGTTGTTGGGGATAAATGCATCGCAAACAAAAAGGAGCCTGGGTAGGCACCCCCAGGCTCCTTTGCAACAAAGGGATTATGGCCAGATCGCTTTGAATGCGCCGTTTTCCACAATGCTCACCGCAATCTTCGGATCGGCACAGTCACCAAACTGATTGCAAGTGAGTGTGCCGGTGACCCCCTGATAGCCGGAGGTGGCAAACAGGGCATCGCGTAGCGCCTGACGGCCGATTAGCAGGGTACCATCCGCGCCTTTTTGTGCCACCTGCTCCACTGCCCGCAGCAGCAGCGTCGTTGCGTCAAACGCATGGGCGTGGAACACCGACAGGGGAGCCGTGCCGTATTTGTTGCGGTAGGCTTCTACTAGACGGTCATATGTTTCATTGGCAAACCCCAGGTCAGGGCCAGAGACAAACATACCCTCAGCCGCGCTGCCTGCCGCAGAAAGGAAGTCCGGTGACTGCACGCCATCAGCCGCAGCCAGATAGACACCCTGCAGACCAGGGAGTTCCCGCGCTGTCTTGGTGATCAGCGATCCCAGGGGGATAAAGACCGGATAGTAGATGAATTCTGGGCCGGCCGCCGCAACTGTACGCAGCAGTGGTTCAACGTTGGTGGCGTCAGCTGATTCACCCTCAAACGCCACAATTTCCCCACCTAGCTCAATGAAAGAGTCGCGGAAAACACTGGCCAGGCCTTCCGTGTACGGGTCGCCATCATGAATGGCGGCGGCCTTTTTCACGCCCAGCACCTGAATGGCATACTCAGCCATGGCGCGCCCTTGCACCTTGTCATTGTGCGCTGTGCGCAGGTAACCGGCCTGATGTGTCGCCTCATCCGTCAAAACCGGGGCTGTGTTCGAGGGGGAGATCATGACGTAGCCAGCATCAGAGATGATGCGTGAAGCCGGCACGCCGGCGCCGGAGCAACTTGTGCCAATGACGCCCACAATTTGCGGGTTAGAGACGATCTTCTGTGCGGCTGTCTGCCCGCCTTCAGCACTGCAGCCATCATCTTCTGCTTGCAATTGCACAGGGTGCCCCAAAACTGGGCCGTAAAAGTCAATGGCAATTTCCACGCCATACTGAGAATCAAGCCCCAACTGCTCATTCGGGCCGGTGATTACCAACGCCGAAGCAATAACAATCGGGTCGCCAGGGGCTACCTCCACACAACTCAACGGGTCGTTGCATACCAGTGGCGCACTGCTGTCTGTTGCGGGAGATTGGGAACCCTGGTCGGTTGCCGCCGGTTCGCTTGTGCCGCTGCCACAAGCGCTCAGCGCCAGAATCAAAATTAAGGCCAGTGTGACCAACAAAATTGTGCGTTTCATTTAGTTCTCCTCCAGAAATCCTTGATTATTTTGTTAAACTACAAATGCATGCACCAATCTGGCAAAACCAGCCTAGTGCGCTTTACCCATGGCGTAAATAGATGTTTGGTTTTTTCTGCTGTTGCGGACCACCTCCTCCTTCAAGAGATGTGCACCGTTGCAGTGGGGATGTGCGCAAGATTCTATTGACAACGGCCCCGCTTGTCAACAGTGTTCTCTGGTAATAACTGAGACCCGAAGGGTTTTGCTCTCTTGAAAAATGGCCGCCGACGGCTGACCGCCGTCTGTAAGTGTAGCCCAAGTTGCCAAACCTGGTTGGCAGGCACAGGTTTGGTAACCTGTGCCACATTTTCATTTGTGGTGGTGTGCCCCACTTATGGAGTCTCTCTGGTAATTGAAGTACTACGGTTATAGACCCAGCGGGCCTCTCGGCAGGCGCGGTAATTTCATTCTCTCGCCGAAAGGGCAGAGCTGCCTATGGCTGTGCGGTCAAATCGTCTACGTCATCCACATTTTCTACGAATTCGCCAGTTACCATGAAGATGACTCGTTCCGCAATGTTGATGGCACGGTCGCCAATGCGCTCCAGGTTATGCCCTACCCACAGCAGGTAGATGGCATGGGGAATAGCTGGCTGGGTTTTCAACTCTTCCATGGTCTCGCGGAAAAGTTGGTTGTAATGCCGGTCTAGCTTGTCATCTCGACGCATCATGCTAAGGGCCAGGGTGTTGTTGCGCTCAACAAAAGATTGCACGCTTTCTTGTAGCATTTTGCGTGCCCGTTTTGCCATCTTGGGCAATTTGTGCAGGTTGGCCACGCTTTCATCTTCCTGCATACGCAGCACCAAGCGCGCAATGCCCGCGGCATGGTCGCCCATGCGCTCTAGCTCGACGGCCACGTGGGTAGCGGCAATGATGGTGCGCAGGTCGCGTGCTGTTGGCTGCTGCGTCGCCAGGGTGAGGTGCGCCAACTCTTCAACCTCGTAACGAAGGCGGTTAACGACTTCGTCGCCATTGACAACCTGCTGGGCAACCTGGCTATCGCGGTTGTTGAGGGAGAGCATGGCGTTCTCGATAGCGCTATCTACCATGCTGGTCATTTGCAGAATTCTTTCCTGCAGGTTGTTGAGTTCACGGTCGAGAATGGAACGGCTGGGAAAGGTCATTTCTCCTCCTTTGGGGTGTGCTACCCCTGCTGAAACGCCTGGGCAAGCGTTTTTAACTCCTCTTTGGCCGGTTTGTAAGGACGGCCGTGGCCACAGGCAATGAGGGTGGGATTTAGGTGCAGCAGGCGCAGGGCGGATTGGCGTGCCGCCTGCATATCGGCCGTGATGGCGCGTGGCGTCATTTGCAGGGTGTTGTTGCGGCTGTTGAGGGCGTCTCCGGCAAAGAGGACGCCGGTGGTCGGATGGTAGAGGGAGAGGTGATCGGGTGTGTGCCCAGGGGTGGCAATGACCTGCAAGCCGCCCAGGATAGGGAGCGTCTGGCCGTCTTGAATGGTTTGGATGACGGTTGTGGGCACGGCCGTATATTTCATCAGGCTGGCAAAAAAATGTGCAATGGTGGGCAGGTGTCTGGGCGAACGGCCGTGTGGCAAATAAGCGGCCGTTTCCCGGCTGGCGTAAACCGTTGCCCCAGAGTGCCGCTGCAGAACGGCCGTGCTGCCCGCGTGATCCAGGTCAGCGTGGGTAATAATGATATGCTTCAACTCTGTGGGCGCGCGCCTCAACTGCGCCAGCGCCGCCCACACCCGCTTTTCGCGGCGCGGCATGCCGGCATCAATCAGCGTCACCCCGTGATCTTCGACACACAGGTAAAGATTGCTGGCGCCGCCATTCAACCAAAATATGCCAGGAGCGATTTGTTCAGCCATCATCCCACCTATTCATCTTCATCATCACCCGCCTGTACCTCTAGTAAATGAGTCGCTTTTTGATCAAACGCGGCGCGAATGGCTTCGTAGTCTTCCTTTTTTAGGGGCGGTGGCCCCCCCTTCAACCATTGCTGGCGCAAGAAGCCGCGCAGTTTTTTGTAATGCACCACCGGAACTGAGCTATTTTGCACCTCAATACTCTGCGTCCCATCCGACGTGAACACAATCACGGGCGCCATCGGCACTTCTTCTACGCTGGGGGCGTGCTTGCGCAGGTAGTTGGCCAATGCGCCTACCATGAACTGGGCATCTTTCGTCGGGTTGCCCAGCGCCTCCCCGCCAAAGAGCTTGCGCATGTTCAAGAAGCCTAACCCGGTTTGCTTCCACTTATCATTGACGACGCTGATTTTGCCCCCCTGGAATTTGGCAACAAAGATCACAATCCCCTGCGGTGTGAGCAAAACGTGGGGGGCGGGCAGTAGATAATGGTACATACGGCCGTTTTTGGCCACGCGCCGCACTTCCCGGTCAATCGCCTCATCCGGGCGTGGGCGGCGCAGATAGCGGTGCCCCAGGTAAATGCCCACTTGCGAAAGCGTCCAACCGGCAATCAGCGCCAGTAGCTCATAAAAAAACAACTGCTCCGGGTTAGTAAAGGCTATAATCATGCCCACAACCAGCGCGGCAATGCCCGTTAGACTGGTAATCTGGCTAATGCGGCGCATCCGCGCAATGCGTTTTTCATCACGTAAAATTATCATAAACGGCCGTTGCCCCCTTGGAAATGACCGCCGACCGCCGCCGGCTGTTTGCAAATGTAACCCAGGTTGCCAAACCTGGCACGCGTCGGTGTAGTAACGGCTTTCGCCGGTTATCCGCTGAAGCGGTGACTACCAACCTGGACTCCGGCACTTTTGCTGGCCGCCAATGTAACGCGATATGCCAAATCGCATGAGGGCGCCAGCAGTCAGCGCAAATTTCGCCAGACTGCAGCAATCACGTTTCACGGTTGCCAGCGCCCCAGCACCAGGCAGGCATTCTGTCCACCCAGACCAAACGAATTGGAAAGCGCCACCTGAATGGCCTGCAGGCGCGGCGCATTGGGCACATAATCCAGGTCACACTCCGGGTCGGGCGTTTCATAGTTCCAGGTAGGCGGAATGATGCCACAATGCAGCGCGTAGGCGCAAAAGACTGCTTCAATTGCCCCTGCGCCCCCCATGGCATGCCCCAGCACCGACTTGCTACTGCTAATGGGGACCTGGTAAGCCCATTCGCCAAACACGCGCTTGATGGCCAACGTTTCCAGAAAATCATTGACTACCGTGCCCGTGCCGTGCGCGTTGATGTAATCCACCTGCTGCGGCGTTACGCCAGCGTCTGCCAGCGCCCAGCGCATGGCGCGCTGCGCGCCCACGGCTTCGGGGTCTGGCGCAGCCACGTGATAGGCGTCTGAAGAGGAAGCATAGCCAAGCATTTCGGCGTAAATGCGCGCGCCGCGTCCCAAGGCATGTTCTAGCGTCTCCAGCACCAGCACAGCTGCACCTTCGCTCAGCACGAAACCATCGCGATCTTTATCAAAGGGGCGGCTGGCGCGCTCCGGTTCGTCATTGCGCAGGGAAAGGGCGCGCATGGCGGCAAAACCGGCAATAGCAGCCTCATGAATTAACCCTTCGACGCCGCCGGTGATGATTAAATCAGCACGGCCGTCGCGCAGCATCTGCATCGCCTCGCCAATGGCCTGATTGCCGGTGGCACAGGCCGCAACAACAGTGCTGATGGGGCCAAGCGTGCCTGCCAGGTGGCTGATGTGGTAGCTGGGCATGTTTGCCAGAAAGCCGGTCATGGCAAAAGGACTGACGCGGTTAAACCCTTTTTGGCGCAAGATGGTCACTTCACGGTCGCCCACCTCAAAGCCGCCTACGCCTGTGCCAATAAGCACGCCCGCGCGCTCTGGGTCAGGCACCGGCTGTGGCAAGTTGGCGTCGGTAAGCGCCATGCGCGCGGCGGCAATGGCCAACTGTGAGGCGCGCGAGATACGTCGCGCCATTTTGATGTCCATGTAGGCCTGGGGCGCAAACGCTTTTACTTCACCGGCAATGTGGACGGGCAGGCCGCTGGTGTCGAATTGGGTAATGCGGCTAACTCCCGAACGGCCGTGCAGCAAACTTTGCCAGCTCTCTTCCGCCGTGTGCCCCAGCGGACTCATCACCCCCATGCCGGTAATCACAATGCGCGGTCGGCCCTGCGCATCTTGCAAGTTAACCATATTCTTCCTTAAATTCAAGACAAAAGGTGGGCTGACAGCTCTCAGGGGGCCTGACAGATGTTTGTCAGAGCTCTGTGTGACGCGCCAACCCGTCGGCAATCGCAGCCACAACATTGTTTTGCACCATGCGCCGCGCCTGTCCTACCGCCTGCTTGATGGCGTAAGCGTTGGCACGGCCGTGTGCCACAATGACCACGCCATTCACCCCCAGCAAGGGCGCGCCCCCTACCTCATCCGCATCCAGGCGACGGCGCACCTGGCGAAACGCTGGTCGCGCCAGCAGCCCGCCCAGCATTGTCAGCGGCGTTGCCTTCATGCTTTCGCGTAGTTTAGCAGACATATAGCTGGCAATGGCTTCGGCCGTTTTGATGATGATGTTACCGGTAAAGCCATCCGTCACACCCACGTGTGCCACACCGCGCATAAACTCTTTCGGCTCGATGTTGCCAATATAGTTTAGGCCGCTGGCCTGCATCAGAGGAATCGTTTCCTTGATGAGCAAGTTACCTTTGCCCTCTTCTTCGCCATTGGCGATAAGCGCCACGCGCGGGTTGATGATGTCGAGCATGTGTGTGATGTAGAGGCTGGCCATCAGGCCAAACTGCACCAGCCACTCCGGTTTACACTCTGCATTGGCGCCGTTGTCTATCAGCAACGGCCGTTCTTCCGTCGGAAAGACCACCCCCAGCGCCGGCCGCTTGACGCCAGCGATGCGCCCCACACCCGTTTGCCGCAGCATGGCAATTCCCAAAATTGCCCCTGTATTCCCTGCCGACACAAACGCATCTGCCGCGCCATCGCGCACCATTTGCAGCCCCACGTGCATCGAGGAATCAGGCTTTCCTTTCAAGACATCTGAGGGAGCGTCTGTCATGGTGACTTGCTGGCTGGCGTGTCGCACCTCGATGGACAACCCGGCCGTTTGCTGTTTTGCCAGCTCTGCCTCAATGCGCGGCGCATCGCCCACCAAAATCAGCGTCTCGCCAAACTCGCGCGCCGCCATCACCGCCCCGGCCACGTCTGGTCCTGGATGGTTATCGCTGCCCATCGCATCTACGACAATTCGCATCATCTGTGCACCCCTGGTTCCTGGCGTAGTGCGGCTTAGTGCCTTATTTGCCAGGCCGAATTTAGCGGCTGATTCTATCGGTGGGTAAGGGGGAAGTCAAACCAGCAACTATCTAAGACGGCACCCGGTGGCCGCCGATTGGCGACTGCCGCTTCTCAACCGCTCCACGAGAGGCGTGTAGCGGTCTGCCGTCAAGTCCATGCGCCAAACTAAAATTATTGTGAACAATTGGACAAAAGCCGGGCAGTAAGGTAACATCTGCCAGGCTGCCAGGAGTGCGCCTAGGCATATTTGCCACTCTCTTTCACGCAATCATTAGCAACCAGATTTGTAGATCGTCAATCGTTTTGTAGGAGGTCGGTTCATGGCAACCCTTGCCCCAGACTTTATTAACATTGCAGAGTCATTGCTCGGACGCATTGAATCATTTGAGCACAAAGTAGAAACCCGCAGCGTGGGAAACGTCCTGTCCGTCGGAGATGGTATTGCCCTCGTCGGTGGGCTGGCTGGCGTAAAAGCCAGTGAACTGGTGCAGTTTGAAAATGGCGTGGCCGGGCTGGCACTCAATCTGGAGCCTGACAACGTCGGCGTCGTGATCATGGGCGACTATACCGGTATCGAGGTAGGCGATGAGGTGCGTGCTACCGGGCAAATTGCCTCTGTGGCGGTTGGCGATGCCTTGATCGGCCGTGTGGTAGATGCTCTGGGCAACCCCATTGACGGCAAAGGCCCCATCAATACGAACAAGGTGCGCCCCATCCAGCGCATTGCCCCCGGCGTCATTGAGCGCAAGGGCGTAGATACCCCCGTGCAAACGGGTATCATCTCGATAGACGCCATGTTCCCCATCGGGCGCGGCCAGCGCGAGTTGATCATTGGCGACCGCCAGACCGGTAAAACCGCTATCTGTCTGGACACCATTATCAATCAGAAGGGCCAGAATATGATATGCATCTACGTGGCAATTGGGCAGCGCGTAGGGCAAGTAGCAGCCGTTGTGGATACGCTACAACGATACGGCGCCATGGATTACACCGTCGTCGTGGTAGCTGGCGCTTCTGATCCGGCCCCCATGCAATACTTTGCCCCTTATGCCGGCTGCGCCATTGGCGAAGAGTTTATGGAGCAGGGTAAAGACGCACTGGTCATTTACGATGACCTCTCCAAACATGCCTGGGCTTATCGCCAGATGTCCTTGATTTTGCGCCGTCCACCCGGCCGCGAAGCGTACCCTGGCGACATCTTCTCCCTGCACAGCCAACTGCTCGAACGCTCTGTGCGTCTGCGCGACGAGTGGGTGATTGTGGAAAAAGGAACCGAAGTCACCAAAGAGAGCATGGGCGTTACCGGTCGCCGCTATTTTGGCAACCTGGAGCAAGAGGAGATCGAACATGCGCTGCAAGCCCTGGGCAACCGTGACAAATACGAAGTGAAAAAGATCCCCGGCACGGGCGGCTCGCTGACAGCACTACCAATCATCGAAACCTTGCTGGGCGACATTTCTGCCTACATCCCCACAAACGTGATTTCTATCACCGATGGTCAGATTTTCCTGGAAACCGACCTGTTCAACGCGGGTCAGCGTCCTGCCATTAATACCGGCAATTCCGTTTCGCGCGTGGGTAGCGCCGCGCAGAAGCGCGCCATGAGCAAGGTGGCAGGTGGGCTGAAGGCCGATTTGTCGCAGTACCGTGAATTGGCGGCGTTTGCTCAGTTTGGCTCCGACCTGGACGCGGCCACGCAGCGCCAGCTTGCACGTGGTGAACGGTTGATGGAAATCCTCAAGCAGCCACAATACAGCCCGTGGCCGCTGCATCATCAAGTGATGATTATTTATGCCGGTTCACGCGGCTACTTGGACAAAGTGCCAGTCGCCAAGGTCAGGCAGTGGATGAATGATTTTGTGCGCTACATGGATACGGCGCGTCCTGAAGTGGGCAAGCCTATCCTGGAAAGTGGCGCCTGGAATGACAAAATCGAAGCAGCACTGCGCGAAGCGATCCAAGACTTTAATGCAGGCTGGGCAGCGTAATGGTGGCATAATTGGCGCGTTGAGTCACTAAGATGGGGCGCGAAGCGTGAAGCGTAAGCACCTCGCCGTCACGTTTTACGCCCGACGTATCGCCGCAAAAAACCATTGAGATGATGACATGGCTACTGAACGGGAATTAAATAAGCGCATCAAGAGCATTAAGAATATCTCCCAGGTGACCAGCGCGCTGGCGGCCGTTTCTGCCTCAAAAGCCAGCCGGGCGCAGAAACAGGTGGAGGCAACCCGCGCCTATGCGCGCAAGGCGTTTGAGATATTGAATAATCTGGCGGCACAGCCAGAAGTGGCGCATCCGCTGCTGACAGTGCGTGAAGAGATTAAACGGACGGCGCTCATTTTGATCACCGGGGATCGCGGGTTGGCTGGCGCTTATAACACAAACATCATCAGCCGCGCTGAAGTGTTTATTAAGGCCGTGGGCACGCCCGTAGAGGTAATTGCCGTGGGGCGCAAGGGGCGCGATTTGATGATTCGCCGGGGGTATAATGTGGTTGCCACGTTTGAGAACCCAGATACGCCCACTATCCTTGACATTACGCCGATTGCGCGCGTGGTGATGGATGATTATCTGACCGGCAAGGTGGACCAAGTGTTTATTGCGTATACGGACTTCATTAACCTGATCAATCGGCGTCCTACAGTAAAGCAGCTTTTGCCACTGAAACCGCTGGATTTTGAAGGTATGGCGGTGGCAGAATATGTGCAGAGTGTGGACCTGACCGGTGTGTCACAACGGGCGTATACGTATGAGCCACGCCCAGAAGCACTGCTGGATGTGATCGTACCGCGCTTCACACAGTTGCAGATTTATCAATCTATTCTGGAGGCGCTGGCAAGTGAGCATAGTGCGCGAATGGTGGCGATGAATAATGCGACGGATAATGCGGCGGAGTTGATTGAGGTGCTGACGCTGGAACGGAATAAGGCGCGCCAGACGAGTATTACCAGTGAGATTTTGGATATTGTCGGTGGCGCAGAGGCTTTGAAAGGATAAGGAATTTAGGGAGGCTTAGATGGCAACAGGCAAAATTACGGCCATTCGTGGCGTTGTGATTGATGTGGAGTTTCCGGTGGGTGATCTGCCGGCGATTTTTGAGGCGCTGCACGTGGAGCGGGAACACGGCCGTCTCGTGCTGGAAGTGCAGCAACATTTAGGCGGTGGTTCGGTGCGCACGGTGGCAATGGGGTCTACAGACGGGCTGGCGCGCGGAACGGCCGTCTATGCGACCGGCGCGCCCATCAAAGTTCCCGTAGGGCCTGTCACCCTGGGACGCATTTTTGACGTGGTAGGCGAAGCCATTGACGGCCGTCCGACCCCAAAATCTGACATCTACTACCCCATCCATCGTCCCGCGCCTGAATTCCAGGAGCAAAGCACCAAAGCCGAAACCTTTGAGACCGGCATGAAAGTCATTGACCTGATTGCCCCTTTCATCAAGGGTGGCAAAACCGGCATCTATGGCGGTGCAGGCGTAGGCAAAACCGTCACCATTGCCGAACTGATCCGTTCGGTGGCGCGCGAGCATTCCGGCGTTTCCATTTTTGCCGGCGTAGGTGAGCGTACCCGCGAAGGCACCGACCTGTATTACGAAATGCAGGAATACGGCGTGCTCGATTCTGTGGCGATGGTCTTTGGCCAGATGAACGAAACCCCTGGCGTGCGCCTGCGCGTCGCCCTCACCGGTCTGGCCATGGCTGAATACTTCCGCGATGAGGGGCGCGACGTGCTGCTCTTCATTGACAACATCTTCCGCTACGTGTTGGCCGGTTCGGAAATGTCGGCGCTACTCGGCCGTATGCCCAGCGCCGTAGGCTATCAGCCCACCCTCGCCTCCGAGATGGGCGCGCTGCAAGAGCGTATCACCTCTACCAAACGCGGCTCCATCACCTCCATGCAGGCCATTTACGTGCCTGCCGACGACTACTCTGACCCTGCGCCGGTTGCCACCTTTGCCCATCTGGACGCCACCATCACCCTGGAACGCAGTGTCTTCGCCAAAGGGATTTTCCCGGCCGTAGACCCGCTTTCTTCCAGCAGCCGTGCGCTGCAGCCAGACATCGTTGGCGAAGAGCATTACCGCACCGCGCGCGAAGTGAAGCAAGTGCTGCAAACCTACAAAGACTTGCAAGACATCATTGCTATTCTGGGCATTGACGAACTGAGCGAAGACCAGAAGGTGTTGGTCGCCCGTGCGCGCAAGATTGAAAAATTCTTGGGCCAGCCGATGTTTGTAGCGCAAAAGTTCCATGGTCTGGAAGGGCAGTACGTGCCCACGCACGAAACCGTGCGCGGCTTCCGCGAAATTCTAGACGGCAAGCACGACGACCTGCCCGAACAAGCCTTCTACATGGTCGGCACCATTGACCAGGCTGTAGCCAAAGCGGAAAAGTTGCGCGCAGAAGCCTAGCGCAAACCAGATGCCTGCGCGGGCAGTTATGAGAAACGTGATGCGTGCACCTTCCTGTTCACGTTTCACGTTTCTCGCTTTCAGGTGAACTTATGCCAATCCATTGCGATATTGTGACTCAGGAAAGAACTGTCTACAGCAATGACGTAGACGCAGTCAATTTACCTGGTACCGAAGGTCGGTTGGGCATTTTGCCCAACCACACGCCCCTGCTCACCACCCTAGCTTTTGGCGAAGTCGTTGTGCGCAAAGACGGGCAAGAGGAATTCTTTGCCATTGGCGGGGGCTTGGCTGAGGTGCAACCTAACCGGGTGATTATTCTGGCCGATTCCGCCGAGCACGTCGAGGAAATTAACATTCGCCGCGCCGAAGAGGCGCGCGAACGGGCGCTGAAGCTGATGGCAGAAGGCGTTCCGGAAGACCCGGAACGATACGCCCAAATTCGTGCTTCGCTGCAGCGAGCCCAGGTGCGCATTGATGTGGCCAGACGCCGTCGCCGCACAATGGCAACGGGCGCCTACCCGCCACCAGACCGGGAAGATTAAGAGGGCCAAACTGTGGGTTTATTTTCTACCAATATCGCCATTGACCTGGGAACGGTAAATGTCCTGGTGTACAAACAGGGAAAAGGGGTTGTGCTGCAAGAACCCTCCGTCGTGGCAATTCAGCAAGATGGCAACAAAACGATTATCGTTGAGGTTGGGCGCGCGGCCAAGGAAATGTACGGCCGTACTTCTGACGACCTGGAAGTGATGCGCCCCTTGCGCGATGGCGTGATTGCCGATTACTACGTAACCCAGGGGATGCTGGAATACTTCATTGGCAAGGTAAGCGGCCGTTCTCTGCGCCGTCCGGTGGTAATGATCAGCGTGCCCTATGGCGTTACCAGCGTCGAGCGCCGCGCCGTCAAAGAAGCAGCCCTGGCCGCCGGCGCTCGTGAAGTCCACCTCATTCCAGAACCGTTGGCCGCTGCTATTGGCGCCGGCCTGCCGATCGGCACCCCAACCGGCAATATGGTCGTAGATATCGGCGGTGGCTCTACAGAAGCGGCTGTGATCTCCGTCAATGGCATTGTCTGTGCCGAATCGGTGCGCGTAGGGGGCGTACACCTGGATGAAGCCATCATCAGCTACATCCGCAAAAAGTATAGCCTGATTATTGGTGAGCCAACTGCCGAGGCCATCAAGATTAAAATCGGTGCAGCCATTGACCTGGATAACGAACTGGAAATGCAAGTACAAGGGCGTGACCAGGTAACAGGCCTACCCAAAACGATCACCGTGCGTTCGAGCGAGGTGGTCGAAGCACTGGCCGAGCCGCTGACTGCTATTGTGAACGTGGTGCGTGCCGTGTTGGCCAAAACGCCGCCCGAACTGGCCTCTGACATCATTGATCGCGGCATGGCGCTGACAGGCGGCGGCGCGCTGCTGCGCGAAATTGATACATTGCTCACGCGCGAGACAGGCGTGCCCGCCTATGTGGCCGATAATCCCCTGGCCTGCACGGCCCTGGGCGCGGGGAAGGCACTGGCTGAGTTGCCTATCTTGCAGCGCAGCATCCCCGACCTGTAACAGCAATTTTCAATTTGGGCATGGTTCATAAAGTTGTGCCAACCGCGATTTTGCCAGTGATGGGCGGTCTGTTGTCGGCCGTTTGCGCTCAGAACTTTGTAAAGCACCGTTCCCAGAGAAGACGAACCTGCCCAGTGCGCTCAATTTGAGAATTGCTGTGCGGTTCTGATACGGTCGTTACTTCCCTAAGTAATACGTCATCCGTTGTAACTCCGTCAGTGGGTCACTGTAGCTGACCTGCACCTCTGGCGGCGCAATCAGGTGCACGGGCGCATAACTCAAAATCGCCTTCACGCCGGCTTCCACCAGCCGGTTGGTCACTTCTTGCGCCGCGCGCGCGGGCGTGGCAATCACCGCCACTTGAATTTTGTGGCGCGCAACCGTCTCCGCCATTTCCGCCAGCGACTGAACAGCAATGCCATTAATCTGACGGCCGATTTTGCCAGGGTCGTTATCAAATATCCAGCGAATTTCAAACCCACGAGGCGCAAAGCCATCGTAATGAGCCAGCGCCGTGCCCAGCGAACCGGCGCCAACCAGGGCAACTGGCCATATCCGGTCCAGGTGCAGAATGTGGCTAAGCTGGTCAATGAGATAGTTAATGTGGTAACCCGTGCCTTGTTTACCAAATTCGCCAAAATGGGAGAGGTCTTTGCGAATTTGCGCCGAACTGATGCCCAATAGTTCACCCAATTCACGCGACGATGTAGTTGGTTTGCCCCCTTCACTTTGCAGCCGCCGCAGCTCACGCAGGTAGATGGGCAAACGGCCGATCACAATGTCTGGTATCTTCTCATCACCGCTCACGTTGACCTCTTGCTTTTTGTGCAGAACGAAACTCGCGTAATTTTTCACAATTTTAACATAAGCAAAATCTATCGCAATAAAGCAGTTTTGTGAAACAGGCGCTAGCTGGCGTAAAAAACGGCCCGGTTGTGCCGGGCTTTTAAGCACACCTTGCTTTATGTGCAGCCACTAAATAGTGCTACGCGCCTTCTCGTAGCACTTTTATAATTGAGAGGGGTTGTGAAAAAACGACCTGTAGTCTGGCAAAAATTGCGTTGACCTCTGGCACCGTAAGGCAATCTGGCAAGTCGCACTACCCCGGCAGCTGGCCAAAACGCCACTGCCCAGAACAACTTTGAACTTTCAGAATAATTGGACATAACTATGCAACGAACAATCACAATTCTCATTATTGTGGTGCTGCTGGGTGCGGGAGCCTTCTTTTTATTCCAACGGCAGCAAGCAGCGCAGGCAGGCAGCATTGAAATTTTGCGCGAGGCAACGGTGGTGCGCGGCCGTATAACTGCTACCGTCAACGCCACCGGCGCTATCGAGCCAGAAGCATTGGTCAACCTGACCTTTGGCATAGGCGGGACGGTACAGCAAGTTAACGTCGTGCGCGGGCAGAAGGTGCAGGCGGGCGACATTCTCGCCTCCGTGGGCACGGCTGAATTAGAGCTAGCCGTCAGGCAAGCCGAAGATGCGCTGCGCATTCAGCAGCTTTCTTTGCAGCAGCGACAAAATAGCCGTCCCAGTCCTGCCACCCTGGCAGGGGCGCAGGCAGATATAGACGCGGCCAATGCCAGCCTGCTGGTGGCACAGGCCAACCTGGCCTCGGCGCAGGCGGGCGTTTTGCAAGCCGAAGCGCAAAAGGCCAAAGCCCTGGCAGGTGCTTCGGCCGGACAAATTGCCGCCGCCGAGGCCAATCTGGCGCAGGCAGAGCTGCAACAAAGAAACGCGCAAGAAGCGTACAACCGCGTGGTGCAGTGCTTTACTATCACCCTGCCAGATGGCTCTACGCAAGAGCAGTGCCCCGGCCTGGGCGCGCCAGAAGAGCAGGCGCGCGCGGCACTGGATAACGCCAATGCGGCTCTAGCCGCAGCACGCGCGCAGTTGGCCGACCTGCGTGCCGGGCCACGCCCCAGTGATTTGCAAGCGCTGGATGCCGCCATCGCCAGCGCCCGCGCGGGGGTACAGGCCGCCGAGGGCAATGTAGCGGCGGCACAGGCCAACGTTGCGCGCGCCGAGGCCGCCTTTGCGCGGCTACAAGAGCCACCCACACCGGAAGAAATCGCCATTTTGCAAGCGCAGATTTCTAGCGCCGAAACCAATCTGGCGCTGGCCAAGCTGCGCCTGGAACAAAGCCGCATTGTCGCACCCATCTCTGGCAGGGTGGCCAATGTACGCATTAACCCCGGCGAACAGGCTGCGCCGGGCACACCCGTCATCACCATTGTGAATGAGGAAGCGTTCCACATTACCGTGAACGTGGACGAAATTGACATTGCCAGAATTGCCCTGGGACAACAGGTAGATATTACCCTGGACGCGTTGCCTAATGTGCCTGTGCACGGAGCCATTAGCGAAATTGCGCCCACATCGGCGAATACGGGCGGCGTGGTAACGTACCTGGTCACCATTAACATTGAGCCGCCCAGTGGCGTGGCGCTGCGCCCCGGCATGAGCGCCAACGCCTCGATCATTGTGGAAGAAATTGATGATGTGCTGATTGTGCCCAACTGGGCCGTGCGCCTGAACCGCGAAACGGGACAGGCGCTGGTGAACGTGAAGCAGGCAAACGGTACGATTGTCGAAGTGGTGGTGCAAACAGGGCTGCGCAACGAAACCTCTAGTGAGGTGCTGAGCGGTCTGAATGCTGGGGATGTGGTAGTGGTGACGAATCAGCGCGAGGGCTTTTCTCTGTTTGGAGGGGGATGATGAGCGCGAACAGCAACGGCCGTAATCCGGTCATCCGCATCCGTGACATGAAAAAAGTGTACGTCATGGGGGAGCATCAGGTGCACGCCCTAAACGGCGTTTCGCTAGACATAGACAAGGGGGAATTTGTCGCCATTATGGGGCCATCGGGCTCTGGCAAATCCACGATGATGAATATGCTTGGGGCGCTCGACCAGCCCACCAGCGGCTCTTACTGGCTGGATGGCACGGATGTCAGCCAGCTTTCTGATGATGCCCTGGCCGATATTCGCAACCGCAAAATTGGCTTTGTCTTCCAAAACTTCAATCTGCTTTCGCGCACGCCGGCGTTGCAGCAGGTGGAGCTGCCGCTCGTTTACGCCGGTAAACGGCAGCGCCAGGAGCGGGCCCGGCGCGCTCTGGAGATGGTAGGGCTAGGTGACCGCCTGCATCACAAGCCGAGCGAGCTTTCCGGGGGGCAGCAGCAGCGCGTTGCCATTGCGCGGGCGCTGGTGAATGAACCAGCCATCATTTTGGCAGATGAACCCACCGGCAACCTAGACAGCAAGTCAGGCACAGAAGTGATGCAAATTTTTCAGCGGCTGAATGTGGAGCAGGGGATTACGATTATTTTCGTGACACACGATCCCTGGATTGCGCGGCACACACGGCGTGTGGTAACGCTGGCCGATGGAAAGGTAGTGAGCGACGAGCCAATTATGGAGCAGCTGATTGCCGGACAATCGAAACGGCCGTCTGACATGGCGCTGCATTGATCATGAATCCTTTAGAGAACTTTCGCATCGCCCTGGGAGCGTTGGTTGCCAACAAGCTGCGCTCGTTGCTGACAATGTTGGGCATCATCATCGGCGTGGCCGCCGTGATTACGCTCGTTTCCGTGGGGCGCGGCGTAGAAGGCGTGGTCACGGCCGAATTTGCCGGGCTGGGCAACAATCTGCTCTTTGTGCTGCCGGGGCGCATTGGCCCAGAACAGCAAAGAAGTGCGCGCGGCCTGGGATTGACGATGAATGACTTTCGCGCCGTGGCCGACCCGCTGCGCGTGCCTGAGGTAGGATTGGTGGTGCCGGAATACGGCCGTTCTGCCCTGGTAACACGTGGCCGGCACGAAGCGCGCACCGCCATCACCGGCACCACCGTCAACTATCAAGAAATCCGCAACTTCTACCCAGTATTGGGCAACTTCTTTAACGAACAGGATGTCAACGCGGGTGCGCGCGTGGCCGTGCTGGGGCAAACGGTTTATGAAAAGCTCTTTCCCGATGGCGAGCTCCCCCTGGACGCAACCATTCGTATCAACAACGTCAACTTCCGTGTCATTGGCCTGATGCAGACCAAAGGGGGGTCTGGCTTCAATGACCAGGACGACCTGATTCTGGTACCGATCAGCACTGCACAGCAACGCCTTTTTCCCGCGCGCCGCCCAGACGGCAAGCTACGCATAGACTTGATTTACGCCCAACTATTGGACAGAGAGCGCCAGGATACGGCCATTGCCCAAATTGAGCTGGCGCTGCGCGAACAGCGCAACCTGCCGCCTGAAGCAGACAACGACTTCACCGTTCTCAGTCAGGATGAGCTGGTGAGCGCCTTTGCCCAGGTAACGAGTGTGCTCACCATTTTTCTTGGCGTCATTGCCGGCATTTCGCTGCTGGTAGGGGGCATTGGCATCATGAATATCATGCTGGTGTCGGTGACAGAGCGCACGCGCGAAATTGGCTTGCGCAAGGCCGTCGGCGCCAGGCGACGCGATATTCTGGCGCAATTTTTGGTAGAAGCGATGGTGCTGGCGGTGCTGGGTGGCATCATCGGTCTGGCATTGGGCATCACAGGCACGCTCATCGTTGCTGGCTTCTCAGAAACGCTGCAACCAGTGGTAGACTGGACGGCCGTTATCGGCGCCATCTCCATTTCTGCAGTGATTGGGCTCCTCTTTGGCGTTTACCCCGCCGCGCGTGCGGCACGACTGAATCCCATTGATGCGCTGCGCTATGAGTAGTGTAAAACATAACTTATGAATCTTTCGGAAAACATCCGCCTCGCTTTTCGCTCGCTGAATGCCAACAAGCTGCGTGCCGCGCTGACAATGCTGGGCATTATGATTGGCGTAGCGGCCGTCATTACCCTGCTGGCTATTGGCGATGGCGTCACGCGCTTTGTTGCCGACCAGTTCATTGGCCTGGGCACAAATCTCGTTTTTGTACTGCCACGCGGCGAAGGAGGGCAATTTGGCCCGCCGGGCGTCGGCGGGGCGACATTGACCATGCGCGACGCCGAAAGCCTAGCCGACCCCCTGCTGCTACCCAACGTCTCCGGCATCGCCCCGGTGGTCTTTCGCAACGACGATTTGCAATACCTGGGCAACGTCTATCGCACCTCCATTCGCGCCTCTACGCCAGATTATGGCCCAATACGCGGCTACGAAGTGACGCGCGGCCGCTTTATCTCAGAGACAGATTACAACGGCCGTTCGCGCGTCGTCGTCATTGGGCAAGACGTGGTGACCAACCTCTTCCCGCCAGACGTAGACCCACTCGATACCAACGTGCGCATTCGCGGCCTCAACTTTCGCGTCATCGGCATTCTGGAGCCACAGGGAGGCGGCACCTTTGGCAGCGAAGATGACCTGGCCATCATCCCCCTGACAACGGCGCAAGAGCGGCTGTATAACCTGCGCACCCCCAGCGGCGAACTGCGCACCGACATGATTCTCATCCAGGCCGTCAGCAGCAACGCTGTGCGGAACGTCGTCATAGACGCCACCAACGCCATGCGCCAACTGCACAACATCACCTTTCGCGATGAAGACGACTTTCTCATTCTCACGCAGGAAGATTTTCTGCGCTCATTTGGGGAGGTGACCGGCGTGCTGACCCTATTTTTAGGCGCCATCGCCAGCATCTCCCTACTCGTGGGCGGCATCGGCATCATGAACATCATGCTCGTCTCCGTCACCGAACGCACGCGAGAGATTGGGCTGCGCAAAGCCGTAGGCGCGAAAAAGAGAGACATCCTCAGCCAATTCCTCACCGAGGCGGTTGTGCTGGCGATGCTGGGCGGCGCACTGGGAATTGTGCTCGGCTTTTTGGGCGCATTTGCCGTGCGTCTGGCGGTGCCAGAGCTAGAGGCGGTGGTAACGGCCAGCGCCGTTGCCCTGGCGGTAGGCTTTTCTGTCGCAGTGGGGTTGTTCTTTGGTATCTATCCTGCCTCACGCGCCGCAAGTCTGAACCCGATAGAGGCTTTGCGCTTTGAGTAAGGCACAATGGTCGGCCATCGCATGATGACCGACCAACAACCGCAATAGTGGCTTGCCGTCTACCACGCACGGTTTGCGGTCGACCGTCTGCGGTCAGATGTGTCCAGATAAAACAGGCTCACATCCTCACTTACGCACCAGATAATTCCCCATCACCAGTGTATCCAGCCCGCTATTGCCAAAGGTCTTTAGGGCGTTGGTGGGCGTGTTCACAATTGGCTCACCGCGCAAATTAAAGCTGGTGTTCACCAAAATGGGTGTGCCGGTTGCCTGGCCAAACTGCGCCACCACGTCATAGTAGCGCGGGTTCCACTCGCGGCGCACCGTTTGCAGGCGGCCTGTGCCCAGGTGATTGACGGCGGGAACTTCTTGCCCAGGCCCTTCCTTAAAGCGATGCACGGTGAGCATGAAGCGCGGCAGGTAATAGCTGTCTGGATCGGGCACGCCCTCAAAGTAGCGATCCACGGCTTCTTCAATGATCACCGGTGCAAACGGCCGAAACGGTTCGCGAAACTTGATTTTGCTGTTGATAATATCTTTCATCTCTGCGCGGCGCGGGTCGGCCATAATGCTACGGCTGCCCAGGGCGCGTGGCCCCCACTCAAAACGCCCTTGGAACCAGGCGATAACTTTGCCTTGCAAAATATCGTCCACCACGCGCGCAGTCAGGCGCGCCTCGTCGCGCTCCACCTGATAGCGGAATCCGCCCTGGGTGATAGCGGCCTCGATTTCGGCATCGCCATAGGCTGCGCCATAGTAGGCGTGTTCTTGTACAAAACGGCGCGGCTGCCCCAGCAGCACGTGGTAGGCGTAGAGCGCTGCCCCCAGCGCGCCGCCGCTATCCCCGGCTGCCGGCTGGATGAAGATTTCCGTGAAAGGGGTTTCGGCCAGGAGACGGCCGTTGGCCTTGCTGTTTAGCCCCACGCCCCCTGCCAGGCACACCCGCGTCATGCCCGTTTCCACGTGCAGAGTGCGCAACATACGAATAATCGCCTCTTCCGTCACGTGCTGCACACTGGCAGCCACGTCAGCATAATACTGGTTCAGTTTCACCTGCGAGTCATTGGGGTTGACCTCTGGATGAGTTTGGGTGGTGTAAAAGTCGTCGCTGTGGACGCGCGGCGGGCCAAAAAGCTGCACAAATTTGTCGCTGTAGGTGCGCGTGTGCGAGTAGTGAAAGCTGAAATAATCCATATTCAGCCAGAAACTGCCATCTTCGTACAGCGTGAAAATTTGCGCCATCTTGTCCAGGTACTTTGGCGTGCCATAGGGGGACATGCCCATGACCTTGTATTCACCGCTGTTGACGTGGAAGCCCAGGTAAGCAGTAAAAGCGGAGTAAAGCAGCCCCAGGGAGTGGGGAAAACGTTGCTCTTCACTAAGGACGATCTTGTTTTCCCCCTGGCCGTGCCAGTTGGCAGTGGCATACCCTTTGGCGGTCGTCGTCCACTCGCCCACACCATCTATGGTGAGCACGGCCGCTTCTGTGAAGGGGGAAGCAAAGAAAGCGCTGGCTGCATGCGAGGCGTGATGGTCGGCAAAGAGGATTTTCTCGTCAGGTACACCCAGCTTTTCGTGCAGGTGGGATTTGACCCACAGCTTATCCCCCAACCAGGCAATCATCGCCTCGCCAAAGGTGTGCCAGGAGCGGGGGAAAGAGGCCAGGTGGGTCTTGAAGATGCGCTCAAATTTGAGCAGCGGTTTTTCGTAAAAGACGACGTAATCGAGCTCGGCCGCCGTGATGCCGGCCGTTTTCAGGCAAAATTCGATGGCGTGCTGCGGATAGCTGGCGTCATGTTTTTGGCGTGTAAAGCGCTCTTCTTCGGCAGCGGCAACCAATTTGCCGTCGGCCAGCAAGGCGGCAGCGGCGTCGTGGTAGAAGCAAGAAATGCCCAGGATGTACATAGGTTATCCTTGTTGGCGCGCAGCGTCTAGAGTGGCATCTAGCGGCTCTTTAGCCACCCAGGTGGTGGCAGACGGCCGTTGCTGCAAGCGCAGGGGGTCGCCAGAAAGCCGAAAAGCAAGGGCAAAGGGGGTGACAAAGATGAAGTAAAAGTACCCCATCAGCAACCGCCCCTGTATTGCGCCTAACTGCGCACCAAAAGCGCGCCAGGCGTGCCAGAAGCGGCGGAAAAGGGAAGAGGAAACGGCCGTTGGGCTTTGCTCACGCGCATGTTCCGGCAATTCAGATTTGGGCAGCAGTGGCGGCTCTTGAGAGAGGGCAAAACGCGCCAGCGTGACCAGTAACCCGACCGTCAGACCCAGCGCCAGCGCCACCAGCACGGCCCAGCCATGCGCCGTCATGCTTGCCCGCAATGTAAAAGCCAGCAGCCACAATCCCAGCACCAACAGCAAATCGAGCAAAGAAGGGTACACCTCGCGCTGCCGCGCTGCCAGCACCACGCCGGCAGAATACCCCACCAACGTCAACAACACCACGCCCAAAGCGCTCCAAAACATAGGTTTCTCCCTTAACATGACCGCTGACCGCGGATGGCCGACGGCCGACAGCTGACTGGTTGACCAGCTGACTGCTCCGCTCCCGTATAAATCGAACTTCCAGTTCGATACGTAATTTGAAAAATCGCGCTACGGTTTTCATTCATGGGGGTGTGCCCTGCGCATGAACTCTCCTTAAAACAGCGTATAGACAAACGGCGTCAGCGCCGGCGAAATCGAGGCCAGAATCAGCAGCAGACCAAAAATGATTAGCACCGCAATCAGCGGCATCAGCCACCACAGACGGCGCTTGCCTAAAAAGGCAAATAGTTCTTGTAGGACGGATAAACGAGATGTGAGCTTTTTCATGATTGCTTTCCTGGTGGTTGGTTAGTTGGGTGGGTGAGTAAGCAAACCAACCAAATCAACCCACTTATCTTTACCGCATGTACGCCTGAATCAGGTCGGCCACCAACTGATTGCCTGCCTGATTCCAGTGTGGGTCGGCGTAATGGTAAAACCCCCCTTCGCGAATTGTTTTTTCGCGCAACACTGGGGTCAGGTCTAAAAAATCAATCTGGTGTGCCGCGGCAAATTCGGCCAGCAGGCGCGCCTGGGCTTCGTAGTTGGCGCTCATGGTATCATAGCTGATGTACTGGGACTCCCACAGGAGACGGCCGTGATCCCCCTGGCTCAGCGTTACCGTAACGCTGCGCTCCAACGCATTGTTCACGTCCACATCGTCCCACAGGCGGGGCCAGTACACCTCTTCCTTACTGGGCACGTAGACCAGCAACAGGCGCGCATTTTGTACGGCCGTTAACTCGTGCAGTTCACGCAGCGCCCGCGTAATGGCGGCAAACTCGTCTGAAGCGGCAATCGTCTCATAGTTGGCGCTCATAGGCAGCAGGTGTATATCCTTAAATACTGTCTCCAGCGGCCCCCAGTCTGTCGTTACCGCCACCGGATAGCGATAGCGCGGGGCGGCATCAGCCGGAACGCGGCGGCTCTGCAACGCATAACGCGCCAGGTGATACGTCACCAATCGCCGGTACCAGGGAACCCCCTGCATGTCATATTCACGCCAATCCAGCCCGCTAGCCTGCTTATCCAGGTATTGCTGCGCGTTGATTAAATCATTGCCGCTAAAGTAGAGTAGCACCACCCACTGTGGCTTTTTGTCCAGCCCAAACTGCTTGACCGCCTCCACCTCATTCAGCGTCGTCCAGCTAGAGGCCCCTAGGGTGAGGATGGATTTGCCAGTCTGTACTGCTAATAGCTCGATCCAGGTTTGCGGCGCAGAGCGGGTGACAAAGGAATCGCCCGTGACAATGATGTCGTAACGCTCTTGCCAGGTGTATTGGCTATTGGGAAAACCCATCTCATCTGTTTGAAACACGTACCAAAAAGCGTCTGTGCGGTCAGACGGCCGTGTTTCTGGCCCTGCGTCAGAAAGATAAGGATTTGCCGGGTCCCAGTACCCTTCCAATCTCAGCCCTGGCTGATAGCGGTATGCCAGCCGTAGCGGCTTGTCATAGACAAAGTAGGGCTGGCAGTAATAAGAGCCCAAAATAAAGTCACTGGCGCACACTGGCAGCGGAATGAGTTGGTAAAAGTGGCGCAGCCCCAGTTCCAGCGTGCCCCAGGCGGCCAACAGAGTGAGCAGCAGCGGCACCAGGAAGTGTAGCAGTGTAGCGGTTGCCCTGGGATTGGCAGTTGGTTGCGCCATAAGCCCGTTTTGCCAGGAAAAATTCATGCGCGAGCGTACCACTTACGAAAGAACATGTCACATACATTTGCGCTCTTTCGTCTGCTGTCCATTTTCAAGAGAAGTATAAATTTCTTGCCCAAGCAAGGCAAATGAGCACAAGACAACAATTCAAAATATGGCGGGGATAGGATGGCTCAAGTGATCTTTACAATTTGACCGCCGACCGTGATTTTTCCCGTGATGGGCGGTCTGCCATCAGCCGTCTGCGGTCAGGAATTTGCAAAGCGCCGTTTCTGTAATAATGAGGAACCATGTCTGTTGTTTGGCGTGCCGACTTTAGCCGGTGACCTGCTAAGGCGGTCACTACGGGCTTCTCCGTGCCGTCCCGTTTACCCGCATTGTTTCAAATTTAGAATTGCTGGGCAAACTCTTTTCTGGAGTCTGGCAAAATTTGCGCTGACCTCTGGCACCACAACGCGATCTGGCAAATTGCGCTACTCTAGCAGCCAACAAAAACGCCAATCTCCCGAAACAAAAAATGCCCTGTCAAGAAGGGCATTTTCGTGGACATAGCGCACCCGGAGCAGGCAAAGTAGCGCCTACTTTGCTTTTATCCGTGCCCGCTGTTGTTCTCTGTGTCTCTTGGTATCTTGAGCAGTTACGCGCTTTTAGCGAATGTTTAACAGCTCTACCTGGAAGATGAGGGTTGCGCCAGGGGGGATCAGGCCGCCCGCGCCCATGTCACCATATGCCAGGTTCGCAGGAATGACTAGCTGGCGCACGGCGCCCACACGCATCGTGGCTACGCCCTCATCCCAGCCGGCAATGACCTGCCCGGCGCCCAGGCTAAAGCTGAAGGTACGGCCGCTATCCAGCGAGCTATCAAATTTGGTGCCGTCTTCTAGCCAGCCCGTGTAATCCACTTCGACGGTTTGACCAGCCTGGGGCATGGGGCCATCCCCTTCTACCAGGTCTACGTATTTCAGGCCGCTGGCTGTCACCGTGTACGCTGACTCATCTACTTCGGCAATTTTGGGCGCAGCGCGGAAGGAGAGTAGGGTCACTTCCATAAGCAGCGTGGAATTGGGCGGAATGCCGGGCGCGCCTTCTTCCCCCAGGGCCAGTTCGGGCGGAATGCGCAACAGCCGCTTGCCGCCCACGTTCATGGTGGAAACGCCTTCGTCCCAGCCGGGGAAAACGGAAAAGTCATCACCCAGGCTAAAGGTAACTGGCCCACCGCTCAGCTCAGAGGAGGTGAGGAAAGTACCGTCATCCAGCCAGGCCACAAACTCAATGGTAACATTGTCACCCTCGGCAGGTGTGTCGCCAGCGCCGACAACGATGTCATAGTATTGCAGACCGGAGTCGGTTTTGGCGTAGTCGCCCTCGTTAATGGCCGTTGGCTTGGGCGCCGGCTCAACGGAAATCAGCTCCACTTCAACCAAGAAAGCCATCTGCGGGGGCGCAACCATACCCGCATTTTCTGGGCTGACAACCAATTCCGGGGGGATAACCAGGTTGGCTTTCCCGCCAGGCTGCATGCGCAAAATTCCTTCTTCCAGGCCAGGGAAAAGCTGCCCTGCGCCTAAAATCACTTTGATGGGTTGCCCCTGGAGGTATGTGTTACCAAGCAACGTGCCATCCGCCATTTCGGCAATGAGGTGTACCTCCACGATGTCGCCATTAATCGGGTTGGGGCCGCTGCCAACGGCCGTTTCCAGGTATTGCAGCCCACTATCCGTCACCACAGCGCCTGGGGCAGGGGTGGGCAACGGTACGGCCGTTGGCGCGGTTAGCAGACCAATGCCTTCATTGCTATTGGCCGGCGCCGCGGTGGCGCTGCCACTCTCTGCGACAGGCGTTTGCGCAGGCGGCTGCGCCGGGCCACAGGCAACGGCAAAAATGAGTACCAATACGGTTGTGGCTACCAGCAACCACAGCTTTCCCATAAATTGCTTATTCACAGAAACTCCTTTCACTTAAATTTATTATCGCTCAGGGCTTGCCTGCTTTGTAAACAGACCACCACAGGCGTGTCTGTCACAAACTAGCGCGTGATCATATCACGATTTTGCCAATGTCCGAATTTCTTAAACTAGTGCTTGGCCCATGATCTCTATGCCAGATCGCGTGGCGATGACGGCCGTCTGCGCCAATCCTAAAAACAGCCCATGCTCCACCACACCGGGCTGCTGCTTGATTCGAGCAGCCAGCTCCGCCGGATTCTCCAGACCGTTAGCAAAATAGCAGTCTAAGATTACGTTGCCTTCGTCCGTAATGAGGGGGTGATTGTCGCGCAGGCGCAGCACCACACGCGCGCCCAGGTCGGCCAGGTAATTGGTTACCAGCCGCTGCGCAAATGGGATGACTTCTACCGGCAGGGGAGCTTTTGTCCCCAAATGGGGCACCCGCTTGCTGCCATCGGCAATTACGATCATATGTCGGGAGGCAGCGGCGACGATTTTTTCGCGTAGCAGCGCGCCGCCCAGCCCTTTAATCAGCGCCAGGTCAGGGGCAATCTCGTCCGCGCCATCAATGGTGATGTCTACTTGCGGCCGATCGTTCAACGTGGTGAGCGGGATGCCTGCTTTTTGCGCTACCCGCGCGGTCGCTTCTGACGTGGGAATGCCGCAAATGTGCTGCAAACGGCCGTCAGCCAGCATTTGCCCCAGCGCGCGCACCATGTACACGGCCGTACTGCCTGTGCCCAACCCCACGACCATGCCCGAACGCACGGCAGTGACGGCCGTTTCTGCTGCCTGTTGTTTTAATGCATCGTTTGTCATTACATCTCCCTTGAAAATGACCGCCGACGGCCGACTGCTGACCGCCGTTTCTTGACAAATCGTCAATCAATTTAACTTGTCACCAATACTTTTGCCGGCCGTTTCTCATATCCGCCGCAAATTTTTTAAGATAAACAGATTGACACAGCCCCTGGTAAGAACTTATAATCTACTCATCTGGAGCCATAAGACCTCGGGTGGCCCGGAGAGTGGTTAGCATAGTAAGCGGTCTTTGAAATCCCCAATAGCGTGCCCACCTGCTTCCGACTCGAGTCGCAGGTACCCGGTCGAAGCCCAACACCTTCGTGTATGGCCGCCAAGGGATTCGTTTAACACCCACCCGCCCAATTGCAACCGGCTAGGCTCTCTGGCAACCATTCGGGGTTTTATTATGCCCAACCCCATTCAGTAAAAGCACCCCCACCCAGGGGGTGCTTTTTGTTTGCCTCTTCGTAAACGCAACTCAAGTTGGCCCAGGTTGATAAGCTGAGCTAAGCGGGTTCAATGCGAAAGCTGGTTGTTACGTTTGTGCCTGCGCGCTTGAACATAATGCTGGCAGAGCAGTAAGTTTCCTGGGAAAGGGTAATTGCCCGCGCCACCGCTTCGGGGTCCACGTCATGGCCGCTGATGATGTACACAATCTCTACGTCGGTGTAAACCATGGGGTGATCGGCGGCGCGCGTGCCGCTGATTTCCACCCGCAAATGGCTGAATGGCTGGCGCATTTTGCGCAAGATGTGCACCACATCTATGGCGGTGCAACCCGCCACACCCACCAGCAAAAACTCCATGGCGCTGCCGCCGTTTGTGGCGCTGGCCTGCCCGCTCATGTCGAATTGATAGCCAGAGCCAAGTTGCCCCTGAAAGTTTAGGCCGTCTCCTTTCCAGATGACAACGGCCGTTTTCCGATCTACCATATCGCTTATCCTCATTCTCAAAATAGCCACGGGTGTCTGGCGAAATTTGCGCTGACCTCTGGCACTGTAGCACGATTTGGCAAATCGCGCTGTTCTGGCGGCCAGCAAAAACGCCAGTGTTGAATGGTCAATTATGGCATGGTTCAAGGCATCTTTACAAATTTGACCGCTGACCACTCTGCGGGCAGACCGCCAAATCCCCTCAGCAGCGCAGTCGGCTGTCAGCGGTCGGCGGTCAAACGATATGCAAAGTGTCTCGCCAGAGCATGATGAGCCATGCCTCAATTATCCATCATGCCATCCTACGTTGGGCCATCCAGCGCCAGCTCAATCTGAATAAAGTCACTTGCTGTGACTTGCAGGCTGCGCATCGGTTCCAGGTAGCGCTCGGTGGTAGTCATGCTGGCATGGCCCAACATCTGCTGAATCTGGCGCAGGTCGGCGCCACCTTTCAGCGCCAGCGCCGCTGCCGTGCGCCGCAGGTCGTGCGCAGCCAGGGCAACCTCCCCCCGACTGTTGACACAACCGGCGGCCAGAGCGTGTTCCTCCACAATGTTGTAAATAGCCTGTGGTGTCAGGTTCCCGTCGGTGTAGCGCCCCCCTTTGGTACGCACCTTGCCAGCCAGACGGCCGTCCTTGTTCAGCGCGCGAAAGATACGGCCGTGACGCACGCCCGAAGCGCGCGCCCATTGGTCAAGCGCCAGCTTGACCCAGGGTGGGATACCGACAGAGCGCACACGCGCGCGCTTGCCAATCAGGTCAATAATCGCCCAACGGCCGTCGCGCTGCTGAATCATCTCCCACGTCAGCGAGGCCACCTCAGCGCGGCGAAGCCCTGTACCAACCATCACCGCCAACACCGCCTGATCGCGAACGGCCTTGAGCGCCGAAATTTCCTTGCGTTGCCAGCGATAGACCGGCGTATTAACCAGCTTTTCTGCCGCCTCTTTATCCAGCCAGTTGCCAGCGCGCACCCCTTCCTGCTTCACGCCGCGCACCCGCTCTACGCCGTAGGCCAGCACAGGCGAAACCAAACCATTATCTGCGGCTTCTGTAGCCAGGCGGCGGATAGCAGATAACGCCTGATTGATGCTGGCACGGCTTTTGCCGTTTTGCAACATAAATTCACGGTAGGCATTGATGGTGGCCTTACTAAACCCTGGACGGCCGTTGGCCTCATACCAGTCCAAAAAGTCAAGCAACGCCCGGCTGTACGCCCGTTTACTGTGCGGGCTATCCACGCTTTGCGTCACCAGATCAATGATTGCATACCAATCATCCTGAGCACGCGATTCAACCTGTAAGTCACGCATCACCACCGATACCTTTTGTGACTGATAAACAGATGCAAAAAGCGGTTGCCGGTTTATCGTAACGACTCTAGTTGGGATTCTCCGTCAAAGCGGTTACTATAACCCTGATACAACCTTCTGCAAGGCATACCAGCAAAAAACATTGTTTCCGCCCCTAAAATATTGTAACATCAATCATCGTACAGGCTTTGCTGTATCACAATCTAACCATTCTATCAAGTTAGTCAAACCTTGTACTCCTGTACCTGGTCACCTTCAGCAATTCTCAATGTAGCACATCGCTTGCAAGTTAAGGATTTTTGCCTTTTGTCAACCCTATTTTGAGCAGCCAGCAATTCTAAATATACGCGTTATCATATACGCGCTACCACCTTGACTACTCAACAAAGCCCCCCTGCCTCTCCAGCGCAAGCGGGGGAGGGGTCTTGCAAAGAGCGAGGGGGCGCTATGCGCCCCTCGCCCTCGATGCCATCTTGCTTGTAACCCGGCGGAATGCAGTAAGCATTAGGGCAAAATAAGCAAAAGGGTAAATCATGCGTGTCAAACAGACAACCCGGCTACAACGTCTTGGCGAAAAACTGATCAATCCTTCACCCCATCTTCTCTCCGCCGAGCAACACGAACAAGCGCGCTTGCTCACTTCCTCAACCACCGTAATTCTGATATTCCTGATCATTAGTGTGCCAATATGGCTACTCATCGCTCCGGATACGGCTTCTACACTCAACTTTTCCATAGGTTTAGCTGTGGCTGTGTTCAGCGCGCATGCACTTAGCCACAGCCGTTATTATCGTCTGGGGGCGGGCCTTCTCAGTCTGACACTCTTATTCATGATTATCATTTCTGTTTTCGTCGCCCCCGGACCTGTCACGTCACGCACCCTGGCGCTCAAATACCTTATCATAGCGGTAATGGTTTCTGGTTTTTTCCTTTCCCAGCGTTTCACCGCGGTCATTGTCCTGGCCAGCCTGGCCATTATCGGCGCGCTTTTCTTCACGCCCGATCTCCCCCAAGAAGTTGTCTTTTCCCAACTGATTTTTTTCCTCGTGGTTATCAGCCTGGGCGCTGTGCACACAGCTCTGAACGCCCACTATAAACACAAGCTGGCCCAAAGCGAGGCGCGCTACCGCGCCATTGTGGAAACACAAACCGAGCTGGTGTGCCGCTATTTGCCAGATGGCACTCTCACTTTCGTCAATGACGCGTATTGCAACTACTTTGGCAAAAAACGCGAAGAACTCCTCGGCTGCAACTTCCTGGAATTGATTCCGGTAGCACAACGTGAGGGCGCGCAACAGCATATTCGTTCGCTGCTGCGAGAACTCAACGTGATAAAAGAGTATGAACACGAAGTACTGCTACCCACTGGCGAAACGCGCTGGCAGGCTTGGGTAGACCGTGCGCTCTGCGATGAGCAAGGCAGGGTGCTAGAATTTCAAGCGGTCGGCCGTGATGTAAGCGAACGCAAGCGGCAAGAACGGGCGCTGTTGCAAGCCCAGCAGCGTTACTATGGCTTGTTCGAGCAGGGGAATGATGCAGTATTTATTGTCAGCCTGGACGGCCGTCATCTGGAAGCCAACCGGCGCGCTGCGCAAATGCTCGGGTACAGCGTCGAGGAGCTTCTGAACCTGCGGGTAGGGGAAACCTCTGCGGAAGCCGAAGAAAGCAATGAGATTTTGCAATGCCTGTTGCGGGGTGAGCACGTGCCGGTATATGAGCGCTTGTTGCGTCGCAAAGATGGAACGGTCATTCCCGTCGAAATTAATGCCGAGTTGGTGCGTGACCCTGACGGCCGTCCACTGCACATTCAAAGCGTAGTGCGTGACATTAGCATGCGCAAGGCGCAAGAGGAACAACTTCGCCTGCAAAGCGCCGCCTTAGAGGCGGCCGCCAATGCGATTTTGATCACAGACCCGCAGGGAATCATTCTTTGGAGCAATGCCGCCTACACGCAGCTCACAGGCTTCAGCGCGGAAGAAGCGCGCGGTCAAAATCAGTGCGAGCTGCTGCGTTCGGAACTACAAGATGAGGCGTACTATGAGCAAGTGCGCGCAACCATTGCCGCCGGCCACATCTGGCAGGGGAAGGCCGTAAACCGACGCAAAGATGGCACGCTTTACACCGAGGAGCAAACCATCACGCCGGTCAAAGATACAAACGGCCGTGTCACACACCTGATTGCCGTGAAGCAAGACATCACCGAGCGCGAGCACGCAGAAGCAGCCTTGCGCGAAAGCGAAGCGCGCCAGCGCGCCATGATTACGGCCATTCCCGATCTAATCTTTCGCCACAACCTGGATGGGACCTACCTGGACTACCATCTGCCAGACCCCGATCTACTCGGTTTTCCGCCGGAAAGACTTCTGGGCAAGAATATTAGCGACTTTTTCCCTGTCGAGATGGCCCAGTCGCTATTCAGCACCATGCGGCAGGTAGTTGAAAGTGGCCAAATGGCCATATGTGAACTCGACCTGCGACTGAAAACCCGCATACGTAGCTTTGAATTGCGCATGGTTCCCACCGGCAATGACGAGATCATTTCGATCGCCCGTGACATGACGGAGATCAAACAAACCAGACGAGAATTGGAAAAAGCCAAGGCGCGGCTAGAGCTTTTGATAGAGACTGCACGCATCACCTGGTGGGAAATGGATGTGCGTACAGGGAATTTCGTGACGGACCCGCGCAAAATGACTCTGCTGGGCTACGATCCGCAAGCATTCACCGGCGCCTCGCCGGAGCAATTGTCACTGCTGCTGCACCCAGATGATCGCGAAATGGCCCTGGAGCAGATGGCGTCTATGCTCAACAGTTGTGAATCCACCTGGGCCTTTGATTATCGCATTCGTGCTGCAGACGGCCGTTACCTCTGGTTCCATGATCGGGGCGACCTGGTGACAGAAAATGGCCGACCCATCATACGTGGCTTCAGCATAGACATCAACGAGCGTAAGCAGGCTGAGCAGCGCGCCTTTGAGCTGGCGTTAGAAAAAGAGCGCGCGCGTCTGCTGGTGCAATTTATCCAAACCGCTTCCCACGAATTCAAGACCCCGCTAACCATCATCAACACCAACGCATATCTGCTCAAGCGCATGCCAGACCCGGAAGCACGCGCGCACAAAGTCGAACAAATTCAGCAACAGGTACGTCGTATCAATCACCTCGTAGAAATGTTGCTCATCACGGCAAAGCTGGAAAACGGCTTTACGCTCACCATGGCCCCCCTTGATGTGGGCGCAGTGCTGGCCGCAGCCTGCCATCGCGTCGCCAGGTCTTACCAACACCAGCGCGCGCTTACCCTGCCTCAATCTCTCAATTTGCCGCTGGTTACGGGAAACGCTGATTATCTGGCCACGGCGCTGGAGCAGCTCTTAGACAATGCTTATCGCTTCACCCCGGCCAATGGTTCCATCCAGGTGGCGGGGGGCGCCACCGATACACACGTATGGCTCGAGGTTAGTGATTCTGGCCCTGGCATTGAGACAGAAAATTTGACCGCTCTCTTTGAGACATTTTGGCGGCAAGATGAGGCCCACAGCACACCTGGCTTTGGTTTAGGGCTGTCCATTACGAAGAAAATCGTGGAGAAACATAGCGGATATATCGAAGTCCACAGCGAACCGCGAAAGGGAAGCGCTTTCCGCATCTACCTGCCGCGCATGAAAAGTGAGGCCACAGAACCTGAAATGCTAACTACCCGGCGCTAAATGGCGCTTCTGGGTTGGCGTTTTCGCCATCCTCAACGGCCGTTTCCCGCAGCAGGTAAGTGCACAGCTCCGCCACCGAGGCAAAGCCCCGCCGCTCCCCGCTCATTGGGTACTCCAATGAGGCGCGCCAGAGTGTCTTGCCATCATCTACTGTTTGCCAGAGACGCAACAGGCAAGAAACATAGCGCGGTTTTGCGTTTTCTGCCGCCATAAGCCATGTTTGCCTGTTGCAGGATATAGCGGGCAGGGGGCAGGTTACATTTTGTCGCCAACTGCTAACCACCCACCCCTCGCCCCTTCCTCTTACTTTACTGCCGCCTGATTATTGGTAAATACAGCGCATAACCGGCGCGATACAGCACTGAAAGGCCGGTTGTTGTACCTGCACTCATGCCGGTGATAATGTTGGGCTGCGTGGTGGTGCTGGTGGTGCGCAAGCCCTGTTCGGCCGTCAGGCGGGCCGGCAGCGTTATAGACCAGTTTCCGCTGGCATCGGTCGTTACCACGCCAAATGAATACAGCGCCTCCGTAATGTTGTCCGTGTCATCCAGAAAAACCTCTATCAGGCAATTTGGGCACGGGCTGCCGTCGCCACTTGTTCCGCTCACCAGCGTGCCATTAATGCTGGCCACTTTCCCTGGCTTGAAGTTACGGAACGCCAGCGGCAAATTCTTTGCTAACTGAATGGCATCTTCTGGGTTGTCACTGCCTGGCAGTTGCCCCCAGGGTGTGCTGCGCTTGATGTTGTTTGTGCGCAGCGTATTGGCATCAGAAGTGGAAACAACGGGCGAATCATTGAGCGAGATACCCGAAAGCCCAGGCTCTATAATCTGGTTATGCAATATCTGATTGTATTTCGTGCCAGATTGCAGGTAGACACCACGTCCGCAGACGCCAATCTCGTTGTTGTTCACATCCAGGCCAATTTTGTTGTAGCGGATAATGTGATTGTCGTTACCCAGGCGAATAGTATCTGCCTGAATGGTGGGCGGCGCTACAGCAATGCGCAAACCAGCAAAGACGTTTTCTTCGATGAGATTCCCGTTGCCGCTGACGCTGATGCCGCTGCCGCCTAACCAGTCCCACTGCGTGCAGACCAGGCTGGGGTCGGTTGTCTTACCGGGCACAGTGCCATTGGCAATGGTGCCAATATAGTTATAGGCAAAGGTAGTGGTATTGCCGTTGATGGCCGCCGCCACGCCGGCTATTCCCGTGAAAACGTTGTGGCGAATGACGTTATTGGTGATGTTTGCCCCCACAGAAACGCCAGTATTGCCGCTGCCATCACTCGCGCCTCCTCCGCGCAGCACAATGTTTGTGCCGTCGTCGCTCAGACCAAACCAGTTTTGCTCAATCAGGTTGCTGCTAGAGTTCACGTAAATGTGGGTCTTGAACATTTGGAAGCCCAGCCCGCGAATGACGTTGTTGTTTTGCGTGGCTGTTTCGCCCAGTTTCAGCCCATCCGATTGTCCAGTTCCGGGGCCGACGAGAATGATCTTGGGGCCGGTTGTACGGCCGCCTGGCTGGGTGCTGCCGTCAATGGTGATGTCGCCGTTCAGGTAGCGCAACGTGGCGTTGGCGGCGCTGGAAATGCCAATGAACTGAATTTTCCAGATTTGCAGGGTGCTGTTGTACCCTTCCTCGGCAGTGGCGGGAATATCAAAGGTGATGAGGACCGGCTTGGGGCTGTTGCGTGCCTGAATGACAGCGCGCCGCAGAGTGCACGGCTGCGTAGCGCAGGTCGTGCCATCGCTGGTGTCCAGGTCTTTGCCGCTATTGACAACGATGGTGGTGGCCGGCGCTGTAACCGGGGCGGCAACGGCCGTTTTCCGGCTGAACAACGTGGCCAGGAACAGTGTGCCCAAAACGGCCGTCGCACACATCAGCCAAAACGAAACACGTAAACCTTTCATTGTTTGTTCTCCTTATTTGGTTAGTGGGTTGGTTTGATGGTTGGTTGGTTTGATGGTTGGTTGTCTTTTATCAATCTAACCAACTAACCAACCCAACCAACCATCCATACAATCACGGTTACAATGCCGCATGCTTGACCAGCGTACCTCCCAAGCGTCAAAAAATCGTCAAAAAGTACCTTTGTGTCACAACTCGCCAGCAGGTAGAATGAAGCAAATAGGGAAGAGCTACCCGTCACCCACTAATCACTATCCACCATCCAATATCTCCCATGTCTTCTTTGCGCATCCAGCTGTTTGCCGCTTTTCACGTCACCCACAACGGCCATGCTGTCAGCGACTTTGCCACAGACAAAACGCGCGCCCTGTTAGCCTACCTGGCCGTTGAGCGCGACCATCCCCACCGGCGCGACAGCCTGGCCACCCTGCTCTGGCCAAATCAGCCAGAAAAGCGCGCGCGGCAAAATTTGCGCCAGGCACTTTCTAACCTGCGTCAGGCTTTAGCAGACAGCAACGACAATGCCGGGTTTCTCATCATAGATCGCAACGACATCCAGCTAAATCCACAGGCAGGTGTCTGGGTAGACGTTAGCGACTTCCTGACCCTGGCCACCGCGTGTCACACCCACCTGCACCGCCACCTCAGTGCCTGTCTCCCCTGCCTGCGGCGACTGGAGGCCATGGCCAGTCTATATCGCGGCGATTTTCTCGCTGGGTTCCTGGTCACAGACAGCACCCTCTTTGAGGAATGGGCGCTGCTCAAGCGCGAGTGGCTGCACGCCCAGGCCGTGGAAGCATTAACCCTGCTGGCCGCTTATGCCGAACAGCGCAGCGACGTGCCTGCGGCGCTGCAAGCCGCCCGCCGTCTGGTACAGCTAGAACCCTGGCGCGAAGAAACACACCGGCAGCTCATGGGGCTGTTGGCGCAAAGCGGCGAACGCAGCGCCGCGCTGGCGCAATATGCTGCCTGTCGCCGCGCCATGCAGCGCGAGTTTGGCGTCCCACCCACCGCAGAAATAGAGCGCCTCTTTGCCCAGGTGCGCGATCTCTCACCCTTTCCCGCCTACCAACGACCGCCTGCGATGCTGCCGGCTGATGCCACACCGTTTGTGGGCCGTCGGGCTGAACGAAGCGCCCTGTGGGAGATGTTGGCCAACGCCAACTGCCGCCTGATTACGTTGGTGGGGCTGGGCGGCGTGGGCAAGAGCCGCCTGGCGCTACAGGTAGCAGCCGATGTGCGCGGCCTGTACCCGCACGGCATTTTTTACGCCGACCTGGGCAGCATTGAGGAGGCAGCACACGTGGCGCCGGCGCTGGCGTATGCGCTGGCCTTCACCTTCAGTGAAAAGGAACCGCTGCCGCGCCAGCTTGTGAACTACCTGCGCGGTAAAACAATGCTGCTACTGCTGGATGGGGTAGAGCATCTGCCAGAACTGCCAGAGCTGATTGCCCTGTTGCTCCGGGAAGCGACCGGTCTCACCTTACTGGTCACCTCGCGTGAACGGCTGGCGCTGCGCGAGGAGTGGCTGTTTGTGGTGGAGGGGCTGGCGTATGCGCCAACGGCCGTTGCACCTCCTGCCAAAAATGATGCCCTGGAATTACTCTTACAACAAATTCACCGCTTGCAACACACCTTTATACCCACCCCCCGCCGATCTGGAGGCCATGACAGAGATATGTCTGCTGGTAGAAGGGTTGCCGCTGGCGCTGGAAATGGCAGCGGCCTGGATACCGCAGCGGGGCAGCACGGCCGTTGCCCAGGCTCTGCGCGCAGGGCTAGACCTGCTTACTACCTCGCTGCGCAATGTGCCAGCACGCCAGCGCAGCGTGCGCGCCACCTTTGCCCACTCCTGGGCGCTGCTGACGCTGCCCGAACGCCATAGCTTTGCCCGCCTGGCCTGTTTCCGCGGTGGCTTTAGCGCCGAAGCTGCGGCACAAATTGCTGATGCTGATCCTGCTGTGCTGGCCGCTCTACAACGCAAATCGCTGCTGCGGCCGGTCAACGGCCGTTACCAGCTACACGCCCTGCTCAGCCAGTTTGCTGCCGAACAGCTACAAACAGAGCCAGACGCAGCCACAGAAACGGCCGTGCGCCACGCCACCTATTACGCCCACTTCCTTGCGGCACAGGCGCCCACCCTCAAGGAGCGGGGCCAGGAAACTGCCCTACGTGCCATTGATCAGGAAATTGCCAACGTGCGCCTGGCCTGGCAGTGGGTGGTGATGCACCTGGCCAGCCACGCCCAGGCACGTGCGCTGCTGCAGCTGGCGCTGGAAAGCCTGTGCCAATACTACTGCCTGCGTAGCTGGTATCAGGAAGGTGCAGAGATGTTTGCCCAGGCAATTACGGCCGTGCAAGCCCTGCCAGCCCCTCAAGACCCTCTGCTGCTGGGGCAACTGCTGGCGTGTCAGGCGCGCTGCCTGGAATTCATCGCACCACCCGCCATGGCCAGCGCCCTTTACCGCCAAAGCCTGACCCTACTGGAGGGCACAACCGCTGCGGCGCTGCCTCTTTACGGGCTAGGCTACATGAACCACCTGCAAGGAGAACACGAGGCAGCGCGCCACTACCTGACACAAAGCCTGAACCAGTATAAGCAGGCAGGCGACCGGTGGGGAATGGCCACCGCGCTCAGCACCCTTTGTCTCAGCCTGCGGCGCCAGGGGGCGTTTGCCGCAGCGCGGCAGGCAGGTGAGCGCAGTCCGGCCATTCGCCGCGCCATTAACGACCAGCGCGGCATCGCCTCGGCGCAAAATAACCTGGCGCTGGTTTTGTGCGCCCTGGGGGAGCACGAAGTTGCTGCGCAGGCGCTGGAAGAATCGGTTGCCATTTGCCGCAACCTGGGCCACCTGGTAGGCACAGCCAATGCATATACCAGCCTGGTGCACGTGGCGGCGCGGCGCAATAATTACGCCCAGGCACGCCACTACCAGGAGGAAGCGCTGCGCCTCTTTCGGCAGGTGGGGGATTTATGGGGCGTTGCCATTGCCTATAACAACCTGGGGCAGCTCTGGCTGGAGGATGGGCAGGCGGCACGGGCGTGTGCACTATTGGAACAGGCCGTAGCGGCCTACCACCAGGCCAACATTCGCGTTGGGCTGGCTTATGCGCTCAGCAATCTGGGGCAGGCGCGCCTGATGCTGGGAGAGCGCCGGGTGGCCGCACGCCATTTTCAGGAGGCGCTACGCATTACACGGGAAGAAGGAGATTGGCCAATTATGCTGGAGGTGGTGGTGCGCACGGCCGTTTTACAGCAGCAGGAAGCGCAAGCGGCAGTGAGCAGCACACAAAGTGAGCGGCAGGCCCTGGGGCTGCTGCTTTTTGCCCTGCACCAGCCGGAGTTGTTGGACGAAACGCGCCAGACGGCGGAAGCACAGATTCAGACGCTGCGTGCGTGCTGGTCGGAACCTGCTTACGCGCAAATTGCGGCAACGGCCGTTGCGCGTGCACGCGACGCGGTAGTCGTCGAAACGCTGCAGCTGCTGCAAGCAGTGGCTGGTGAGCAAAGTTTGCCGTGATTCACCGGGCAGAAATAGTACGGCCGTCGTTGGTTCCTAAACTGATTCTCGCTATACTTTATTCATGATGAGGTGGCAAAAGACGCCAACAACAAGCAACCAGGGTATTGTTGTGGCCGTGCGCGGCAGTGTCGTGGATGCACAATTTCCTGATAGGCTTCCCAATCTCTATCAGCGGCTCAGCGCCAACGGCCCCAATGGCCCGATTACCATCGAGGTGGTCACACACCTGGACGCACAGCGAGTGCGTGGCGTGGCGTTGACACCCACCCAGGGGTTAGCACGGGGAGATGCGATTGTGGATGAAGGACGGCCGCTGCAAGTCCCCGTCGGCTCCCGCGTCCTCGGCCGCATCTTCAACGTCTTCGGCGAAACCCTGGACAACCAGGAACCGATCAGCGGCGGCGAATGGCGCGCCATCCACCAACCCGCCATCCCCCTCCATCAACGCGCCGTGCAATCAGAGATTTTCGCCACCGGCATCAAAGCGATAGACGTGTTAGCCCCGCTGGAGCGCGGCGGCCGTGCCGGGCTATTCGGCGGCGCGGGCGTGGGCAAGACGGTGCTGATCACCGAGTTGATTCACAACGTCGTCGGCCAATATGAGGGCGTCAGCCTCTTCTGCGGCATCGGCGAGCGCAGCCGCGAGGCAGAAGAGCTGTACCGCGAGATGAAAGAGGCGGGCGTGCTAGACAACACCGTGATGATCTTCGGCCAGATGAACGAGCCGCCCGGCGCCCGCTTCCGCGTCGGCCACGCCGCCCTGACCATGGCCGAATACTTCCGCGACGACGCCCAGCAAGACGTGCTGCTGCTGATTGACAACGTCTTCCGCTTCATCCAGGCCGGTTCCGAAGTCTCTGGCCTGATGGGGCAGATCCCTTCCCGCGTCGGCTACCAACCCACCCTCGCCACCGAACTGGCGGAACTACAAGAGCGTATCTGCAACACCGCCAGCGGCGCGATCACCTCGGTGCAGGCCGTTTACGTGCCCGCCGACGACTTCACCGACCCGGCGGCCATCCACACCTTTGGCTACCTGACGGCCTCCATCGTCCTTTCACGCAAGCGGGCCAGCGAGGGGCTTTATCCGGCAATTGACCCATTACAATCCGGCTCCAAAATGCTGACGCCACGCATCGTTGGCGAACGCCATTACCAGATCGCCCAGGAAATTCGCCGCACGCTGGCAAGCTATGAGGAATTGAAGGACATCATCGCCATGCTGGGGCTAGAGGAGTTGTCGCCGGAGGATCGGCGGGTTGTGGCGCGGGCGCGGCGATTGGAGCGGTTCCTGACGCAGCCGTTTTACACCACGGAGCAGTTTACCAGCATGAAGGGGAAATCGGTCTCATTGGCGGAAGCGCTGGACGGCTGCGAACGCATCCTGAACGACGAATTTGCCGACTATCCGGAGCGGGCGCTGTATATGATTGGCGCGATTGATGAGGCGGAGAAGAAGAAGTAAGTTTGTGAGTTTGTTGGTTAGTTGGTTAGTTGTAGAGATCGTAGCTATCTGGCTGCGCGCTCGCGGGAGGCAATAAATTCAATAGCTGCCTGCGCAATTAACCCGGAGCGGCTTTCACCATGCTCGGCAGCATATCTATCCATTAAGGTTAATACTCGCTCTGGCAAAGTGATATTAACGCGCCTGATTTTACCCGATAATTTTGTGACGTCGACTGTAACAAAAGCCCAAATTCCTCCCGCGTAATCAGGGTTGCTTTGATGAAGCTCAATGCTGTTTGGTGCGGGAATCGGCTCTTTATCTAATAACAGACCTTCAAGATGACACTCTATTGCTTCCACAGCTTCTTGCAGGGCTTCATCCAACGTCTCTCCGGCGCTGAAGCAGCCGGGTAAATCAGGTACGGTAACGCCATAATCGCTTTCAGGGTCTTTGTGGATGACAACTGGGTATCGCATAATCGCTCACTTGTTTTCTGACCAGGACCAACCTGGCTGGGGATAAATGCTTTTCACTGTGCCAATGGGTAAATCTTTTTTAGGGTGCGGCACAGTGATGCGCCCTGGCTTTTCGGGATGGTTGTAGTGATGATGACTCCCACGAATGTGGACAAGAACCCATCCATCATTTTTTAGTCTGGTTATGAGTTCATGACTGTTCATTCACTTACTATACACACGGTACACACAAAGTCAAGACCTTACAAACGGGATAAAACGGGTATGTTGCTAAAAGTACTTCTGCCCAAAAAGGTGTTGGTGGAAGAAGAGGTGCGGAAAGTGGTGGCGGAGGGCAAGGATGGCTCTTTTTGCCTGCTGCCGCGCCATGTGGATTTTGTCTCGGCATTGGTTCCGGGGTTGCTGGCGTATGAAACGGCCGTTGGCAAAGAATGTTACTTGGCCATAGATGAAGGCATCCTCGTAAAGTGTGGTGCAGAGGTACTGGTCTCCACGCGCAACGCGGCGCAAGGAGCAGACCTGGGCCAACTGCAAACGGTGATCCGGGAGCAGTTTGCCGAATTAGACGAGCGAGAGCGGCAAACACGCTCGGCGCTGGCGAAGATTGAAGCAGACTTTGTGCGCCGCTTTATGGAACTGTAAAAGCGAGGGCAAGAGTGGCGCTGGCTAAAAAATGGAAGAGGAAAACGACCGTTCCCCCCACAAAGAACTAGAACGTCGCGTTGCTCGTAAAGAGCAGCGCAAGCTGCGAGCGCGGCGACACGCACAGGAGCGCGTCTGGTTCGGTCTGGGCATGTTTGGCATCGTGGGCTGGTTAGTAGCCATCCCTACGCTGATTGGGCTGGCGCTGGGCATCTGGATAGACGCCACCTGGCCCAGCCGCTACTCCTGGACACTGATGCTGCTCATCGGCGGCATTCTGCTCGGCTGCTGGAACGCCTGGTACTGGATCAGCCAGGAGCAAGCGCGCATAGAGGAAGAAATGAGGGAACGGCCGTTGGATGAAGAGCGCAAATGAACTCTACCTCCCTCCTCCTCAGCTTCCTGGCGGGTATCCTCATCGGTGGCCTCTACTTCAGCGGCCTCTGGATCACCGTGCGCCAACTGCCCACCGCCCGCCACCCGGCCCTGCTCCTCCTCGGCAGCTTCGCCCTGCGGCTGGGCCTGCTCCTGGCAGCTATCTACCTGCTGGCCAACGCCCATTGGAGCTACCTGCTCAGCGCCATAGCCGGCGTCATCCTCGCCCGCGTGCTGCTCATTCGTCGCTGGGGGCCGAAGGAAACAATGAACAATGAATCGTGAATGGTGAATATGGTGAATAGTGAGAGCCGGCGGTACGTAAACAATCCGAAATCTAAAATCCAAAATGGAAATCAGTCCTGACGAAATTGTCTACTGGGCCTCTGGCCCCTTTAAGCTAAACGCAACCATCCTCTTCACTTGGCTGGTTATGACGCTGCTGGTGGGAGTCTCCTGGCTGGTGACGCGGCGGCTCACCAGCGACGAGAAGCTCTCGCCAGGGCAAAATCTGCTCGAAGTGCTGGTGGAGGCGCTGCACAGCCAGGTTAGGGAAATCGGCCAGCAACAGCCGGACCGGTATCTGCCCTTCATCGGCACGCTGTTCATCTTCATCGCCACGTCTAATCTGCTGGCGATTGTGCCTGGCTTTCAACCGCCGACGGGGTCGCTTTCTACAACGGCCGCGCTCGCCATTTGCGTCTTTGTGGCCGTGCCTTTGTATGGCGTCTCCAAGCTGGGGCTGCGTACCTACCTCAAGCAGTACACCCAGCCCACGCCCATCATGCTGCCTTTCAACATCATCGGCGAACTATCGCGCACGCTGGCGCTGGCCGTGCGTCTCTTTGGCAATGTGATGAGTGGCACAATGATTGTTGCCGTGCTGCTCTCCATCGCGCCACTTTTCTTTCCGATTATTATGCAGGTGTTGGGGTTGGTAACCGGCTTGATTCAGGCGTACATCTTCGCCGTGCTGGCGATGGTCTACATCGCTTCAGCCACCCAGGCGCAAAGTAAGCAACGGCCGTTATCCGATGACTCTACCTAATCCACAAGCAAAAGTCCGGGCATGGTTTTTATCACTTTAACACATTTGACCACCGTCCGCCGTCTGCGTTCTGCGGGCATTTTCTGAGGAGAAGAGACTTATGGACAATCCAGGCTGGATCGCCGTCATATCAATCGCCACTGCCGGTTTAACCATTGCCATCGGCTCATTGGGGCCGGCGCTGGGGCAGGGGCGCGCTGTAGCCCAGGCGCTTAGCTCCCTGGCACAGCAGCCCGACGAGGCCAACACCATCACTCGCACTCTCTTTGTCGGCCTGGCCATGATTGAATCCACGGCCATTTACTGCTTTGTCATCGCCATCATTTTGCTGTTTGTGAACCCGTTTTGGAATTACGCCACAGCCGCGGCGGCTGCCGCTGTAGGAGGCTAAGGTGCTGATTGATTGGTTCACCGTCATCGCTCAAATCATCAACTTTCTGATCCTGGTGTTACTGCTGCGCCGCTTCCTTTACCGGCCGATCCTCGACATGATGGCGGAGCGGGAGCGCAAAATTAGCGAACGGCTGGCGCAGGCTGAGCGCCAGCAAGCGGCAGCGCAGGCAGAAATCGCCGCCTATCAGGAGAAGAACGCTGCTTTTGCCCAGGAACGTGAGGCGATGATGCACCAGGCGCAGGCAGAGGTAGCGAAACGACACCAGGCGTGGCTGGAGCAGGCGCGCAGCGAGGTGGCGCAGGCGCGCACGCGCTGGCAAAAGGCACTGGCTGAGGAAAAGGAGTCGTTTTTACAAACAGTGCGCCTGCAGGTCGGGCAGCAAACGTACCAGGTGATTCGCCGTGCCCTGGCCGACCTGGCAGATGAGGAGCTGGAAGCGCGTATCATTAAGATTTTTCTGGCGCGGGTGGCGGCGCTGCCCGAAGAGGCGGCGGCGGCAATGATGGCGAAACTGCGGCAGGAAACGGCCGTGCTCACCATCAACAGCAGCTTCGACATAGACAACACCATGCGGCAGGCGCTGCGCCAGACCATCTTTGCCCGCTTTGGCCCGGGGCAGGCAATTGCATTCCACACCGACCCTAACCTGATTTGCGGCCTGGAAATTGCCGCTCCGGGGCACAAAATTGCCTGGAGCCTGGCCAGCTACCTGGATGAGCTGGAAGAAGCGCTGCTAGAGACGCTGGCGGCCATTCCTGTGTCGGCCAATGAAGAGGCAAACGCCCATGGCTGAAGGAATGCTAAGCAACCTGTTGGCGGAAACGTTTGCCGCCTTTGCCCAGGCGCAGGCGCAGGCGCAGCCGCGCCTGCACGTGCGAGAGGTTGGCCACGTCAGCTACGTGGGGCATGGCATTGCCCGCGTGCATGGGCTGTATCAGGTGCAAGCCGAAGAGCTAATCCGCTTTCCCGGCGGCCTGATGGGTATGGCTTTTAACCTGGACGAAGATGAGGTGGGCGTGATTTTGCTTGGCGACAGCCAACATTTGCGCGCCGGCGACGAGGCGCGGCGGTTGCACCGCGTGCTAGATGTGCCTGTGGGTGAAGGGATGCTGGGGCGCGTGCTAGACCCCACCGGGCGGCCGTTAGATGGTCGCGGCCCCATTCCTTCCGTCGAACGCTGGCCGGTAGAACGGCCGGTTACCCCCATTATGAACCGCGCCCCTGTCACCGTGCCCCTACAAACCGGCCTCAAGGCGATTGATGCCCTCATTCCCGTGGGGCGCGGCCAGCGGGAATTGATTTTGGGAGACAGGCAAACGGGGAAGACGGCCGTTGCCCTCGACACCATCCTCAACCAGGCCGACAAAAACGTGCTCTGCGTCTACTGTGCCATTGGCCAGCGCAGTTCGGCCGTGGCCGGCGTCATCGCCGATTTGCGCGCGCGCGGCGCCATGGAATACACCACCGTCATCGTCGCCGCCGGTGAAGACCCGCCCGGCCTGGAATTCATCGCCCCCTACGCTGCCACCACCATCGCCGAATACTTCATGGAGCAGGGGCGCGACGTGCTGATCGTCTACGACGACCTGACGCGCCACGCCTGGGCCTACCGCGAGCTATCCCTGCTGCTGCGCCGCCCACCCGGCCGCGAAGCCTTCCCCGGCGACATCTTCTACCTGCACTCCCGCTTGCTAGAACGTTCCACCCGCCTGCGGCCGGAATTGGGTGGCGGTTCACTGACCGCCCTGCCCATCGTCGAAACCGAAGCGCAAAACGTCTCCGCCTATATTCCTACCAACATCATCTCCATCACCGATGGGCAGATTTACCTCTCGCCAGACCTGTACCAGAAAGGAGTGCTGCCGGCCATAGACGTGGGCCGCTCTGTCTCGCGCGTGGGCGGCAAAACGCAGTTGCCCGCCTACCGCGCCGTCGCCGGTAATTTGCGCCTCTCTTATGCCCAGTTTGAGGAGCTGGAGAATTTTGCCCGCTTCGGCACGCGCCTGGACGAAGCAACGCAGCAAGCAATTGAGCGTGGTCGCCGTGTGCGCGAGGTGCTGAAGCAGCCGCAGTACGAACCATTGGCGGTGGCGGAGCAAATCGCCGTGCTGCTGGCCGTGACGGAGGGCCTGTTGGACGCAGTTCCCGTCGCAGAGATTGCCCTTGTGAGCAAACGGATTTGCGAAGTGGTTGTCAAAAAGGAAACGGCCGTTTGCCGCCGCATCGAGCGCGGCGAAAAACTAAACGACACCGACCGCGCAGCTCTCCTCAACCGCATCAAAAGTGCAATTGACAATTGACCTTTAACCATTGACCACGAGAAAGGATTCCCACTCATGACTCACATCCCCTACGCCCTTACAAACCCCCTCATCTGCCTGCTGGATAAACCGCGCCACGAATTCACCCGCGCCGACTTGCTGCAAATCATTGAACAAAAGCAGCTACAGCGTATCACCTTCCACTACACCGGCATAGATAGCAAACTCAAGGAGCTAAAAATCCCCATTGCCAACCGCGCCCAGGCCGAGCGCATTCTGGCTGACGGCGAACGGGTGGATGGCTCATCCCTGTTTCGTGGCCTGGTAGACGTTTCCGTTTCTGACTTGTACGTTGTGCCAGTCTACAAGACCGCCTTCCTCAATCCCTTTGACGCCGGCAGCCTGGACTTTGTTTGCCGCTACCTGACGCACGAGGGCAACCTGGCCCCCTACACCCTGGACAATATCCTGCTTAAAGCGTACCGTCGCTTCCAGGAGCAGACCGGCTTCGATTTACACGCCATGGGCGAACTGGAGTTTTTCCTGCTCAGCGCACCCACGCACAATCTGTACAGCGCCCCGCGCCAGCGCGGCTATCACACCGCCTCTCCCTTCAACAAAACGGGCGACATTCTCAATGAGATGGTCAACCACATTACGCAGATTACCGGTGCAGTGAAGTATGCGCACAGCGAGGTGGGCAATCTGCATGAGGTGCGCAGTGACCTGGAGGAGATTGCGGGCCGGCGGGCTGACCAGCTTGAGGTGGAGTTTTTGCCCACGCCTATTGATGAGGCGGGCGATCATCTAGTGTTGGCGCGCTGGCTGATTCGCAACGTGGCTTACCGGCACGGCTGTGTGGCCACCTTTACGCCAAAGCTAGAGGAAGGCATTGCCGGGAATGGGCTGCACGTGCATATGGAGCTATTGCAAAACGGCCGTAACGTTATGCGCGCCAATGGGCAACTATCGCCCCTGGCGCGTCAGCTCATCGGCGGCCTTAGCCAATTCGCCGAAACGCTCACTGCTTTTGGCAACACCGTCTCTTCCGCTTACCTGCGTTTGGTTCCCAACCAGGAAGCGCCCACGCGCGTCTGCTGGAGCGAATCGAACCGCAGCGCCATGATCCGCGTGCCGCTGGGCTGGGCCAACATCAGCAACCTGGCGCGAAAAGTCAACCCGCAGCAAACGGCCGATTACGTCGAAGAATCGGGGCGGCAAACGGTGGAGCTGCGCAGCCCGGATGGCAGCGCCATTGTGCATCTGCTGCTGGCCGGCATCGCCATGGCCGCTACCTGGGGCCTCACCCACCCCGATGAATCGGGGGCGCTGGCCGAGGATTTGCACGTCACCGGCAACATTTTCCGCGATAAGGCGGCGCTGAACCGTTTACGGCCGTTGCCTTCCAGCTGCGTCGCCTCGGCGGCGGCGCTGCGCGCCCAGCGCCACCTGTACGAAGCGGATGGCGTCTTTCCCCCCAGCATGATTGAATACACGGCGCGCATGTTGGAAGAGGAAGACGACGCCGACATGAACCATTACCTGGCCGACCTGCCAGCTGACGACCGCCTGCACAAGACGCGGGCGATCATGCACAAGGATTTGCACCGGCATTGATGGCGATTTAGAGATTGGAGATTGCGTAGCCTCCAGTCTCTAATCTCCCCCCTTAGTTATGGAAACCATCGAAGACATTCGCCGCCGTATTAAGAACGCGGGCGAGCTGCATAGCATTGTGCGCACCATGCGCGCCCTGGCAATGACCAGCATCCGCCAGTATGAGCGGGCAGTGGAATCGCTGGCAGACTATTACCGCACGACAGAGCTAGGACTACACGTAGTATTGACAACGGCCGTGCGCGAAGGCTACGCCCTGCCCCTGGCCCCGCGCAAACCCCTGGCCGAACGCGGCACCGCCATCCTCGTTTTCGGCTCTGACCAGAGCATGTGTGGCCAATTCAACGAACAGATTGCCGCCTACACGGCCGAACGGCTGGTCAGCCTGGGCATCCTTCCCTACAACCTGCACGTCATCGCCATCGGCGCGCGCGTTGTGCCCTCGCTATCTGCGCATGGCCTCAACGTGGCAGACCTGCTCAGCGTCCCCGGCAGCGTTGCCGCCATCACCCCCATGGTGCAAGAAATTCTGCTGCGCAGCGACCAATGGCAAAACCCGGCCACACAACCCATCGTCGAGCAACTGTTTCTCTTTTACAACCGGCTGCAAACCACCATCGCTTACCGGCCACGCATGCAGCGGCTGCTGCCCATCAACCTGAAGCAGTTCCGCCATCTGGAGCAGCAGCGCTGGCCTTCACCGGTGCTGCCCACCTTCAGCATGGCGTGGCAGCCCCTTTTTTCTGCCCTGCTGCGCGAACACCTCTTCGTCTCGCTCTTCCGCGCTTTCGCCGAGTCGCTGGCCAGCGAAAATGCCGCCCGCCTCGTTTCGATGCAGGCTGCCGAGCGCAACATCGAGGAACGGCTGGACGAACTGCACCGGCTCTATCATCAGCAGCGGCAAAACAGCATCACCAGCGAATTGCTAGACATTATTTCTGGGTTTGAACTCTTGAATCAGTCATGATTGGTTGGTTAGTTGGTTAGTTGGTTGGTTGGTTAGTTGGTTTGCTGAGACCTAACCAGCCAACTCAGCCAACCCAGCCAACTTAACCAACCCAGCCAACTCAACCAACCCCATGAAGTTAATTCCTACGCAACTCTATTACTTTCTCCGTCATCGTCCCAGCAGATTGAGCGTCCTCAACCTGCTGCGCTTTTTGCTGCTGTTGACTGCCCTTGTCACGGTTTATAGCGTCATCTTCCACTACATCATGGATTATGAGGGGCAATCACATAGCTGGGTGACGGGGTTTTACTGGACGCTCACGGTGATGTCTACGCTTGGTTTTGGCGACATTACCTTTGAGTCTGATTTGGGGCGTATTTTCTCCAGCATCGTTCTGCTTAGCGGCGTGATTTTCTTGTTGATTTTGCTGCCTTTCACGTTCATTGAATTTTTTTATGCCCCCTGGACGCGCCTGCAAAACGAAAAACGTGCCCCCACCAGCCTGCCGCCCAACACCAGAGGGCATGTCATCCTCACTTCCTTTGACCCGGTCACCAGCAATCTCATCAAAAAGCTAGAACAATATCATTACAGCTACGTGCTGCTTATTAGCGATCTGGAGGAGGCGCTGCGCCTGCATGACCTGGGCTACCGCGTGGTACGTGGTAACCTGGACAGTCCAGACACCTATCGTCGGATTATGGCCGAGCGTGCGCGCCTGGTGGCCACCACCGCCAACGACATGCTTAACACCAACATCGCTTTTACCGTGCGCGAAATCTCTGAGAGTGTGCCAATTATGGCCACAGCCAATTTTCGCGCCTCGGTGGATATTTTGGAGCTGGCGGGTAGCAATTATGTGTTGCAATTGGGGGAGATGCTGGGGCAGGCACTGGCGCGCCGGGTGAGCGGTGGCGATACACTGGCGCATGTAATCGGCCGTTTTGATGAACTGCTCTTTGCGGAAGCGCCCGTTGGCAATACGCCGCTGGCCGGCAAGACGGTGCGTGAGAGTGCCCTGCGTCAGCAAGCTGGCGTGACCATTCTCGGCGTTTGGGAGCGCGGCAAGTTTGAGAATGCCAGGCCAGATACGCTCCTTTCAGCAGGAACGGTATTGGTGCTGGTTGGTCGCGAAGCAGATATTCAGCGTTATAATCGGCTGTATTACCATAACTCAACAAACAAAGAGCCGGTGGTGATCATAGGCGGGGGGCGCGTGGGCCGGGCAGCCGGGCGCGCCTTACTGGCCCGTGGTCTAGAATATCGCATTGTGGAGCGTGTGCCAGAGCGCATTCGCGCTGACAACAAAGAGCGCTACGTCCTGGGCGACGCAGCCGAACTTTCTGTGCTACAAAAAGCAGGCGTCCTGGAGACTGGCTCGATTATCATCAGTACCCACGATGATGACACAAACATTTATCTGACGATCTACTGTCGTCGCCTAAGACCGAATGTGCGCATTGTCAGCCGCGCCACGCTGGAACGCAACGTGGCTACGCTGCACCGCGCCGGCGCCGATTTTGTCATGTCTTATGCCTCTATGGGGGCGAATGCGATTCTGACGTTGCTGGACCGCAGCGATGTGTTGATGGTGGCGGAGGGGCTAGATGTTTTCCGTGTGCCTACGCCCGCTTTGCTGGCTGGGCTGACGTTGGTGGAGGCGAACATCCGCGCAAAAACGGATTGTACGGTGGTGGCCTGGCAAACTGGTAACCAGATTACGCTGAATCCCGATCCCCACGTGCCCATCCCCGCAGAGGCAGAACTCATCCTGATCGGCACGGTAGCGGCCGAACATAAGTTTTTTGCGTGCTATGAGCGGTGAAGCTGGCTGACTCCCTTTGTTTGTCGCAGTCAGCCAGCCTGTCAGCCGTTCACTACTCTGCTGTCGGCGGTCTGCCATTGGCGGTTGTTTTCAAAAGCGCAGGCAACGAATTGGGCGAATAAACGAATGGCCCATAGCCGGTCTCTATTATTTGCGGATTAGTTGGCGGCCAGCCAAAAAAACAACAGCTAACAGCGCCAAACCAATTAAGCCGTAGAGCTGCCAGTTGTTTGCGCTCGTCACGGCCGTTTCCGGCATCACTTGTTCTTCGTTTTCGCCAGTCTGCGCCGGTACAGGAGTCGTGATCACGATAGTTTCCGTGCCATCACCCACCTGCGGCAGCGTCACGGCCGTTTCCCCCGCCCCTTCTACCACCTCGTACGCCTGCCCGCCATAGACCACCAGCACCCGCTGCCCCAGGGCAAAGTAGCTGCCCAGCTCCGGCGCGGCGGCAATCAGGTCAAAGTAGGCATCACTGGCAAAGCCCACCCGCTGCGGCGTCATGCTGTCGGCGTCGTAGGCAGTGTCTATCCACAAGCCGTTGCGCAGGACAAAGGTTTTGCTGCCCACCAGCCGCACCAGTTCAGTTACGGCAACGGCCGTTTGCCCGCCACTGCCCGAGGCCACCATCGTGGGCAGCGCCATGGGCGCCTGCGCTGCAGACATCTCCGCCGAATCGGCCGCCTCGCCCACCATCTCTGTTACCTCGCGGGTCACTTCCGCCGCGCGGCTTTCTACCACTTCCTCGGCAATGCCCTGCCGCCCGGTCTGGCTGAAGATGTCGTCCTCCTCAATCAGGTAGCTGGTGTACGGGGTGATGATGCCGTAGCGAATGCTGAGATTGACCACGCTTTGCACCAGTTCCGGGTTTTCTCCTTGCAGGCGAATTTGCGTCAGCAAATGGCCAATGGCGCGCGTGGCCCACAGGCGCGGGATGAAGGCGTCGCCGCCGCTGTGGCGGAAGCTGTTATCGGCATAGGTAAAGGTCTGGGAACGGCCGTTGACCTCACCGCTCAGCGTAATGGTAGCCACACCCCCTTCGCGGTAGCGCCCTGCCAACACTAACTGCGTGCCCGCAAACAGGTCGGGCAGCTCTGCCGGGTAAAGCTGTTCCACAGTGATGCTGCCAAAATCCAGGGCAATATTGGTCAGCACTGGCGCGCTCACTTTGGCGTAAAAAGCGCTCACCTGCTCGTCAATGGCCTGAAACGGCCGTACATAGGTCGTCGTGCCGCGATGATTTTGCGCCAGGCTATCCAGCAGCACCGGGTCCACGTCATCCCCCACGCCAAAGGCAAAGATGCGCGCATTTGCCGGCGCCGCCTGCTTCACGCTTTCCAGCAGGCGCGGTGTATCCGTAATCCCCTCCGTAGCCAGCCCATCCGTCAGGAACAAAATGGTCGTCGGCCGGGCGCTGTCCGCCAGCCGCAGCGCCTCCAGCAGCGCCTGGCTGATATTCGTGCCGCCCACTGCTTCCAGGTTGTCAATGAAACGCAGCGCTGCGTCTGACTGCGTGGCGGCGGCCAACTGCGGCTGGAACAGGCGCACGCCGGTGCTAAAAGCCACCACGTTAAAGCGATCTTCTGCGTTTAGATGGGTAACCACGTAGTGTGCTGCCTCTTTGGCCTGCCGCATCTTCTCCCCTTCCATGCTGCCAGAGGTGTCTACAACCAAAATCACATCCTTGGCGATTACCTCGTCCACTTTCACCGCCGGGGCCACCAGCAGCAAGAAAAAGCCATCTTGCCCCGCCTCTTTGTAGCTGAGCAAATTCAGGCCAATCGCCTCTGGTGAGACAGTGTAGTACAGCTCATAATCCTGGTCGGGTGTCACGTCGAACGCCTCGTATCCCACCACAGCGCGGAACTCCCCGTCGCGGAAAACATCTACGCGGTGGCTGGGAGAATAAATGGCGCGAATCGCCTCGTTAGAGCGTACTTCCACGCGAATGCGCTGCTCTTCCAGGGGCGCGTTGTTGTACAGGCTGGTGGATTGGGGGTAACTAAAGCGGATCAGGCCATTTTCGGCGGGCAAAATTTGCGTATAGCTGATCTCGATGCGCCGCTCCTGGCGCGGCGGAATGGGAAAGACGTTGGCCTGAATGGCCTGCGTGCCCACGTACTTCAGCAGCGCCGGGTCGCGTAGCTGGCGCACAATGGCGTCGTAAATTTGCTGCGCCTCGTCGTGCGGCAGAATCTTGGCCTCAATAGGCTGCCCATCCACCCACATCTTCAGTTGGGAAACGGCCGCTCCTGCCGGCAGCGGAAACAGATACTCCCCCTCTAGCATCCAGTCCACGTCATTGACAAACAGCTGCTCAATGTGCGTTGTTGCCACCTGATTTTCAATGGTGACACTGACGCGCTGGTACTTGATGCGCAGCCCGTCAAAGCGCCAGATGGGCGGCTCGACGATTGGCGGGGGTTCGGTCGGGCGCGGCGTGACGCTTTGCGCGGCGCTGGGCTGCCAGACAATCAGCAGGGCCAATAGGGTCACAAATAAGAAAAATAGGGTTCTCTTCTTCATTGCGCTTCGCTCCTTGTGGGATTGCGGAATGCGGAGTGCGGAGTTTAGCAGATGCCTTTTAATGCCGCGCTAATCCGTATCCATCCGCGCTAATCCGCGTACCATTCTCCAATTGCTTTCTGCGCTGATGACGTTTATGCTTGGGCAGAAGTTCCGCAAATCAGGCATCAATTCAAGTAGAACAAAGTAATGAGCAAGCGTTCATTGTTATATTCGCCAGGGGTTTCTGGAGGTGATCATGAGTAAGCCAGAGCTTGTACTGCTGCACGGCGCATTGGGCGCCAAAAGTCAGTTTGCACCGCTGCTGCCCCTGCTGGCCGAGACCTTTACCGTACACGCGCTGGATTTTACCGGGCATGGGGCGGCGGGGATAGCAGCAGAACGGCCGTTGCGTCTGCCACACTTTGCCGCCGATGTAATTGCCTACCTGGATGAGCAGGGCATGGCGCAGGCGCACGTTTTTGGCCACAGCATGGGCGGCTACGTGGGGCTGTTGGCGGCGCGGGAATACCCCGACCGCATCGGGCGGGTCTTTATCCTGGGCACCAAATTTGCCTGGACGCCGGAGTTTGCCGCGCGCGAGGTAAAGCGGCTCGACGCAGAAAAGATGCTGGCGAAAGTGCCTGCTTTTGTGCAGCAGCTACAGGAGCGGCACACGGCCGTTTCCTGGCGCGATTTACTGGCAAAAACAGCCGAAATGATGCACGACCTGGGAGAAAACCCGCCCCTCACGCCGCAAAGCGCGGCGCAAATTCCACAAAGTGTGGGCATTGGTCTGGGCGACCGCGACCACATGGTGACGCTAGAAGAAAGCGCCGCCATCTACCGCGCCCTGCCGAACGGCCAGCTCCACGTGCTGCCCAACCGACCGCTCTCCTGCTGAGAGTCGCGGCGGTCTGCTCTGCTGTCAATGGTCTGCGGTCAAATCAACGCGCCAGGTTGAGAATTGCGGCAACTTTTGCGCAAAAGTTGAACGTCTACCCCCGTTCCTGGAGGAATGGTTAGCCTAATTCCAGCGGACCGGTCAGCCTGTCTGCCTCAAACCATTTGAGCGTAATCTCCAGGCTGTGCTGAATCCCTTTAGCCTTTTTGTCCTCATCCTCTGCCTGAACTTCCAGCACCACGCGATCGGGAATATCCAGCGTCAATTCCTCTTCGCCAGCGCGCAAAACAACCTGTCCGGTATTCAGCTTAGCTGCCAGCATTTGCAGAAACGCGCTCACTTCAGCGCGCGCTTTCATTTCTTCACTTTTGAATAGGGTTACTTCTTTTCCCACGTTTGTCACTTTTTGTAGAGGTGGAAATTTTCATTTCTCTCCCTCTTGCACTCCCTGCCTAGAAGCGCAATATCAGGGCAATGCCCTGGTGCGCGTCCAGCAGTCCCTTCTCCATGAAGACCACCTGCCCCTGAAAGCGCAGCACCGTCTCAATCACCTCGTCCACTGCATCCTCCATCACGTCTGGCGCAGTTGCGTCCTCGGCGCGAGTGAGGTGCATGCCCGTGTCGTCTACGCGCGCGGGCACGTGAAAATCTTCTTCCACGAACAGCAAACGGCCACGTCCCTCGTGTGCCAGCCGCCACACCTGCTCAATTGTGGAGACAAACTTGCGCTCGCCAATCGCTTTGTCTAGCTCTTTGAGCATTTCTTGTCGCTTGCCCGCCAGGTTCGCTTTTACCAAGGGCCAGACCAGCTTGCCCAGCTCATGGGCGGCCGTTTTGTCGTGGCTGCCGGTCATCGTCGTGATAATCGCCGATTTGTGGCTGCTGACTTCGTTGAAAAAGGCGATGTACCGGTCTATGCCGACCACCGCCAGGGGCAGCGGGTCATCGGTCATGAACGGCTTTAGCACCGCATCCACCTGGCGGAAAAACTGGCGGTGCCGCTCGTCGCGGTGTGCCGATTTCTGCACACCAAAGCCGCCAGGCAGCGGCGCGTCCCCTCCCGGCCCCTCATGGCGCATGGGGAAGCCCTCTTCCTGAATTTCTACCAGCGTTTCCCGCGTGCCTTCAAAAAGGCGCGTGGGCTGCTCGCTGAGGGCCAACACCCAGTAGCGCGGCGTGCGGTTGATGGCAAACACCAGGTCGCGGGTGGCAAAAGTTTCGTCAATGACAATGCGCTCCTTCAGCCGGAAGGGTAGGTAGAAGGCACGGGCGATGTCTTTGTTCACAAACAGCGCCAGGCCATCGAGGGCGTTGCGGTAATCAATGTCGCTTACCAACTGCTCCAGGCGCAGCAGTAAGGGTTGGATTTCACGCTTAGAAAATTCCTTGAGCAGCCGTGTGGCAGCCTCGGTAGCCAGGTTTTTCACGCGGATAGGGTCTTGGTGGTTGTCTGGCGCAGTGCGGTGCGTGGGTAGGGTAATGGTCAGGGCCGGATAGCCGCTGATTTGCTGGAGTAAGTGAATGTCGTGACGGTTCATAAATGTTCTTCCTTGAAAATGACCGCCGACTGCTGACGGCCGTCTGTATCTGTAAGTGTAGCCCAGCTTGCCAAACCTGCGCCTGCCAACCAGGTTTGGCAACTTGCGTTACGTTTCATTTTTGGTGGTGTGCCCACTGATGAGGTTTCCCTTAAACGATTTTGGATTTCGGCTTGCGGTTTACGCCTCACTCTTCCTGAAAGCGGCGGTCCAGTTCTTCCAGCACCTTGGCTGCTTCTACCAGTTTGTCCAGCGGATTCTTTTCGCCTACGAAGTAGCGATAGTCAGCGGGCATAATATCTAACGTGGCCACTAACTCCTGATATTTCTCGCGCAGCGAGCGGTCGTTTACGCCGTACATCTCTGCTACTTCTGCCAGCTTCCGCTCCCAAAAATTCACCTTGCCGACCGCGTGCGTCAGCGCCGCAGCCCATAGCTCTGGCTTGGGTATGCGCAGTTGGGTTCGCCCCACGGTAATGCGGTACTCCAGCCACATCTGAATAGCCTTGCCGATGAAGGGTACGTTCATATTGTGCTGGCGCATGGTTTCTATCAGAATGGTTTCTACCTCATCCAGCGCAGAGGAAAACATGCGCTCGAAGCGCTCGGCCACTTTTTCATCCGTTTCTGTGCGCAGGTAGTTGCCTAATGCGCTCATGGTTTGCTGATAGTCCCCGCTGCGCGCACAGGCTCGCGCCAGATTTAGGTGATATTCGGGGTTGTCGGGGTCGTGGGCCGTTGCCTGGTTGAAGGCAGCAATCGCCTGATCCAGGTTCCAGTTGGCAAAATGAGCCAGTCCTTCTTTATTTTTGGTTGCAGCCAGACGAGGGTCTTTCTTTTTTGTGGCCATGCGTTGCACCTGATTAACCAATGATTGTTGATTGATAATGGAGTGGTTTGTGACCTTGCGCCTGACTACCAGGCCATTGGTTGGTTTATAGTTGGTCAATTGGCTGGAAACGAACTAGCAAACTAACCAACCAACAAACTTTTCCCAAAAGCCTTGGTAGCTACCTTTTCGCAGCATATACAGCGGCGTCTCGTTACGGATGACCACTTACGGGTGCTAAGAAGCGACGCTGCTGGCAGGCGCATTGGTTGAGATGATGGCGTCATTGACCTGCTGTTGGCTCTGTTCGTAGGCCAACATATGCTCGAAGGCGGTAATGGCGACGGCTAACATGCCGGCATCTGGTTCGCGCGTGGTCAGCCGCTGTAGTGCCAGGTTGGGTTTGGTTAGCAGGCGGATAAGGGTGTTGTTTTGGTGAGCGGCCGTAAATTTCAGCACTTCATATCCCATGCCGGCAATGAGGGGCAGCAGCACAATGCGCGACAGCACGCGTAGCAGCAGCCCCATGGGCGGCAGCAGTGCATATAGCAGGATGGAGAGGATCACAACTGTGAGCAAGAAGGCTGTGCCACAGCGCGGGTGCTCCAGCGAATAGCGTGCCACTACTTCTGGCGTTAGCTCGGCGCTGGCCTCATATGCATTGATGGTTTTGTGCTCGGCGCCATGATAGCCATACAGCCGCTTGACGTCAGGAATAAAGCCGATGGCCCAAATGTAGCCAATCAGCAGTGCCAGGCGCACCAGCCCTTCTACCAGGTGGCTGATGAAAGAAGCGGCCTCTGTGGTGAGGCGGTTTTCTACCAGCCCGGCGACAATAGCTGGCAGCACGAAGAAGAGCAAAATGGAGAAACTGAGGGAGAAGAGCACTGTGCCCCATTGTGCTGGCCCTGCAAACACTTTCGCCGGTGTGCCATCTTTGTCTTTGGGTTTTTCTTCGTCTGGCAGGGCGACTTCGGCGGAAAACATCAGGCTTTTGATGCCCAGGCCCAGGGCATCCCACAGCAGTGTCAGGCCGCGTAGAAAGGGGATGTTGGCCATGCCGCCACCGTAGATGCGCGCGTTGAGGGGTTCGGTGTGGATGATGATTTCGTTGTTGGGGTTGCGCACGGCGACGGCGAGTGCGCGCGAGCCGCGCATCATCACGCCTTCGATGACGGCTTGCCCACCATAGTTAAACGGTTTGGGTACTGCGGGGGTCTCTTTTGACATGTGTGCATTGTACAGAGTGGCTGGGGGGGCGTCAAGCGCAGTTAACGGCCGTTTCCCCCGCCCGCGCGCCAATTGATTTACGGCCGTCTCTCCGCTACAATGCCCCCATGACCATTACCCTGACTGACGTGCAGGAAACGGCCGTTTCCACCCCCTATAGCAGCTTTCTCCTCGGCCCGGCCGGCAGCGGCAAAACCACTGCCTTGCGGCATCGCCTGCTGCGCCTGCTGCAATCTGGCGAACCGGCTTACACCCTGCTGGTGCTGGTAGCCGAACCGGACCATCAGCAGCCGTACCTCGACTTCATTCACCAATCTGGCCTTGGCCCCTATGCCGACCTGAAAATTACCACCTACATTGAGATGGCGCGGGAAATGGTCTTGTTGTTTTGGCCCCTGGTGGCGCGGCCAGCCGGTTTTACCCGCCCCTATCAGCCACCCACCTTTCTCAGCTATGACCTGGCGCAACTGATGATGTGGCGCATTGTCATGCCTATGATTGGCGAAGGGGCATTTGCTAATTTGCGCCTGCGCCCGCAGCAGATTGTCAGCCAGATATTAGACACGCTGAACCGTGCCGCGTTCAACGCCCTGACGCTGGAGGAGGCGCTGGCGCGGCAGCGCGACACCTGGGTAGGCGAGCCGGAACGGCTGCTTCACCTGGAGGATGCCGCCAGGGCAGCGCGCGCCTTTCGTCGCCAATGCCTGGAAAGCAGTCTGCTCGACCTGTCGCTGATTGTGGAGGTGTTTGACACGCAATTGGTGCGCCATGCGGAGTTTCAGCGCTATTTTAGTGAGCGTTACCGCCACATGCTGATTGACAATGTGGAGGAGCAGACGCCTGCGGGGCAGAACTTTGTGCAGCATTTGTTACCGGTGGTGCAAACGGCCGTCATTGCCTACGACGCTGGCGGGGGGTACAAGCGCTTTATGGCTGCAGACCCGCTGGGGGCAAACAAGTTTCGTCGCCTGTGCAGCCTGACGCTGGCGTTTACGCAGCCGTTTACCGTGCCGGAAACGATGATGCACCTGGCCAATGTGGTGGAAAATCACCTGCTGCACACCACCCACCCCATGGCACAGGCGGAAGCGATGATCCTGGCGGTGGTCAACGGCCGTTATCGCCGCGACATGGTGTTTAACCTGATGCCCCTGCTGCACCAACTCATTCACGAAACGGCCGTGTTGCCTGGCGAGATTGCCATCATCACCCCCTACCTGGATGGCGCGCTGCGCTACACCCTGACCCAGGCCTTGCGCCAATACAAGCTGCCCGCCTACTTCCTGCGCCGTCGCTCCAGCCCCCGCGAAGAGCCGCGCATTCGCGTCTGGCTAACCTGGCTGGCGCTGGCGCATCCGCAGTGGCAGCGATACCCCGCCACCTACGACGTTGCCGAGGCGCTGGCGCTTAGCATTCATGCCCTGGACCCGGCACGCGCGCATCTGCTTGCCAGCCGCCTCTATGCGCCAGAGCAAGGCCGTCTGCTGCCTGTTGCCGACCTGCCGGCGCAGTTTGCCACGCGCGTTGGCGCCGAGATGTTGGCATTGGTAGAAGAGCTGCGGCTGTGGCTGGAAGCACACAACGGCCGTTTCACGCTCGACGCCTTCCTCTACACCCTTTTTGCCCAACTGCTCAGCCAGCCCCGCTTTCAGCCCACGCCAGACCTGGCCGGCGCCGCCGTGTGTGACTGGCTGGTGCGTGCAGCCAGGCGCCTGCGCCAGTCTGCACCCGCCATGGGGCTGACCACCCCCGCCGAAGTGGGGCGCACCTTCATCGAAGGCATTTACAACGGCCTGGTGACAGCGCGGCCGCCAGAGCTGGGCGAACCGCCTGACCTCGATGGCATCATGATTTCCACCATCTATGGCTATTTGCTCAGCGGCCGTCCGGTGCGCGTGCAGGTGTGGCTGGAAACGGCCGCTACCGGCTGGTGGGACATCCCCAACCAACCCCTAAGCAACGCCTTCATCCTGGCGCAAAGCCGCCCACCCGATCAGCCCTGGAGCACAGAAGAAGAATTCCACATTCGCCACCAGCTACTCAGTCGCATCATTCGCGGGCTGGCCGTGCGCTGCCGCGATGGTGTCATCCTGGCCAATAGTGAGCTAGATCGGCGTGGCCAGCGCCAGGATGGCATCCTCTGGCGCGCCTTGCAGCCGGTGATGCCGAAGAGGAGGCAAGGGATAGGTGATTAGGGGATGCGTCAGGTGATCTTGATAAATTTGACCGCCGGCTGCCGACCGCCGACCGCGATTTGCCATTGATGAGTGGTCTACCTTATAGCCGTCTGCAGTTAGCAATGTGCCATTTCCAGAGAAAATGAACCATGCTGCAATTAGCGATTAGCAAGTCATCATTCACAATTCACAATTTCCCCACTCCTGCTTGCGTGGGCTTCTCCTGGGGTATAATTCCTGCTCATGAGTCAACTCGCGCCAATAGTGGCCTACGACCATACTGATGTGGGACGTGTGCACGACCACAACGAAGATTACCTGTCGCGGTGGGAACCCAAGACCCCGGCCGAACAAGAAAAACATGGCTGGCTCTATGTGGTGGCAGATGGCGTAGGTGGCGCCGAGGCGGGCGAAATTGCCAGCCAATATGCCACTGAGCAGATGAAAACCTATTATCTGACGCATGGCGATGGGCAGCCCTGGGGCGAGCGTCTGCGCCAGGCGATGCTGGCAGCGAACACTATGCTGCGCCAGCTTGTGGCCTATGAGCACGACGGCCGTCGCATGGCCACGACGATGGTTGCTGCCGTGCTCACGCCGCAGCATGCCTACATTGCCAACGTGGGCGACAGCCGTGCCTACCACTGGCGCGCGGGCAGCACGGTGCAAATTACCAGAGACCAAAGCCTGGTGGCCAGGCTGGTTGAAGAAGGGGCAATTTCCGCCGCCGAGGCGGAAAATCACCCTTACCAAAACGTCATTCTCTACAGCATTGGCTCAGATAAAAATCCGCGCATTGACCTGTATGACCTGCCGCTAATGGCTGGCGACGTGCTGCTGCTCTGTTCCGATGGACTGACGAAGCACGTCAGCAACGCGGAAATTGGCTCATATATTGGTCGCTACAAGCTGGCCGATGTGCCGCGCCTGCTGGTTGACCTGGCCAACGAGCGCGGCGGGCGCGATAACATCAGCGTGATCGCGGTGCGTTACGGGCAACGGCCGCAATGGCAGGAGACGCCCGTGATACGGCCGTTGGCAACAACCGCAACCTTGGTAAAGCAAGACGGCCGTTTTCTCTGGCGCTACACCCTGATTCTGGCCCTCATCCAATCCTTGCTCACGGTGCTCATCTGGTTTCTGCTGCGTCCTTAATTTGGAGGATAGAGACCGGAGATAGGAGATTAGCGATTGGGGCATGGTTCACCTTCTCTGCAAAGATCGCTTGAACCATGCCAGATCAGCTAATCTCTAATCCCAAACCACTCGCCACTAAACACCATCTCTAACAGAGGCATCATGACCGAAAAACTACACATCATCCCCCTGGGCGGCCTGGGGGAAATTGGCAAAAACATGACCGTCATCGAATATGGAGAAGAGATGCTCATCATTGATGCCGGCATCATGTTCCCTGAGAGCGACATGCTCGGCATAGACATCATCATCCCCGATTTCACCTACATCAAAGACAAAACGCACAAAATCAAAGCCGTGCTGGTCACGCATGGCCACGAAGATCACATTGGCGCGCTGCCGCACCTGATGGAAGAGGTAGATGCGCCCATTTATGCCACCCCGCTGACGGCCGGCCTGATTGAAGTGAAGCTGCGCCAGAGTAATCGCACACGCAAAGTGGAAATTCGCCAGTTCCAGGCGGGCGACGTGCTGCAAATTGGCTGCTTTACCGTTGAGCCGTTCCACGTGGCGCACAGCATTCCCGACTGCGTGGGCTTTGGCATTACTACACCCGTAGGCCTGATTGTCCACACCGGCGACTACAAGTTTGACCACACGCCGGTAGATGGTTGGCCGCCAGATTTTGCCAAACTGGCGGAATTTTCCGCGCGCGGCGTGCTGGCGCTGCTGGCCGACAGCACCAATGCGGACCGCCCCGGCTGGACCCCTTCGGAAATGGACGTAACCCGGGCGCTGGATAATGTGTTCCGCGAAGCGGAAGGGCGCATCATCATTGCCACCTTTGCCTCGCTCATTTCGCGCATTCAGCAAGCGGCCGATCTGGCGCAGAAATACGGCCGTAAACTGGCCATTACCGGCCGTTCCATGCGCGAAAATAGCAAAATGGCGCGCCGCCTGGGCTACCTGAATGTGCCTGACGACCTCTTCATTGAAATTGAAGAGGCCAACAAGCTGCCGCAGCACAAGGTGGCCATCATGGCCACCGGCGCCCAGGGAGAGCCTTCGGCCGTGATGGGGCGGCTGGCGCGTGGCCGCCACCGCAGCCTCAGCATCTTAGAAGGGGATACCGTCGTTTTTTCCGCGCACCCCATTCCCGGCAACGAGGAGACCATCTACCGCACCATCAACCAGCTGCTGCGGCGCGGCGCACATGTGTTGTATGACCGCATTGCCCCCGTGCACGTCTCTGGGCACGCCAGCCAGGAAGAGATGAAGTTGATGATTAACCTGGTGCGCCCCAAATTTCTTGTGCCCATTCACGGGGAGCTGCGCCACCTGCGTCAGCATGGAGAAATGGCGCGCCAAATGGGCTTTCGCCATGAGCGCATTGCCGTGGTGGAAAATGGCACGCCGCTGGCGCTCACGGCCGATTCGCTGGAAGTGTTGCCCCGCCTGCCTGGGGGGTACGTCTTTGTGGATGGCGCCAGCGTGGGCGAAATTGGCTGGGCTGTGGTGCGTGACCGCGAGGCGCTGGCGCAAAGTGGCGTGGTCTTTGCGGTGTTGGCCACTAATGATATGGGACAGGTGGTTGGCCGCCCGGAGATTATTTCGCGTGGCTTTGTCAACCCGAAGGAGTCGGACCCGCTGCTGGAAGGAGCCGCAGACGCCATCTTGCGCGCGGCGGAGCTGTACGGCAAGACGAAGCGGGAGAAACTGAATGAGGCGATTGAGGATGCCCTGAGCCGTTACCTGTATGCAGAAACGGGCCGACGGCCGTTGGTGCATGTGGTGGTAAAGTAGGAAACGGAAATATAAGACATTCAGGCATGGTTCACCTTCTTTGGTTGTGGTTGGGTTTATTGCTGCCGGTCATGCTGGTTGCCTGTGGCAGCGCAGGTAACCAGCACGCGCTGACTGCTGCGCCCGGCACATCCCCCGCTGCGGCATTGCCCATAACGGCCGTTGCCACAGCCGTTGCCCCAACTGCTACCCCCTCTGCGACGACCACCGCTTCGGCAACGGCCGTTGCCACCCCTGCTGCCACGCATACCCCCAGCCAGACGCCCGCGCCCACCTTCACGCCCACCTTGCCTGCAACCCCCACACCATCCCCGACCCCCACGCCATCCCCCACCGACACGCCGCTGCCAACGGCCGTACCCATCCTGCCGCTTGGTCAGATTCCCGATCACCTGGAGCACGACGTGACCATTATGGGGCGCGTGATCGCCACCGCCAGCTTTTCCGCCGGCTACAAATTCACCCTCAGCGACGACAGCGGCTCCGTGACGCTGCTGATGTGGCACAACGTTTACGACGACTGCTGGGATGCGCCACGTCTGAACCTGGGGGCAACCGTGCGCGCCAGTGGCCGCGTAGGGCAGTTTGGCACAGAATGGCAGGTTGTGCCCAGGTGGGGCGGAGACGTGAAGGTGACGGCCGTAGGCGAGCTGCCGCCGCAGCAGCCCATTGGCACCCTGGGTGACTTTATGGGGCAGCGCGTGACCATTGTGGGGCAAATTTTGCGCGTGGAAGGAACTGGCAATGGCGCAAAGCTATTTGTGGGAGATGAAAGTGGTGAAATTTTGGTCTTCGTCTGGCAAAGCACGCTCGACCGCATTCGCAACAATGTGGTGTTGGGGCAGCCGGGCACGCGCGTGCGCGTGGTGGGCTATGTGCAGGAGTTCCGCAGCAACCGCGAAATTGTGCCCACGCTGCCGTTTGACGTAGAGGTGTTGCCGTGAAGCAATTGGAGAGTGGCGATGGAGCGCTTTTTCACTCCCCACTAGCCACTTATTACCCAACCAACCACGCCCCGTACCCTACCACGCGATCCCTGGGGCCGGCGGTGTCCCCGGAATTGCGTAAATCCAGGCGATAGGCGCGCAGGCCGTGCTGTTGCGCCAGCGGCAGCAGCCCGCAAATGGGCAAACGACCGCAGGCAGAGTTCTCACCCAGGCCGCTGGGGTCAAGCTGCTCGATGGCAACGGCCGTTTGCCCATCTACCTGCCTGGCCACCTCATAGGGCAGGTAATGACTCAGGTCAGAGCTGATGACGATGAGCGTCTCATCGCCGCCCCACACCTGCTCAAGTACGGCCGTCACCTCTTCTGCTAGCGCATCCCCCACCACCAGGGGAACCAGGCGAAAGTCACTCCCCAGCGTCAGTTGCAAAAAGGGCAAATGAACCTCTAGCCCGTGCTCACGGCTGTGTGCTGCATCCAGCAACCGCACCTGCGGCAGCGCCAGAAGCTGTTGCATGGCTGTGCCGTCTACTGCCACTTCTCCCAGGGGCGTGGCAAATGCAGCGGCGCTAGAAGCGGCCAGGCCGTGCACATAGAGAGTGTGCGCCGGCCCAAGCAGCACCACACGCCTGATCTGCCCGCGCAACGACCGTAGCTGTGCATAAGCCGCCGCAGCGATGGGGCCAGAGTAGATGTAACCGGCATGGGGGGCAATGATGGCTTTGGCGGGGGGGAGAGAGGCGGTAGGGGAAACGGCCGTTTGCAAAAAACGTGCCACTATTTCCTGCAAGCGACGCGGGTCGGCTGGGTAAAACGTGCCCGCAACGGCAGGTGGGCGCACCATCTGTTGAGCCCAAAGATGGGTTTTCATGGCTGCCTCCTTCGAAAATGACCGCCGATGGCGGGCCATGTTCCTTCGAAAATGTAGCCCGTCACCTGAACAAACTAACTTTTTGGGGTTGGTAGTAACCGCTTTAGCCGCTTACCCGCTAAAGCGGTTACTGCCAACTCAACCCCACGCGCGCAGGTTACCAAACCTGCGTTACATTTTCATTCGCGGGTGGGGGTGTGCCCTGCCCAGAAAGGCTTCTCTCGCTCCCCCTTCAGGCTAACTTGCCCTCCAAAAACGTCACGACATCCCGAAAAGAGATAATCCCCTCTAGCTGCCCATTTGCGTCTACCAGCGGTAAGTGGCGGAAGGTATGGTCAGAAAGAATTTGCAGCGCGTGCGCAATCGGCTGTTGCGCCTGCGCCGTCACCGGGTCGGGGGTCATGTACTCGCTGACCAGCGCCGTGTTCAGGTTGGCTACCTGCCCGGCTACCCGCGTCAGCATATCCCGCTCCGTGAAAATGCCCACGAGACGGCCGTTGTCGTCCACTACCAGCACACAGCCAATGCGATTCTCATTCATCAACAAAATCGCGTCCGCCAACGTTGCTGCTGGGGCGACCGTAATCGGCGTTTTCGGGTTTAGCGCCGTGATGGGCGTCTGCATCAACATTTCGCGCAGCGGTGTGGTATCTACCAGCGTTTCATTTCGCGGCGTACTCATTACTTCACCTCCCACAAGTCGGCGGCGCGGTACAACTTATGCAGGTCGCCCTTGCCCTTTTGCGCCTGCGCGGCCTCAATTTGCGCCATCAGCCCCTCTGTGTAGTTAGGTGCACTCACCTGGCGAATAACGCCCATTGGCGTGGGAAAGTAAGGATGTTCCATGCTGCTGATCATCATGGCCAGCGCCTTCGAGCGCGCATCATACACAATCAAGTCATCCACCGTGTACTGCTCGCCCAGCTGCACCACTTCTGGTTCAAAGCGTTCATTCAGGCGCACCCCTTTGTCCCTATTCCGGCCAAACACCATTGGCTTGCCGTGCTCTAGATAAATCATGTGGTCGTCGCGCTCGCGCCTATCTTCCAACGGCCCCCACTCGTCTGGGTTGAAGATCACGCAATTCTGGTACACCTCGACAAAAGAGACGCCCTTGTGTGCCGCTGCGGCCGCCAGCACCTCCCCCAGGTGCTGCGTGTGGCTATCAATGCTACGCGCCACAAACGTTGCCTCAGAAGCCAGAGCAATGGCAACCGGGTTAATCGGCTGCTCGATGGTACCCATGGGGGAAGATTTGGTCTTGAACCCCTTACGCGAAGTAGGGGAATACTGTCCCTTTGTCAGGCCATAGACGCGATTGTTAAAAAGGATGATATTGAGATTCACGTTGCGGCGCATGACGTGTAGCAAATGGTTGCCGCCAATGGAGAGGCCATCGCCATCGCCGGTGATCACCCAGATGCTCAGGTCGGGGTTGGTGACGGCCAGACCGGTTGCCAGCGTGGGCGCACGGCCGTGTATGCTGTGAATGCCGTAGGTATTCATGTAATACGGAAAGCGGCTGGAGCAACCAATGCCAGAGATGAAGACGATCTTTTCCCTGGGAATGCCTAGTTCTGGCAGGGTCTTTTGCATTTGCGCCAGGATGGCGTAGTCACCGCAGCCGGGGCACCAGCGCACCGTCTGGTCAGAAACAAAATCTTTGCGTGTCAGTTCCAGGGGAATGGTATTTGTACTCATGGGTTGTTCCTAATTGGTTTTTGGGCATGGTTCAAGCGATCTTTTTACAATTTGACCGCCGACCGCGGACAGCCGACTGCGATTTTGCCACTAATAGGCGGTCTGCTGTCGGCGGTTTGCGGTCAGAAATTTGTGAAGCACCGTTTCCAGAGAAGATGAACCATGTTTTTTCTGTCGGGTTGCAAGGTTATGAGCCAAGCACCTCGTCAATCTTGCGGCTAATTTCGCTGATCTTAAATGGCTGGCCATGCAGCTTGGAGTAGGTCAGCACCGGACGGGCAAATTTGCCTTGCAGCAAAAAGGCAAGCTGGCCGCCATTTAGCTCGGCAACCAGCACTTTGTGATACTTTTGCAGCAGTTCACCCAGGTTGCGCGGGAAGGGGTTGAGGTAGCGGATGTGGACGTGCGCGACCGATTTGCCCTGAGCGATGGCTTTTTGGACGGCCGTGCGCGTGGCCCCATACGTGCCTCCCCAGGAAACAAGCAGCAATTCCCCTTCTAGCGGGCCAAACACATCCTGTTCGGGGATGAATTCTGCCAGGCGCGCCACTTTTTCCGCGCGTTCGCGGCACATTTGTTCGTGATGTTCCGGGCGGTAGGAGACGTTGCCGGTGAGCGGCGCCTTGCTCAGGCCGCCAATGCGGTGCTCCAGGCCGGGCGTGCCGGGGATGGCCCAGGGACGGCCGCCTGTTTCGGGGGCGCGCTTGTAGGGCAGGAATGGCTCGCCGGCGCCGTTGCTGGGGGCGCTGGGGTGTTCGATGTCAATGGCCGGAATATCGTCCGGGTTGGGGATGGCCCAGGGCTCGGAGCTGTTTGCCAGAAAGCCGTCGGTGAGCATGACTACCGGTGTGGAAGCGCGCACCGCCATGCGCACCGCCTGCAGCGCCATGTCGAAGCAGTCGGAAGGGCTTTGGGGCGCGATGACGGGCATTGGGCTTTCGCCATTACGGCCGAACATCACTTGCAGCAGGTCAGATTGTTCAGTTTTGGTGGGTAGACCAGTGCTGGGGCCGCCACGCTGCACGTCTATGATCACCATAGGTAGCTCTAGCGCCACCGCCAGATTCATGCCTTCGCTTTTCAGGGCAATGCCGGGGCCGCTGGTGCCGGTGACGGCAATGGCGCCACCAAAGGCTGCACCGATGACAGACCCCATGGCGGCAATTTCATCTTCCGCCTGGAAGGTACGCACGTCAAAATGGCGCAGAGGCGCCAGGCTGTGTAAGATGTCGCTGGCGGGGGTAATGGGATAGGTGCCGTAGAAGAGGGGTTTGCCAGCTTTGTAAGCGGCCGTAACCAGCCCCATGGCTGTGGCCTCGTTGCCGGTCACTTTGCGGTAAACGCCGGGCGGCAGGCTGGCTGGACGGATGCGGTAGCGGTGACGGAACGCCTCGGTGGTCTCGCCAAAGTAGAAGCCGGTTTCCATGGCCTTGGCGTTGGCGGCGGCCAATTCGGGCTTGTGGGCAAACTTTTTCTTCAGCCACTCGCCAGAGGTGCCCAGGGGGCGGTCAAACAACCAGAAGGTGAGACCCAGGGCGAAGAAGTTCTGGCAGCGGTCTTTGTCTTTGGTAGAAAGGGTGGTGAACTCTTTGAGTGCCTCGCGGTTGAGGGTGGTGAGGGGCACCTCGTGCACTTCATAGCCGCGTAGGGAGCCGTCTTCCAGGGGATTGCTTTCGTAGCCTGCTTTGCGCAAGTTGGTGGGCGTAAAGGTGTCGGTATTGACGATGATGATGCCGTTCGATTCCAGGTCGGGCAGGCTGGTTTTGAGGGCGGCGGGATTCATGGCCACCAGCACACGCGGGGCGTCGCCGGGGGTTAGCACGTCGTAGCTGGAAAAGTTGACTTGAAAGCCGCTGACGCCGGCGGTTGTGCCCTGGGGGGCGCGAATTTCCGCGGGGAAGTCGGGCATGGTGCTGATGTCGTTGCCAAAAACGGCCGTGGTGTTGCTAAATTGGGTGCCGGTCAACTGCATCCCATCACCGGAGTCGCCGGCAAAGCGAATGACTACTGACTCTAGCTCTTCAATTTCTTCTTCGTCATGCTCTATCATTTCTATATCACTCATGGTTGAGGTCTCCTTCAAGCACCGATAGTTCCGGCACATTTGCTAACAGGTTGAAATGCTGCACCAACAACTCACGGCCATGTTCGTACTGCTGCTGGCACACAGCCTCGACAATGCGCTCGTGGTAACTCCATACGTCCGTCCAGTATTGGTAGGTGGCAAAGCGGGTTAGTTCGCTGGCTTCGTAGGCGTCCCAGTAGGCAGTGAGTAGCCCCTGCACAAAGGGGTTTTGCAGGCGGCAAAAGATTTTCAGGTGAAGCTGGCGATGTTCCCCATTGGGTACGTGAATGGGGTGGCTGCGCAGCTTTTGCCAGGCCAGGGCCACAATTTCACGTAGCTCCTCTTTGTCGGCAGGGGTAAGCTGCGTAACGGCCGTGTGCCAAAAGCTCACTTCCAGTGCCCGTCGCACTTCGCTAATTTGTTGAAAAGTGGCTTCGCCGCTGCCCAGGGCAAACAGCACCCCTTGCAACACCAGCGGCGCAAAATTGAATGGCTCGCGCTGGATGCCCAGGCGCGGGCGCACTGAAACCAGCCCCATGCTGCGCGCTACTTCTAGCTGCTCGCGCAGCTTGCCGATGCTGACGCCCAGCTCCTGGCTCATCTCGCTGAGGGTGGGCAAACGGCCGTTCTCTGCCGTCGTGTGGCTGAGGACGTAGCGCAAAAAGTCGGAGTCGAGCTTATCCAGGCGCATTGATTTATTGGATGAATCGAATCAATTAGATAAATGCTGCTATGAGTATAACAGATTGTGGCAAAAGTACCAACCCCAAAAAAACAAAAGCAGCCATTCTCCATTGAGTGCATGGGCCGCTAACGCCACCGGGTTGTGAATGGCACATATCGGTGCTGGGGGGCAACTTGAGCGTTGCGAAAAAAACGGCCGTTTCCGTGAGCGATTTACGCGGGAACGGCCGTTCAGGTCATGCATATTTGCCCCTGCCGTGACTCGAACACGGGCTTCCGGCTTCGGAGGCCGACGCTCTATCCGCTGAGCTACAGGGGCCAGTAGAATGCCATTTTCCCATAGAGGGTGGCGAAAGTCAACCGGAGCAGGCATCGCGTGAGTCGTAAGCCGTGCACCGCCGACGATTAATCGTTGGCCACTTCAATTGTCACTGTGGCGCGGACGGGGCGCGCAGCGGGCACACGGCCGTACAGCTCTGTCAGCTCGCGCAGGCGTGCCGCCATGCCAGGGTGTAGCATTTCTGGTCGGTAGCGCCAGCTCCAGTACCCGCCTGTCTTGCCAGGAAAGTTCATGCGCGCCGCTGTGCCTAGCTGCATCAGGTCTTGCAAGGGTGCAACGGCCGTATCCGCCACCGACATCCACGCCAGGCGAATCATGTCCCAGGCAATGTTACGGCCGTCAACGGCCAGGTAGCGGCGAACGTGGTCTCGTTCCCACTCGTCGGCGCTGTTGTACCAGCCGACCGTTGTATCATTGTCGTGCGTGCCCGTGTAGACCACACAGTTTGGCGTCTCAAAGTTGTGCGGTAAAAAATCGCTATTGCGCTCCCCACCAAAGGCAAACTGCAAAATCTTCATGCCGGGGAACTGAAAGTGGTCGCGCAGCTCCCGCACCGCTGGCGTAATCACGCCCAAGTCCTCGGCAATAATCGGCAAATCGCCCAACTGTGCGCGTATTTTCTGGAAAAAGGCCATGCCCGGCCCCTTCACCCAGCGCCCTTTAATTGCCGTTGGCTCCTCGGCGGGGATTTCCCAGTAGGCATCAAAGCCGCGAAAATGGTCAATGCGCACAATGTCGGCCTGGATAAAAGTCATTTGCAGCCGCTTTACCCACCAGGCGTATCCATCTTCTGCCATGCGCGCCCAGCGGTAGAGCGGGTTGCCCCAGCGCTGCCCGGTCGCGGAGAAATAGTCTGGGGGCACGCCAGCAATAAACTGTGGCGACCCATCCTCGTGCAAAAAGAAGAGATCGGGGTTAGCCCACACGTCGGCGCTGTCATACGCCACGAAGATGGGAATATCCCCCACAATTTTGATGTGACGGGCATTGGCATATGCCTTTAGCGCCAACCATTGCTGGAAGAAGAGGAACTGCCAGAATTTGTGCTTTTCAATCTCATCGGCCAACTGCTTACGCCAATGGGTCATAGCGACCGTTTCGCGCTGGGCAATGTCTGCGGGCCAGGTGTTCCACACGCCCCCGTCTTGGTCAGCGTAATGGGTTTTCAGCGCCATGAACAAGGCAAAGTCATCCAGCCAGAATGCCTGTTCCTGACAAAATTGGGCAAAGCTGGCCTGCTGCACGGCCGTTCCGTGCGCGCGAAAGTGCTGATGGGCCAGCGTTAGCAGCCCCTGCTTATAAGCAATGACGGGGCCATAATCCACAATTTCGCTGGGGAAGGGCGGGACATAGGCAACGGCCGTTGGCGGCAAATACCCATCCCGCACCAGGTGATCCAGACTAATGAGCAGCGGATTTCCCGCAAAGGCAGAAAAACATTGATAGGGCGAATCGGCATACCCTGTTGGCCCTAGTGGCAAAATCTGCCACAGCGACTGTCGCCCCGCCAGCAAAAAATCCACAAACTGATACGCCGCGTCCCCCAGGTCGCCCACGCCATAACGGCTGGGCAGCGACGTGGGGTGCAGCAACACACCCGACGAACGTTCAAACCTCATTGCTTAGTCCTTTGCTTGTTGATTGTTAGCAGCAAGCTCCCCCATTCCCCATTTTTCATTCACAATTCAATACCCTCTCATTCTCGCAATTGCCCACTGATACAGTTGAAAATACCCCTTCGCCGAGCGTTCCCAGGAAAAGTCTGCCTGCATCCCCCGCTGCTGAATCTCGCGCCAGGTCCCTTTATCCACATTGTAAAAGTAGATGGCGCGCTGCAGCGCATGCCAGAAGGCATCACTGCTGTAATAGCTAAAGCTAAAGCCCGTCACGCCATCCTGCACTGTATCGGCCAGCCCCCCTGTTGCGCGCACCAGCGGCACGCTGCCATAGCGCATGGCGATCATTTGCCCCAGGCCGCACGGCTCAAATAGCGAGGGCATGATAAAGATGTCGCTGCCGCCGTAAATGAGCGGCGCCAGCCTGGTGTTGTAGTCCAGAAAGGCCGTCATCTTATCGCGGTGATAGCTGGCAAGCCGGGCAAACATCTGCTCATATTCGCGTGCGCCCGTGCCCAGCACCACAAACTGCGCCGGCCCAGAAAGGCCGTTCATCAACCGGTGAATGACCTCGCCTGTAATATCTAGCCCTTTTTGCCAGTCCAGGCGCGAGACCATTGCCACCAGCGGGATATTCTCGACCTGGGGCAAATTGGCGCGCGCCTGGAGGGCGCGGCGGTTGAAAATGCGCTTATCCAGGCTGGCCAGATCGAAATTGGCGGCCAGGTTGGGATCGGTGGCCGGGTTCCACTCGTCGTAATCCAGACCGTTGAGGATGCCGTGCAGGTCAAATTGGCGATAGCGCAGCAGCCCATCTAGCCCGGCCCCTCCTTCATGGGTGGTAATTTCGCGGGCATAGGTGGGGCTGACAGTATTTACCATGGTGGCGTGATAGATACCACGCGCCATAAAGTTCACCTCATCGTAGGCCTCTTCGCGCAGCGAATGGGTGATGATTCCCAGGTAGTTGAAGATGTGCCAGTTGGTTTTGCCCTGGTGAGCCAGGTTGTGGATGGTGAAGACGCTAGGGATGCCGCGAAAGAATTCGTCGGCCTGCCCGGCCGTTGCCAGCCAGGTAATGGCGGGGGCCGTGTGCCAGTCATGGGCATGAATGACGTCAGGGCGCCAGCCGATGACACGCGCAAACTCGAGCGCGGCTTTGCTGTAGAAAGCGAAGCGGTATGTGTCGTCCCAGTAGCCGTAAAGGGTGTCGCGGTTAAAGAGGTATTGCTCGGCAATGAAGTAAACGGGCACGTCGCTGCCGGGCAGTGTGCCCGCAAAGACGCCAGCTTCAATGGCACCTGCGCCGGTGGGCACGCGGAAGGGGCGGTTCATGGAGGTGACGCCGGGGTAGCCCGCCTCTATTTGTTTGTAGGCGGGCATGATGACGCGCACATCATGCCCCAGGGCGCGTAGCGCTTTGGGCAGGGAACCGCCAACGTCGCCTAGGCCGCCGGTTTTGGCAAAAGGGGTAACTTCGGCGCTGAGAAAGAGGATTCTGAGAGGGATCATGTGAACTCCTTGGTTGCTTCAGGTGCTTAATTGTCTCTGAATTGGTTTGTTTGTTCAACAAAGGGACGACCGCTCAAACGAACGGCCGTTCACAGTTGCCCCCGTTTCGGCAACAGGTAGTATCCAGGTGCGGCTGGGCAGCCCGGCGGCGGCAAAGGCATCGCTGGCGGCCTGGGCAATGGCGGCATGGTTGGCAGCAGCAAAAGCGATGAGCGATGGTCCCGCGCCGCTGAGCGCGACCCCTGCCGCGCCGGCGGCAACGGCCGCTGCCATGGCCGCACCCAGCCCTGGAACCAGGGGGATGCGGTAGGGTTGGTGCAGACGATCCTGCATGGCAATGGCCAGCCGGGCAAAATCGGCCGTGCTGAGGGCGCGTAGCAGTAGCCCCACGCGCGCGGCGTTGAAGATGGCGTCGCCGCGCGCAACGGCCGTTGGCAGCACCGCGCGCGCCTGCTGCGTGGGCAAATCAAATTCAGGCAGCACGTATACCACCTCTAGCGGCGGCACGGGCACAGGTTCCAGCACCCACTCAGCGCCGTGCGCCACGCTGAGAACCAGGCCGCCCCACAGCGCAGGGACTACGTTATCTGGGTGGCCTTCATAAGTAATAGCCAGGCGCAGCACCTGGGCGGCAGATAGCGGACTGCCAATGAGGGCATTGGCGGTTAACATGCCGCCCAAAATGGCGGTGGCGCTGCTGCCCAGGCCGCTGCCTACAGGAATGTGGTTGTGCAGGCGCACCTCTACCCCAGACGGCCGTTGCCCGACCTGCTGCCACAGCGCGTTGGCGGCCCGCCACACCAGGTTGGTTTCATCTGCCGGCAGCCGACCAGCCCCTTCACCGGTAATCGAGATGGCAAAAGGAGAGGAGACGGCCGTAGTCATTTCCACGTGGTTATACAGCGCCAGCGCCAGCCCCAGGCAGTCAAAACCCGGCCCCAAGTTGGCGCTGGTTGCAGGAATGGTGATGTGTACGGTTGTCATGGGGCTTATTGTACATGAGGAAGGGGCAGGGAAGCAGGGGAATAAACACACTCTAGCCCTCGCTCTCGCTCTCGCTTATACTTGTGTACATGATGCGCAACAAACAACCAGGGCAGCGGATGGCATTTTTGCCGCAGACCGACGCGCAGGCACTGGCTGAGTGCCTGGTTGCCTTTGCCAATGGCGATGGTGGGCTGATTGTGCTGGGGCTGGCCAAAAACGGCCGTCTGACCGACACCATTTGGGAAGAAGAAGCCGAAGCGGCGCTGCGCAAAGCGGCGCAATTGTGCCAGCCCCCCGTACCGGCGCAGTGGCAGCCCGTAGACATAGGTGGGCAGCTCCTCATTGGCATCAACGTGCCGCGCAGCACCCACCTGCACAGCCTGGCAGACGGCCGTGTGCTCATCCGCAGCGGCGCAGCCAACCGCCCCCTCTCTGGCGACGAAATCCGCAACCTGGCTGCCAGCAAGCACACCGCCGAATTTGAGCTCGAACTGGTTCCCGGCGCGCGCCCAGACGACCTGAACCCAGACACCATCAGCGAATACTTGCAAATGCGCGCGCGTCGCGGCGCCGCCAAAGTCACCGACCTGGATCAGCTTCTTTTTGAGATAGGCGCAACCGACCGCCAGGGACAGCCCACCGTTTCCGGCATTTTGCTCTTTGGCAAAAATCCGCAGGCCTTCTTTCCCCAAAGCGGCGTCGTCTTCGTTAAATTCCCCGGCACAGAGCCACGCGGGCTAGACGGTGGCATCGGGTACGGCCGTCGCGACGAGCTGACCGGCCCCCTGGCGCGCCTTGTCGAGCGTGCCTGGAACATCGTCCACGAAGAGATGCGCGTCGGCGCCACTGTCAATCATCTGGAGCGTGAAGAAATCACCGAATATCCCCGCTTTGCCGTGCGCGAAAGCCTGGTCAACGCTGTTGCCCACCGCGACTACCGCATCACCGGACGGCGTATCGAAATTCGCATGTACGCCGACCGCCTGGAAGTGATCAGCCCTGGTGGCCTGCCCGGCTACATGACCCTCGATAACCTGGTGGAAGAACATTTCTCGCGCAATCCGCGACTGGTCAACGGCCTGTACCAATGGGGCTACATTGAAGAGTTAGGGCTGGGCATAGACCAGATGATTGAAGATATGGTGCAAGCCGGGCACGAGCCGCCACAGTTTAACGCCCAGCCTCACTCCTTCACCGTTACCCTATCCAATAAGCGCGAGCGCCCCCCCATGCCTAAATGGACACAAAGCATGAACGAGCGGCAAACGCGCGCCCTCGCCTACATCCGCGAGAACGGCAGCATCACCAGCCGCGAGTATCAGCAGCTTTGCCCCAGCGTCAGCGCCGAAACCCTGCGCCGCGACCTGGCTGATCTGGTCGAACGCGGCCTGTTGCTCAAAATCGGTTCCAAGAAAGGGACAAACTATATTCTGAAGTAGCATCACCCGAAGCTGTGCTAACACTTCGTACACGGTTCACCGCACACGGTTCACGATTTAAGACAGCCCACATAACCCACACATAACCCACACATATCCCACACGCCATGTGGGATATGTGTGGGAAACCGGGCAAACCCGTACCTGGCCGCCCAGGTTTGGTGACAAATTGATATGACCTTAAACCAACAATTCCTGATTTTAGCGGTCTTTCCGCTTAGCTTTTGGGCAATGCTGTTTTACCTGTGGCGTGCGGCCAGGAGACATGGTGGCACGCCACATTCACTGCGCCCCTGGTTTTTGTTCCTGGCGTTGGGCAGCGTGTGGGCCAGCAGTGTGCTGCGCATGTATGGCGGCGATGCTTTTTCGCCCTATCTCATATTTGGCTGGGGCGTGGTGCGTAACTATACGTTCAGCTTCATGGCACTGGCAGTGCTGCTGACGACAGTGCGCTTACTGGCTGTGCCGCGAGGGCGAGGGGCTGTGGCACTGTTTTTGAGTGGGGTGCTGCTGCTTGCCAGCCTGGCGCTGGACCCGGCCATTTGGGGCCGTTATTTGCCGCCGCTGCAACTGGTGGGGGTGCAGGCGCGACAGCTTGACTTGTGGGCCGGGGTGTGGGTGGCTGGATGGCTGCTGGCGCTGTTGGCGGCCTGGTTGATGACGGCGCAGGTGCGCTGGCGGCTGCCGCTATCTTCTTCGCTGAATCAGTTGAATTACTGGTCGCTGATGCTGCTACTGTTTATCGTTGGCGGCGGGGTAGCAGCGGTGCAGCAGCCGCGCCAGCCTGTGTGGCAAGAAGCGGGGCTGCTGATTATTGTGCCGGCGGCGCTGTTGGGTACGCTTAGTCTGGCGCGTAGCCAGCTACCAGACCTGGCGATGGGGGCGCGGGTGCTGCTGCGGCGGCTGGCGGGCACGCTGCTTATTTTTGGCCTGATGTGGCTGGCGTTGTGGGGTATGATGCGGGTGTTTGGCAGTTTGCCGCAGGGAGCCAGTGTCAACTTGTTGTTGGTGCTGGCAGCGGCGCTGTTTGCGGTGCTGTTCACGGCCGTTTACCGCGTGGTGAATGATGTGACGCAGCGCATTTTTTTGCCGCAGACGGGCCCGCTGGGGTTGACGGAAGCGGAGTATAACAGTTTGCTGGCGGCGCTGCCGCAGCCGCAGCAGTTGGCGCAAGCGTTTGTCCAGGTTTTGGGGCGCGCCCTGGGCACGGGTGAGGTGTGGCTGTTTGTGGCGACGGAAGAGGAAGGGGGTGGGTTGGTTTTACGGCCGTTTGCCACACTAGGCTTGCCCGCCCCTGCCATCATCCAGTTTGCGCCAGACAGCCCCTTTGCGCGCACCATGCGCACCCAACGTCGTCCCTTGCTACACCAGGACATGGCCGTGCTGAGTGATTTTGCCGCGCAAGCTGCTGCCGAGCGAGAGATGCTGGATGAGTGGCAGCGGGTGCTGTACCTGCCCATCTTGCTGCGGGGTGCACTAGAAGGCGTGGTGATGTTGGGTGAGCGGGAAAATGGCGCCCCTTACGACCAGAGACACTTTGCCTATTTGCTGCGGCTGGCAGAACAGTTTGGCCCGCTGCTGGTGCAGGCCAGGCACATAGCGCAGTTGCAAGAGGCGTATGCGCAGTTGCGCCAGCAGCAGGAGACGGTGCAGCGCGAGAACCAGCACCTGGTAGCAGTTAGCCGGCTATACGGCCGTTTCCTGGCGCACATCTCCCCAGACCTGAAATGGCCGTTGCGTAACCTGCGCGAGCAGCTTGCCCGGCTGGAGCACAAGCTGGAGCCATCTGAGCTGGCGCGCCTGCAGGCACAGCTCAATAAAGCTGAAGAACCCCTTGACCGGCTACTGCAAACGGCCGCCCGCCTGCAAAACCGCGAACAATTTCAACTGCAAATGGTGCGGCTGGACGACATCGTCCGCGTCGCGCAGCGCCGCCTGCACACCATGGCCGAAGCGCGCCAGGTACACATTGAGATCAGCCCGCACGCCAAAACGCCGCCAATCCTGGCCGATGAGGCACAATTGACCGAGGCCGTACACCATTTGCTGCACAACGCCATCAAGTTTAATCGCGTCGGCGGTACAGTAAACATCACCTGCGGCAGCGAAAACGGCGAGGTCTACCTGCAAATTTCGGACCAGGGCGTGGGCATTCCTGAAGCCCAGTTAAGCAGCCTGTGGCAAGAGTTCCCCGCCATGCAAGCCGGCCCGACCGAAGACAGCGCCAAGCGCCCGGCGCGCCTGGGGCTGACGCTGGCGCAATTTGTGGCGCACGCGCACGGCGGCCGCCTGGAAGCAGATAGCAAATATGGCGCAGGCAGCGTCTTTTCACTTTACCTTCCCATAGGGGTGAGGGAGTGAGACAGGGGGCAGATTACAGGTGCAGTTGCCCCCCTGCACCCTTTTAGCCCATGAGCCTTACTAATCCGCTTGCGCTTCTTTTGTTGCTGCTCATCCCCTACTTCTTCTGGCTGGGCAGACCACGCGCGCGTCTGCGCCCCTGGCGCGAATGGGTGAGCCTGGGGTTACGCCTGCTCCTCTTGCTGCTGCTGACGCTGAGCCTGGCAGGCATGCAGCTTGTGCGCGCCGCCGATGAGCTGGCCGTCATTTTTCTTTTGGATGCCTCTGACTCGATGAGCGCCGGGCAAAAGGCGGAGGCGGAAGCGTTTGTGCGCCAGGCTATAGCGCAGATGACGCCCAACGACCAGGCAGGCGTAATCGTGTTTGGCGGCAATGCGCTGGTAGAACGGCCGCTTTCTGGCCTGCGTGAATTGGCCCCCATCACCTCTGTGCCGCAAACGCTGCATACCAACCTGGCAGCGGCAGTGCGCCTGGGGTTGGCGCTCTTTCCCGCGGGCAGCGCGCGGCGATTGGTTGTGCTCAGCGACGGCATCGCCACCCTGGGCAATGCCCAAGAAGCGGCCGAATTGGCCGCTGCTACTGGTGTGCAGATTGATTATGTCTACCTTCCGCGCCAGGAAGAGGGGGAAGAGGCGCTGTTAACGGCCGTTTCCGCCCCCACGCGCGTCGTCCAGGGAGAAAACTTCCGCCTGGAAATAACTGCCGAAAGCAGCCACAACATGCCCGCGACCCTGCGCGTGCTGGCGGCCGGGCGCGTGGTGTACGAAGAAAGCATCGCCCTGCGCGCCGGCGTCAACAATTTCACCATTCGCCTGCGTGCGGCAGAGCAGGAGTTTGCCCGCTACCAGGTGCAACTTACCCCTGCCGAAGACACCTACTATCAAAACAACACCCTCTCTGCCTTTACCGACATTGTGGGACCACCGCGCATCTTGCTGGTGGCACAAAATGGCGAACTGGACGATGATGGCGCTCCCTTGCCCGATGAAGCGCCCCAACTGCGGCTGGCGCTGACGGCCGCCGGGTTGCTGGTGGAACAAACCACGCCGGAGGCATTGTCCGCCAGCCTGGGCGACCTGAGCAATTACGCCAGCATTGCGCTGGTCAATGTGAACGCCAAGCACCTCTCGCCGCGCAAAATGGCGGCGCTGCAAAGCTACGTGCGTGACCTGGGGGGTGGGCTGGTGGCGGTAGGCGGGCCACAAAGCTACGGCATGGGCGGCTACTTTCGCACGCCGCTCGAAGAGGCACTGCCGGTAGAGATGCAAATTAAAGACCAGGAGCGCTTCCCTTCGGTGAGCATTGTGATCGTCATTGATCGCTCCGGTAGTATGGGGATGCAGGAGGGGGGGCTGACCAAAATTCAACTGGCGGCGGAAGGGGCGGTGCGCGTGGTACAGCTCCTGAATGACTTTGACGAGATTACGGTCATCCCGGTAGACACGGCGCCGAACAACCCGATTGGTCCCATCTCGGTGGCGCAGCGTAATGAAGCGATTGCCCTGATCCGCCAGATTAGTGCCGGCGGCGGCGGTATTTACGTGCGCACCGGCCTGGAAGCAGCAGCAGCGGCACTGGCAGGCAGCGCTAACCAGGTGAAGCATATTGTGGTGCTGGCAGATGGCGCAGATTCGGAGGAGAAGGAGGGCGTGCCGGAATTGCTGGCCGGGCTAACGGCCGCCGGTGTGACGGTCTCGATGGTGAGCATTGGCCAGGGGCCGGATACGCTCTGGTTGCAGCAGATGGCGGTGCTGGGTAACGGCCGTTTCCACTTTACCGATCAGGCCGCCAATTTGCCGCAAATTTTTACGCAAGAGACCACTGCCATCCAGCGCAGCTACCTGATTGAAGAGCGCTTCTTCCCCAACCTGGCCAGTGGCAGCCCAATGCTGGCGGGTATTACGGCCGTTCCACCCCTCTATGGTTACGTGGGAACCAGCGCCAAAGCCACAGCGCAGGTCATCTTGCAGAGCCACCTGGAAGACCCAATTTTGGCGGCGTGGCAGTATGGCCTGGGGCGCACGGTGGCCTGGACGAGTGACGCCACCGGCCGTTGGGGCGTAGACTGGGTGCGCTGGGGGGGGTTTCCTACTTTCTGGGCGCAGGTAGTGCGCTGGACGATTGCCGCAGGGCGCGAAAGTAATGTTGAAACGGCCGTCCAGCTCCAGGGGGAACAGGCCAACTTGCTGGTAGATGCACGCGATAGCAACGGCCGTTTTCTGAATAACTTGCAAATGGAAGCAAACGTGGTAGCCCCGGATGGCACGGTGCGCAGCCTGACACTGCCGCAAATCGCGCCAGGGCGGTACGCCGCGCCCTTTACGCCAGAAAGCGAAGGCGCCTACTTGATTCGTGTGGCGGGCAGCAGCACGACCGCGGAAGAAGCGGTCACCATCGGCCAGACCAGCGGTTGGGTGTTGGGCTACTCACCAGAGTATCGCCGGTTTGCCTCTGACCCTTCGCTGCTGCGCAGTATGGCGGCCCTGACAGGCGGGCGCGATTTACAACAGGCGGGTGGGGCAACGGCCGTTTTTGACCACACGCTGCCCAGCCAGCCAGCAGCGCGCCCCATCTGGCATTGGCTAACGTTGGTGGCCACGCTGCTGCTGCCGCTCGATATTGCCGCGCGGCGCCTGGTGATTACGCGGCGCGACTGGCAGCGCGCCTGGGCCGCCACTTTTGGCCGCTGGCAGCCGCAGCCTGTCCCTGCCGAGGCGGCGCGCCCGGAGCCAATGGCGCGCCTGTTTGCCGCCAAAGAGCGCGCCAATCTCTCTGCCCCACCTGAAGCTGCGCCGCCAGCAGAACTGCCCACGTTCACCACCCCCGTTGCGCCACCGGCTGCACCCCCTGCCACCCCCCCTGTCGCACCCCCTTCTGCGCCCAGGCCCCCAGCAGAAAGTGGGGATACCCTGGCAGCGCGGCTGCGGCAAAAGAAACGGCCGTAGCTGGTATGTAGTTTGTCAGCCGGTTACCCCGCCACCCCCCACACTTCACCCTTCAACATGCCTGTCCCTGGCATAGGAAAAAGGTCATGTTGACCTATAAGTCCTTCGGAGCGGCCGTTGCCCTTTACGGTCCTCTTCCTGCTATGATTGTTGCTGTGGCAGGGGTAACAACCGTTACCCTCATCAACCTGCGCGTCAACTGGAAAGGGTGGCGCGGCGCTGCCGAGCGCATTGGCTTCAACATCGGCATGAGCGCCATTGCCATTTTTCTGGCTGGCCTGGTCTTCCAGGGCGTTAGCGCCACCTTTACCTTCAACCCTTTTGCGGCCACCCTTCTGGCATGGATATTGGCCGCCATTGTCAACGACCAATCCAACCTTTGGCTGCTTATCTTTTTGCTGCACCTGCAAACCGGCGCCCGTCCCCTGGCCATCTGGCAGCAGCATAAGTGGGCCATTCCTATCAACGTTCTGGTGATGAGCGTAGGGGGAGGCATCTTGGCTTATGCTATAAATGCGTTTGGCGTTACCGGCATTGCTGTTTTCTTCTTGCCTATCGTCCTTTCAGCTTACTCCTTCCGACTTTATGTTAATCAGGCCAGGAAGCAAATGCTCAACCTAGAAGAACTGGTGACGGCGCGTACCAGCGACCTGGCGCGCGCCAATGCCGAACTGGAGCAGGCTAACCAGGAACTGGCGGCGCTGAGCAAGCAAAAAGACGCCTTCCTGGCCATGCTGACGCATGATATGCGCACCCCCCTCACCAGCATCAAAGGGTATGCCAGCATTTTGCGTGACCGGGAGCTGGAGCGGGCGCAGCAATTGCATATCGCCAAGATCATTCTGCGTAGCCAGGATACCCTGCTGGAAATTGTCAACAACATCCTGGAAATCGAGAAAATGCACTCTGGTGCACCCATTTTGCTTGAACGCACCAGCTTTGACTTTGCCCTGATGGCCAAAACAGTGGCAGAAACGCTCCAGGCACCGGCGCAAGAAAAGCAAATCACGCTCCATGTGGCTGACGTACCCTCTCCCATTTTGATAGAAGCGGATGCCAAAAAAGTGGAGCGTGTGATGACGAACCTGATTTCTAACGCGATAAAGTATACGCCAGATGGGGGAGAAGTGTGGATCGAGACCCGGGTCAACGGCCGTTATGCTGAACTCACTGTCAAAGACAACGGCTACGGCATTCCCGCCGCCGAGCTGCCCTTCATCTTCGACCGCTACAGCCGCGTCAAAGGTCATCGCTCACTGGCTGTTGGCACCGGGCTAGGGCTGGCAATTGTCAAAAATCTGGTTGAAGCGCACGAAGGCAGTATCAGTGTCGAGAGCGAAGAGGATGTGGGCAGCACTTTCACTGTTCGCCTGCCCATCAAGCCCTCTTCCTGGTAAGGGATACGTGATGACTCAAGTGGTTTAGACAGGTTGGTTAGTTGGTTAGTTGGCTAGTTGGTTAGCGTAACTATTGTGCAATCAGAGCCGAAATGGCTCAAAAATACGAAAAACAAATGCCTTTGAAAAACGGTAGGGGCAATTGAATCACCCCATTGCCAAAACGCAGGGAGCGGCCTGCGTAACAACTCTGCT
>CALEAD010000017.1 GCA_937943625.1 uncultured Anaerolineae bacterium | reverse complement strand
TTCACTGAGCAGAGTTGTTACGCAGGCCGCTCCCTGCGTTTTGGCAATGGGGTGATTCAATTGCCCCTACCGTTTTTCAAAGGCATTTGTTTTTCGTATTTTTGAGCCATTTCGGCTCTGATTGCACAATAGTTACGTTAGTGTAATCATTTCGTCACGTATTATGGAACAAGCTGGAGGATAAACATAGAAGCGCAAATTTTGCGGGTGGCAATGATAGAGGAGGGGGAAACGGCCGTTAAGGAACAAATCCCGACCAACTCTGCACTTATTGCTAACTGGACACGCTGGCGATGGTGAAAATCCATTGCACTTTGGTGCGGTAAAGTTAACATATCCGTTGATGCCTAACGAGAATCTCCCTATGAATAGACGCACCTTCCTCAAAATCATGGCCGCCACTCTGGCGACCCAGACATTGCCCGGCTGCCTCGGCGACACCGCTCTCCCCCCAAACGGGCAGCGCGTCCTCATCCTCGGCGCGGGCACCGCCGGCCTCGCCGCCGACGCGACCCTGCGCCAACAAAGGTACGAGACGCTGCTCATCGAGGCCCGTGACCGCATCGGCGGGCGCATCTAGACCAGTAACCAATGGGCTGACGCCCCCCTTGACTTGGGCGCATCCTGGATCCACGGCCTGCGTGGCAACCCGATTGCCACCATCGCCAAAGAAGTTCAGGCGCATCTGGTCACCATCGATTATGACAGCGCTATCACCTACCATACAAACGGCCGTTCCCTCACTCCCGCGCAAGCCGAACAACTGGAAGACCTGGCCGCACAGCTCTGGCAAGCCATCGCCGCCGCCCAGGGGCGCGACCCAGACCGCTCTGTGCAAGAGGTGGTGGATGCCACCCTCGCCCCATTGTTCCCCGACCTGGAGCGTCAGCAGTGGATCAACTTCCTCCTCAACAGCCACATCGAACACCAATACGCCGGCAGCAGCGCGGCCCAATCGGTGCATTGGTTCGATGATGGCGACGAGTTTGGCGGTGATGATGCCCTATTCCGCGACGGCTATCAAGTCATCACGCAGCATCTGGCGCGAGGTGTCCCCCTGGTTTTGCAGCAGCCAGCCCGCCGCGTGCAATGGGACGACGCCCAGGTGACGGTTCACACTGACAGCGCCAGCTATACTGGCGACCGCCTCATCGTCACGCTGCCGCTTGGCGTTTTGCAGACCGGCCACGTGACCTTTGCCCCAGCCTTGCCTGACGCCAAACAGCGGGCTATTACCGCCCTGGGCATGGGCGTGCTGAACAAATGCTACCTGCGTTTTGCCGAATTGTTTTGGCCGGCCGAGTTCGATTGGCTACAGTATATTCCGGCGCAGCATGGGCAGTGGGCGGAATGGGTCAGTCTGGCGCGCCCCACCGGGTTGCCCATTCTCTTAGGCTTTAACGCGGCCGACTTTGGCCGGGAAATTGAGACTTGGTCCGATGCGGCCATTGTCGGCAGCGCCATGCAAACCCTGCGTCATATCTTCGGCCGCCACATCCCAGAGCCACTGGATTACCAGATCACCCGTTGGGGGGCTGATCTCCATGCCTACGGCTCTTATTCGTTTAACGCCTTGGGGTCAACACCCTCCATGCGTGACAACCTGGCGCGACCAGTGGGGCAGAGGCTATTCTTTGCCGGGGAGGCAACGGAACGGCGCTATTTCGGCACGGTGCATGGCGCTTATCTTTCAGGGCTGCGCGCTGCACAAGAGGTGATGGCCGTTAACGAAGCGGGCATATCGCCCCACCAACGGCCGTCGGCCACGTCCGGCGCTTCGATGAAGCATCGGAACTGGGCATAGGTGATGAGATGCGAGAGAGACAGAAATCGTAGGGAATCGTCACTTCCCTTGAAAATGACCGCTGACCGCCGGCGGCCAACTAATTTGTTTATTCGCCTGTTCGTTGCCTGGGATTTTCATTTGTGGGGGTGCGCCCCCATCATGAAGTCTCCTTTACAAATTCTTACACGGAGAAACACGGGGTTGCAGGGAGAAAAAAAGCCCACTCGCTGCCAAAATCTCCGTAACTCCTCCGCACCCTCCCTGTTCATTCTGAAAATTTGTCAAGTAACGTTCAGCCTGATTGCTCCATGCCAGAATGGAAGAAGCCAGGTTGCTCACCCGGCTTCTTTCTCCTATTACTGGCGCTGACCGCTTTTGACGCCTGGCAGTCGCTTATCTTTTGAGAAAGTTACGCAACACAGTGTGTAAGATGCCGCCATTGCGGTAATAGTCTACCTCTACCGGCGTGTCTATACGGCAAATAGTCTGGAAAATGATTTCCGTGCCGTCGCTCCTGGTCGCCTTCACGGTAATTTCTTGCCCTGGCTGCACGGCATCTGTCAGGTTTAGCGTTTCGTAGCTTTCTGTGCCATCTAGCCCCAGGGTGGCCGGGTTTTCACCGGGCTTAAATTGCAAGGGCAGCACACCCATGCCCACCAGATTGCTGCGGTGAATGCGCTCAAAGCTCTCGGCAATCACCATCTTCACGCCCAACAGGTAAACGCCCTTGGCCGCCCAATCGCGCGAGCTGCCCATGCCATAATCCTTGCCCGCCAGCACCACCAGCGGTGTGCCATCTTCTTTGTAGCGCAACGAGGCGTCGAAAATACTCATCACCTCACCGGTGGGCAGATAGGTTGTCCAGCCTCCCTCGGTGCCGGGCGCCATCTGGTTGCGCATGCGCACGTTGGCAAAGGTGCCACGTGTCATCACGCGGTCGTTGCCGCGCCGTGAACCGTAGGAGTTGAATTCCAGCAGCGACACACCATGCGCCATCAGGTATTGCCCGGCGGGGCTGCTTTGGGCAATGGAGCCGGCTGGAGAGATGTGGTCTGTGGTGACGGAGTCGCCCGCTTTCACCAGCACGCGCGCGCCTTTGATGTTGTCAATTGGCGGCACGTCTGGGGTCAGCCCGGTAAAGAAGGGGGGTTCCTGGATGTAGGTGGAGGCTTCGTTCCACTTGTATAGCTCGCCACCGCTAACGGGGATGGCATTCCATTGTTCGCTGCCCTGCCAGACGTTGGCGTATTGCTGGTTGAACATCTCTGGCGTCAGCGAGGCGGCAATGGTGGCCTGGATTTCGGCGTTGCTGGGCCAGATGTCGCGCAGGTAGACGGGTTCGCCATCTTTGCCTGTGCCCAGCGGTTCGTTCACCAGGTCAATGTCGGTGGTGCCGGCCAGGGCATAGGCCACAACCAGGGGGGGCGAGGCCAGGTAGTTAGCCTTGGTCATGGGGCTGACGCGCCCTTCAAAGTTGCGGTTGCCGCTGAGAACGGCCGCTGCCACAATGTCTCCCTCGGTAATGGCTTTGGCTACCGGTTCGGGCAGGGGGCCAGAGTTGCCAATGCAGGTGGTGCAGCCAAACCCAACGATGTGGAAGCCCAATGCCTCCAGGGGCTGCATGAGGCCAGACTTGTGCAGGTAGTCTTCGACCACGCGAGAGCCGGGAGCCAGGCTGGTTTTGACGTAGGGGGGCACGCGCAGCCCCTTTTCGACCGCTTTTTTGGCCACCAGCCCGGCGCCCAGCATGACGCTGGGGTTGGAGGTGTTGGTGCAGGAGGTGATGGCAGCAATGACGACGGCGCCGTGCCCGATTTCGCTTTCGTATCCGTTGCGTACAACGGCCGTTCTGTACAAATCCTCCTCCTTTAGCCCCAACCCTTTTGGCCCCTGCGGCGCCAGCAACGACGCCTTGAACTGCTGCTTCATCTGCGCCAGGGGGATGCGGTCTTGTGGCCGTTTGGGGCCGGCCAGGCTTGGCTCCACCGTATCCAGGTCGAGCGTCAGCACTTCGGTGTAGTGGGGGTCAGGCATGTCATCCGTGCGGAACAGCCCCTGCGCCTGGCAATACGTTTTCACCAGATGCAGCAGCTTTTCTGGGCGGCCGGTGCTGCGCAGGTAGTGAATGGTTTCCGCATCTACAGGGAAGAAGCCCACCGTAGCGCCATATTCCGGGCACATGTTAGCAATGGTGGCGCGGTCGGCCAGGGTGATATTGCTGAGGCCAGGGCCAAAGAACTCGACAAACTTGCCCACCACCCCCTTTTGCCGCAGCATCTCTGTCACTACCAGAACCAGGTCTGTGGCAGTAGCACCTTCGCGCAAACGACCGTGTAGCTTCACGCCAATCACCTCCGGGGTGAGCATGTAAATGGGCTGTCCCAGCATCACGGCCTCTGCCTCGATACCACCCACGCCCCAGCCCAGCACACCCAGGCCATTAATCATCGTCGTGTGCGAATCTGTCCCCACCAGGCTATCTGGGAAGGCAACCTCACCATCCCCTTCCGGCTTCGTCATCACCACGTGTCCCAAGTACTCCAGATTCACCTGGTGCACAATGCCCGTTGCCGGGGGAACCACGCGGAAATTCTCAAACGCCTTTTGTCCCCACTTCAGAAATTCATACCGTTCGCGGTTTCGCTCAAACTCGCGCTCCACGTTGTAAAAAAGGGCAAACTTAGAGCCAAACTGGTCTACCTGCACCGAATGATCAATCACCAGGTCTACCGGAACCTGCGGGTTGATCTTCTTGGGGTCGCCGCCCAGGCGCGCCATGGCCGAGCGCAGCGCCGCCAGGTCTACCACAGCCGGCACGCCGGTAAAGTCTTGCAGAATGACGCGCCCCGGCTTAAACGGCAGCTCCTCTTTAGCGGGACTGGCCGCGTGCCAGGCAGCCAGCTTTTCCACGTCGGCTGGCATCACTTCATAGCCGTCGCAGGTGCGCAGCAGCGCCTCCAGCAGCACTTTGATAGAAAAAGGCAGGCGGTCAATGTCGCCATATTGCGCCAGTTTGTCCAGGCGGTAGTAATACAGGTCGGTGCCCGGTAGTTTGTCACGGGCGCCAAAGTGGTTGAAGAGTTTGTTCATAGAGATACCTCGTTAAAGATAGTGGATCGTCGCCAGGTACATCATTCCGAAGAAACGGGAAAGACACTACATTCTGTTGCTAACTTCTATCACGCTCATTGCGCCATTGGTTCTGCATCACCCTTTCTATTATACCCACATGAAGGCCAGAGCGTGATATTTGGCAGCGCGTCGGCAAGAAATGAGGCAAATAAACGAATGAGTTATCCATACGCAAGGTGCACGCCCAGTGGTCTACGGTCAGTCGTCTGCGATCAGTGACGACGTGGTGCCTGGAAAGAGGCGATTGAGCACTGTCTACACCTCGCTCTCTGCTATAATCCTTGCATCCTTCACCCATACAAAAGGAGACTTCATGAGTGGAGCACACCATCACGCATGAAAATGGTACGCAGGTTACCAAACCTGCGCCTGCCAACCAGGTTTGGCAACCTGGGATACACCTACAGGCGGCCGTCGGCGGTCGGCGGTCATTTTTAAGGGAGGTTACTCATGGTCAACGCAATTGTCCTTTTGCAAATTGAGCGCGGCCTCATTAACGAAACGGCTGCAGCGCTGGCTGAATTGGACGGCGTCTCTGAAGTGTACTCTGTAGCCGGGCAGTATGACCTGGTAGCGATCATCCGCGTGCCCAGTAATGACGCCCTGGCGCGCCTGGTTACGGAACAAATGCACCAGTTTGACGCCATTCTCCAATCAGAAACGCTGATCGCCTTCCGCGCCTACTCGCGGCATGACCTGGAGAGCATGTTCTCGTTGGGCCTGGAGTAACTGAGGATTGACGGCCGTTTGCCCTTGCGCTAAAATTTGTCATACAACCATACAGTATGACAAATTTTCATGCTTAAGCGCACCCCATCTCTCACCGAGCAGGCCAAGTCCCACATCAAGCAGTTAATCCTGGCTGATGCATTCGTAGACGGCCGTATTCCCTCCGAAACCGACCTGGCCGCCGAACTAGGCGTCAGCCGCACCACCATCCGCGACGCCCTCAGCCGCCTGGAAATCGAAGGCGTCATCTACCGCAAACAAGGTGCCGGCACCTTCATCAACCCGGCCGGTCTGCAAATCAAGTCCCGCCTAGACGAAATCTGGTCTTACGAGGCCATGCTCGGCGCACACGGCTACACCCCCTCCACCAAAATCCTCAACATAAGCACCCAGCCCGCCAGCGAAGAGATTGCCGCGGAACTAAACCTGCCAACAGGCGCCCCCCTACTCGTCATCAAAAAAACCTTCCTTGCCGACATGCAGCCCGTCATTCTCGCCTACAATTACATTCCTATCAGCCTGATCACCCAAACCTATGGCGAAGCTGACTTTCTCAAGCCGATCTACGAATTCTTATGGGCCAACGGCCAGCACCTGGCCTACTACATTACCGAAATTGTGCCCCTCCTCACCACCACCGAAATCGCACAAATCCTGCACATTCGCGCCAATCTTCCTCTCATCTCCTTTGCCGAGGTTGGCTACAACGACAACAACGAACCAATCATCAAATCCACCTCCTGCTTCCGCGACGACCTGCTGCGCCTGCGCCTGATTCGTCGCCAGACCCTGACCTGATCATGTCCATCCCAGAAGCGGGCTTCAGCCCAAAAGTCCGACTTCTTACAAAAACCATTTACAACCAAGGAGAATTATCATGAGAAGTTTTACTGGTCGGGATATTTTGTCCCTCAAAGATTTTGAACGTAACGAATTCTTCCGCGTCTTCGAGATCGCCGAGCGCATGGAACCCATTGCCCGTAATCGGCGCAATACCGACTTACTAAAAGACAAGACCCTGGTCACCGCCTTCTACCAGCCCTCCACGCGCACCCGCCTGGCCCACGAAGCGGCAATGATCCGCCTGGGCGGCAGCGTCACCGGCTTTTCCGATGCCAAAATGACCCGCGCCGGCGACTTTTACCAGGAAACCATTAAAGACACAGTGAAGATGCTGGAGTTCTATGGTGACGTGATCGTCATGCGTCATTTTCAGCAGGGCGCCCCGCACGAAGCAGCCAAATGGGCCAGCGTGCCGATCATCAATGGCGGCGACGGCTGGGGCGAACATCCCACGCAAATCCTCACCGACCTCTACACCGTGCTGCGCGAAAAAGGGCGCATTGACGGCCTGAAATGGTTGGCAGTCGGCGACATGCGTATGCGCACCATGCACTCCCTGGCCTATGGCCTGACGCAGTTTGACTGCCCCATCACCTTTGTCTCCCCGCCCAATATGTCTCTGACAGATGAATTCAAGGCCGACATTGCCAAATATGGCTTGAACTACCGCGAAGCAGAGCATGTGGAGCAGGCCATCGCCGACGCCGACGTCATCCTGGTTGAGCCGGTGGTACAGCCCGACTACACCAAGTCCCGTGATGAGCGCACCGGTGAGGTGGGCTGGACGCCATCCAACTACAAGATTACCCGCGAGCTGCTGACTACCAAAGCGAAATCAGACGCCATTTTGCTGCACTCGCTACCGCGCATGGATGAGATTCCGCCAGATGTAGACATCACCCGCTGGTCCCGCTACTGGCAAGAAGCATTTAACGGCGTTGTGATGCGTATGGCACTGTTAGCGTTGGTTTTGGGAGCGGTGGAGTAGGAAAGTCAAGTAGTCGAGTAGTCAGGTAGTCTGTTAATTGAGTAGTTTGGTGTGGCGAAGATTGAGCGGTTTGAGGATTTGAAAAGCGGAAGGCTTTGATGCCGGTACAGACACTGAATTTGTGCGCTTCCTCAAAATGGCTCGTCGTTCTGCCAGCGAAGTGCAATCACAACTTTACCTGGCGCTAGCTCGGAGCTATATCGCATAAAATCAACTACAAGATACCTACAAGCCGGCTACCGAAGTCAAAAGGTTGATCAATGGACTGATCGGCTACCTGCATACAACCACCTGACTATACGACCATACGACTACAAGACTACAAAACTACAAGACAAGGAGACTGAAAATGCAAACCGGTTTAAGAGGACGTGATTTTATTAGTGACCTCGATTTCTCCAAAGAAGAAGTCGAAACCGTATTAGACCTGGCCTGGGATTTGAAGATGAAACGGGCGTTAGGCCAGCCACACGCGCTGCTGCGTGACAAGGTGCTGGCAATGCTCTTCTTTTTCTCCAGCACGCGCACACGCGGCAGCTTTGAGGCGGGCATGGCGCAACTGGGCGGCCACGCAGCGTTCATCGAAAGCCGCACCACACAGATTTCGCATGGGGACACAGAAAAGGAGATGGGAGAGATTTTCGGCCGTTATTTTGACGGCATCGCCATCCGCCACGTCACCTTCGGTACGGGCAACCGTTACCTGAACCTGGTGGCACAGGCCAGTCGCGTGCCGGTGCTGAACATGCAGTGCGACATCTACCACCCACACCAATGCCTGGCCGACCTGATGACGATTATGGAAAAGAAGGGGCGCAACCTGCGCGGCAAGAAAATTGTCGTCTCCTGGGCGTATGCCTCTTCCTATCTAAAGCCGATTTCTGTGCCGCAGTCGCTCATTTTGCAGATGCCGCGCTTTGGCATGGACGTGGTGCTGGCGCATCCGCCGGAATTCCAACTGATGCCGGAGATTATGGATCAGGCGCAGGAAATGGCACGCAAATACCACACCGGCTTTGAGGTCGTCCACGACATGCAAGCGGCGTGCAAGGATGCAGATGTTATTTACGCCAAGTCCTGGGGCCCGCTGCTGACAACGCAAGACCCGGAAGAAGGCAAGCGTATTCAAGACAAATACCGGGATTGGATCACCAATGACGCGCTGATGGCGCTGGGCAAGGATGACGTGATCTACATGCACCCTTTGCCCGCCGACCGCGACATCGAAGTAACCAGCTCGGTGCTGGATGGCCCACACTCTGTGGTCTTTGACGAAGCAGAAAACCGCCTGCATGCGCAGAAAGCGGTTATGGCGCTTACCATGTCATAAAACAATTGTGAATTGTGAATTGCCAATTGTGAATTGTGAATGGCTCTGCCCAACTTCACAATTCACAATTCATCATTCACAATTCATAATTCCGGAGGATTCCCCCTATGAGCAATAAACTGGCTGTGGTTGCTGTCGGTGGCAACTCATTAATCACCGATAAACATCATCCCGACGTGCCGCACCAATGGGACGCGGTGCGTGAGACGTGCCGTCACCTGGCAGATATGGTGGAAAATGGCTGGACGCTGGTGGTAACGCACGGCAACGGCCCACAGGTGGGCTACATCTTGCGGCGCAATGAATTGGCGGCGCACGAAGTGCACATGACGCCCCTGGATTTGATAGGCGCAGATACACAAGGCTCTATTGGCTATATGCTGCAACAGGCACTGCGCAATGAGTTGAACAGCCGCGGCATTTATAAGCCGGTAGTAGCGGTGGTAACACAGGTGTTGGTAGACCGCGATGATCCTGGCTTTAAGAACCCAACGAAGCCGATTGGCGGCTTTCTCACAGAAGAGGCAGCGCGCAAGTTTGAGGCGGAAGGCTGGCAGGTGGTGGAAGATGCGGGTCGTGGCTGGCGGCGCGTGGTTGCTTCGCCCATTCCCCTAGAAGTGATTGAGCAGGATGCGATTCAAACGTTGACCAATGCCGGTAATATCGTTATTGCCGTAGGCGGTGGGGGGATTCCGGTGGTGCAGAACAAGAAGGGTGAACTGCGCGAATTAAGCGGCGTATTTGCTGTAATTGATAAGGATCGCGCCAGCGCCCTGCTGGCGCAGAAGATTGGCGCGGATTTGCTGCTGATTAGCACGGCCGTTGAAAAGGTCGCGCTCAACTTTGGCAAAGCAAACGTGCAGTGGCTAGATCGTATGACTCTGGCAGAAGCGAAGCAATACCTGGCCGAAGGCACGCACTTTGCCAAAGGCAGCATGGCCCCCAAGATTGAGGCGGTTATTTCCTTTCTGGAGAACGGTGGCAAGCAGGCTCTGATCACCGATCCGGCCAACATTGCCCGTGCCCTGCGCGGCGAGACGGGAACCTTTATTACGCCTTAGTCTGGTGGTCTGGTAGTCTGGTTACTCGACTACTCGACTACTCGACTACAAGACTAAACTTATGGACCACGTAAAACACCTGAAATGTCTCATTTGCGGTAAAGAGTATGCACCAGATGAGGTTGCATATGTGTGCCCGGATCATGGCAACGATGGTATTTTGGACGTGCGCTATGATTATAAGCTGATTGGCGCGCGCATCAGCCGGGAATCGTTGGCAGCCAACCCGGATACAACGGTCTGGCGCTACAAACCGCTGCTGCCGGTATATCCGGATGCGCCGGTGCCGCCGCTGACGATTGGCGGCACGCCCCTGTATAAAGCGGAACGGCTGGCGGCTGAGTTGGGCTTGAAGTATGTGTGGGTGAAGGACGACGGCCGTTTACCCACTGCCAGTTTCAAAGATCGGGCATCTGTTTTGGCGGTTGTCAAGGCGCGGGAAAAGGGCGCGGCCATGATCACTACGGCCAGCACCGGCAACGCGGCGGCCGCCCTCAGCGGCATCTGCGCCAGCGTGAAGCAGCCGAACGTCATCTTTGTGCCGGAGAAAGCGCCCGCGGCGAAAATTGCGCAACTGCTGGTCTTCGGCTCTACGGTGATGCTGGTAAAGGGAACGTATGACGACGCCTTTGAGCTATGCCTGCAAGCGGCGGCCGCGTATGGCTGGTACAACCGCAACACCGCCTACAACCCGTACATGACCGAGGGGAAGAAAACGGCCGTGTACGAAATCTGCGAACAGCTCCACTGGCACGCCCCCGACGCCATCTTCGTCAGCGTCGGTGATGGCTGCATCATTGGCGGGCTGCACAAAGGGCTAAAAGACCTGCTCGCCTTGGGCTGGATTGAGCACATGCCGCGTATCTACGGCGTGCAGGCAGCAGGCAGCGCTTTCATGTACGAGGCGTGGCGTGACGGCGAGGACGTCCTCACCAAAGCCCCTGTCTCCGGCGTCACTGTTGCCGACAGCATCAGCGCCGGGCTGCCCCGCGACAGAATTAAAGCCATGGCCGCCGTGACGGAAACGGGCGGCGCCTACATCTGCGTCAGCGACGACGAAATTTTGGCCTCCATCCCCGCGTTGGCGCGCGCCACCGGCGTCTTTGGTGAGCCGGCTGGGGCAGCCGCGCACACCGGGCTGGTCAAAGCGGTGGACCTGGGGCTGGTCTCGCCTGAAGATCGCATTGTCATTCTCAACACCGGCAACGGCCTGAAGGACGTGGCCGGGGCAATGAAAAGCGTGGAGATGGTGGGCACAAAGGCCAACCGGGTAGAGCCGGACCTGGCAGATTTACAGCGGGTGATGGCAGAGCTAGGAAGGTAGCTGCTCAAGTTGGTTAGCAGGTTGGATAGTTTGATTGGGTTGGTTAACAAACTAACCGACCAACAAACCAATCAGCAAACCAACATTTATGCCCGGTTAGGTCTGGTGTAAACAAACAACATAACATAAGGAACAACCATGAGCAATTTAATTGATTTAACCATTCACGACGAAGCCAAACTCGAACGCGCCATCCAGCGCGCCCGCGCGCAAAACATCATCATCCCTACCTTTAAGCAAATGATCAACCCCGACCTCATCCCCGACGCCATCAAAGCGCGGCTGGAGTCAGTGGGGCTATGGGATTTGAACCCACTCAACCTCTTCCGCATCAACTGGCACAACGAACCGAAGGAAAGCGGCGGCAAATTTGGCGGTGTCAACTACCTGGTGCTGCCCAAAGAGCTGACCGGCATCGAGGCGCGCATCGTCATTTTGCTGGGCAAATGGTTCCCCACCGGTGCGCACAAAGTCGGCGCAGCCTTTGGCTGCCTGGTTCCCCGCCTGGTGACGGGTCAATTCGACCCCACCACCCAAAAAGCGGTCTGGCCTTCCACCGGCAACTACTGCCGTGGCGGCGCCTACGACTCCAACCTGCTCGCTTGCGAGTCCATCGCCATCCTGCCCGAAGGGATGAGCAAGGAGCGCTTTGACTGGTTGGCAAAAGTAGCCGGGGAAACGATCAAGACCCCCGGTTCGGAAAGCAACGTCAAAGAAATTTTTGACAAATGTTGGGAGCTGCGCCGTTCCGGCCAGAATTTGGTCATCTTTAACCAGTTTGAGGAGTTCGGCAACTATCTATGGCACTATGAAGTGACCGGGCGCGCGATGATGGAAGCGCTCGGCGAAGTGATGGGCGAGGGGGACCGCTTCCGCGCTACCGTTTCTAACACTGGCTCTGGCGGCACGATCGCCTGCGGCGATTTTATGAAAGAGCAGTTCCCGCACAGCAAGATCGTTGCCAGCGAGGCGCTGCAATGCCCCACCCTGCTGCTCAACGGCTTTGGCGCGCACCGCATCGAGGGCATTGGCGACAAACATGTGCCCTGGATTCACAACGTGAAGAACACCGACGTCGTAACCGCCATTGATGACAACGCGCCCATGGGCATTATTCGTCTTTTCTGCGAACCGGCAGGGCAGGAATATCTGATCAGCCAGGGGGTAGACCCAGACCTGGTGGCACGGCTGCCAGAGCTGGGCATCTCCAGCGTGGCTAACGTGCTGGCGGCAATCAAGACGGCTAAGTATTATGAAATGGATAGCCACGACGTGATCATCACCGTTGCTACGGATTCGATGGAGATGTATGCCAGCCGGCTGGTGGAGTTGACGGAGGAGCATGGGCCGTTTAGGCAGCTGGATGCAGCCGGGGTGTTCCAGCGCTATCTGCTGGGCGAATCTACGGATAATATGCAGGAACTGACTTACCTGGATCGCAAGCGTATCCACAATCTGAAGTATTTCACCTGGGTGGAGCAGCAGGGTAAGACTTACGAGGAAATCCAGGCGCAATGGTATGATCCCAATTATTGGACGAGCATTCACGGTCACGTGGACGAGCTGGATGCGCTGATTGATGCGTTTAATAAGCGGGTGGGGCTGCTGGCTGAATTGCTGGCAGGTGAGGCAGTGGCGTAACGGCCGTTTCCCACCTTTCCCCCTCCCTACACCGCAAAACAAGGCGTGGCCACCAAGGCCGCGCCTTGTTTGTTTTGGGCCAGATCAAGTCCCGCACTGCCAGGTGCGGGATTAAGCAGAAAAAATCTGTGGGAGCGGCATGAGACTGGGGATAAATGCCTCTACCGATAACGTCTCTTGCGGGCTGTTGCAAAAGGGCAAAAACATTACGGCACCGTCATAGCACAGCGGAACCCCAGGTTGGCGCGTGAAACGGTGGGATCAAAGGAGTTGCGCGCCGTCACCGTAACTTCCTCTGCGGTAGAAAGCCAGGAGCCGCCGCGAATGACGCGAAACTCCCCTTCGCTTGGCCCTAGCGGGTTGGTATCACCAGCGTCGCGATAGTAGCGAAAGCCGTACCAATCGTTGACCCATTCCATAACGTTGCCTGCCATGTCGTAGATGCCCAAAGGAGAACGGCCGTCTGGATAGCTGCCAACGGGGGCGGTATCGCGGTAGCCATCGTCAAAGGTGGGGTCGCGTCTTTGCGCCGTGCAGTTCACGTCGCAAAAGTTCAGCCGGTTGCCGTGAAAGACTTCACCCCAGGGATAGCGGAGCTTGATGCCCTGCTGCGGATCAAACCCAGCAGCCTTTTCCCACTCTGCCTCGGTGGGCAGGCGCGCCTCACGCCAGCGGCAGAAGGTATCGGCATCGTACCAGCTAACAAAGATCACGGGGTAGTTATTGTAACGGGGATCGCCAAAATAGGTGCGGTACACAGTCGCATCGCTCCGGTCGGGCGGCGGACACACCCCAGCTTCTACGCATTGCGCATATTGCGCATTCGTCACTTCTGTTTCGTCAATGTAGTACGCATCCAGGTACACCATGCGCGAAGGTTGCTCGTCCTGCCTGCCCGCGTCGTTACCCATGCGCGCGCGACCGGCGGGCACATAAATCATGCGCGCGCCCGTTTTGCTGATGAATGGTTCGGGCGTGGGCGTGGGCGGCGGAGTCGGCTCTGGCGTGGGCGTGCGCGTGGGGGCCAACTGTGTCGCCGCGGCAATCACGGCCGAAACAAAGGTCGCAGTCGCCTCTCTTTCACCCACGCCGGTGTTGCGCGACGCCACGTTAATCTGGCTGACGGCAAACATGGCGAGGAGGAGGATGGCAAGAACAGCCGTTAGCCCCACAATGGCGCGTTGTTCCATCTGCTTCCGCCGCTGCGGCGTCAGGCGCGGGCGCGGCGCATGCACGGGCTGGTCCGGCGTGCGGCGCGGCGCGGGCGCCAGCGGTGTAGGGTAGCCCGCCGGGCGCGCCAATGCCTGGGCAAACTCCTCCGCAGAGTCATAGCGCGCATCCGGGCGCAAAGACATGGCACGTGCCGCCACCACAGAAAGATAGGGTTCCACGTTTGGGTTCACTTCACGTGCCGGTTTAATGTCTCCCAGGCCGCTTTCGCGCTCCAGGGCGCGCGCCGGCACTTGCCCCGTCAGCAACGTATACAGCGTCGCCCCCAGGCTGTAAATATCAGCGGCGGCACCCACCTCCGCCTGCGCCTGCTGCTCCGGCGCGCCAAAGCCGGGCAAATGTGGGCGCACCCCCAGCCCTGGCAGCCCCGTATCCACCAAAACCAGCTCGCCCGCTGGCGTCAGACGCATGTTGGCCGGTTTGATATCCAGATGAAGCTGCTTTTTCTGGTGTAAATAGGCTAGCGGTTGGCAGATAGCTTGCAGCCAGGGAGCTACGCGCTCGCCGGGCAGTGGCCCGTACTGCTCCAGCAGCGTTTGTAAATCCACGCCGTCCACGTAGGCGCTGATGAGGTACTGCCCGGCGTCGTCTAGGGCAAAGTGGTCGAGCACTCTGGGTAGTTGGGGATGGTTGAGTTCATTGAGGCGGCGGGCTTCCTGGCGAAAGAGGCGTTGGGTGGATACGGCCGTGTCCCGATACTCCTTAATCGCCACGTCCTGCCCCGCCTTCACGTCCCAACCGCGGTAGGTGACGCCATAGCGCCCTACCGCCAGCACGTGCAGAATGCGGTAACGCTGGTTCAGCAGTTCACCCGGTAACAGCGGCATGAAAGGATTATAACGGCCTTCAATGCTGGCGTCAGCTTTACGCCTGCCGGGGTGGCGTTTCCTGTCTGATTTCTAAGCTGCCAGCATCAGGTTGTGGGAGCAGAGTTAGCAGGTGGTGAGGCCGGGTTAAGTATCGGTAGCTCGAAGTGGAACGCGAACAGCCCTGTCCGCCAAGGCGGGCATGCTGCCCACACGCCACCCGGCTTCTCCATTTACTGCGTCTCCAAAGCAACGACCGTTTTCCGCGCCCCATCTTCAATATGCAGCAACATCGGAACAAAGAAACCGCCAACGCCCATGAAGAGCGTTACTGCGCCGCCGATGAGATACCAGGTTTGTACCCCTAGCCAGTCAGCTACTGGCCCGGCGATGATCAGCCCGATGGGGGCCATGCCCGCCGAGAGACTGCCAATTAGCGTGAAAACCCGGCCCTGCATTTCCGGAACGATGGTAGCCTGGAAGACGGCGAAAATCGGCCCGTTTACCAGGGAGTTATTCGCGCCCACCAGGAAAAAGGCAATGGCCGCCAGGGTGAACATATTGGCCGGGACAACGCCCAGGAACAGGGTCGCCAACCCCATCCCGATCAGCCCAAGTAGCGAAGTGAAAACACGCTTTCTAAAACCGCCCCATGTGCCCAACAACAAGCCGCCCAGCAGCAACCCCAGGCCAAATGCCGACTGCATGAACCCTAGTTGAAGCGCCTCGCCGCCGAAATGGCTGGTGACAAGGATGGGCAGCAGGGAGAAGGCGGGGCTGAGGACGAGATTGATCATCATCGCCATGCCCATAAGCAGCATAAGCGCGGGCCAGGACCAGATGTGGCGCAGCCCGGCAACCATGTCGGCTTTGAATTCGCTGTGGAAACGGCCGTTTTCCCCATTCCCTTGCTTCACCGGCTGCGGCACGCGCGTGAGGAACAGAATGAACATCCCAATAGCGGCCGTTACCAGATCAATGGCCAGCACCCCCTGAATCGGCAGAACGGCAAGCAAGAGCGCCCCCAGCGGCGCAGAAACGATATTCAGCGCCCCGTTGAGCATCTGGTTTAGCCCCTGGATGCGGGCCAAGTGTTCCGCCGGCACCATGAGCGAGGTGGAGGCTTGGATGGCAGGCCAGTGGAACGCCCCGGCCAACGAGCGGATAAATAACAGCATAAAGACGTGCCATACCGCAATCTGGCCAAGCCAAAACAGTAACGCGAGAACGGCCGTTGCCAACGCCACCGTTCCATCCGCAGCCAGCATCGTCCGCCGCCGATTCCATCGGTCCACCAACACCCCGACAAATGGCCCCAACACCACCTGCGGCAGCAGCCCAACCAGCGAAGCCAGCGCCAGAATTGTTGCCGAGCCAGTCTCCTGCGTCAGCCACCAGATAAGGGCAAACTGCACCAATTGACTACCAAACAGGGAGGCGGCCTGCCCTGTCCATAAGATCAAGAAGGGTCTGAGGGATTGCATTTTTTTACCTGGCGGAATTCATGAGGTGTCTACCCCGACCTGTCGTGCCCGAGAAAGCCAATCAATTGCATTATTTTTTATAACAAAATTGCGGAAATTTTTGCTAAAAATTGATGCATATTTCAACTTTTTTAATACATATCATAGTAATCTTGATTTGCGCTATTGTCAAGCCCCCCAACGGATTCACCATCGCAACGCGAAACAATTTAATGATAACCATTAAGGCCCTCTGGAAAGGTTTGTTGGTTGGTCAGTTTGATGGTTGGTTTCCAGTTTTCTGAGCTTCATCTCCTGCATTCTGTCACACCATTTTCATGACATCCTGCGCAGAGCAGAGAGGAAGGGATCATCTATACTCTGTTTTGTGGATAGATAAAAGGCAGGTTGGTTAGTTGGTTAGTTAGTTAGTTGGTTGGTTGGGTTAGTTCGATGGTAAACCCAACAAACCCAACCAACCATCCAACCCAACAACCCATCCAACCAAACCAACCATCCAACCAATCTAGAAGGAAAAAAACATGAGTCAGACAAACACAATTACTCACGACATCATCGTTGTTGGCGCAGGGCTGGCAGGTAGCTGGGCGGCATTGGCGGCCAGCAAGGCTGGCGTCAAAGACATTGGCGTCTTGTCCAAACTGCACCCCCTGCGTTCGCACAGTGGCGCGGCGCAAGGCGGCATTGCTGCGGCGCTGAACAATGTGCGTCCCGTGCCCGGCAGCGGTTCCAGCGGCCCGCTAGAAGCCATCCCACCTGGTGAAGCCCCCATTGATAGCTGGGAACTGCACATGTTCGACACCATCAAAGGGTCAGACTGGCTGGGCGATCAGGACGCAATCGAAATCATGGTCAAAGAAGCGCCAGACCTGATCTATGAATATGAGCACATGGGCTGCGTTTTTAGCCGCCTGGAAGACGGCCGTATCGCCCAACGCCGCTTTGGCGGGCACAGCACCCCCCGCGCCAACTATTCCGCCGACTACACCGGACACGTGCTGCTGCACACCATCTACGAACAGGCGCTGCGCTATGGCGTCAAATACTACCCGGAATGGTACTGCCTGGATTTAATCATCGAAGACAACGTCTGTCGCGGCGTGGTCGCCATGGATATCCTCACCGGCAAGCTGTATACCATGCGCGCCAAAGCAGTGATGTTTGGCACGGGGGGATACGGCCGTGCCTGGAAAATTACCTCCAACGCCACCGCCAACACCGGCGACGGCGTCGCCATTGCCTACAACGCCGGCGTGCCCCTCATGGACATGGAGTTTGTGCAGTTCCACCCCACCGGCCTCTACGGCAAGGGCATTCTTATGAGCGAGGCGTGCCGCGGCGAAGGGGGCTACTTGCGCAACAGCGACGGCGACCGCTTCATGGAAAAATACGCCGCCGGGCTGATGGAACTGGCCCCGCGCGATCTGGTCAGCCGCTCTGAGCAGCTTGAAATTAACGAAGGGCGCGGCGTTGGTCCAGACAAAGGGGGCGTTTACCTCGATTTGCGTCACCTGGGGCCAGAAAAAATTATGAGCCGCCTGCCACAAGTGCGCGAGCTGGCACATGAATTTTTGGGCGTGGACATCATTCACGACATGGTTCCCATCCAACCAACAGCCCATTACAGCATGGGCGGCATTCCCGCCAACGTGGATGGGCAGGTGATTGCCGACGCAGAGGGCACGCCGGTGGTGGGCTTTTATGCCGCGGGCGAATGCGCCTGCATCAGCGTGCACGGCGCCAACCGCCTGGGCACAAACAGTCTGCTCGATGCCTCATTGTTTGGCCGCCGCGCAGGCAAGGCGATGGCCGCCTTTATCCAGAACGGCGCAAAACTATATCCCATCAGCGGCGATCCGGCACAACGGCAGGAAGAACGCATTCAGCGGCTGATGGATGCGCCCGCCAGCAGCAAAGAGTCGGTGGCGCAAATTGGCGCCGAGCTAAAAGAGACGATGACGAACGATTGCGGCGTTTTTCGCGATGGCGAGCGCATGGCGCGGGCGCTGCGCAAGATAAAAGAGCTACAGGCGCGCTTCCCCAATGCGCGCGTGATGGACAAGAGCCGCCGCTTTAACACTGACGTGCTGGGCGCAATTGAAACGGAGCATTTACTGACCTTTGCCGAAGTGGTGGTCGCCAGCGCGTTGAACCGCACCGAAAGCCGGGGGGCGCACTGGCGCACGGACTTTGGCAGACGGGACGACACAAACTGGCTGAAGCATACGCTGGTGTTTAAGAATGGCGAAGAGGGTCCCCGGCTGGGCTATAAATCGGTAAACATTGACTGGGAGAAGTACCCGCCGCAGGAGAGGAAGTATTAGGCGTGAAGCGTAAGCCGTGTGTGGCTAACGGCTAACGGGAGAATAAATTATGGCTACGAATGGAACAACAAGAACGGTAACAATCCGCCTGCAACGCTTTAACCCGGACGTGGACAAGAAGCCGGTGATGAAGGAGTATACGCTGGAGATTACGTCGGACACGACGATTTTGGACGCGCTGGAGCAAATTAAGGCCACGCAAGATGGCAGCCTCACTTTCCGCCGCAGCTGCCGCCACGCCATTTGTGGCAGCTGTGCCATGAACGTCAACGGCCGTAATACGCTCGTCTGCAATCAGCGTGTGAATGCGCATCTGGATAGGAAGGGGGCGGTCACTGTACGGCCGTTGCCCTACCTGCCCATCATCAAAGATATGGTCGTAGACCGCACCAGCTTTTGGGAACAGTACCAGCGCGTCAAGCCTTGGCTGGTACCGCCGGACGACGTGCCGGAAAAAGAGTTCCGCATGACGCCGGAAGAGGTGGCGGCACTGAACGACGCCGAAAAGTGCATCATGTGTGGCGCGTGCTATTCCGCCTGCACGGTAACGGCCGTGAACAAACGCTACATTGGTCCTCATGCGCTGCTCAAAGCCTCTCTGCGCGTGCTAGACCCGCGCGACACCATCACCAACGAGCGGCTGATCGAGATTTCTGGCAATGATGGCGTCTTCCGCTGCCACACCATCTTCAACTGCATAGACGCCTGCCCGAAAAAGCTCAACCCCACACAGGCCATCGAGACGTTGCGCAAGCTGGCGCAAAAGCGTGAAGCCTTTGTGGCCGCGCGCAAGGAGCGGCAGAAGAGTTTGTAACAAGATTAGAGAGTGGAGATTGGAGGACTAATAGCGTGAGAGTCGCGCACTCCCCACTAACTACTGGAGACACTCATGTACAAAACAACGGGATTTTTCAGCTTTGCCCTGCGCCGCATTACCGGTGTGGCACTGGCGCTTTACCTTTTCTTGCACATGTGGGTCATCGGCTCTATCAACCAGGGGCAGGCGGCTTTTGATGACCGCCTGGCAACAGTGCAACAACCGATATTCAAATTTCTGGAGATTGCCCTGCTGGCGGCCGTTGTGTATCACGGGGTGGACGGCATTCGCCTGCTGATTGTGCACTACTTCAACGTGGCCGAATACCGCCGCAGCCTGTTTTACGCCGTCATGGTCGTCTCGGCGCTGCTGATTATTGCCGGCGGACTACCCATGCTCATGTTTGCACTAGGAGGACATTAAGATGCAAATTTCACACACACGCATTTTCCAGTTGCAGCGCCTCAGCGCCATTGGCTTGGTGATCTTCCTGACCACGCACATGGTGGTGGCGCACTACCCGCCTGGTCATCTGGACTTCAGCCGCGTGATTGAGCGCATGGCCTACCCGCTCTGGAAAGGGATTGATATTTTGCTGCTGGCCTCGGCGCTCGTCCACGCCGTCACGGGCATGTATATGGTGATTACAGACGTCGAAAAAGTCGGCCGTTATCGGCAAGTGTTGGGCTGGGCCAGCATCATTCTTTTCACAGTGGCCTTTATCTACGGCACAATCACCATTCTCGCCTTCCGGCTACCGGCAGAAACGGTTAACCTGATTCCCTGACTGCCTGCTGTTGGGTGAAGCGTGAAGCGTGAAACTCAAGCCCTCTCATTTCACGCTTCACGCTTTGCAAACGGTTGACAAGCAGCGGTAACTCCTGTCTAATTCTGGCAACCCAAAGCCGCAGAACCCGTTATTCTGCCACAGGTTGCTGCAATGACAAAACGCATTTTGTTCTTGATGTCTGACACAGGCGGCGGCCATCGTGCGGCCGCTAATGCGATCAGTGAAGCCATTCACCACCTGTATCCCAACCAGTTTGATATTGTGATCGAAGATATTTGGGTCAACGACACCCCCTGGCCCATTCGTCGCCTGCCGCGCGCTTATCCCTGGCTGGCCGACTCTGGCACACGCTGGTGGCTGCTGTTCTGGCAGGTAACGGCGCGCCCCCCCATCCGCAAAGGGATGATGAACACGGCTTATGTGTTGGCGCGCCGGCGCATCCTCAAGTTCTTGCGCCAGACCCAGCCCGATATTGTAGTATCGGTGCATCCTGCGATGAACCACCTGGGGCTGCGCTGGGTGCGGCGCGCAGGGTTGAATGTGCCGTTTTACACGGTGGTGACCGATATGGTCACTGTGCATCCCACCTGGATCTGCCCAGAGGTCACACACTGCATGGTTCCCACGGAGATTGCCGCCGCAACGGCTATTTCTTACGGCATGCCGCGCGAGAAATTGACCGTCGTGGGCCAGCCGGTACAGCTTAAATTTACGCAGCAAAAAGGGGACAAAGCGACCACGCGCCGACAATTGGGCATACACCCACAGCGCCCCGCCATCCTCATCGTTGGCGGTGGCGATGGCATTGGCCGTGTCTACGACATTGCCCGCGCCCTTGCCAGCCATGTTCCCCAGGTGCAGCTGCTCATTGTTGCCGGGCGCAACAAAGCGCTAAAGCAAAAGCTGGAAGGCGTAAACTGGGAACTGCCCACGCACATTTTTGGCTTTGTAGACAACATGCCCGACCTGATGACGGCCACCGACATTCTTGTGACCAAGGCCGGGCCGGGCACGCTCAGCGAGGCTTTTATTTCTGGCTTGCCGGTGATTATCTCTGGCTTTGTGCCGGGGCAAGAGGCAGGCAACGTAGATTATGTGCTGGAAAATGACGCTGGCGCTTTTGCCACAGACCCGCAAGAAATTGCGCGCATCGTGCGGGATTGGCTGCAACCAGGCAATCCTCACTTGCAGCAGATGACGGCTAACGCCGCCAAGCTGGCGCGCCCCAATGCGTCGTTAGACATTGCGCGCATTTTAGCTGGTCAGCCGGTTAGCCAGTCAGCATTTCAGCCAGTCAGTCAGTAAGCCGCTGGGGGCTGGCGTTTTGCCGGCTGCCAATGTGGCGCAATTTGCCAGAATCGCGCTACGGCGCCAGAGGTCAGCGCGAATTTTGTCGCAAAAGGGTAACCTGAAATAGATGACCGGGCACAGTTCACGGAATGGCATAAACTGTGAAGACGTGCTGGCCGGTGGGCAGGTTATGGCGCTCAAAACGGCCGTTGCCATACGCCTGCTGCACATATACCAGCTCCCACTCTCTTTCCGGCAGAAAGATAAAGAGGGTGGGGTCATCTAGCACCCAATTTGGAGGTGTAGTTAGTGGCTCCACCACATCATATGGGCGCATTTGCGGCGCAAGAAAGGGAATGGTGGACAAGCTGAAGTAGCCCATGCGCGGCGCGCCAAAGAAGTAAACGGCCTGTTCTGGCTGTGCGCGCAGATAATGGGCAATCTCTGTCGCGGTTTGTGTGTTCCATCCACCCAGCACGTACCGGTCATACACCTCAAAAAAGTAGTAGCGCACATCCACCCACATCAGCAACAGCAAAACGGCCGTAACCACCCCCACCCAAACCTGTTTTCGCGGCCACAGGCGGCGCAACCACTCCCCTGCGGCGCCCAGGGGCAACGCCAGCAACAGCGCCACCATCGGCATTGCCATTACATATCGCTGTGAAGCAGGCGCGTCTATGCTCAGGCCGCCACTCACCACTGCGGCGAACAGCGGCAGCAGCAGCAGCGTATAGCGCAAATCCAGGTATAGCAGCGCCCACAGCAGTCCCAATAAAAAGAGCGCTGCCGCTCCCGCCAGCAGCAGCGGCGTGCCGGGGTTATAGAGCAGACGTAGCGGTTCATGCGTAAAGCCCAGCGCCGCGTACCCCATTTGCCGCAGAATGATGGTAACGGCCGTTTCCCCCCGCAAAACCATTTCCTGCTCCAGCCAGCCATTAAAAATCGTCACCCGCTGCATTGGCGCGTTAAAATCATTGCGGAAGCACGCAAACAAAATCCCCAGCGGCAAAAACAGCACCAGCGCCATCCAGGCGCTCAGCATCAGCCCTGCCAGCCGCTGATGCACCTGCGCCCGCGCCACCAGCAGCGCCAGCCCCACCCACAGCAAAAAGATCAGCGGCAACACGCGAATACTCACATAAAAATATTGCCCCAGCCCCAGCGCCACCCCGGCCAAAATAAAGCTGCTGCGCCGGTTGTGCTGCCAGCCATGCCACAGCCACGCCATCGCCGCCGTGGCAAACAATCCATCCCAGATGTTGTTCAGGCCAATGCGGCTCATGTGAATGTGATAGTGCGAGGCAGCCAGGTAAGCTGCGGCCACAAAGGCCGTTGTGCGCGTAAACATCACACGCCCCAGCCAGTACAAGGCCACAACCGTCAGCGCGCCGGCCACGGCCGAGCTAATGCGTAGCGCCTCGGTCGTGTTGCCCCACAGCCAGATGCCGCTGCCCTGCACAGCAAAGTAAAAGGAAGGGAAAGAGAACCAGCCAAAGGTGAAGGGATTGTTCACACGGCCGTTGACAAAATCGCGCGCCACCAATCCCGCCGACCCCTCATCGCCAGAGAGCGTATTGGGGAACTGTGCCAGCCAGAGTGCGCGCAGCAGCAACGCCCCCACAAAGAGAACGGCCGTCACGGTCCAATCTCGCCACGTGGGGCGCGGCCAAAACAATTCGCCGGGGCGGGCGCTGCCCAATACTGCCAGGACAATGGCCGCCAGCCAGGCCACCAGCGCCACACCGGCGTGATGGGCGACCAGGCCAAAACCGGCTGCCAGGCTGGTCAGTACGGCAAACAGCAGTGCCAGTGGCAGTAGCAGTACCTGTAGCGTGGTGATGCCAAAGAAGTGCGCCAGCCCAGCCAACGGCCGTAAACCCACCGCCTGCTCGCCGGCGCGGCGAATCAGACGGCCAGAAAAGAAAAAGAGCGCCGCCCCCAGCGCCATCAGCGTCAGCACCCCCCAGCGCTGCGGCAGCGGCACGCGCGCATAGGCAAGCTGACCGAGCAGCAGCAGCAACGCGCCACTGCCCAGCAGCACTGCCAGCGGCCAACGCGCACCTGTATCTGCTGGCCCTGTGCCAGAGCCTGCCTGAAAAACGGCCGTGAGCCAGGCGCGCACACCATACCACCCAGGCAGCGAATGGGACGGCGCGCCAATTCCCCGCCTGCGGCGCAGACGATGGCGCACATAGAGCAGCAACGCAAACAGCGGCAACGCCGCCAGCCAAAGAAACACAATCTCTACAGGCATGGATCATGTTTTATCATGAAATTCCCTCCCTGAAAAATCGGTCGTTCCTTCCAGCATCGCTTTCACCCCATGTCGCCAGATTCATACATCCTGCTAAAATTCATCATTTATGGACGAATCAATGCGACAACGCATCCAGGCCATTCACGATACGGCCACGATGGCTATGCTGGTGATAGCTGGCGCCGGCACGCAAATGCTCTCTGACCTACTCAGCGTAGCCGGCGCCTCGCGCACCGTTTTGGAGGCACTCATTCCCTATAGCGCCCCGGCTTTCGACGAATTTCTCGGCTTCACGCCGGAAAAGTACGTGGCCGCCAAAACAGCGCGTCTGCTGGCCGGCCGCGCCCTGACGCGCGCGCGCTGGCTACGCCAGGATGAGGGGCCCGTAGTCGGGTTGGCCTGCACCGCCACCATTGTGACCGACCGGCCAAAAAAAGGGGAGCATCGCGCGCACATTGCCCTCTGGCAGCCAGAACGGCTGGTGTGGTACGGCCTGCATCTAGAAAAGGGAGCGCGTGACCGCCAGGGGGAAGAACAGCTGGTCAGTTCGCTGATACTGCACACGCTGGCGGTGGCCTGTGGTTTACCCGACACACTGACGCTGCCGCTTGGCAGCGCCGACCGGCTGGAAGGGGATGTGCAAGATTTCGCCGCGGCCGCCGCCCAGCTTTTGCGTGGGGAAATTCCTTTTTTGGGCATCTATGCGCACGGCCTGCTGCGCACCGCTGATATTTGCCCGCAGGTGCTGCTCCCTGGCGCCTTTGACCCCCTGCATATGGGACACCTGGGTATGGCCAGGGCGGCCAGTGAACTGCTGGGCAAACCAGTCGCTTTTGAGGTATCGGCGGCGAATGCAGATAAACCGCTGCTGACCCAGGAAGCGCTGCTGACACGGCTAGCACAGTTTGCCGGGCGCTACCCGGTCTATGCCACTGCCGCGCCCACCTTCGTGCAGAAAGCGCGACTGTTTCCAGGGGTGACGTTTGTCTTGGGCTTCGACACGGCCGTTCGTCTGCTGCACCCGCGCTACTACCGCGGCACCTATTCGCAAATGCTGACAGCCCTGCGCGAGATAGAGGAACTGGGCTGCCACTTCCTGGTGGCCGGGCGCGTGAGTGAAGACGGCCGTTTTCAACAGCTCAGCGACCTTCCCATTCCGCGCCCTTTCCAGCACCTGTTCCAGGCCATTCCCGCAGAGCGCTTCCGGGAGGATGTCTCCTCCACCTATCTGCGCGCCATCGGCAGCAAAGGTGCGCGCTGATTACTGCTTCTCCATGCGCCGCGTGTCCTGGCGCAGCTTGATGATGCTGTTGGCGGCGTGATACCCTTTGCGCAGACTGAGGTTGGCGTAAACGAGCGTGTGCGCGCCCACCAGACAGCCGGGGTTCAGCACCGCATTGCAGCCGGTCTGCGCGTAATCGCCCAGAACAGCGCCAAATTTGACCAGCCCAGTATCATACTCCTGGCCATCAATCACCAGTTTGATAGACGGCCGTTTGCCCGTTTGCCGATCCTTTTCGCTGAGAATGCCCAGGTTGCTCAGCTTCGTGCCCGCCCCCAGATTCACATGGTGACCCAAAATGCTGTCGCCCACGTAGTTAAAGTGCGGCGCCTGCGCCTCCGGCAGGAAGAGCGTATTCTTTGCCTCGCTGGCATGTCCCAGCACACTGCCGGTCAGCAAAATTACATTTTCACGCACGTAAGCGCCATGCCGCACCACCGCCCCTGCGCCAATATAAGCCGGCCCCACAATGTAAGCGCCCGGCTCGACGACTGCGCCTGGGGCAATGTAAATAGGGCGATCGCTGAGAAACGCCCCCGGCATCACCTGGCCCAAAATGGTCTGTCGCTCTCCAACTAATCGCCTGACGTGACCGGCAATGCGGCCAATGGCCTGCCAGACGTAAGCGCATTCGTGAAAAAACATGGCCGTTTCCGGCTCGCTCAAATCAAAAAAATCCTCTGGTCGCAACATCATTCCCCCAGTATCGGCAAAAAAAGGGCATGACGCGCGCCATGCCCTTTGCTTTACCCTGAAAATATACCTGACAAGGCGACAATCTGACGTGGTGACAAGGTGATAAAATGTCAGATTATGCCCTTTGCCACTATACCAAACAGTCTTGTTAATGCGGCATCACCACGATGCGCACAGCCGTTCTCTCCTGCGTGTCAATTTCCACTTCTACAAAAGACGGATCACAGACTACGTGTACGCCCTCATCCTCCAGATAACCCTTCGCAATCACAATCGCCTTTATGGCTTGGTTCACAGCGCCAGCGCCAATTGCCTGCACTTCTGCCCGCTGCGATTCTCGTATAACGCCAGCAATAGCTCCAGCAACAGCCGCTGTCCGCGAACGGGCAGACACTTTAATCACATTCATCTTGGCCTCCAAGTCGCTCCTATGGTCTTTTCCACAATCAGACGCACAGCGTAAGATGACGTAAATTCTAGACAATTACCGAGAGGGTTGTCAAGACGATGCCAGATAATTCCAGTTATTCTCAATTTGGGTCTACTTCCGTTCGTCGTGCCGACTTTAGGCGGCTGCCCGCTAAAGCGGTCACTGCGAACTTTTTTACTTGCTGCATTACCACCCAGACGCATTGACTTTTGCCCCACCTCGTGCTAAGTTTTGCCGCACGGCCGTTGGGTTACTCCGGTCTACATCTATTCAAGCCTGGACTACTTGCATGATTGGTACCCTCCTCAATGCCCTGACCGTCCTCATTGGCGGCACGCTTGGCACGCTGCTGGGCGGCCGTTTTCCCCAGCGCATGCAAGAAACGATTTTTGCCAGCCTGGGGCTTTTCACCCTGGCCATTGCCATCAGCAGTTCCCTGGCCACGCGCAACCCGCTCATTGTGTTGGGCAGCCTATTGCTGGGTGCGCTGCTGGGCGAGGCGCTTAATCTGGAGGCGAAGCTGGAACAGTTTGGCGAGTGGCTACGCCGTCGCCTGGCGCGTGGGCCAGAGGGAGCGCAATCCCGCTTTGTCGAGGCCTTCGTCACGGCCAGCCTGGTCTTTTGCGTTGGGCCGCTGACCATTCAAGGCGCCATTGAGGACGGACTGACTGGCGACTACACCAAGCTGGCGATTAAGGCAATGCTGGATGGCTTTGCCGCCCTCGCTTTTGCCGCCACACTGGGACCCGGCGTGCTGGCCTCGATTTTGGTGATTTTGGGCTTTCAGGGGGGCATTGCCTTGCTGGCCAGCCTGGGCAGCCAGGTGTTCACGCCCCCTATGGTGAATGAACTGACGGCAACAGGGGGCGTACTGCTGCTTGCTATTGCCCTGCGCCTGCTCAATCTGAAGCAGATTCGCGCTGCCAATTTGCTACCCGCACTGTTTGTGGCGCCGCTGGCCATTGCCATTATGGACGCGCTGGGGATTGCTTATTACCCAAATTTGTAAGGCGAGCTTCGTGGTTGGGTACCAATCACGCTCTCATCTGCAACCGCTCACATACCTTTGCCAATTTGCCACCGCTGCGTCACAATTTCCCTTATGAATCTCGAAAACATCCTAAACCAAACGATTGAGATTGCCCGCGAAGCAGGGGCGCTGCTGCGCCAGGGGTACGGGGAAAAGAAGGAAATTAGCCACAAGAGTACGGCCGTTGACTGGGTGACGCAGTACGACACGGCCGCCGAAAGGATCATCCTGGCGCGGCTGCAAGCTGCTTTTCCTGACCACCGCATTGTGGCCGAAGAGAGCGGCCAAAACCAGAAGCAGAGTGAATTTGTCTGGTATGTTGACCCACTGGACGGCACAACCAATTTTGCGCATGGCTTTCCCGTTTTTTGTGTCTCTATTGCCCTCTACCAGGGAGCCACGCCGTTGGTTGGCGTGGTTTATGACCCGCTGCGTGACGAATGCTTCTCTGCGGCACACAGCGCCGGCGCATTTCTGCACAGCAATGGCCAGACCAACCGCTTGCAGGTTAGCGCAACGGCCGAACTCATCAATAGCCTGCTCGCCACCGGCTTTCCCTATGACCGGCACACCAGTGAGCAAGACAATCTGGCGCAAACGCGCGCTTTTCTGAAGCGGGCACAGGGTATCCGCCGCGCCGGCGCAGCCGCACTGGATATGGCTTACGTCGCCGCCGGGCGGCTGGATGGCTACTGGGAATATAAACTGAATGCGTGGGACGTGGCTGCCGGAGTCCTGCTGGTGCAAGAAGCAGGGGGACAGGTGACAGAAATGGACGGCCGTTCCCTTACCATCGCCCCACGCCTGGCACTGATCGCTAGCAACGGCCGCATTCATCCACAGATGCTGCAGATCATCGCCCACTTTATGTGACAATCTTCACTATCTCACCTGTTCCACCAAGTGCTACAATCATTTTTGGTTAGCGCACATATTGCTTCACTGCGGCAAATGCGCTAACCACTTGTAGCAAGTTGGACGCAACAGGGGAGCATCCGTAAGCAGTTGCTGCTTACGGGTGCTTTTTGTATGGATTTTTTTCAAGCCCAACCCTGTTGCAAACCTACCTGCTATGACAAAGTCCGGGGTGGGAAGCCTGTATTGGGCACGGTTCATGCTACCTTTACACATTTGACCACTGCTGCAGACCGCAGATCACGGATTGCGAACCGCCAGCTACGATCCGTTAACGGTCAAAATCGCAAAGTGTCTCGCTAGCACGTGACCAACCATGCCCCATCACTTCAAGTCGGCGGTCAGCGGTCAGCCGTCGGCGGTCATATTACAGGAAACAGGCAGGAAAACGATGCCCGGATTAGACAACGAAACCCGCGAGATGATCTTAGACACGCTCAAAAAGTACGCAGAGCGTAAACTCACACCTGAGTACCTGATTGAGCTAGACCACAAAGACGAATTCCCCCGCCAAATTCTGCAAGAGCTATACGATCCCAGTCAGCTTGGCCTGCACCTCCTCTTCATCCCTGAAGCGTATGGTGGCCTGGGCGGCGGCGCCTATGACATTTACCGCGTCTCCGAACTGATGGCTGCCATTGACCTGGGCGTGGCGACCGGCGTGCTGGCCACCTTCCTCGGCACCGATCCCATCAGCGTAGGCGGCACAGAGGCGCAAAAGCGGCATTGGATGGGGCGCGTGGCCGAGGAGTCGCTATTGGTGGCCTACGGCGCGACGGAGCCGCAGGCGGGCAGCGACCTGGCCGCCCTCAGCACCAAAGCGGAGCCAGTGGTCGAAGATGGGGTCGTAAAAGGGTATAAGCTAAACGGCCGTAAACAATGGATCAGCAATGGCGGCGTCGCCGACGTTTACACCATCTTGGCCAACGCCCCCGGCGGCCCCTCCTGGTTTATCGTCGAGGCCGACGCCCCCGGCTTTGCCAAAGGCAAGTCAGAAGACAAGCATGGCATTCGCGCCAGCAACACCGCCGCCCTCTTTCTCGAAGACGTATTCGTGCCCGCCGACCGCCTGGTCGGCGGCGCAGAGGGTAAAGGGCTGGCGCAGGCGCAGGCCGTCTTTGGCTACACGCGCCTGATGGTTGGTGCCTTTGGCCTGGGTGCAGGCTGGGAAGCCTTGCGCCGCGCCATTCGCTACAGCCAGGAGCGCATCCAGGCGGGCGCTCCCCTCAGCCAGAAACAAGGCTACACACACAAGCTCATCGTACCCAACGCCGCCCGCCTGGAAGCGGCGCGCAGCTACATTGAGTGGGTAGCAGAGCGGCTGGATGCCGGCGGCGGGCATGGCCTGCAAACAGAGGGGGCCGTAGCCAAATATGCGGCCACCGAAGCGGGCAACAAAGCGGCGGAAGACGCCATCCAGGCGTTGGGTGGCTACGGTTACACCAAAGAGTACATGGTGGAGAAAATTAAGCGCGACGTGCGTATTACCACCATTTACGAGGGCACCTCGGAAATCATGGAGTGGACTATTGCCCGCGACCGCTGGCAGGAGCACCTGAAGTCGCGCGGCAACTATTACAACGATTGGGCGGCGCGGCTGGACGCGCTGCACGTGCAGGAAATGCACAACGGCGCCAACTATGCGGCGCTGGCGCTGCGCGCCCTGGCAACGATTCTGGAACGCTGCCGCATTGACCGCCTGACGCGCAACCAGCATGTGCTGTTCCGCCTGGGTGAACTGGTGGCCTGGGCCGAAACGGCCGCTATCTTCAGCGAGCGCGTGGCGGCCAACCCCACCGAAGCCATCCCCCTGGACGTACCCACGCGGCAAACGCTGGCGCGCATTTACGGCCGTCAGGCTGCGCTGAAAGTGGCTGCCGACGGTTTGCAGTGGACGATTGGCGCCGGGCAAAGCGACCCCAACCTGGCCAATTCGCTGAACCTGCCTGCCATTTACCAGGCGCAGGCGGGCCTGATTGCCGACATGGACTACGCCGCGGAGGTGCTGGTGCGCGCCTTTCCCGCTTGAGATAGGCGCTCTGCCGTTCGCACTCAGCCGTCAAATGCACCAAAACGAGGAGAACAGACTCATGGACAGTGCCGAACAAGCAATTGCCATTGTAGGCCTGGGGGCAATTTTGCCCGATGCGCCGAACGCGCCCGCCTTCTGGCAAAATATCATTCACAAGCGCTACAGCATTACAGAAACGCCGCCAGAGCGGTGGTCTATTGCTGATTATTACAACCCTGATCCGAAAGCGCCAGATAAAACCTATAGCAAAATTGGCGGTTGGGTGCGCGGCTTTACCTTTGACTGGAAGCGCTTCCGCATTCCGCCGAAAGTGGCCGCTGCCATGGACGAGGGGCAGCAGTGGGCGCTGACGGTGGCGGCTGATGCCCTGGCCGATTATGGTTACCCGCAACGGCCGTTGCCGACTGAACGCATGGCCGTCATCCTGGGCACGGCTATGGGTGGCGAACTGCACTATACCACCAATTTGCGCATCGTCTTTCCCGAATACGCAAACGCATTAGCACAGGTGCCCGAATTTGCCAGCCTGCCCGCCAGCACGCGCCAGGCCATTCTCGGCGGTTATCACCGCGCCATAGATGCTGCCCTGCCGCCGATTTCGGAAGATTCGATGCCCGGTGAACTGCCCAACATCGTCTCCGGGCGCGTGGCCAACGTGCTAGATTTGCGCGGCCCTAACTTCATCACCGACGCCGCCTGTGCCTCTAGCCTGGCCGCTTTGGAAGCGGCAATGCAGCTGCTGACTGAACACAAAGTAGATGCAGCGCTGACTGGCGGTGTAGACCGCAACATGGGCGTCTCCAGCTTTGTCAAGTTTTGCAAAATTGGCGCCCTCAGCGCCACGGGCACACGGCCGTTTGGCGACGGCGCGGATGGCTTTGTGATGGGCGAGGGGGCGGCCGTATTCCTATTAAAACGACTGGCCGATGCCGAGCGCGACGGCGACCCCATTTACGCTGTCATTCGCGGCGTTGGCGGCGCCAGCGACGGCAAGGGCAAAGGGATCACCGCGCCCAACCCGATTGGTCAGCAACTGGCCATGCAACGCGCCTGGGCACATGCCGGGCTGGACCCCGCCACCGCCACCTTGGTCGAGGCGCACGGCACCAGCACGCGCGTCGGCGACGTAGTCGAGGTCGAAAGCCTGACGGCCGTTTTTGGCGGCGCACCGCGCCATAGCATCGGTCTCGGCTCTGCCAAGAGCAACATTGGCCATCTGAAAGCGGGCGCGGGCGCAGCCGGGCTGCTGAAGGCGGTGTACGCCGTTTACCACAAGACGCTCCCCCCCACGCTCAACGCCACCATACCAAATCCCGGCATAGATTTTGCCAATTCACCTTTCCGCCTCATTCACGACGCCGCGCCCTGGGAGAAACCGGCGCACGTGCCGCGCCGCTGCGGTGTCAGCGCCTATGGCTTTGGCGGCACCAACTTCCACGTCGTGCTCGAAGAGCACATCCCCGGCGCGCTTACCACGCCACGCAAAACCTTCCAGGCCGCCGGTGTGCCCACAAACGGCGGACAGAGCGTAACCACAACTGCCCGGCAACCCGCATCCGCCCAAGCACTAATCACCAATCCGCCATTGTCAATCCCCACTCCGCAATGGCCTGCGCCATTGCGCGGCATTCTCGCCCTGGGCGCTGCCACCCCCGCCGACCTGCAAGCGCAGGTGGAAGAGGCACTGGCGCAGGTACAGGAAGGCTGGACGCCGCCGCTGGCTGTGCCGGAAACGGCCGTGCTGCAATCCCGCGAACGGCTGATCATAGACTTTGGCGACCGTGAAGAGCTGCTGGGTCGGCTGCAAAAAGCGCTGCGCCTCTGTCAGGGCAGCGATGCCAGAGCCTGGAAAGCGATGGAAGCGCAGGGCATCTTTCGCGGCAGCGGCGGCGCGCCGGGCAAAATCGCCTTCCTCTTCCCCGGCCAGGGCAGTCAATACGTAAACATGGGGCGCGAACTGCTGCCCCTTTCCCCAGTTGTGGCCGAGGTCTTTGCCGAGGCTGACCGCGTGATGACGCCGATTTTGGGCAGGCCGCTGACCGATTACATTTTTGTGGACGCCACCGACGACAAGGCGGTGATGCAGGCAGAGCTGGCGCTGATGCAAACGGCCGTTACCCAGCCCGCCATGCTCACCCTGGATATTGCCATGCTGCGACTGCTGGAAAGCTACGGCTTCAGGCCCGACATGGTGATGGGGCACTCGTTAGGCGAATACGCGGCGCTGATTGCCGCCGGTGTTATGCCCTTTGCCGATGCGCTGGAAGCGGCGGCGGCACGCGGCGAAGAAATGACAAAGGTGGACGTGGGGGATAACGGCCGTATGGCGGCCATTCTCGCCCCGTTTGCAGTCGTCGAGCAAACCCTGGCGGAAATAGACGGCTACGTCGTGCCCGCAAACATCAACAGCCACAGCCAGAGCGTGATTGGCGGGGCGAGTAAGGCGGTGGAAGCGGCAATCAAGCGCTTTGGCGAGAAAGGATACAAAGCCATTCCCATTCCCGTCAGCCATGCCTTCCACACCCAAATTGTCGCCCCTGCCAGCAAGCCCCTGCGCCAGGTGCTCGACCGCCTGCGCATTTACCCGCCCAAATTGCCACTGGTGGCCAACGTCACCGGCGACTTTTACCCAACGACGGTCGAAGGCATCAAGGAGATACTGGAAAAGCAGATCGCCTCACCGGTGCAGTGGGTGAAGGGGCTGGAAACACTGTATAACGCCGGCGCGCGCGCTTTTGTCGAGGTCGGCCCCAAGCGGGCGCTGCAAGGCTTTGCCCGCGATGTGTTCGCTGACAAGCCAGACGTGCTGCCTGTTTTGACCAACCACCCCAAAACGGGGGCGCTACCTGCCTTTAACATGGCGCTTTGTGCCCTGTATGCGGCCGGGTATACCCCGGTTATGGGCCGGGAGCCAGGGGACTGGAAACTGGAGCAAGCAGGCGCGCGCGCTGTGCCTGAGAAGAAAACCGAGGAAGAGAGTATGATCAAGACAACGGTATCCCCCACCAACAGCACGCCAGAAGCAGCCACGCTGGAAATAATGGCGCAGCTCATTGCCCAGGCGGTGCAGCAAGTCACCCATGCCGCGCGCCCCACGCCGCAACCTGCAATCTATGACCACCACGCACCGCCTGCCGGCTCCGTGGTCATCAGCGGTACGGGGCTGGGGCTGCCCGGCGCCGAGAAATCGGTGATGGACCCAGACAATGCGCTGCGCATTTTGCGCGGGGAGCAGTTTGTGGACCTGATCCCGGAACGCTTCCGCAAGCGCATTCTGGCCAAGCAGATTACGCGCCTGGTGAAAGATGCCGACGGCAACGGCCGCTTCGAAACCATCACCGATCCCGACGAAGTGATCAAGCTGGCCGGGCGCCCCGGCTACTTTAACCTGGCTGAAGAGTACGGCGTGCCGGAAAAGCTGATCGAAGCGTTGGACAGCACCACGCAACTGGCCATGGCCGCCGGCTTCGACGCCCTGCGCGAGGCGGGCATCCCCCTGGTACAAACTTATCGCCGCACCACCACCGACAAATTCCTGCCCGATCGCTGGCTATTGCCGGAATCCTTGCGCGACGAGACGGGCGTGATTTTTGCCAGCGCCTTCCCTGGCGGCGACCGTTTTGCCGAGGAGATGAGTCGGTATTACACCTTCCAAAATCGGCTAGAGCAGCTGCAAATGCTACATGACGTGCGCGCCTATACGCGCGACGCCGAGACGCTGCGTGAGCTGGACCGGCGCATCAACGACTTGCGCGAAGCCTTGCAGCGAGAGCCCTATACGTTTGATCGCCGCTTCCTCTTCCGCATTTTGTCTATGGGGCACAGCCAGTTTGCCGAGTACATCGGCGCGCGCGGCCCCAACACGCAGGTAAACGCCGCCTGCGCCAGCACCGCCCAGGCCATTGCCATTGCCGAGGATTGGATTCGCAACGGCCGTTGCCGTCGCGTGATTGTCATTGCTGCCGATAACGTCACCGGCGATAACCTGATGGAATGGGTGGGCGCTGGCTTCCTCTCCGTAGGCGCGGCCGCCACCGACGACCGCGTGGACGAGGCGGCGCTCCCCTTCGACCGCCGTCGCCACGGCACATTGATGGGCATGGGCGCGGCTGCCCTGGTGCTGGAAAGCGAAGACGCTGTGCGCGAACGTGGTATGCGTGGCATCGTTGAGCTGCTGGCCAGCGAAACCAACAACAGCGCCTATCACGGCACCCGCCTGGACGTGAGCCACATTGCCCAGGTCATGAACGCACTGGTGACTTCGGCCGAGCGCCGTTTTGGCCTGAACCGTCAGGCGATGGCGCCCCAAACCGTCTTTATGTCCCACGAAACGTACACCCCGGCGCGGGGTGGCAGCGCCGCCGCCGAGGGGGAGGCGCTGCGCCACACCTTTGGCGAAGCGGCGCGCGAGGTGATTGTAGCCAACACCAAAGGCTTTACCGGCCACCCCATGGGCGTGGGCATTGAAGACGTGATTGCCGTGAAGATTTTGGAATATGGTATTGTGCCGCCCGTGCCCAACTTCCGCGAGGTGGACCCCGACCTGGGGCCGCTGAACCTGAGCCGCGGCGGACGCTATCCGGTGCAATATGCGCTGCACCTGGCGGCAGGCTTTGGCTCGCAAATTGCCATGACGCTGACGCGGCGCATCCCCGGCGCGCTGAACCGCGTGGACCACCCGGCGCAGTACCAGCATTGGCTGGATGCCATCAGTGGCTATGATTTTGCGCAAACGGTTGTTGACAAACGTATCCTGCGCATTCAGGCAAACGGTGTGCCGCAGCGCCACCCCGCTTCCAGTCGCTGGCAGCCAGGAACCGGCCCCACGCTGCGCGCGCTGGTGAGCCACGCGAGCACAACGGCCGTTCCACCCGCGCGCATGATCATCCCTGAACCGATAACGGCCGTTGCCCCACCCAAGCCGGCCGTGCCCCCCGCGCCCGCCAAAGCGCCAACCCCCACGCCAACACCCGCGCCAGAGCCGGTACAGGTAACACTGCCTCCGGCTATCGAGCAGAAGAGCGTGGGAGCAGGGGAGCAGGGGAGCGGAGAAGCGGCAGAGCGAAGGAGCGAAAGTGATACGGTGGCTGCGGCTCATCCCGTCACCCAGCCACCCAGCCAACCCGTCACCCCATCAGGGCAAGACCCTGTCACCGCCAAAGTGCTGGCCATCGTCTCTGCACAGACTGGCTACCCCACCGACATGCTAGACATGGACCTGGACCTGGAAGCCGACCTGGGCATTGACACGGTGAAACAGGCGGAAACCTTTGCCGCCATCCGCGCCGAGTTTAACATCCCCCGCCGCGACGATCTGTCGCTGCGTGATTACACCACGCTGGAAAAAGTGGTGGGCTTTGTGCGCGAGATGCGGCCAGATTTGCGCGAAGCAGAGAGCACGAAAGCGGAGAGCGGAGGAGCGGAAAGTATGGGAACAGAGGAGCGGAAGAGCGGGGGTGAGATGTTGGCTGCGGCTCATCCAGTCACCCAGTCACCCAGTCACCCAGCCACCCCGTCAACTCACGACCCCGTCACCGCCAAAGTGCTGGCCATTGTGTCAGAGCAGACTGGCTACCCCACCGACATGCTAGACATGGACCTGGACCTGGAAGCCGACCTGGGCATAGACACAGTGAAACAGGCGGAAACCTTTGCCGCCATCCGCCAGGCGTTTGACATCCCGCGCCGCGACGATCTGTCGCTGCGTGATTACACCACGCTGGAAAAGGTGATAGCCTTCGTTTATGAGATGCGGCCGGATTTAAAAGTTGACGCGGGAATGGGGGAAGTGGCGGTGGCAAAGCCTGCCGTTTCCCACATTCCCGCGTCCTCCCTTGCTGAAGCAAACCGCCTGCCGCGGCGCGTGCCCGTGGTGACGCTGCGCCCGCCGCTGGCCTGGTGCAAGCCCACCGGCGTGACCCTGAACGAGAAGAGCCACGTGATTGTAGCCCTGGATCAAGGAGGTGTGGGCAAGGCGCTGATCGGCCGTCTGCAAAAGCGCGGCGTAACGGTGCTGGCGCTGGATGTGAGCGCGCCAACCGCCGAGTTGGCGGCACAAGTGGCGGCCTGGTATAACGCCGGGCCAATTCAAGGTGTTTATTGGCTGGCAGCGCTTGACGCTGAGCCTGATTTAAGTGAACTCGACCTACCGACTTGGCGGGAACTCAACCGCCAGCGCATCAAGAACTACTACGCCGTGATGCGCGTTCTGTACGACGCCATGAACCAGCCCGCTGCTTTCCTGGTGGCAGCCACCCGACTAGGCGGCGAACATGGTTATGGCGCGACAGGTGCAACTGCGCCTCTGGGTGGGGCGGTGGGTGGGTTTACCAAGGCATTCAAGCGGGAGCGCCCCAACGTGTTAGCAAAAGTGGTTGATTTTGCGCTGGATCGCAAAACGGCCGTTTACGCTGACATGCTTATTGCCGAAACCGAGGCCGACCCCGGCGCGGTGGAGGTAGGCTACGCCCAGGGGCAGCGGGTGGCGGTCACTCTGGCAGAGCAGCCAGTAGCAGAGACCAACGCCCCTGCCCTGGCGCTAGACGCACACAGCGTGCTGGTGGTTACGGGCGCGGCGGGCGGCATCACCAGCGCCATTGTCGCCGACCTGGCAGCGGCCAGCGGCGGCATCTTTTACCTGCTAGACCTGGCGGCAGCCCCAACGCGCGATGACGCCAAAGTGCGCCTCTTCCGCAGCGACAAAGAGGCGCTGAAGCAGATGCTGATCGCCGAGGCAAAAGCGGCGGGCGAACGGCCGACGCCGGCGCTGATCGAAAAGCAAATCATGGCCGTGGAGCGCGCCGAGGCGGCCCTGCGCGCCATCGAAGCGGTGGAAGCGGCCGGGGGCACAGTCCATTACCATCAGGTCAATTTGCTGGATGGGGAAGCGATAACGGCCGTTGTCGCCGACATTCGCGCCCGCTACGGCAAAATTGACGCCCTCATCCACGCTGGCGGGCTGGAAATCAGCCACCCGCTGGACAAGAAGGAGCCGCAAGAGTTCGACCTGGTGTACGACGTGAAGGCCGATGGTCTCTTCAGCCTGCTGCGCGCTACGCACGACCTGCCGATTGGCGCGGTGATGGTCTTTAGCTCGGTGGCCGGGCGCTTTGGCAACAATGGTCAGACGGATTACAGCGCCGCCAATGACCTGCTCTGCAAGCTGATGAGCAGCCTGCGCCGCTGGCGACCAGAAACGCGCGGCATCGCCCTGGACTGGACGGCCTGGGGCGAAATTGGCATGGCCACGCGCGGCTCCATTCCCAAGATCATGGAGATGGCGGGTATCGAGATGCTGCCGCCAGCGGTGGGCATTCCCACGGTGCGGCGCGAGCTGCTCTACGGCGGTGGCGAGGTGGTGGTAGGCGGCGCGCTGGGCATCCTCACCCAGGAGTGGGATGAAACGGGTGGCCTGGATGCGGCCAAAGTGAATGAGTGGCTGGCTCGCCAGCAACGGCCGTTGCTAATGATTGGCGAGGTGACGGCATACAGGCTGTATGGCAGGCTGGAGGCGCAGACGGCGCTCGACCCGCGACAGCAGCCCTTCCTTTATGACCACGCCATGGAGGGCACGCCGCTGCTGCCGGGGGTGATGGGCACAGAAACCTTTGCTGAACTGGCGCACCTGCTGGCCCCGGATTACCACGTAACGGCCGTGGTGCAAGAAACGTTCCACGCTCCCTTCAAGTTTTACCGCATGGAGCCGCAAACGCTTTACCTGACGGCAACGGCCGTACCTGATGGCGCCGACATTCTCGTTTCCACGCAGCTGCTTTCGCGGCGGGCGCTGAAGAGCGGCGTGCAGGAAAAGCTGCACTTTACGGCCACCGTGCGCCTGAGCGCCAGCGCGCCAGAAGCCCCCACCACCCAACCGCCCACGTTTAGCGGCGAGGTGATTGGGCGCGACGCCATTTACGCCCGCTATTTTCACGGCCCAGCCTACCAGGTGCTGGAGAAAGTGGCGCTGGCAGGGAATACCGCCGTTGGCCTGCTCGCCGCCAATTTACCGCCCAACAACCACCCCGCCCATGCGCAGCTGCTGATGGCGCCGCGCCTGATTGAGCTGGCCTTCCAGACGGCGGGCATGTGGGAAATGCAGCGCAAGGGAGTGATGGCGCTGCCCCTGGCCATTGACGCGGTGACGGCTTACCGCCAGGAAGAGGAAGCGGATGGGCAGCGGTTGTATGCAGTGGTAACGGCCGTTGACGATGGCGCTGCCTTTGACGCGCAGGTGGTAGACGAAAACGGCCGTTTGTTTGTGGCCATGCGCGGCTACCGCACAGTGGCATTGGTGGGATGAGTGCAGAATGATTAACTGGCTACTGCAAACCACGCAAGCCCACCCCGACCTGGCGCGGGGCGTGCCCCCGGCTGGGCTGCTGGGGGCAGAAGAAGCGGCGCACTTTGCCACGCTGACGGTGGCCAAGCGGCGGCGCGACTGGCTGCTGGGTCGCTGGACGGCCAAGCAATTGCTGCAGCAAATGCTCTGGCAGCAGTGGGGCGTGCAGGTGGCGCTGGATCAGGTGCAGGTGCTGAACGGCCGTACCCATGCCCCCCACGTGCAAATAGCTGCCGCCATTCCCGCAGACATAAGGCCGCTTCTCTCCATCAGCCACGCCAACAGCCACGCCTTTTGCGCCGCGCTGCTGGAACCGCACCTCCCCATCGGCGCGGACATGGAAGAGATTGCGCCGCGCTCGCCCCAGTTCGTGCAGGATTACTTTACCCTGGCCGAGCAGGCATTGGTGCGGCGGGCGGCGCCGCACATGGTGGATACGCTGGTAACGGCCGTGTGGAGCGGCAAAGAGGCAGTGCTCAAAGCATTACAACTTGGTCTGACGATAGACACGCGCGCCGTTACCTGCCTGATCAATCCAGTTCCTATGCCACCACAAACATGGACACTTTTTGCGGTTGAATTGGACGCGAGAAGAATCGGTGAAACACGGCCGTTGCTGGGCTGGTGGCGCGTGCAGGATGGTTTTGTGTTGACATTGGTTGCCTAAACATATAGAAAACGTCAAGACTGGGCACACCGCCACGAATGAAAAGGTAGCGCAGGTTCAATTTACAAGGCCGACCGCAAACCGCAGACGGCGGTTAGCGGTCGGCCGTCGGCGGTCAGCGGTCAGCAGTCGGCGGTCTGTGGTCGGCGGTCGGCGGTCATTATCACAGGAGTGAACGCATGGCGCAGGAAATGGATGCCTATTTACAGGGATTGCGGGAGCGCAAGCGAATTGCCTACGGTTCGGAAAAAGATGCTGCCCAGCAGCACAAAAAAGGGCGGCTGACGGCGCGCGAGCGCGTGGACCTGCTATTTGATCCCGGTACCTTTACCGAAATTGACACGCTGGTGACGCCGCGCAGCGAAACCTACATCGGCGGCAAAACGTCCCGCCTGGGAGATGGGGTAATCACCGGTTTTGGTGAGATCAACGGCCGTCACGTTTTCGTTGCCGCGCAAGACGCCGCCGTAATGGGCGGCTCGTTGGGCGAAATGCACGCGCAAAAAATTGTCAAGGCGATGAAAATGGCGCTCAGCTATGGCGCGCCTTTTATTGCCCTCAACGACTCCGGCGGCGCGCGCATCCAGGAAGGGGTAGACAGCCTGGCCGGGTATGCACAAATTTTCGACGCCAACTGCGAAGCCTCCGGCGTCGTTCCCCAGCTTTCTGTCATCATGGGGCCGTGCGCTGGCGGCGCTGTTTACTCGCCAGCGCTGACCGATTTTGTCTTCATGACCGAAAACAGCTACATGTTTATCACCGGTCCAGACGTGGTGAAATCAGTCATGCAGGAAGAGGTTGGCTTTGAGGAGCTGGGCGGCGGCTTGATTCACAGCCAGGAAAGTGGCGTTTGCCACTTTTTGGCACGCGATGACCGCGAATGTTTGCAGCTGGTGCGCACACTGCTTAGCTACCTGCCATCAAATAACCAGGACGACCCGCCCTACATCAAACCAACCGACGACCCGGAACGGCGCTGTCCGGAATTAGAGGAGATTGTGCCCACCGACCCGCACAAGCCGTATGACGTGCGCCGCGTGATTCGTGCCGTGGTGGACGACGGCCGTTTCTTTGAAGTGCATCAGCTCTGGGCCGAAAACCTGGTGGTTGGTTTCGGCCGTCTGGATGGGTTCGTTGTGGGCTTTGTCGCCAACCAGCCCATGGTGCTGGCCGGCTGCATAGACATTCAGGCGAGCATCAAAGCCGCCCACTTCATCCGCATCTGCGACGCTTACAACATCCCCATCGTCACCCTGCAAGATGTGCCTGGCTTCTTGCCCGGCAAGGACCAGGAATACGGCGGCATCATTCGCAACGGCGCGCGCATGATTTACGCCTACAGCGAAGCCACCGTGCCCAAGCTAATGGTGATTTTGCGCAAAAGCTACGGCGGCGCTTATTGCGTTATGAGCAGCAAGGGGCTGCGCGGTGACTTGCTCTACGCCTGGCCCAATGCCGAACTGGCGGTGATGGGCGCAGAAGGGGCGGTGAACATTCTCTTTCGCCGCGACTTGCAAGAGGCGGAAGACCCGGTCGCCAAACGCCAAGAGCTGGTGCAGGATTATCAGGCCAGGTTCAATAACCCCTATGTGGCGGCGGCGCGTGGCCTAATTGACGACGTGATTGAACCCCGCGATACGCGCCGCATTTTGATTCGCTCACTGCACGTGACGCTTTCTAAACGCGACCGGCACGCGCCGCGCAAGCATGGGATTTCGCCGATGTAGTCAGGTAGTCAACCGTCCGCCGTTTGCCGTCCGCCGTCACTTTTTACAAGAAGGACGCGACCACTTGGCTGAAGGAGCAACCAATCATGTTCAAGAAGATATTGATCGCCAACCGAGGGGAAATTGCGGTGCGGATTGTGCGCACCTGCCGCGAAATGGGCATAACGGCCGTTGCCCTGTACGAAACCGCCGATCGGCAATCGCTGCACGTGCGTCTAGCAGATGAGTGTATCGAGGTGCCGTCAGCAGCCACCTTCATGGATGGGAAAGCGCTCATACGCCTGGCGCAGCAATGTGGCGCAGAAGCCATCCACCCCGGCTATGGCTTTCTGGCCGAGGACGTGAACTTCATCCGCCAGTGCGAAATAGCAGGTATTGCCTTTATTGGCCCACCGACTTATGTTGCGCAAAAGGTGCGCAACAAGCTAGAGGCAATCAACCGCGTGCGCGCCGCCGGTTTCCCAACTGTTACCTGTTCTCCCATGACCTTTGGCGTGGCAGACATTGAGGCGCTGCGCGAGGCGGCGGCACAGTTGGAATATCCGCTGGTGATAAAATCGTGTAGCGGCGGGCGCGGTCCCGGGGAGCGGCTGGCGCGCTCGCCAGAGCAGCTTTTGCGCGCCATGCAGCGGGCACAGGCGGAGTCTCGCGCTGTGTTTGGCAACCAGCAGGTGTATCTGGAAAAGGCCATTTTGCCCGCGCACCAGGTAGCGGTACAGATTCTGGCTGATGGGCAGGGGAACCTGGTACACCTGGGCGAGCGGGAAGGGTCGCTGGTAATTGGCAATCGCAAAGTGGTGGAGGAGACACCTTCGCCCAGCCTGACTCCGGCGCAGCGAGAACGGTTGTGGGAAACGGCCGTTGCCATTGCCCGCCTCTTCAACTATCAAAACGCCGGCACGGTCGAATTCCTGATTGACGAAACGGGCCAATTCTTCTTCACCGAAATCAAGGCGCGTATCCAGGTAGAGCATCCGGTGACAGAGCTGGTAACGCGCGCAGACCTGGTGCGCGAGCAGATTTGCGTCGCTGCCGGTGAGCCGCTCCGCTTCACCCAGCAGGATGTGCTGCCACGAGGCTGGGCCATGCTCTGCCGCATCAACGCCGAAGACCCCTGGAACCATTTTTTGCCCAGCCCTGGCCAGATTCAGATGGTGCGCCTGCCAGGCGGACCAGAGGTGCGTGTGGACAGCTACGTGTACTGCGGCTGCCATGTGCCCGAGGCGTATGATCCGCTCATTGCCAAGCTGGCAGTGTGGGCGCCAGACCGCAAAACCTGCCTGCTGCGCATGCGGCGCGCGCTGGAAGATTTTAAGCTGGTGGGCACCCCCACCAATCTGCCGGTGTTGCAGCGGGTGTTCTGGGAAGAGGCCTTTTTGCAGGGGGTATACAACACCGATTTGCTGGCGCATCCGCTGCCGACAGAAGAGAAGAAAAATGGCCATCTGCGTGACCTGGCGGCGGCAGTAGCGGTGCTGCACGCGCGGCGCCATGAGCAGGGCAGCGTGACGCGGCCAGAGCGGCTGCTGTCGGGCTGGCATCGTTCCAGCCGCCGCTTACCAGAATGAGCAAGAGCGAGAGGAAGAAGAAACTGTAGCTTTAGCTTCTTGCGGAGGAAGAACATGAGTAAGCTGTTGGTGACGATTGATGGCGAACCCTTCGAGGTAGAATTTGACGTGCCGCACTGGAACGGCACGGCCGTTTCGCTGAAGCTAAACGGTGCGCCGGTGACGGTACAAATGCCCTCGCCAACCCGTTCGCTAATGGATATTGATTGGATTATCGTAGACGGCCGTCCTTATGAGATTGTTTTTGACGACCAGTTGCGCTGGATTAAGGCGTATAGCGGCATCCACAAGGCGGAGGTGCGCAACCTGGAAGCGCCAGTTGCGCGGCCACAAAGCCGCGACGGGCGCGTGAAGGCGCCAATTCCGGGGCTGATTACGCAGGTGCTGGTGCAGGCGGGAGACACCGTCAGCGCCGGCCAGCCATTGCTGGTGCTGGAAGCGATGAAAATGGAGAACGAAATTCGCGCGCCACGCGCAGGAACGGTAACGGCCGTCCACGTCAGCGCCAACCAGAGCGTCGCCCGCGACACAGTCATGGCCGAGATTCAGTAGAGCGAAATGGAACGCGGACAGCCCTGTGCGCAATAAGCGGGGAAGCTGCCCGCACTTCACATGGCTTCTATCTACTGAGATTGCGGAGTCTGCATGAACCGGCAACACACCGCTAACCATATGTCAGGCTGCGCATTCACAGGCAGCCGAGATCGCCAGAAGGTTATGGGGATTGACTATGCTATAATGTTGTCATCTTTTTGCGAGGTGATGAAATGAATTCAGCCACGATCACAATCCCTGACATCCGGGTAGAGTTAACCATTGATCAACTGATAACGGCCGTACGCCAACTAGAACCAAACGAAAGAGCAAGGATTGCCAGGGCATTGGCAAAAACGGAGTTGGATGCTGAATTAACGCAATTAATTTCTGAGCTTTATAGCCAACCCCCTGCTGATGAAATTGCTGATGAAGCTATTTTGGCTGAGATTCGCGCAGTCCGCGAACAACGCGCTTAACTCACATGCTGCGAATCGTCATTGATACAAATGTCTGGATACGAATTTTGTTAAGGGGCCGCGTTACCCTACCCATTTTAACTGCCTGGCAAACAGAAAGATTCCAATTGATTACCAGTCATGCTTTGCTTGAGGAGTATGATCACGTCTGGCGGCGTCCCCGGCTGCGCGTAAAAATTGATCCACGACAGGCAGAAAAGCTGTACAGGCAAATGCGCTTTCGTGCCGAAATGGTCGAATTAAAAACAATCCCACCTCGCTGCCGTGACCCTCAAAATCACCCTGTATTGGCAACAGCGATAGACGGTCGGGCAAGTGCCATTGTGACCGGTGATGATGATTTGCGCGCGGATGATGAATTGCGTAACGCGATGGCAAAGTATGGCGTGCAGCTTTTGGGGGTTCAATCATTGCTTGATGCGCTTGAAGATAGATAAGTGGCGCTCACCCAGCCTTCCTGTCCGCCCGGGGCGCGCACCTGCCGCCAGGTGACGCCGTTTCCGTCAACTTGCGTAGCGCCTAGCAGCCCAATCACTGTTCCTTCTGGCAGCACGCTGATTTCGCTCCCGCCCGGCGTAGCGCGTAGCGTTAGCCCAATGCCGCGCGTGCCCACCACAATTGCCTGGGGCAGGTCAGGCGTAGGAGGTGGTGTGGGCGTGCTGCTCAGTGCCGGGGGGGGCTGCCAGCACCTGCGGCGAATAGGCGGCCGGGTCATTGAAGTGGGCATAGGCCAGCGCCGAGATACGCGCAAACAGGGGGGAGGCAATGTCCCACTCCAGCCAGCCGGGGGCGTACAGCGCCAGCACCAGGATGTAGGTGCGCGCGGGGGAGTAGATAATCGCCGCATCGCCATAGGTTTCGCCGACGTAGCCTAGCTTGTGGGCAATGATGGTTCCTTCTGGCAGCCCCGCCTCCAGCAGTTTCACCAGGTCGTTAAGCTGAAGCATTGCCAGCATGTCCCGGCATTCCTCCTGGGTGATCTCGCCTGGGTAACGGGTGAGGAGATGGGAACGGCCGTATTCCGCGCAGGTGTAGATCATCTCCAGCATCTTTGCCAGGTCGCCGGTGGTGGTCTGGCGGTGAATGTCCGGCCGGGTAGTGATGTCCGTGCGCTGGTTGGCCGGGGTCAGGTAGGTGAGCGGGCGGTCTGGCTTGGGGTCGGCGTAGAAAGGCACGGCAATGAAGGTGTTATACAGCCCCAGATCGCGCATGGATTGCGTCACCACGTCCGCGCCAATATAGGTGTTGGGCTGCCCCGCTGCCAGCTGCATCAGCAAGTTGGCGGAAAAATTGTCAGAAAGGGAGGTGGTTTGCGTAATCAGCTTACGCTGCTCCACGTCCGGCGGCCGATCCAGGGCGCGGTAGGCGTTAATGAGAATGGGGATTTTCAGCAAGCTCATGCCGGAAATGGCCAGGTCTGGCTGGTAGCTAAATTCCTCCCCCGTTTCCAGGTCGCGGATGACGTAACTGCTAAGGCCCCGGAATCCGGCCAATTCTTGCTCGATGGCGGCGGCCAGGTAGGCGAGCGGCGGCGGCGTGGGGGTTGGCGTGGCCGAAGGGGTGGGTGATGGCGTGGCTGTGGCCGTTGCCAGGGACGGGGTGGGGGAATTGTGAATAGTGAATGGTGAATTGGCAATGGTGAATTGGGGGGAGGGGGTGGCAACGGCCGTTGCCGGCGGCTGCGATTGGCAGGCAGCCAGGGCAATGAGCAGCATCAGGCCAGGGAAGAAAAACCAAAGGTGTCGCATAAGGGGCAAAGATAGCGCGCGCGGCGGCGGCGGGCAAACATCCTCATTTGGCTATGGGGTTGTTAGGTCGCATGGCAGGCATAGATAAGGGGAAAACAAATGACGATGGGATAAGTCGTAGCCCAATTTGACAGAATCGCGTCACTTTTTATATTGAATTAAAGAAAAATGGTATAATTAAAGAACAGTTGACAAAACCCAGCCAGAAAAGAGTCAAGAGACAATGGCGCTGAATATCAAAAATCAAGATGTGGAAAGTTTGCTAAATGAATTGGTGCAACTAACCGGCGAATCGAAAACAGAGGCGGTGCGGAAGGCGTTGGCCGAACGGTATCAATCTCTGTCTTTGCAATATGGCCAAACCAAACCGAAAACCCGTCTGCGCACTTTTTTGCAAGAAGAAATCTGGCCGCAAATTCCCACCGCGCAGCGGGGCCAACGCTTAACCAAACATGAGGAAGAAGCAATTCTGGGCTATCGGGAGCACGGGGTATGATTCTGGACTCATCGGCCATTGTAGCAATTGTTTTTCAGGAACCGGGTTATGAGACGGTGCTGGATAAGTTGGTTTTGGCCGTTGAAGTTGGCATGGGCGCTCCTACTCTGGTTGAATGTAGCATCGTTCTGTCGGCGCGGCTGGATCGGGATGCGCGCGGACTGTTGTCCCGTTTTTTGGCGGAAGCCAAAGTAACGATTATCCCGTTTAGTGAGGTGCATTATGGAACGGCCGTTGGCGCATGGTTGAAATATGGCAAAGGACGACACCCGGCCGGGCTAAATTTTGGCGATTGTCTGGCTTATGCCGCCGCCAAGATCGCGGATATGCCCCTGCTTTGTGTGGGGGATGATTTCCCGCAAACGGATTTACCGTTGGCGTAAGCAAAACGACGTAGCCCAATTTTCTTCACGATGCAAACGTTGCTTTGCGGGACAAGCCATTAGATTATCGGGGTTAACGTTATGTCAAAACGCCAATCTGCAGATTTTGTAGATTCACGCAGATTGAATTCGGGGAGGGAACAGATTTGCCAGGCTGGGAAACGGCCGTAATCCCCTTTCCCAATCCGATATTGAATGATGACAGGGCTGTTCTGGACTATCTGGCGGACTTTTTCAGATCATAAGAGATGATCCATACCCAAGGCAAAACAGATAGCCTGTTCCACGGCCTCGATTCTCTCCGGCGAAAGTATGGTAGTTAAGCCGCCCACTTTAGCTTTGGGCACAGTTTGTAAATTATCGAGATTGACGGCCGATTCTGCCAATACACCATCTGTGGCCGGGGTTAGCAAAACTTCCGTGGGAATGTTGCGAATGGTGCTGGTGATCGGGGCAATGGTGATGCCGGTCAATGCGTCTAACGCCGAATTGCGAGTCAGAATCAAGACAGGGCGCCGCTTATCAGGCGGATGAAAGGTATACCAGCGGACCTCACCCCGGTTCACAGCTCTTCCTCCCACAGTTGCTCACTGTGCCATACGTCAAACTCACCTGGTTTAACCGGATATTGCTTATACCCGGCTACGTGCTGCCGCTCCAGATTGGCAATCCGCATCTGTTTTAACGCTTGCTGCAACGCTTCCCGCATAAAGGCCGAGCGGGACATACCTAAATTGACTACGGCCGCATCCACTTCTTGCAGCAACTCTTCGTCAATTGTCATTTGAATTGTCTTCATCATCTTATCCACAACCTATTACACAGTCGAATGTGGTATACAACCCACATTCTAACCTGTTTAGAAGGGTGATTCAAGTGGCAAGAATGCAAGTATCCATGCTTGTGCCGGCGGCTGGCGCGGCTGGCGGAGAGGGTGAGGGGGGAACGGCCGTTGCTTCCGATCGCGTTAAGGTAACATTTTGAACCCCGGTCGTTTATGGTCGGCGTATTTTGCCGGTCAGTAGGACAAGAATCCATCTTACGCTACAATATCAGCACAGGTCGAAGTAAGAAGCAGATAACCAGTGATGGGCAGTTTACGTGAACCAAGAGATACTCAAACGAATCCGACGCGCTGTTCGGACGAAACAATATTACATCACCCGATCACGCATTAGAAGAAGCAGATGCGGGTAATCTAACATTAGATGACATTCTCTCTATCATGCTCAATGGCGAGCTTGATTCGATATATACTGACGACCCGCGGGGGCCGCGTTATGTGCTTCGCGGCACTATCGCTGAAAATCTAGTTGACGTTGTGTGTCGTTTCCGCAGTGATGGCACATTGTTAATCGTCATCACGGTCTATGTGGTAACCTAAAGGTGTAACTATGAGCGAACGTAACTATCCCTGTGAATTTTGCGATACCGACCAATCCCTGCAAAAAAATTAGTCACCGTTACCCGGCAAAGAAACGGCCAATGGTTTATCTTTGAAAACGTGCCGGCCTGGGTTTGTCCTAATTGTGGACACCGATATTACGCGGCCGATATCTTAACGATAATGGAAGAAGGAATGAAAGCAGCCCCTAAAGATGCTCGCCCGGTAACAGCATGGGCTATTTCTTTGCCGTTGGCAGCCTAGAGACAACATGAGCAGAAGCTCAACCCCATGAAGAAAAAGCGAGGGCGATAGGAAGAAGATGAATCCGTGTTCATCCGCTCTATTCGCGTTCATCCGTGTTCTATTTTCACCGGAGGCGCGCCATGCAATTTGGACTGTTTGAAGAAAGACCGCACTACTATGCCACCCTGGATGACCTGGTGGCGCACATGATGAAAATGGAAGATGACCCGCTCTTCCCCAAGGGCACGAACATGGTCATCTACCGCGGTAACCCGGCGGCTAAACTGATGATCGTGGGCGAGGCGCCGGGCACAGAAGAAGATCGCCTGGGCAAGCCCTTTGTCGGGCGGTCGGGCCAACTGCTGGACCAGATTTTGCAGGCCGTGCACCTGGACCCGGAAAAGGACGTTTTTATCACCAATGCCGTCTTTCGCCTGCCGCCCGGCGACGACGGCAAGCCGCTGCGCAAACCTACCTCGGAAGAGATTGCGTTTTACAAGCCGTACCTGCTGGAAATTATTCGCCTGGTGGACCCGGTGGTGATGCTGCTGACGGGCAACGTGGCCACGGAATCGCTGCTGGGGCAGGTGGGCATCACCAAACTGCGCGGGCAGTGGTTTGAATGGAACGGCCGTTACGCCATGCCTATCTTCCACCCCGCCTACCTGCTGCGCAACCCGGCGCGCACCCCCGGCAGCCCCAAGGCACTCACCTGGCGCGACATTCAGGAAGCGCGCAAGAAGTACGACGAGTTATTAAGCAAAAGAGGCTGAGACCAGACAACGGCCGTTGTGTGTTTGGGGATGCTGCGGTATAATTTCCGTAAGGTTCGTCAGATTTGTACGAAAGGTAAACAGATGGCAACGACAGTCATTTCCAGTGATCAGGCGCGGGCGCGGTGGCGAGAGGTGTTGGATACGGCCGTTGCTGGCAACAACGTGGTAATTGAGCGTTACGGCAAGCCAGTTGCTGTTCTGGTTCCTTACGAAGATTATGCACTCATCTCGAACCTGCGGGCAAAAGTGCGCGAACCGCAAGCCGACTATCAGATAGATGAACGCGAAGCGCTCAAGGCTGAGCTAATCGCGCAAATCAAAGCCGAGCTGCTGGCCGAGAGCTGTGAAACGTGGGTGGCAAACTGGCAACAACTGCGCCAACAGGTGGCCGAGCGGGGCGGCCTCATGGCCGGGTTGAGCAAAGAAGACATTGTGGCGCGCCTGCGCCAGACCCGCGCAGAGATATTTGCGGCTGAGTATGATCATTTGTATTGATAGCTGCGTTTTCATTCGCGCCCTACAGGATGAAACTTCAGATGCAGCCCAGGTGCCTGGCACAATGGGAACGGCCGTTACCCTGGTTATCCCCCGCCTCATTGCCCAGGAAGTTGCCCGCAACCTGAACCACCCGCAGCAAATCAAAACCTTCTACCGCCTCTTTAGCCACACTAACTTTGCTTTCATTGTGGATGAACCCGTGCCCCCTTCCCTGGTTTGGCGATACACAACCCTCGGACTTCCGGCAAAAGCGGATGCCTATATCGGCGCATTTGCCGAATGGATGGGCGTGGCCTATTTCCTATCAGATAACCGCCACTTTTTGCGCGATCTGCAAACCGATGCCTTTGAGGTGATCACACCAGGCGAATTTTTGCAGATGAGGGGGGCAGATTGACCCACTCCGAAAAAGCCAGCCTGCGCGGCGAACCGGGCTACGTCTGGCGTTCTGGCCAGGAGCGGCGGCTGGGCATGGTGCGCCAATGGACACAACTCGATGGCGCACTCATTTTGGACAACGGCTGCGGCCTGGGCACGTGGCTATCCGCCTTTGCCATCCACAGCCGCCACCGCTTCGGCCTGGAGGTAGAGCCGGATCGTGCCCTGGTCGCGCGGCAAACGGGTGCGGGCATCGCCCTGGGCGTCGGCGAGACGCTGCCCTTTGCCAGCAACAGCTTTGACGTTGTCTTTAGCAACGAAGTGATTGAGCACGTGGCCGACGACGCCCGCTATGCAGCGGAAATGGTGCGCGTGACCAAACCAGGCGGTCGCATCCTCATCTTTTGCCCCAACCGCTGGTATCCGGTGGAGCAGCACGGCATCTACTGGCGCGGTCAGTACCATTTTGGCAACAAGCCACTGGTCAATTATCTGCCCGACCCGCTGCGGAATCGGCTGGCCCCACACGTGCGCGCTTATACAAAGCGCGGGCTGCTGCGGCTCTTTGCCGATTTGCCGGTGACGGTGGTGCATCACGGCCGTATCTTTGGCGGCTACGACAACATCGAATATCGCCTGCCCTGGCTGGGAAGATGGCTCAAAAAAGCGCTGTACGCGGCAGAAAAAACGCCATTTTCTATCCTGGGGTTATCCCATTTGCTGGTGCTGGAAAAAACGACCACCTCTTTGTAACGCAACCTGCATCCCCTTTGTCGTGCCTGCTGTTTCCTGGTCACGCAGTTACCAGGATGCCATATAGGTGATTGAAAGTTGTGTTAACGTAAGTTTTGCACAATCAGAAGCGATTTCATGAAAAATCGCCAAAAATAAAAGTCGAACCTTTACAACCTGCTCAATAGTGGCAGGCTCATAGCGACATTTCACAACGAGGTCGCCATGAGTCACATACAAACA
>CALEAD010000016.1 GCA_937943625.1 uncultured Anaerolineae bacterium | reverse complement strand
CACCTACTTTTCCTTTTATAACCACAAGCGGCTACACCAGTCGCTTGACTACCAGACGCCGGCAGAGGTCTACTTTGCCGCCACACCGTCGGCCGACCCGACGGTCACTTTATTGAATTGTAAAAGATTTCTAGAGGAGAAAACCTACCTTAAAGTTGCTTCAAAAACTGTCTTGACAAGCTAGGCCACTATAAACATAAACAGTCAGCGGTCAGTCAAACCAATGTGCCAGATTGAGCATTGCTGATGTCAGGTGTACAATTTGGCTGAATAGGCAGAGAAAAGCTATACTTAATTGCATGGCCAGAGTACGTATTATGTTGGTTGACGATCATGAAGTGGTGCGCCTGGGTCTGCGCAGCCTGCTGGAGCGCCACGCTAATTTTGAAGTGGTGGCTGAGGCGGATGCGGAAAATACGGCCGTTGAGCAGGCGTTGGCGCACAAGCCAGACATCGTGCTGATGGATATCCGTTTAGCGGGTGGCAGTGGCGTTGCCGCCACAGAGGCCATCACAGATCGCTTGCCGGAGACAAAGGTGATCATGCTGACCTCTTACGCGGAAGATGAAATGCTCTTTTCCGCCATTCGCGCCGGCGCCGTGGGGTACTTGCTCAAACAGGTGGGCAGCGGCGATTTGCTGCGCGCCATTGAGGCTGCCGCGCGCGGGGAGTCTGCCCTTGATCCCTCGCTGACGCAGCGTATTTTCAGCGAGGTGCGTCGCTCGATTCAGCGCGAGGAGGCGGCAGCATTTAGCGATCTGACGCCGCAAGAAATGCACGTGCTGGCTCTGATCGCCGAAGGGCGCACCAACCGCGAAATTGCCGAGTCGTTGTTTCTCAGTGAAGGGACGGTGCGCAACTATGTGAGCAGCATTCTCTCCAAACTGGGCGTTTCGAACCGGGCTGAGGCGGCAGCTTATGCCATTCAACATCATTTGAAGGATTATATTGAGTAAGCGTGATGAGTAAGGTGGGGGTTAGTTGGTTGGTTAGTTGGTTGGTTGAAAACCAACCGGTAAACCAGCAGTGAAAGCAGCAGTGATTGCACCCATCCTTATACCTACTGGCGTCTGGCAAAAATGTCAGTGTCCAGCACCTTATCGTTACATTCTAAACCCATGTTGTCTTCCGCCGAAAAGAAGGAGCACAGTTCACTAACGGCATGTCACGCTACCCTGGCCATTGCCGAGGCAGAAGGAGTAGCCGAGGTCTTGCAGTGCGCGGCAGTGGCAGCGCGTGACCTGTTGCAGGCAGAGTATGGCGCAGTGGGGGTGGTGGCAGAAGCTGGCATACCGGCGAGTGAGGTTGTGTTGGGGAATGGCGCGCAGGAGGTGGAAACGGCCGTTGCCAATTTTGTCCATGCGCTGATACAAAATACCTGTCAGCCAGTTTCTTACCGGCCTGCGCAACCCCAATTAACCACCGACGGCGCCGTGACGAGCTGGCTGGCGCTTCCGCTCATGCGCCAGCGCCGGCCCATTGGCGCGCTGTGCGTTCTGAACAAACAAAACGCCCCTTACTTTTCGGCTCAGGATAAGGAACTACTCAACGTGCTGGCGGCGCACACCGTTGCTTCCCTGCACAAAGCACAACTTTTGCAGAGCCGCAAGAGCCAAAGCGAGCAGCTTGAGGAGCGCAACCGGCAGCTTGGCGCATTTAGCCAAGCTGCCAACAGCATTGCCGCCGAACTTTCCCTGGATAAAGTACTGCGGCAAATTGTGGATTCGGCGCGCGTGCTCATTCGCGCCAGGTATGCTGCGCTGGGTGTATCTAATGCTGATGGGGTGCTGGAAACGTTCATCTATAGTGGCATGTCCCCCGCCCAGGTACAACAAATGCCCCATTTGCCCAAGGGGTTGGGGCTTTTGGGCGCCATTGTGCGTGAAAAGCGCCCTATTCGCATCCCTCGCATCAGCGATGACCCCCGTTCGGTGGGCTTTCCTGAGCATCATCCCCCCATGAGCAGCTTTTTAGGTGTGCCTATTGTGGCTGCGGGCCAGACGTTGGGCAACCTGTATCTGACTGACAAAATTGGCGCAGACGAGTTTACCGCCGATGATCAGAAATTAGCGGAACTGCTGGCCACGCATGCGGCCGTTGCCATTCAGAATGCGCGCCTGTATGAGCAGGTTGGCCGCTTGGTGGTAGTGGAAGAGCGCACGCGCATTGGCATGGACCTGCACGATGGCGTGATCCAATCCATTTACGCCGTGGGTCTGACGCTAGAGTCTGTGCGCCTGATGCTGGTTGACGATAGCCGTGAAGAGGCTGATCGCCTGCTCGATGTGGCGATTAATGGCCTTAATGACACAATCCGCGATATTCGCAACTTTATTCTAGACCTGCGCCCGCACCGTTTTCAGGGGAACCTGAAAGCCGGGCTGGCGCGGCTGGTGCGCGAATTTCAGGCAAACACGATGGTGGCGGTGAACTTTGTGGCGGAACCGGAGGAATTGGTGGATTTGCAGATGCCTCTGGCGCGGGCTATTTTTTTCACCACGCAGGAAGCGCTGGCCAATGTGGCGCGTCATGCGCGGGCAAAACAGGTGGAGATTGCTCTGCGACGCACGCAAAATGGGGTGACGCTATGCGTGCGGGACGATGGACGCGGCTTTGACCTGCGCCTGAAATCCGCTTCTGTAGGTCATGGCCTCTCCAACATGCGCGCGCGCGCCGAAGAGCTGCATGGTAGTTTTCACCTGGAATCGGCGCCCGGTAAGGGAACGGCCGTTACCCTCACCCTCCCCCTTTCTCCTCCCAACACCAAACCCGGCTTGTTATGACAGCTTTAGCTGGAATGCCCGCTGAAGTGATGACGACAAACCTGTTTACTCCGGGTCGCTGATCTCCCCCCGCTTTGACGTAGCCAGATAATCCAAAAAGTCGGTGACGGTGACGATGCCCACCAGCACGCCATTGTCCACTACAGGCAGGCAGCCAAACTTATAGATGCTGAGCATCTCGGCGGCGCGGTAGGCCGGGGTTTCTGGTGTTACGGTAATGGGGTTGGGCGTCATGCAGGTTTCGGCGGTCACTTTGTTGATCAGCTCTTCATCCTGCCAACGGCCGTGCAGCACAATGGGTGAATTCATGACCAGGCGCACGTCCCGGTCGGTGACGATGCCAACCAGCGTGCCATTTTGCAAAACTGGCAAGTGGCGACATCCCTCAGCCTTCATCAGCTCAATGATGTGACGCAGGGGCGTGTCGGGGGTGATGGTTTGCGGGTTGGACGTCATCAGGTCGCTTACAGTCAACATCTCTTTCTCCCTTGAAAATGACCGCCGACTGCCGACGGCCAACTCATTCGTTTCTTCGTTCCCATTCGTTGCCAGCACTTTTTATTTGTGGTGGTGCGCCCCACCTATGTTGAACTCTTTCTCCTCGTGCTTAACAGTGTAGCGAAAACCCAGGTGGCTTTGTGGGTGGCGAATGTCACGATTGTGGGATGACTTTTATCGGGATTTGGCGTGGTGACAATGTTCACGCCCTTCCTGTGACATTTGTTACTAGAATGCCTACCCCCAGGATTTTACACTTGCCTTAGACTTTGGGTTCCCCACATGCCCAGGGCAGATGGCTATGAAGAAGATACACTTACTGATTGTTGAAGACCACGCGGCTGTGCGTACTGCTCTGGAGATTCGCTTGCGGGCAGCACAAACAATTGGCCAGGTTGCGGCCGTTCACACGCTGGAAGCAGGCCTGCACTACGTGCGTAAGCAGCAGCCAGATGTGGTGCTGTTGGGCTGCAAGGGGGGGCGCAGCGAAACGTTATACACCCTGGCCGAAACAGTGCAGGAGATGGTAAAAGGAAAAACGGCCGTGATCATTGTGGCCTCGTATGCCGATGAGGTAGAACGCGAGACGCTGTTACAGGCGGGGGCGTTACGTTACCTGCTCAAGACAATCAACACCCCACAGCTCATCGCCGAGATAGAAGCGGCCGTGCGCAAAAACAGACCCATGCGTATGCGGTTTTCGGAATATGCCGTTTTCCAGGCCCAATTTTTAGGGTTGGATGGCATACAGCCGGCACCCTGAGATCGGCCGTTGTTCTTTGGTCAGGCCGGGCCTTCCCACTGCCCGGCCTTTTTTATGTCTATTGCGTGACCCTGTTTTTGAACGATGACTAAGACCCACATGCTCATTATTGGACACCCATGCCCGCAACGGTAAAATCTTTGTACGATGTTGTGCAAGGTCGCAAGTTTGTAAGCTACATGGTCACTACGAAGCCTGAGCAGTGTCAGGCACTGGCCAGATGGTTCTAGCCATTTGCAACTCCTGCGGCCAGTCCCTTGCACCTGAGTAGTTACGCTCTATGTGACATTTTGTCCCTTGCCTCTTGCAACCTGTAACCTGCAATCGGTCACCTCATGACAGATGTCAGTAAGCAACAATTACATTAAGCACTCCCGCATCGCGGCAGAGCAGATAAACTAACAAAAGGAAAGAAGAAACAATGGCAAAACGAGTAAAACAAACGCGACAAACACAAACCCGCAAAACCAACTGGGTCGTTATTGGTGGCGTAATCGGTGTGGGCGTTATTGCCCTTTTTGCCCTGCTATTTCTCTCTATGCAGGAACCGGAACAACCCACCCTGGCAAAATACTGCGCCGATAACCCCGACCGCTGCATGGTGCGCGGCAATCCCAATGCCCCGGTCACCATTGTCGAAGTCTCCGACTATGGCTGTGGGCATTGCCGCAACTTCCACGTAGATACGCTGCCCCTACTGCTGGCACAGTACGTAGAAACAAACCAGGTGCGCTGGATTACGCTTCCCTATGCCCTTTCTAGCACCACCCTGCCCGCCACAAACGCTGCCATGTGCGCCAACGAGCAAGGTGCTTATTATGAGTACGCCGAACTGCTGTTCCGCCAGCAGGGTTCACCCATTGCGTTTACGCCAGAAGGGTATGCACAGGCCGCCCAGCAGCTAAACCTGGATATGGATTCCTTCAATCGCTGTGTGAGCGAAGGACGATATGTCAACATCATTCAGGAAAACCGCAACGCGGCGCGCTCGGTAGGCATCAGCGCCACCCCCACGTTTATGATCAATAACCGCATTTTGGAAGGCAATCAGCCCTATGCCGTCTTCCAGCAGCGTATTGCTGCCGCGTCTAATTAATAAACCGGAGAAGTCAGGCTTTTGCACAAAAGCCTGACTTCTTTTGTTATAGCTTCGTGATATGCGATACGCATCGCCAGGCAAAATTAGTTCCCTTTTTTGAGACTGGAGACTTTATGCGTACAGAAGATTGGCAAATTCGCCTGATTCAACTGCTTTCTGTGGCCGGTATGTTTGTGGCCTACTTTTTGTACCTCTTTCACGAGGGGAAGCTGATCGGGGTTTGTAGCCCTAGTGGCTGGGATGATTGTGGCCAGGTGAGTGGCCCGGATGCGCCCTATTCGGCGATTGGCCCGATTCCGGTAGCGCTCATTGGTCTGGTGGGCTACATCGCTATCTTTCTCATCATCTGGCTGCGTGACTGGCTGCCGCTGGTAGATGATTACCTGCCAGAGCTGATGTTGGGTCTGACGGGCATTGCTTTTTTGTTCTCCCTGGGGTTGACGGCGCTGGAACTGTTTGTGATTCATGCAATTTGCCGTTACTGTGTGGTGTCGGCCGTTTTCGTCACAATCATGTTTGTCCTTTCTATCAGCTATTTGCGCCAACAGAACCGCGCAGCCAGTTCGGAGTAAGTGGGAGCATGGCAATGAGGCTGGAGTTGGTACGTGATTGGATGTCGCGGCAAGTGGTAACAGTGACGCCAGACACGCTCTTATCAGAGGCCAGCCGCCTGATGACAGAGCGACGCATTCGCCGATTGCCAGTGGTGGAAAACGGTCGTTTGCTGGGCATTCTTACCTATGGCGACGTGCGTGCCGCACGGCCGTCTTTGCTCACCAATCCAGACCCGGACAAAACCACCCACCTAATGGCGCAAATTCGTGTCGCGCAAATCATGACGCGCGACCCCGTGACCGTGAGCCAGGATGCCACCATTGGCCAGGCCGCCGAGCTGATGCTGCGCTTTGCGATTAGCGGCTTGCCTGTGGTAGATGAGGCAAAGCGATTGGTAGGTATCATTACCGAGTCTGATATTTTTCGCCTGGTCGTTCACGGTTGGCACCGGGCGCACGATGAGCCGCCGACACCTTACAGCCGTTATGGGTGAGGGTGAGTGCCTGACACCACCACAAATGAAAATGTAGCGCAGGTTACCAAACCTGTACCTGCCAACCAGGTTTGGCAACCTGGGCTGCACTTACAGGCGGCCGTCGGCAGTTGGCGGTCATTTTCACAGGAGGCAACAATATGACTGATTATGGCGTACCCCGCGAAGTGCGTGACCTGGAAATGCGGGTTGGTCTCACGCCTGCCAGCGTGCTGGCTTTGGTTGAGGCGGGCCACGCGGTTTACATAGAACGAGATGCCGGTCTCGGCGCTGGGTTCAGCGACGAAGATTATCGCCGTGCTGGCGGCAAAATCGTCTACTCAGCCGCAGAAACGTACGGCAGAGCCGAGGTCGTTTGCAAGATCGCCCGTCCCACCGAGGCAGAGTACCGCTTTTTCCACCCGGGGCAAACCCTCTTGTGCTTTTTGCACCTGCAGGTAGCCTCACCGGATTTATTGCAGGCATTGCGACAGTACAACATTACGGCAATTGCCTACGAAATGCTAGCCAAGCCCGACGGCCGTCATCCCATCCTGCTGACCGCCAGCGAAGTAGCTGGCCGCATGGCGCCACAGATTGCCGCGCAGTTGCTGCAAAGCAACTATACGCTCCCCGGCCGGCCAAGCGGGTTGGGGATTTTGCTCAGCGGGCTGCCAGGCGTGCCCCCGGCCACTGTGGTAATTGTGGGCGGTGGTGTGCTTGGCTTCAACGCCGCGCGCGCCTTCATTGGCGCGGGCGCCGAGGTGATTGTATTGGACAAGCGCGTGCAAACCCTGCGCCGTTTTGACGAGACCTTTGGCGGGCGCGTGACAACGATGTTCTCGAACGAATATAACCTGAAGCGCGTTGTCAAATTTGCTGACGTGTTGGTGGGGGCGGTTTTTGTGCACGGGCAGCGCGCGCCAGTTCTCATTACGCGCGAAATGGTGCGTTCCATGCGCCCCGGTGCGGTGATCATTGACTTTTCCATTGACCAGGGAGGCTGTGTGGAGACCAGTCGCCCCACGACGTTGCGAGACCCCGCTTACATTGCTGAGGGAGTCGTCCATCACTGTGTGCCCAACATTACAGCGGCCGTTGCTCGCACCACTAGCCATGCCGTCTCGAACGCAGCTTTGCCCTACCTGCTGAGTATTGGTCAAAATGGCCTACTTGGGGCTATTAAACTAGACCCGGCTTTTGTGCAAGGAATCAACCTGTATCAGGGAAAGCTGGTGCACCCATCGGTAGCAGCCGCATTGGGCCAGCAGGTGGAGGAGGATTTGCAAAGAGCGCTGCAGAAAGTGGGGAAGATAACTGATGAACTGGAATAATCTATATCGCAATAAACTGACCGACGTGGCCACTGCCTTGAAGAAAATCGAGTCAGGCAATCGCGTTTACCTGGGTGGGGGCGCTGGCGTTCCCGTGCAGCTCTCTCAGGCGCTGGTGGAGCGCGCCGATGAGCTGCGTAACGTGGAGATCACGCACATTTTGACCTTTGCCCCTGCTCCATATGTTGACCCAAAGTACGATGGCGTTTTTCGCGTGAATGCACTGTTCATTGGCAACAATGTGCGTAAGGCGGTGCAAGAAGGGCGCGCAGACTTTACGCCCATTTTCCTTTCGGAGATACCCGGATTGTTCCAAAGCGGCCGTTTGCCGATAGATGTCGCCCTCATTTCCGTTTCGCCGCCGGATGAGCATGGTTTTTGCAGCTTTGGCGTGGAGGTAGGCACCACCAAGCCTGCCGCCGAATCGGCGCGAGTGGTCATTGCCGAGGTAAACCCGCAAATGCCGCGCACCCTGGGAGACAGCTTCATTCACATCAGCCGCTTTCACCACATTGTGGAGGTAGATTACCCCATTCCTGAGGCCCCCCAAGGCGGCAGCTCCGCAGAGCATATGCGCGTGGGCGCTTACATTGCTGAAATGATCCCCGATGGCGCGACGCTGCAAATGGGTATTGGCAGCATCCCCGACGCAGTGCTGCAAAATTTGGGTAACCACAAAGACCTGGGCATCCATACAGAGCTTTTCTCAGATGGGGTTGTGGATATGGTAGAGCGCGGGGTCATTACCTGCGCGCGTAAGACGTTTCATCCGGGCAAGATTGTGGCCGGCTTTTTGTTTGGCTCGAAGCGGCTGTATAACTTTGTACACAATAACCCCATGCTGGAGCTACACCCGACGCAATATGTGAATGACCCCTTTAACATTGCCCAGAACGAGAAAATGGTGGCCATTAACTCGGCGCTGCAGGTGGACCTGACAGGTCAGGTGTGTGCCGATTCGATTGGCCCGCGCTTCTACAGCGGTGTGGGGGGACAGCTTGACTTTATTCGTGGCGCGTCGCGCTCTAAGGGTGGGTTGCCCATCGTGGCATTTCTGGCGACAGCGCAAAGTGGCAAGGTGAGCCGCATTGTGCCGAAGCTGTATGAGGGGTCTGGTGTGGTCACAACGCGCAATGATGTGCACTTTGTGGTGACAGAATATGGGGTAGCCGATTTATACGGCCGTTCCGTGCGCCAACGCGCGCAAGCACTCATCAACATTGCTGCTCCCCAGTTCCGCGACGAACTGACGCGCGCGGCGCGCGAGTTGGGCTATCTTTAACCTTGTTTTCGCCTGCCCCTGCAGGCAAGCCTGCGCACGATTTCTTAGTCGTGTAATGAGTCCAGAATAATCGGTAAGGTTTCCCGGTCGGTGAAAATGGCTTCGGGAAATTGGCGATGGAATTCCAGCTCTTCTCCAATGGGGCAATTGAGAAAGATGAGGGCGATGCTGCGTCCCCAACTGGTCAGCCAGAGCGTTTCGGCTATCTCACGGCCGTTTTGTGGCTGATAGCTAAGAGAGAGAATGGCTGCACGGGGTGGCTGCTGGCGCACAATTTTCAGGTCTAACTCAGCGACATTGGACACTACAGCTACCTGCCAACCCATCTGGCGCAGGGCGTGCGCCATGGCTTCGGCCTCGACGCTGTGCCAGTGTACGAGATAGAGCCGGCGGTTTGCCTGGGAAATGGCCATTTTCTCACCTCCTGCCACCTGCTCCCAAAGGGTAAAAAGTCTGTTTAAGACCCTGCGCGCAACTACCTGGGCCGTTGGTTGGTTTGATAGTTCGTTTGTTGGCTGCAAACCAACTATCAAACTATCAAGCCATCAAACCTTGCCAGAGAGTTACCCTGGCACAATATATTCTCATGAGTATAGCACAGGACGGGCGGCGATTGTTTAGTTTGGTTGGGACAGATAGGCGTGGGTGAGGGCACACCATTGGGGCAGGGTGAGTGTTTCGGCGCGCCAACGGCCGTCTACGGCGGCGCTCTGACACATGGCGGTAATGGCGGGGGCTGGCAGCCCTAACTGGCGCAGGTTGTTTTGCAGCTGCTTGCGCCTTTGGCTGAATCCGGCCCTGGTCACGCGGAAGAATGCCTGCTCAAAGGTACGGTCGGGTGGCGTGGGGGGCAGGGCAATGCGCAGCACGGCCGAATCTACGTCTGGCGCTGGCCAGAAAGAGCCTGCTTTGATGTCGGCGACTTTCTCCGCACGGCCGTAAAACTGCACGCTGACGCCCAAAAGGCTCATGTGGGGCGGAACGGCCGTGACGCGCTCGGCCACCTCTTTTTGCACTGTCAGGACCAGCAGGCCGGGTTTCTGTTCCCCTTCCAGCAGGTGGCGCAGGATGGCGCCGGTAATGTAATAGGGCACGTTAGCCACCACTTTGTACGGCCCGCTGAACCAGCGCCCTGGCTCTTGCGCCAAAATATCCCCATGCACCAACTGTACATTTGCGTAGGTAGCTAACTCCTGGCGCAAAATGGGCAAGAAGCGCTGATCGAGTTCAACTGCAACCAGCGAAACGGCCGTTGCGGCCAGCAATTTCGTCAGCGCCCCCAGCCCCGGTCCAATCTCCAGCACGGCATCCCCCGGCTGCAACTTGGCTGCAGCCACAATGCGGTGCAGCACATTCTCATCAAACAAGAAGTTCTGCCCCAGGCTTTTTTTCGCTTCCAGCCCGTGCTGGCGTAAGAGTTCTTTGGGGTGAGTGATAGTCATGTGTGGTAGGAGACAGGGGGTAGAGGAAGGTTACAGGTTGCATTTTGTCCCTTACCGCCTGCGTACTGTTTCCTCTTACCCTATTTTTACCCCTATGGCAAATGCGTGGGCAGCAGGTAATTAATATTCTCCGGTGCAGGTACGGGGGTCAGGTAATAGACGTCCACGTAGCCAGACCAGGAGACAAAGTTGTTTTCATCATAGCCCAGGTCAATCCAACGGCCGCGCACGCCGCCTCCGGTATCCCCTACAAAGGCCACCCCATAGCCCGGCACGTATACGTGCGAGCGGAAAGGCACAATGCTGCGGTCGGCAGCCACAATGCCATACCCGGCCCGTCTGCCGCTGGCGGTGATGCCGTATCCCGGATCGCCCGGTGATTTACCAGAGGTAGCCGCTGTGTAAGAGGTCACGCGCATGCGCACCACGCGCCAATACTCACGCGGTCCCTGGGGAGTATCTACCACGCCAATAGTAATGCGCGTGCCGTAGCCAATCACCTCGTTCACCGGCGCGCGCGCTACCCATTCGCCATCGAGTGTCTGGCTGACTTCTGCGCCATTTTCATAGCGCACGCGCACGCGCTGGCGCAAGATGCCGGGCTGCCCGTAGCTGATGACGGCGCGCTGATCCAGGTCAAGGGTGTCTGTGGCCTGCCACACCGTCTGGAAGGGGATGGGTTGGTCTACCAGGCGGAAATTTTCGGTGACGCGAATCACGCTGACGGTGTCATTTGGTCGCAGGGGGGTGTCAGGGCCGGGCAGGGCATAATCTTCGCCGATGAGGCCGATACCGGCTTCGGCGAGCACGTCCAGGGTGTTGGTATGGTGGCTGCGCGTGTGCATGATACGGCCGTCTACCTGAATCACCAACGGCATCGAGCGGCGTACCTGGATGGTCATTCCCGGCTCCAGCCAGCTTCCCAGGGGTGGCTGTACACCATCGGCGGCATACAGCATCAGGCCAGCTTCGGCCAGCGCCGCGCCGACTGTTTGGGCGGCCGTACGCAGCACGCGCTGCTCGCCCCCATCCTGAATCGTCACTGTGAGAAAGCGGCCTACTTCCACTTCGCGGGGCAGCGGAACCTGATAGAGTGCAGCATAGGGAATTTGCACGCGGTCGGCAAAAATTTGCGTGGCGCGCTGCGTATCCACGCCCATTTCGTCTAGGAATTGTCCCAGGGTGATGGCTTGCGTCCACATCGCGCGCGTGCCGCCCGCTTCTAAGCGCAGGGTAACAGCGCGCGCGCGACGGAGCTGGATGGGTGTACCGGGACTGGCAGGGGCATCAAGTGGGGGAATGACGACATCTTCTGGGCGCAGCAGCAGCCCGGCGGCGGCAATGACTTCTTGCACGGTGGCGTAGTTACCAGAAACGACAACGGCCGTTTCCCCATCATACACCGTGTAGGGTTCTTGCGCCGCCAAAAAACCGGCTGCGGCCAGCGCGCCAGCGCCCAACAGCAGCAGGCCAAGCAACAAATAGCGCGTATGGCGGAAAGAGGATATTGCCATAAAAAATTTAGGGATTGGAGATTATTCAGATCAATCTCCAATCCCTAATCTCCAATCTCACTTTATACGCTCATGAGGCCGATGGTCACCAGGTTGTCCTGGGCACCCGATGGATACGCCTTAGTGCTGCTTCCTTCCGGACCTGACACGGTTCGGCGGCCTTCGCCGCCAGGGACCCGGTCACCACCGGTCGCATGAGCATATAGAATGATAGTCTTAGATCGTAGCAAATGCAACGCGATTGGGCAAACTGTTTTAGAGATGAAGTTGGTTGGTTAGTTGGGTTGGTTTATCAGCCAACCAGCCAACCAACCAACTAACCAACCAACCAACTAACCAACCTTAGTCAATTCCAGATACCCAACACCTCTGGTCCGCGATCCAGCTCCCAAGGGTAGATGATGTAGGCGTCAGTTACAGCGGCATAATAAGTAGGCGTATAACCAGGGTAGAGCGACGAGGCGGGCTTGTAGTGGAGCACGCAGGTTTCTGGATGGCCGCCGGCCGCGTCTATGCGGTTGGAGACTGTTACCATATTGCGCCCTTTTGTCCATACGTCATCCACCACCAGAATACGACGGCCGTCTAGCAGTTCATCTGCCGGGAATTGAATAAACTCCGGGATGAGATATTTGCTATGCGTGACGTTTTGCAGGCCGGGGAAGTCTGCGGGAAAGCGCACCGAGGCGGTGAGGATGTAAGTGATATTTAGCGCCTCGGCCAGGAGACCGCCAGGGACAATGCCCCCACGCGTGATGATGAGCATGGAATCAAAACGGCCTTGAATTTGTGGAACCAGGTAATCAATCAATTTGTCCACGTCGGACCAGGTCAGGACTTCACGACGCATGTTTTTTCCCTCAAAAGTTGTGGCTGCAATCGTACACGCAGTAGGGTGATATGTCAATGCGCGTAAGGCCGTGAAACGTAAGGCGGGAAGGGGTGAAGAAAGGCCCTTACGCTTCACGGCTCATGCATTTTACTTTTTACTCACGGGAAAGCGTGTCAGCACCGTTGCCCAGTCTGGCATGGGCAGGCGCGCGCCCAACTTTAGCTCTTTAGGCGGGGTAATGTTGCGCGTGCCGCCGCCGAGCTGGTAGATGGCAACGGCCGTTTCTGGCTCACTCATGCTGATTGGCACGATGGCCTGCCCTAGCAAATACCCTTCCGCGTCAATGGCGCAACTGGTGACAAAGCCAATCTGCTTGCCGCGCCGGTCGAGTACCGGGTCGCCTTGTTCCGGGCGGCGCACCCCTTTCTCATTCATGCGGAAGCGCACCACTACGCGGTCGCGCTGCTGTTCGTGGGCAATGAAGGCGTCGCGACCGATGAAGAATGGTTTCCACAGCTTGACATAGCTGCCAAAGCCCGCGTCTGCCGGGTTGAGGCTATATGGCCCGGCCAACTCATGACCGTACAGTGGCAGACCGGCCTCGGTGCGGGTGCTGTCGCGCGCTGCCAGTCCGCACGGCTTCAGGCCAAACGGTTCGCCCGCTTCCATTAGCTTCATCCAAAAAGCGGGCGCTTTGTCTGGGTGCACAAACAGCTCATAGGCAATGCGCTCGCCGGTGTAGCCGGTGCGCGAGACGATGACATCGAAGCCTGCCAGTGAGCCATGCGTCACGCCTGCCCAGGGCAGGGTTTTCAGGCGTCTGGCAAAGGCGGCGTCATCGGCCAGGGTGAGCAGAATGTCGCGCGATTTGGGGCCTTGCAGCGGCACATCCACGCGGCAGTCGTCGCCCCACTGGCGGTCGCGCAGGTCGCGCAGGCGCACGGGGTGTTGGATGCGGGCATACGGCCGTTTCTCATCAATGCATACCCGTCCTTCATTCACTGCGTTGAGCCAGGCCCAATCTTTGTCATTGTTCGAGGCATTCACCACAATCATAAAGCGCTCGGCGGCCAGGCGGTAAATCATCAGGTCGTCCACCACACGGCCGTCTGGCAGCAAAAAGTAAGTGTAGTGCGATTGTCCCACTTGCAGCGTGGTCACGTCGTTGGTGGTTACGGTGTTCAGAAATTCCACCACGCGCGGGCCGCTGGCATCAAAGACCCCCATGTGCGTGGCGTCGAACAGGCCTGCCGTCTGGCGCACGGCTGCGTGTTCTTCGCTGACAGAGCTATACCAGACCGGCATCTCATAGCCGCCAAACGGGATCATGCGGCCGCCGAGCGCGACGTGCGTATCGTACAGGGTGGTGCGTAGCATGGACGCATTGGTTGGCTCTTCCCAGCTGAAGGCAGGCAGCGCCTGGCCCGCCGGGCGCTGGCGGCAGCCGACAAAATAGGGTTTACTGTCGGCAAAGGCGGTTGGGGTGGGGGCAACGGCCGTTGGCTCGCCAGCCACCGTTTCCACCACCACCGGGCCGGGCAGCTTGCCATACAGGTCGTCCAATTCCACATAGCCATCAGAAAGCGCCATCAGCCAGGTAGCTGCCGCAACGGCCGTTGCGCTGTCGCCAAATTGCAGCAGATATTGCTCTGGCGTCACCCGTTTGAGCGTGGCGTCTGCGTCTACGCCCCCGCCAAACAGATGCGTGGGCTGCATCTCACCGTCACGCAGCGCCAGCACGTCGCTCGTCAGCGCCGCATCCAGCAAGGCTTCTGCTGCCCTGGCGCCACGAATGGAAACGGCCGTGTGTGTTGTCTGTATGGGCGGTAGCTGGCGCAACTGGCGCACAATTTCCCGTCCGCGTTGCAGCGCGGCAAAATCTACCTTCGCCCGTGTCTCTTTTTTGCCCCCCAGCGCCAGATAAGTAAATGGCTTACACCCCTTCAGCACCGTGGCAATCGCCTCTGCCAGCAAATCCACCTCGGCCGCGTCAAACCCCAACTGGCTGATCCAGACCGTGCCCAGGCGCAAACCGGTTGGGTTCAAGGCTCCCTTGTCACCGGGGATGGTATTGCGGTTCACCACAATGCCTGCCACGTCCAGAATGCGCGCCGCCATGTCGCCAGACAGAGGCACGCCGTTATGGCTGATACTTTTGGTGTCTACCAGCAGCAAATGATTGTCACAACCGCCGCTGACAATGCGCAAGCCATGCTCACTCAACTTTTGCGCCAGACGGGCGGCGTTTTGCACAATGCGCGCCTGCAGGGCGCGAAACTGCTCCGTATTGGCCAGCTTGAGGGCCACAGCCAGCGCCGCCATCGTGTTCAGGTGCGGGCCGCCCTGCTCGCCGGGGAAGACAGCGCGGTCGAGCTTGCGCGCCAGGTCGGCGCGATGCGTTAGCAGCATGGCTCCACGCGGGCCACACAGGCTTTTGTGCGTGGTCGTGCTGACTACGTCGGCAATGCCGATGGGGCTGGGGTGCACGCCGGCCGCCACCAGGCCAGAAATGTGGGCGATGTCGGCCAGCAGGTAAGCGCCCACTTTGTCGGCAATGGCGCGGAAGCGCTGCCAATCCACCATGCGTGGGTAGGCAGAGTAGCCAGCAACGATGATTTTGGGCTTGTTCTCCAGGGCGATGCGCTCAATGGCGTCGTAGTTGAGCAGTTCGCTCTGTTCGTCCACAAAGTAGGGCACGCTGTGGTAAATTTTGCCGGAGCGATTGACCTTTGCGCCGTGCGAGAGGTGCCCACCATCGTTCAGGTTCAGCCCCATGATGCTGTCGCCAGGTTGCAGCAGCGCGGTGTAGACGGCGCTGTTGGCGGGTGCACCGCTGAGCGGCTGCACGTTGACAAAGAGCTGGTCGGGGGTGATGCCGTTGGCAGCAAAGAGTTCGGCGGCGCGGCGGCGCGTGAGCGCTTCGAGCACGTTGGCGTACTCGACGCCTTTGTAGTAGCGGGGGTCGCTGTTGCGACGGTAGCGCGCCAGCTCCAGGGCAGTATCTAGAATGTCATTCTGACTTTGTTGGCGGCTTTCTTCGCGCGGGTAGCCTTCGGCGTAGATGTTGGCGAAGCTACTGCCCATGGCTTCTTGCACAGCCGCTGGCGCCATGCTTTCAGAGGCGATGAGAATGATGGTTTCGGCCTGACGGCCCTCTTCTAAATCCAGAATGCGCTTCAAGTCTGGGTCAAGCTCCTGCAGAGAGCCATGAAAGATGAAGGATTGACTCATGCTGTTCTCCTTGGGAATGTGCCTGCGCCGGTGGAGTAACTGCGTTCCGCTGTGGCAGCGGGGCGCGTTGGCCTGGCGGCGTGGATGTGGAAAGAGGCAGGACAGCCCATCGCGGGTAACTATCCCACACGGGCTCCATTTTAGCAGGAATTAGCCGCTTTGCGAAGCTGCTGGCCATGTCCATTTTGTTGCAATATCAACCGATTGTGCGTAAGATTACTTTCACCGTGACCTGTTACAACATTGGCCGTTTAGTTAGACTGAAATGAGCGCAGATCATCCTGTTTGTACTGGACGGGTAAGCCATCTGCTCCTCAGAGCTTTTGCGAGGATAAGCTGTACATGATGGGAAATCATTTTTCTTTGCCTTTCACAGATCCTGTTTTGGTCTTTGCCACAATGATGGGCATCATGCTGATTGTGCCTTTGTTGTTCGAGCGGCTGCAAATCCCCACCATTATTGGTCTTATTCTTTCCGGTGTCATTTTAGGCCCCAATGGCCTGGGTTTGTTGGCACGCGATAACACCATGGTACTGCTGGGAACCATAGGCCTGTTATACATCATGTTTATTGCCGGGCTGGAAATAGACCTGAATGAGTTTAGCAAAAGCCGCGACCGCAGCCTGATATTTGGCGCCCTGACGTTTACCATCCCCCAAGTTGTGGGCACGCTCATAGCGTTGCACGTTCTTAACTTTAGCTGGCCGTCTGCTATTTTGCTGGCCAGCCTTTTTGCTTCACACACGCTGCTCGCTTACCCGGTGGTCAGTCGCATGGGGTTGGCCAAAAACAATGCCGTCATTGTGGCTGTTGGCGGCACAATTATTACGGACACGGTGGCGCTACTGGTTCTGGCGGTGGTGGCTAGCTCGGTGCAGGGGGAACTCACGCCTGCTTTTTGGCTGCAATTGGGTATTTCGCTGACCATTTATACCTTTTTGATGCTTTGGGGTATTCCCAAGATCGGCCGTTGGTTTTTTCGCCTCTCTAATGGCGGGGGTGTGCCGGAGTTTATCTTTGTGCTGGCGGTGGTATTTGTGGCGGCTTTTTTTGCCGAGCTTGCCGGGGTGGAGCACATTATCGGTGCCTTTATTGCTGGTCTAACGCTTAACCGCCTGATTCCTGAGCACAGCCCGCTGATGAACCGGCTGGAATTTGTCGGTAATGCGCTGTTCATTCCATTTTTTCTGATTTCGGTAGGGATGTTGGTGGATTTGCGCATCTTGTTAAATGGTCTCGATGCCTGGATTGTGGCTATCGCGATGGTGGTGACGGTTTCACTCACCAAGTACCTGGCCGCTTTCTTGACACAGAAGTTGTTTGGCTACTCAGTGGACGAACGCCACCTGATATTTGGGCTTAGTGTGCCGCAGGCAGCGGCAACGCTGGCGGCCGTGTTGATCGGGTATCAGATTGGCTTGTTTGGGTATGAGGTGCTAAATGGGGCAATCATGATGATTTTGGTGACCTGTTTTGTGGGTTCGCTGTTTGCGGAGCGCGCGGCGCGGCGGATTTTGATTGAACAGGAAGAGAGCGTTCTGGAGCAGCCAGAATGGCCACAGCGAATTGTGGTGCCGATTGCGAACCCGGCCACCATTGGTAAGTTGATGAGCCTGGCGGTGATGATTCGCGAGAGTGGCTCTGCGGAGCCGATCCGGGCGCTATCGGTTGTGACTGAATCGGAAAGTAGTGAGCGGCTGTTGGCGCAGAATGAGAAGCGCCTGGCGCCGGTATTGAAGGAGGCAACGGCCGTTAATGTGCCTGTGCGTCTGGTCAATCGTCTGGACATGAGTCCGGCGCGTGGCATCATTCGCGCCATCACGGAGCTGCGCGCTACCCACCTGATCATTGGTTGGAATGGCAAAGTGACAACCAGAGAACGGATTTTTGGTTCGGTGCTGGACCGCGTGGTAGGCAACAGCAAACAGCAGATCATCATCTGTAAGTTGGAACACCCGCTGAACACTTTGCAGCGCGGGTTGCTGCTGCTGCCGCCCAATATTGAGCATGAACCGGGCTTTACCCCTCTGATTCACACTGTTAAACGGCTGGCACAGCAGATTAGCGTGAAACTATGGGTGGTATGCGCCAAACAAAGTGAAATGGCGATCAAGCGCATGGTTGAGCAGATTAAGCCTTCAGTGGAAACGACTTACCAGGGTTATGAGGATTTTGCCGCGTTGGATCGGTTTTGGCAGGAGGCGATGACTGATGATCTGATTATGCTGGTGAGCGCGCGCCGCAATACGATTTCCTGGCAGGCATCGCTGGAGCAGTTGCCGCGTGAGATAGCGAATCGCCTGCCGCAGCATAGCTTTATCATTCTTTATCCGCCGCTAGATACGGCCGTGGAAATTTCTTCCTATCGTTTGATGCCTATTTAGAGCGCTTGTTTTTGGCAGCGGTGCCGGTATAATTTCTGGTGCGCTAATGCAAGAGGCCCTGTAGCTCAATCGGCAGAGCAGTTGACTCTTAATCAATTGGTTTCAGGTTCGAGTCCTGACAGGGTCATGTGTGAGATTGGAGGAAGTTAGAAACCAGGGCATGATTTGAATAGTCTTTACAAGTTGGCCGCTGACCGCAATTTTGCTTGTGGTGGGTGCTCTACCGTTGGCCGTCTGCGGTCAGAAACCACTCTCCAGTTTCTAATTTCAATAAACGATTCGTCTACCTGCTCAGGCTCAAAGATCGCTATCTGGTGAGGCGGTCTTTTTGTTTGCTGGAGGGAGGGGGCCGCCGTATACGGCCGTTTCCCGCATCACCTTTTCCACCAGTCCGTTTAGCTCTTGGTCAGTGTGGGGGATTTGCGTTGCCGTAATAGGGATACGGCCGTTACGACACAACACTACCAGCGGCAGTACGTAGGCCGTGCCCCCTTCGCGCACTTCATAATGGCGTTCCGGGTGCAGTCCGCGCTCTCGCAACACCACAAACAGTCGCTCCACGTATTCTCCCCCTTCTACAAACAAGTCATTAATCTCCCGTGCATCGAGAAAGCGATCCCCGGTGGTGTGAATGAAGGTGATGCGCCGCCAGCGCAGGCTGACAATTGGTTGCGGCAACGTTTGCAGTGGGCCAAGCTGAATTTTGTAGTACCAGGCGTGGGCGCGCGGGTGCTCTGGCTCTTCTGGCAGCAAATCCACGCGCCGCACCAGCTCATGCCCCAGGCGTGGCGCATAAGTGGTGATAGACCACTTTTGCGCGCCGAAGCGGCGGCCAAAGTAAAAGGCATAATACTCGGCGTGCAGCCCCTTTGGCGCGTGCTGCTGCGGAATGCGATACCATCCCTGCTGCTGCACGCGGGCGAAGTCTGCCGGGTTGGGCATGTAGGCAACCAGGACGCGGTCTTCTGGGTACATACGTAGATTATACTCGTGGCGGCTGTGAGGGACACGATCATTGAGCAATTAGCGATTGACCATTGGCTATTGGCAATTGTCAATTAGCGATTAGAACCTGCCTCCTGCCGCCTCCTTTGCGCTATAATTCCTGTCACTATGCCCGAATTGCCTGAAGTTGAAACGGTTGTGCGTGGGTTGCGTGACCCGCTGATTGGCCAGACTTTTATGGGGGTGTGTTGTGATTGGCCGCGCCACATTCAGGGTTTGTCGGTAACGGCGCTGCAAGAGCGACTGCACGGCCGTTCTGTGCAGGCCATCACCCGTCGCGGCAAGTATCTGCTCATCCAGCTACATGATGGCCAGGTGCTGGTCATTCACCTGCGCATGTCGGGGCGCCTTTCCGTGGTGGCCGCAGAAACGCCTGCTGACAAACATACACATACCCGCTTTCTTCTGGCTGACGGTCGGGAGCTGCGCTTTTGGGATCAGCGCAAATTCGGCCGTGTATATCTGGTGGAGGATGTCGCTGAAGTGGTGCACAAACTGGGGCCGGAGCCGCTTTCTGGCGCATTTACGGTTGAGGTGCTGCGCGAGTTGGTCAACGGCCGTAAACGCCCCATTAAGTCCCTGCTGCTCGACCAGACCCTCGTTGCCGGCATCGGCAACATCTATGCCGACGAAGCCTTGTTTTACGCGCGCATCCACCCCACGCGCCCGGCGCACAGCCTCACTCAGGAGCAGATCGGCCGTTTGCACGCCGGCATTCGCCAGGCGCTCCAGCTTGGCATCAGTCGCGGCGGCGCCAGTCTCCAGCTATTCATTCACCCAGACGGCCGTAGCGGTGACATGCAAACAGCGCTGCGTGTCTTTCGCCGTGCCGGTCTCTTATGTTATGATTGTGGCACACCTATCGCCAAAATTGTCCTGGGCGGGCGCAGCACCCATTTCTGCCCCCAATGCCAGGTCTAAACGAGGAAAAGAGCCATGCGCCAGGAAATTGAAATCATGCGCGTCTTGCGCGTCCCCCCACTTGGCAAACTGGTCGTCGAGGTAAGCGGCCAGCGTTTTCAGTCGCTTGCCGAAGTCAACCATGCGAAAGTGGAACAGCGGCTGCTGGCCGCGATTGGTGAACTAATTGCGTTTGCCGGTGGTTACCAGGTTCTGGTAAATGCCAGTGTAGCCCCCCCCTTACAGCTCGTAACCCCGGCGGAAGAGCAAGTTACGAAAGAAGAACGGTTAAAAAAGGAGCAGGAGCGCTTTCTGGCGCAAATGGAAGCACAGGCCGAGACCTTGCGCCGCGAGCTACCGCCGATTCGACCTGGTGACGAGGCCTCTCCCCTTCTGGCGGCAGCTTATGCCAAGCGGGCCGCCAGGGCTGTGACGATGGCAGAACAGATTGATGCCATTTTGCAAAAGCACCTGGCAAAGGATGCGGAGATGGCCGGGCGTACTATCCGCGTGTGCGAGAACCCGGCTGGTGGCTTGCTCATTGAAGTAGATGGCCACTTTTATGACCGCCCACGTGAAATTCCCGAAGTGGCTATCCAGCGCCTTATTAAAAAGACGCTCAAAGAGTGGGAGGCTGACTAAAGGGGAAAAGCGGCCTGAAGTTCCTGAATTGCAGCCGCACCAAGGGGCATGAGCTGGCCGATTACGGCCGTATCTACCAACGCGCGCGCGCTAAACTCCGCCACTTCTAGCCGGTCAAACGCTTGTAACAGGTTCCTGCCCGTAACCAGCATACCCGCGTTTTCCCCCAACAGCACCGGTGTCTGCGGTGAGATCAGGTTCGCTACCGCCTCTGGCTCACCGTAAAACGTGGCAAAAGCCACGCGCGGTATCTCTCGCAGCAAAATGTAGCTTTCGGGAATGGTGTGCGTGGGAAAGGGCTGGGCGGTCACGGCGAAGGCGCTCACGTTCACAGGCTGTGCGATGATCACAGAGCTGATGTTGGCATGTTGCGTATAAATGGCCTGGTGCAGCCGCACAGAGCGGTCAGGCCATTTGCCTGCCTGATGCTGCCCCCCTCGCACCAGCACCATGTCCGCTGCGGTGAGTGCCTGCCGGTCTTGATCCGCTGGCGTGATGAGAAAGCTATCTGCATCCAGCCGCACCGAGGCCACGCCCATAAAGCTGTTCATTAACTCTCTGGCGCAGGCGCGCCTGACGATGGCCGCAAGCTGCCGCCGCAATGCCAGCTCACGGCCGTTTGCCGGTTCCGGCGCATATTCTGGCAGCGCGGGGGCCAGGCTTGCCATCAGATGCAGGCACGCCTCGTCAGGTGTGCCAATTTCTGCTGGCGCGCCCGCTTTAAGCAGGGTGCGGGCGCGGATGAGCACGCGGGCGCAGAAGTCTAGCGCCTCCAGGCGACGAAACGCCTCCAGCAGCGTCTCCCCAGCGGTAATCAGCCCGTGATTTTCCAGGATGACGCTGTTGTGCCCTTGCGTGAATGTGGCAGCGATGACTTCGCCCAAGGCCTGGCTGCCGGTGAGGGCATAGGGCGCGTAGCCGACTTCGCCACAAACCAGGGCCGTCTCGGCCAAAATGCGCGTATCTGGCGCCTGATGCGCCAGGCTGAAGGCGACGGAGGCGGGCGGGTGGGCGTGCGCAATGGCGCGCAGGTCGGGGCGCCGGCGGTAGATGGCGCGATGGAACGGCAGCTCGGATGAGGGCCTATGGGGTCCCTCGCACGTGCCGTCGGCGCGCACGCACACCATGTCAACGGCCGTTAACTGTCCCTTGTCGCCTCCAGCTGGCGTAATCCAGATATTGCCCTGTGCATCCAGAATGGAGAGATTGCCGCCGCTGAGGGTGGTCAGGCCACTCTGGTAGATGCGCTGCATGATGGTTGCTAGCTGTTCGCGGGGATGCTGATTTTGCGGCATAGGGCAATTATGGCATGAGGAGCGCGTGTTTCGCAACGGCCGTTGTCTCTGTTACTGAAGTCTGGCGAAATTTACGCTGACCTCTGGCATCGTAACGCAAGTTGGCACATCGTGCTCCACTGGCAGCCAGCAAAAACGCCAGGGTCCAGTATGTTATCGGTTTGTTAATGCCTGTTATCGTTTTGTAAAAAGAATGCCGACCTGTTCACTCCCGCATATGATCATGCGTATAGATGCCAGGAGCATCTACCTTAGCCGGCAGGCAGCCGTCGGCGGTTGGCGGTCATTTTCAAGGGAGAGCCTATGGACAGAACACGCATCATCTTTCTTTCGATTATTGGCGTAACGGCCGTTGCCGTACTCGGCATCTTTCTTTTTCGTCCCCGGCCGCAACCTGTTGTCGGTCTCATCGGTTCAGAAAAACAGCCCTTCTTCCAGGACGAGCGCGTGCAGGCGGCACTGCGCCGCAATGGTCTGGATGTGCGCGTGCAAAAAGCAGGCTCACGCGAAATTGCCACCGCCTTCAACCTGCGCGAATACGATTTCGCCTTTCCTGCTGGCGTGCCCGCCGCGCAAAAAATTCAGCAGCAGTACGGCATCAGCACCTCTTATGACCCTTTCTTCACGCCCATGGCCCTGATGTCATGGCGGCCCATTGCCGAGCTGCTCGTGCAGCAAGGCATCGCCACTAACGAAGGAGGCTACTACCTGGTGGACATGGTCAAGCTGCTGCCCTTGCTGCAAAACGGAACGCGCTGGAGCGAACTACCAGGGAACACCGTTTTTCCCGTCAATCAAAGCATTCTCATCCGTTCCACCGACGTGCGCAAATCCAATTCAGCCGCCATGTACCTGGGGTTGATGAGCTACGTGGCCAATGGCAGCAACATTGTGCAAACATTAAACGATGCCCGCCTGCTCATGCCATTTCTTTCCGGCATTTTCCTGCGCCAGGGAATGCAGGCCAGCAGTTCCCAGGAGCCGTTTGAGGATTACCTGGTGAAGGGCATGGGGCATTCCCCTATCGTCATGATTTACGAGGCGCAGTACATTGCCCAGGCCGCCCTGGGGGATGCCACGCTGCTGCCAGATATGGTGCGGATGTACCCGTCGCCCACCATTTTTACCAAACACGTTCTCATTCCCTTCAGCGAAGCGGGGCACAAACTGGGGCAAGCGCTGGAAAATGACCCAGAGCTGCAAAAGCTGGCCATTGAGTACGGGCTGCGCAACAGCAATCTGGCCGAATTTCGCCGCTTTACGGCCGAACACAACGTGCGCCTGCCAGAAACGATTGTGAATGTCGTTGAACCACCCAGCTACGAAGTGTTAGAAGGGATGATTCAGATGATTGAGCAACTGTATCAACAGCAAGGGGGGCAACCATGAGCCTGAAACGATTGCTCGCTGTTTTATTCTTCACGCTTGTCTACGTCTCCGCGCCCGGCTGTGCGCTTTTGCGCCAGGCTGAAATCATGACAGTATTGGCCGGTTCGGAGATTAAGGACATTGAACCACTGTTGGCGCAAATTGAAAAGGAAACAGGGGTGCGCCTGGAGTTAACCTACATTGGTACGCTAGATGGCGCCGAAGCGTTGCTGGATGGCGCCGACTATGACCTGGCATGGTTTTCGCACGGCAAATACCTGACGCTGTTGCAAGGAGGGCGTGGCCTGGTGGTCACAGAAGAGAAAATCATGCTTTCGCCAGTGATCATGGGGGTCAAGGAGAGTAAAGCGCGCGCGTTTGGCTGGGTGAATAACCCGAATGTAACCTGGCAAGACATTGCCGAAAAAGCCAGCGTCGGGGAGCTGCGCTATGCCATGACCAATCCTGCGGCTTCTAACTCTGGCTTTACGGCGCTTATTGGTGTGGCTACGGCGCTGACGGGCAGCAGCGACGCCATCAATGCGGGTGACGTGAATGTGCCGGCGCTGCAAGCATTTTTCAAGGGGCAGGCGCTCACAGCCGGCAGTTCCGGCTGGCTGGCGGAAAGCTACGTGGCGGCGCAAGACACGCTAGATGCGCAAATTAACTATGAGTCGGTGTTGCTTTCGCTTAATGAAAGTGGGATGTTGCGGGAAAAGCTGGTGCTTATCTACCCGAAAGAGGGCATTATCACCGCCGATTACCCGCTGATGCTGCTCAACGGCGGCAAACGCCAGGCATATGACCGCCTGGTGACTTACCTGCGCTCGCCAGCGTTCCAGCAGGAGATGATGCGCACCACGCTGCGGCGCCCGGTTGTTCCTGGCATTGCCCTGGACGGCCGTATCCCCAATCCGCTGCTGGTGGAAATCCCCTTCCCCAATAGCGCAAGCGTGATAGACAGCCTGCTCTTTTCTTATCTGGATGAGCAGCGCGTGCCCGCCTACGCCATTTTTGTGCTGGACGTCAGCGGCTCGATGCGCGGTCGCGGCATTGCCGATTTGAAAGCGGCAATGAACAGCATGACGGGGCTAGATGAATCGCTAAGCGGCCGTTTTGCTCGTTTTCGCGGCCGTGAGGTGATCACCCTCATTGCCTTTAGCAATCGTATTGAAGAAACCAAAGTCTTTCGCATTGACGACGTGGCGGCGCAGGGGCCAACCATGGCTGAGGTGCGCAGCTTTGTCAATAGCTTACAGGCGGGTGGCGGCACGGCCATTTACACAGCTCTGGTCGAAGCATATCGCCTGGCCGAAGAGGCGCAACGCCAGGAGCCAGACCGGTACTACTCGATTGTGCTAATGAGCGATGGCGCAAATACCGACGGCATCAGCCAGCGCGACTTTGAGCGTTATTATGCGAGCTTACCGGAAACGGTGAAAGGGATTCGCACCTTCACGGTGCTGTTCGGCGACGCGGATGAGGCAACAATGCGCCGCATTGCCGAATTGACCGGCGGGCGCATGTTCGACGGCACGAAAGAATCGCTCAGCCAGATTTTCAAACAAATTCGCGGCTATCAATAGTCTGGTGGGGAAGGGGAGTGGCGAACTGGCAAAATTGCGGTCGGCGGTCGGTGGTCAGCGGTCAAAAAGATCCCTTGAACCATGCCCTAATCGCTAATTTCTCCTAACTGCTCGCCAATACCCGCTGTAAAAATCGGTGCGTAATCTCGCCAATTTCGGGCAATTCCTCGTCTAGAATCACTACGTGGGTGGATTCTTCCATCCAGTGTAGCTCTTTGAGCGTGGCCGCAGCACCGTTGAGGATGATTTCGCCGCTTTGTGGGTGAATGGTGGTGTCGTGCCGCCCCTGGATGACCAGCAGCGGCTGCTCGATGAGGGGAAGGCGCTTGCGCACCTCACGCCCCAGGCGCACTAGCTCGATTACCCCTTTTAGTGGGTTAACGGGATAGCCCTGCCAGCGTGGGTGGGGGCGGCTGTGGTCTTTGGGCACGGCTTCGATAAAGGGGGCGGAGGCGTAGAGGCGCACCATGTCTGGGGTCTCTAGCGCCAGTTGGATGGCAGGGGCGTAGTTGAGCACGCCGGCAATTTCGGGGTGTTGGCTGGCCAGGTAGAGGGCGATCACGGCGCCGGTGGATTCGCCGCCCACAAAGACGCGGTCGCACAGCGTGGCCAGGTGCTGGTAGGCCTGCTCTGCTTCCCACACCCAGTCGCCCCAGGTGACGCGGTTCAGGTCGTCTGGGCGCGTTCCGTGTCCTGGCAGCAGGGGGCCGGCTACGGTGTACCCTTTGGCGTGTAAAATTTGCGCCAACGGCCGTACTTCGGCCGTAGTCGCCGTCAGCCCATGCAGCAGCAGCACACCAATCGGCCCCGCCTCCCACAAAAAGGGGTCGCCGGGCAGATGGGGGTTGACGATGGGAAAAGGCAGGTCGGTGCGCAGCAACGGCCGTGTCAGGCAAGTTGGCCCTCCCTCTGCCTTCAGAGAAATCTCCTCTCCCTTATACGTCCACACCTGGCAGCCCGCTGCCTCCAGCCGCTGCTGCGTAATGGGGTTGCCTGCCAGCATGATACACTGGCGCGGCGCTACGGCCAGCACATTCGCGCCCAGTGTGGCGAACTCCTCATCCGGCACCTCCACAAACGAAAAGCCACGCGCTTGCAGCAACTGGTAAAACGGCACGGGCAACAGCGGTGGGTAAATCACCGCCAGATCATCTGCCACCAGGCTGATCAGCGACATCAGGTGTAGGCACGCTGCTGGCCCTTTGTGATAGGGAAGGGGCACGGGAATCAGCGTTACCCCTGTGCCGGAGAATGCTTCTTGCAGCTGACGCAGCCCTTCGGCATTGGTGCGAAAGCCCTGCCCAACGGCCAGCGTCTTTTCATCCAGCCACAGCAGGTCGCCCCCTTCGGCCAGGGCGTCCCCGTGCAGCATGTAATGAATGGGAATTTCGAGCTTCTCCAGGGTGGCGGCGATAGCCGCTTCTTCACCCTGGCGCAGCGCCTTACCCATTTTGAGAATGATTGCTCCCTGGTGCGTGATGAGCACGGGGTCATGCACAAAAATGGCGTCGGCGTGCAGCGGGAGGGGTTCGTCGTGGTAGAAGACGCGCACGTTGGCCTGACGCAGTAGCGCCACCAGTTCATCGTGCTCCTGTTGGGCAGTGGCCAGGTTGGGGCGGGCGGTGTAGTGCCATTGCTGCGGGTCGCTCACGGCAAAGGCGGCGTCTGGGCGACGCACCAGCACGTGCTTGAGTGGGGAGATCATGCTTTGACTGCCGTAGTATTTCATAGGATTTCGGATTTTGGATTGCGGATTTGGGAAATAGAACGTAGCTTATCACGGGTTTAACGGGTAAGGGCGAGTTTTTGGCATGGTTCGTCTATGAAAATTGGTTAAATCTCTGTTTTTCTGCGGCCTGGCGTAACTATCACGCCGTATACTTTTCTGCGAGATTTTTTGCCGCTTGCCCCGTGTTCAGGCGTGCCTGGAGCTCTGTCATGTCAGCACGCATCAGCGCCACGTGGGGATACTCTGGCTGATTTTCCAGATCGCGCCGCAGCGTTGGCAGCGCGTTGGCAAAGCGGGCCATCAGCGCCAGTGCCTCTTGCGCCTTTTCTGTTTCTCCCAGCGCTTCCAGACTGCGTGCCAGATAGTAGCATGCCTGCAAATCGTACTCTGCCAGGGGTAGTGTGCCCTGGGTGGCGGCTGCCAGCGCCTCGGCGGCAGTGCGGTGCTGCCCCAGGCGGTAGCGGCTGAGTCCCAGGTGGTAGTTATAGAGTGCGTAACCGGGCGTTAGCGCCAGTGCGGCGGCAAATGCTTCTTCCGCTTCGGCAAAGCGGTTTTGTGCCAGGTAAATTTGCCCCAGGGTGTTGTAGACGGGATGGGCGTTGGGTTTGCGTTCCAGGGCCGCGCGCGCGTCGCGCTCGGCTGCGGCAAAAGCCATGTTCATCAGGTGGATGAGGGCGCGCAGTTGGTACGATTGCCAGAAGTCGGGGCGGGCGGCAATGGAGCGGTTGATCAGGTCGAGAGCGGTTGCGTAGTCGCCGCGCACCCAGGCGCGGTGGGCGGTGCGGTAGGAGATGGGGGTGTTGAAGAGGCGCTGGAGCAGGAGAAGTACGGCCGTTACCCCCAATCCGGCAAAGGTGTAGCCCAGGTTGCCCACAATCATGCCCCAGGTGATACCGGCCAGGGTGGGCAAGGCGAAGAGAACGGCCGTAATCTGCACACTACGACGCTCGTGGCGCGTGTAATAGATCAGGTAGATAACCAGGCTAAGCGCCACCAGCAGCCCCAGCACCGTGTTGAACTGGCCAGGCACAATCAGCAAAATGATGGCTCCCGCCAGCCACACCGCTAGGGTGATGATGACCGGTAGGAAAAAGCTGAAGCGCAGCTCGCGCGGCGAGAGGCCATGAGAGGAAGATGGAGATGAAGAACGGTCTTTTTGCTTTGTCATGGTTACACCTTGTCCTCAGTTTACAAGATGCGGGTTGTCAGAGGCAAGGAGAAATGTGAGGGAGACAGAACCAAAATCTCGTGCTATAATCTAGAACGCACGTTCTTTATCTCTCCCGGCACAATGGCTGATACCATGACTCGATTGGCAAACCGCACGGCGCGTCTGCGCGAAATTGAAGATTTGTTGCTGCTGAATCCAGATGGGTTAAGCGTTGCCGAAATGTGTGAGCGGCTGGAGGTCAACCGGCGCACCATTTACCGGGACTTGATTTTTCTGGAGGAGCAGGGGGTACCGCTGTGGCAGGGCAACGGCCGTTACGGCATTAACCGTGCTCGCTACCTGGCCAACGTGCGCCTGAGCTTTCACGAGGCGTTGACGCTGGTTATGGCCGGGCTGTTGCTTTCGCGCACCGTCGAGGAGCGCAATCCCCACGTTATTGGCGCGCTGCAAAAACTGGCCGGCATTTTGCCGCCATCGTTGCTTGACCATTTGCAGCGCGCGATTGAGCGCGTGCGTAGCCGCAGCGGTAATCAGCGACAGGCGGCCGTGTTGGAGACCATCGCCGAAGGGTGGGGCACAGGTTTGAAGGTGAAAGTGGGTTACCGATCCCCACGCAGTGGCCTGTTGCGCCAGCGCATTATTTCCCCGTATGCTATCGAGCCAACTCCCTCTGGTTTTTACATCATATGCCACGATGAATGGGCAAACGACCTGCGTACCTTTAAGCTAGACCGCCTGGAGAGCGCCGTGCTGCAAAAGGAGCGCTACACGATTCCCGCGGAATTTGACCTGGAAGCACATCTGGCCACCGGCTGGCGCATCATGGCGGGGGATGAGCAAAATGAGGTGGTGTTGCGCTTTGTGCCGGAGATGGTTTCGCGCGTATACGAGCGGCAGTGGCATCCATCGCAAACGTTGCAAGAAACGGCCGATGGCGGTTGCCTGCTGCGAGTGCGTGTGGCTCGCCCAGAGGAGATGCAGCCCTGGATTCGCAGTTGGGGGTCGGCAGTAGAGGTGCTGGAACCGGCCTGGCTGCGGGCGCAAATTGCTGCCGACCTGCGTCGCGCGGCTGCGCGATATTAAGGAGAGTAGAAAGTGTGGATTAAAGGTACCTACGAAGACTCCCTTGAACTATTTGGCATTCTGCCTCTCCTGACCGATAATGATAGGCCATGAGTGAATGGTCTTTTTTAGATGAATCTCGCCTAAAGCCGCTTAATGTCAGCCGCGCGGCGCTGTACCTGGCGCGTGACCTGGCGTACCCGCACCTGAATGTGGCCGCTTACATGCAGCAGCTGGATGGATTGGCAACGGCTGTTTCCGTCCAGATTGATCCCCTGGCACCCACGCACGTGCAAGCCGATACAGTTGCCGATTTCCTCTTTCGCGTTTATGGCTTGCACGGCAACCAGAACGATTACTTCGACGCGCGCAACAGCTTCTTAAATGACGTACTCGACCGCCGCCTGGGCATTCCCCTGACGTTAGCCATCATTTTTATGCACGTGGCGCGCCACCTGGGATTAGACGCGCACGGTGTGAGCCTGCCCGGTCACTTTATTGCCCTGGTGCGTGATGCGCGTGGCGATTTGTATTACGATCCCTTTCATCGCGGCAAACGGATTACGGCCGTTGCGTGTGAGGAACTGGTGCGCCGTACCAGCGGCTATAGCGGCCCCTTTCGCCGCGAATGGTTGAACCCTGCCAAACCGGAAGCCATTCTACTGCGCATGTTGGGCAACCTGCGCGCTGTCTATGTGCAGCAGGAGACATGGCCACAGGCGCTCAAGGTGCTGACTTACCTGCACACGCTGCAGCCAGAGGAGCCGCTGCACCTGCGTGACCTGGGGCTGCTGCATTATCAGCTGGGCGCCATGCCGCAGGCTGCGCATTACCTGGAAGCGTTTATTGCGCAGCGGCCGCATGAGCCGGAGGTGCCGCAAATTCAGAAAAATGTGTGGGCCGCTTTTGACCGCTGGGCCAGGACGAATTAGCATGAAGTTGAGGATAGCCCTGGGGCAAATGGATGTGCAGTTGGGCCAACCGGCGCTGAATGTGGCCAAAGTGGCCGATATGGCTATGCAGGCCGCCGCCCAAGAGGCGGATTTGCTGCTGCTGCCGGAGTTGTGGTCTACGGGATATGACCTGGCAGGCGCGCCGCTGTACGCTACCCCGGTGACAGATGGCGTGTTTGCGCAAACGGCCGTGCTGGCGCAGCAGCATCGTCTGGCCATCGTTGGCTCCTGCCTGGCAGATTTGGGGGCAGGGCGCGTGGGGAATACGGCCGTTTACCTGGATGCGCACGGCCGTTTGCAGGCCACCTACCGCAAAACCCACCTCTTCCGCCTGATGCAAGAAGAGCAATACCTGACGCCCGGTGACAGCCTGACCCTGGCGCAGACCCCCTGGGGGCTGGTGGGGCTGGCCATCTGCTATGACCTGCGCTTTCCAGAGCTGTTTCGTCGCTACGCTCTGGAGGGGGCGCGCCTGATTTTGCTGCCTGCCGAATGGCCTCAGCCTCGCCTGGCGCATTGGCGCACACTGCTGCGCGCTCGCGCTATTGAAAATCAGCTCTTTGTGGTCGCGTGCAACCGCGTGGGCATAGCCAACGGGCAGACGTTCTTTGGCCACTCTTGCGTCATTGACCCTTGGGGCGAAACCGTTGTGGAGATGGGCGAGGAGGAAGGGCTGGAAACGGCCGTGCTCGACCTCAGCCTGGTAGACAGCGTGCGCGCCCAAATCCCCATCTTCGCCGACCGTCGCCCTGACCTCTATGCCGACCAGGGCACAAAGATTGGCAATTAGTCAGCACCATGCAAGCCCATATACGCAAAAATGAAAACTCTTGGGCATGGCATCCTGGCCCGGTTCCCAAAAAGGCACAAAGACCCATTCGTTTATTCCTTTCCCTACGTTGCCCTTTTTGTCAATCCCCAATCCTAAATCTCTATCCTGCATTCTTCGAGGAAACTTCATGATCGAATCCACTGCCCCTGGCTTCCGCAACGTGCCACGCACTGGCGTGATCTACGTCATGCACCGCGCCGAGCAGCATGGCTTTCGCTACAACCATCCTGCCTGGGCCAACCTGGGTCAGGGGGCGCCAGAGACTGGCCCGTTGCCCGGCGCTCCCCCACGCATTGAACAAATCAGCATTAATCCCAGCCACCACGAATATGGCCCGATTACCGGCCAGGTTGTGCTGCGGCAAAAAGTGGCAGACCTGTACAATCATCTCTATCGCCACGGCAAACCGTCACAATATACCTACGAAAACGTCTCTATTTCTGGGGGTGGGCGCGTGGCGCTCACGCGCCTGGCCGCGGCGCTGGGCAACATCAACATGGGCCATTTTTTACCGGATTACACAGCCTATGAGGAGCTGTTGAGCGTCTTCAAAGCATTCATCCCCATTCCCATTTTGCTAGACTCTGAGCAACAGTACCGCGCCGACCTGGATAAGCTAAAGCGAGAGATCATGGGGCGTGGGCTGCAGGCGCTGTTGGCCAGCAACCCGTGTAACCCAACGGGACAAGTGGCCGAGGGGGAAAATTTGCGCGATTGGGTACAGATGGCGCGCGAGTATCGCTGCTCGCTCATCTTAGACGAGTTTTACTCCCACTATGTCTATACCGGCGCGGCCGATGAACCGCCCAGGCTGGTATCGGCGACCGCTTTTGTGGAGGACGTTAACCGCGACCCGGTGATTGTGGTGGATGGCCTGACCAAGAATTGGCGCTACCCCGGCTGGCGCATTAGCTGGACGCTGGGACCAAAAGAGGTGATTAACGCCATTGCCAGCGCCGGTTCCTTTCTGGATGGTGGGGCAAATAACCCGTTCCAGGGGCACGTGCTGGCGCTGCTGGACCCAGAGCTGGTGATGCAAGAAACGGCCGCTACCCAGGCTATTTTCCGCCAAAAGCGCGACTATGCGCTGATGCGCCTGCAACAGATGGGTATTCTGGTAGAAGCGCCTCCCCAGGGCACCTTTTACTGCTGGGCCAACCTATCGGAACTGCCGCCACCACTGAATGACGGCATGGCTTTTTTCGAGGCGGGGCTGGAGGAAAAAGTGATTACCGTGCCGGGTGTCTTCTTTGACGTGAATCCAGAAAAGCGGCGCAATTTTGCGCGCTATCGCAGCTATTGCCGCATCAGCTTTGGCCCGGAGAAGGAGAAGCTAGAGCAGGGGCTGGATGGCCTGGAGCGAATGATTGCGCGCTATCGCTGAGAGAAGCAGGCGGGCAGAGGGCAGGAAGCAGGTTACAGGTGGCCTCTTGCCCCTTGCTGCTAATTCCACGGCAGGCTGTTGCGCGTTTGCCAGTAATGCTTTGACGGCTCGGCGAGAACGCTCAGGCGACTGGCCAGCTCGTCGCTCCAGGGCACGCGCAAGGCCTGGACGTTGGCCAGCAGGTGTGGTACAGTGGCGGCGCCGCTGAGCACAACGCCAGCCCAGGGTTGCGCCAATACGGCTGCCAGCGCCAGCCCATCTTCCCCCACACCCAATTCGGCGGCTGCCTGACGCAGGGGGGCGATCTGTGGTGAAGGGTTGCGTGAGGTAAGACGGCCGTTTGCCAGTGCCTCTTTTACAATAATGCCCAACCCCTCGCTGTGCGCCTGGGCCAACATTTCGCCTGTCGAAGGCTCTAGCAGGTTCCAGGTGGCCTGCACGGCGTCAAACAGGGGACGGCCGTTAAACAGCCGCACCCCCAAGGCACGATGCAGCGTTTCTGCCTGTGCCGCACCGCTGAGCGAAAGGCCAATGCGCAGCCCCTCTTCCACCTTCAGTCGCGCCAGTTCAGCGATGACCTCCTTGCTTTCCAGCACGCCGCTATCCAGGGTGGCAGAGTGAATCTGATACAGCTTGAGATATGGCCCCAGGTAGGCACGACTTTCGCCAACCTGCCGCTGTAAGACGGGCAGGGTGTGTTCCTTCACCTCGTGCTGTTCTGCTTCCACCTGCCAGTTGGCGGTATAGGTGTAGCCCCATTTGGAGCCAACTGTGACCTGTTCCGGCGCGATTTTGCGCGTAGTCAGCCAGGTGCTCAAAAATTGCTCAGCACGGCCGTAGCTGCGCGCCGCATCAAAGTAGCGAATGCCAGCTTCCCAGGCTGCATCCAGCACGGCGTGAGCATGGCTTTCCATAGCGGCCACTTCGTAATTATGAGCCAGGTCGGCAGCGTGTCCCAGGTTAATGTAGCCCGGTCGCCCCAATGCCGCCAGCCCCAGGCCCAGGCGTGTGACGGTTAAACCAGTGTTGCCAAGTTCACATAGCTCCATGAGAATATCTTCCTTCTAGACACTGGCGTTTTGGCCGGCTGCCAGTGTAGCGCAATTTGCCAAAATCGCGTTACGGCGCCAGAGGTCAACGCAAATTTCGCCAGACTCCAGTTCCTTATCACCTCTGTGTCTGGTTAACTATCTCTTGCCTTCAGGTGCAACGTCAGCCACATGGCCGCTATGCCAAACAGAACGGTCAGCCCATAGAAGCCCAGGCGAATCCCCCCAGAAGAAGAGAGGCCAACAGGGTTATCGGGGTGTAGCACCAGTTCGGCGCGCATCGTGGACCACATCATGAAACCGGCTAACGCCAGATGCAGCAACCCCTGTACCCTGGCCCGTGGCAGCCAGCTGCCGGCCACGTGTACAATCACGCCCACCGCCACTACTTGCAGCACCGAGGCTGTGCGCGGTTCGTGCCAGAAAATGGCTCCCCAATTTACCTCTTCGGCAATCAGGCTAACAACTGCGCCAACGACGTAGAAACCAAAGGCCACGTAGCTGATCACATGCAGCCATTGTTGCAGTGTGGGGCGGGGCCAGATGAGCAGCGCCAGCCCAACGACGCCGGCCAGCAACAGGCCGGCCATACCCACCCACGTCAGGGAGACGTGCAGGTAGACAATGCGAATGCCGCTACCCAGGGTGCGCTCAACTGGGGCAATTATGGTTAGCAGAGCGGCGAGAAGGGAGAGGGTGAGGAGAACGGCCGTTGTCAGCCGTGTGGACTTCCATAAGGTGAGCATAGTGGTTCCTGAATTGTTTGTTGTGTTGGTTGGTTTGTTGGTTAGTTCGTTGGTGGGCAAGCAAACTAACCCATCCAACCATTCAACCCATCTAACCATCCAACCCAATCTGACCATCCAACTTATCCACCCCGTCCAACCATCCAATTTCCGCCTCAATCATAGCCCCATTGCTTCCTGGCTGCCACCTTCACTTATTGCCCGCACGTTGCCCTGTGGTAAACTACCACGCTGATACAGACAGAGAAAAGGCGCTCTTTGTGATTGAACTTCGCAACATCAGCAAACGATTTTACACCCTGACCGCCCTGGATAGCGTCTCACTTACCATTGCCCGGGGGGAAGTGGTAGGGCTGCTTGGCCCTAACGGAGCTGGGAAAACCACTCTTCTAAAGATTGTGGCCGGCATGTTGCAACCGGACGACGGACAACTGCTGCCAAACGGCCGTGGTTGGCCCACCATCGGTTTCAAGCCAGAGCGTCTTCTCTTCCCCAACGAGATGCGTGTGCACCAATACCTGGAAATGATTGCCGGATTAAGCAACATTCCGCGCCATCAGGTGCGCCAGAGCGTGCGCGATAGCCTGGAGAAAGTGGGGCTGCTTTATGCCGCCAACAAGAAAATAAGCGCCTGCTCCAAGGGTATGCGCCAGCGCCTGGGTCTGGCACAAGTGCTCATTGGCGAACCGGCCCTGTTGCTGCTTGACGAACCCTCCAATGGCCTGGACCTTGAAGGGCAAAACGACATCCTCCAGGTCATTCAATCATTGCACGCCGCAGGTAAAACAATTGTCATCAGTTCCCATCACCTGCATGAAATCACGCAAGTTTGTACGCAGCTCGTCATTCTGAACCAGGGCCAGGTGCATTACCAGAGCAGCATGGCCGAGGCGCTGGCGGTACGGCCACACGTGCTGCTGCGTGTAGACAAAGACCTGGGGCCGGTGCGGGAGATGTTCCTGGCGCTACATCCCGATATTGGCGTCGAAGGCACGCAGATGATGCTCAAAAATGAGGCGATGGCGCTGCGACGGCCGGTGCTGGCGCTGCTGATCAATGCCGGTTATGACATTCTGCACGTGGAGCAGAAGCGCGTTACTCTGGCAGAAATTTATGCGCGGGTGGTGCAATGAGGCGGCGGCTTTCGGTTCTAATAGGTTTTTTATTGCGGCGCCTCTTTTTTTCGCTGACAGGGGTAATTTATACGATTCTGGCGCTGGTTTACTGGGCAATTTTGTTTCCGCCTCAGCAGGGGACGCCTGACTTTGACAACTACTTTCTGATCATCGGCGCATTTGGCGCGGGCATGACCTTTTTGGTGACGCTATCGCTGGCGTCGCGCGCGAATGAGGCGGCCAATTATCCCCTGGTGGTGCGTCTGCCCAGCCGTGTGGAGTATTTAACGGCCGTTCTCCTTAGCGCGCTCCTGGGTGCCGGCTTGCTGCAGCTTTTGGTGGCCGGGCTGGCGCTCTTTCGTGGGCCTGCGGCCCTGTGGCCACAAATTCTCGAAGTGCCGCCGGTGTGGATTTCTGTGAATGTGTTAACGGCCGTGTTAGCCCTGCACGCCTCCGATTTTGTCACCGCTGGTTGGTCGCGCGTTTATGTCTTTGGCATATTGGCCATTTTTCTCTTTGGCCAGAGCAGCGGCAGCAATGTGGCTGCCTGGCTGGGCGCACGCCTGAACAGCTTTAGCGTCCAACTGGTGCAGCAGGGCTGGTTTGACCTGGCGAACAGCTTCAACCGCGCGGCCAACTGGCTTAGCAATCAGGGAGGCGCTCAGCTAGAAAACCTGCTTGGCTTCCTGTTTTGGCCGTTTCGCGCCATTAATGAGGCCGTGATACGCGGATATTTTGATGCCAATCAGGCTTTGGCGCCGGCCGTATTACTCCTCTACGCCACCATCCTCTTCATGCTGGCTGCCGACTTGTTTGCCAACAAAGACCTCGATTTCGTGGAGTAGAGGGTGAGTGGAGAAGAATATGGAATGTTGGCACTGTGAACGACCTGCGCATGCTGCCTGCCGCTTTTGCGGCCGCGCGGTGTGCAAAGCGCATGCCCAAGAGATGCCTTACGTCATCCACACTTACCGCACCAGCAAAGGAGAATACAAAGCCATTGTTGTGGCCGGCGCCATTTACTGCGGTGTGTGCAAGCCACAGCAAGACCCGGTCACGTTACAAAATATGGAATGATGACGTGTGAAGTACATCACACAAGGTTTTTGGGGCATGTGTTATAATGGGACTTGCTATTTGAATTTTTGGCTGAAAAACATAAGCATTAACTCAGCCCCATGAATGAAAACGTCACACAGATTACCAGACCTGTGCGTACCAGCCAGGTTTAGCAACCTGGGCTACATTTACAGACGGCCGTCGGCAGTCGGCGGTCATTTTCAAGGGAGAGAAACAAATGTCCGATACTGTTATAGAGATAATTGCCCGTGCCATCAATGATGAGGACTTTCGTAATCTGTTATTTAGCGATCCCGCCAAGGCGTTAGATGGATATACGCTCACCGATGAGGAGCGTGCCTTACTCAGCAATCTGGATGAAGAAAGCCTGGCTACCTACGGGGGCGAACTTGGGGAGCGCATTACAAAGGGCATGTGGCCGGGCATCGGCTAATTTGCCCGATTGTTGCGTGTTTTTACAACGGCCGTTCCATCTTCATTTGAATCATTTGCGCCTCGTATAACAGCGCTGCGCCGCGCTCTTGCAGGTCAGTTGTGGCTTGGGCAGCGAAAAAGGCGCCTGCTTCCTGGTAACAGCGCAGCTTATCCTTGTGGCGCGTCCGCTCCTGTGCTGACTGCACGCACTGCTGGTAATAAGCAAGCTGCATGGCGGGGGTTGATTCTAGTCGCGCCAGTTCTAGCAGGATTGGCGCGCGATAGTCAGGACTGCCACCCTGGTCAACGGCCGTTAGCCCTTCCCTAAAGCGCTGCCTGGCCAACTCGGTATGCCCGTCGGCCAGTTTTAGAAGGCCACAACACAGGTATAGCGCCGGTCGCCACCAGAGTAAATTTCGTGCGTTAATGAGTTGCTCTGCTTCTGCCAGGTAATTCCTGGCCATTTCCCACTGTTGCTGTTGCAGCGAAACCAGCGCCAGCCCCAGGTATAGCTGAGTTAATTCTTCCGGGTAGCTTTCTGGCTGCTGCGCTGTCAGGTGCAAGGCCTGGATAAACCGTTCGTGTGCGGCTGTCCAGTGCCCTAACGCGCAGTCGTACTCAAACCCCCAGGCAACAAACGCCTCCACAAGCTGCCGTGTGTGTTGCCGGGGGTCTAGCATCTGCACCGCTTCCTCAAAACCGGCCAGGGCAGTTTTGTAGTGCCCCAGGTAAGCGTGCACGGCGGCGCGGTTATACAGGGCTATGGCCAACAAATTGCGGCTTGTCTCCTGGCCAATGCTTACGGCTTCGTCGAAGGTGGCGAGTGCTTCTTCTGGTCTGCCTACCTCAAATTGCAGGTAGGCCACGTTGTTTAGGGCAAAGCCGATGTTCACGGGAGTGCTGAATTTGCGCGCGAGGGTGACGCTTTGCTGCATGGCGACCAGCGCATCCGCCAGCTTTCGCTGTCCATAGTAATGAAAGGCCATAGCTTCTAACGCCAGCGCGCGCCGGTAATGGTTGTTGGTTGCCTGACAAATCTCCTCGGCGCGTTTCAGGTAGGCCAGAGAGGTTTCATGTTCCATGCGGGAGCTGGTCGTCCAACCGGCCAGGATGTAGGCGCGCGCCAGCTGGTCGGGTGAGGCGTATGTAGCCAGTTTTTCGATGACGTGGCGCGCCAGTTCCAGCGCCTCGGCGAAGTTGCCTTGCCGGTAGCGTATTTCTGCCAGGTGATTGTGGGCGATGACCATGTTGGCCATGTTGCCATGCGCCTGGGCCAGGGGTAGGGCGCGGGTGGCGTCGTCGGCTGCCCCGGCCAGGTCTCCGGTGAGAATGCGCACGTAGGTGCGTGAGAGGTAGAGATTCACGGCCGTTTCCCACCACGTTTCCAACCCCAGGGCAAGCAAATGCGTTTCGGCCAGGTTGTAAAGCTCGATGGCGTCGCCATTGGCAAATACATTGCGCGCATCCTCGGCGCCTGCCAGGGCAAAATGCACCGCCTTCGCATGGTTGTTGGCGCGGCTGTAATGGTAGGCCAGAATGGCGTGGATGGGTTTTAGATTCTCAGTGTAAGTTTCTTCCAGCCAGTGTGCCAGGCCGGCGTGCAAATCCTGGCGGCGCACATAGGGCAGGCTCTCATAAGCCACTTCGTGGGTCATGGCGTGCTGGAAGAGGTAAATCCATTCCGGGTCGGTGGTAATCAGGCGGGTCATTTCTTCGGCTGAGAGCGAGGTGAGCAGCTCGTTGACGGTGCTGCGCGGGAGGCTGGGCAGCATGACGCGCAGTGGTTCTACGCCAAATTGACGGCCGATTACGGAGGCGACCTGGAGCAGGTCACGGCTGGCGGGGGGAAGACGGTCCAGGCGCGCCAGTAGCAGACCATGAATGGTGTCTGGCAACTGTACCTGCCTGAGGCGATCTTCGTAGATGTGTAAACGGCCGTTTTCCCGCTGCAAGACGCCGACATCCAGCATCGTATTCACGGCCTCCTGCAAAAAGAGCGGGTTGACCGGACTATCCCGCCCTTCCCGGTCGCGCAGCCCTAGCTGCTGTTCGATGATGAGGGGCAGTTCACTATTGCCCAGCAGGTGCTGCAACAGTTTACGCCCTTCTTGGGGGGGAAGGTCACTGAGGTGCAGCACCGTAAGGGGCACTTTTTGTTTTGCCTGGAGCTGCGCCAGTAGGGTGCTGTCGCGCAGGGTGAGCGCCAGATAGATGGGGGTGTGGCGCAGGTGTGGGGTCAGGTACTCAATGAGCGCCAGGGTGGCCTGGTCAGCCCAATGAATGTTCTCCAGCACCAGCAGCAGCGGTGTGCCAGCAGCGAGAAAACAGCGCCACACCAGGGTGAAGAAGCGTGCCTGGCGCGCTTCGGCTGTCAGTTCGGCCAGGTGTGGCGCTTGGGGAATGGGCAGGCTGAGCACTTCTGCCCACAGGCCTACGTCATCGCCCACGTTTGGCCAGAGGGTGCGGGTCATTTGCTGCACGGCCGTTGCCTGTGCTGTTGCATCCATGTTCGGAGAAAGGTGAAAGAATGTTTGCCAGATAGTCTGCCAGGCGGCGTAAGGGGTATCGGCTGTGTGCGGGTAGCAAATGCCTAGCAGCGCCATGCCGCCATTGCTCTGCCACTGGCGCACCATTTCTCCCAGCAGGCGGGTTTTGCCCACCCCGGCATTGCCGGAGATGGCTGCGAGGCCACCAGAGCCCTGTCGCGCAGTGTGCAGCGCGGTGCGCAGGGTTTCTATCTCTGCTTCGCGGCCAATCAACGGCCGTTCCATGTCAAAGTATGCCTGCACCTGCACCAGGGCTGTGCGCTCGCCGATGGCGCGGTAAGGCATCACCTCACTTTGTTTGCCCTTCATTTTGCGTGGCGGCAGAGGGGCGAATTCCAGCAGATTGGCCACCCGTTCGGCGCTGGCGGGTTCGGTGAGCACGTCACCGGGGGCGCATATGGCTGTCAGGCGCGCCGATAGATTGACCACATCCCCGACTACGGTATATTCGCGTCGCGATTCGGCGCCAACCGGCCCGGCAAATACTTTGCCCGTGCACAGCCCAATGCGCTGGGCGCTGATAAAGCTGGGGCGTTCGCGCTGGAGCGCCAGAGCACAACGAATGGCCTGCTCTGGCGCATCAGGCGCTACTGGCGCGCCGAAGATGATGTGGAGCTGATTGCCCTTATCACCAGTCAGCATGCGGTTGACACGGCCGTTTGCCTGGGCAAAGCGCGCCACAACCTGGCAGGCCCACAGGTAATACTGCTGTAGCTGCGCCCCCACCACGGTTGTGTCGCTGTGCTGGTCCAGCTCGAACTGCACAAACATGCTGGTGACGGGGCGGTGCTCTGCCAACACCTCAAGCCCAGGCGTTGTCAGTCGCTGTTGCAGCGCGGGGGGAATGAAGGGGAGCGCGGTGTCAATGAGCCGTTGCAGCGCGGGCGGCTCATAAGCGAGCCAGTTGAGCAAGGGGCGCGCTGGCGGTGTGGGTAATTCTGTCTCTAGCAAGGCAAAAGGTTGCGCGCAGGGCAGATTGGCCTGCCGCAATACGGCGCAGCTGGCCACAATTTGTCCGGCGCGCGCTTGCTTTTCTGCCTGAGTGGCTTCGTCAACGGCCGTGCCGGTTAAGACAAACTCCAGGTTGTTCTGCGCACTGCCTACCACCCATTCCTGGCAACGGCCGTAGCCGACGCCAATTTTCATCGTCAAGGGAAAGATGGGATTTTTGCCGGCCGGACGGCTTGTTTGCACCATGTAGAAGCGGCTCAGCATCAACTGCTGCATCTGCTGCGCGCAGGCCAGCGCCCTGACGGCCGCCTGCCCATCTTCCTCAGGGAAGTACACGGACATGGCGTCCCCATAGAAGTGGCTGATGGCCCCGCCCAAAGCGTGAATGACGTCTACCATGGCAGTAAACGTTTGCAACAGCACGCGGTTTACCTCTTCGGCACCGCGTGGTCCGTCACCGGCCAATTCCTCCGACATCGCAGTAAAGCCAGAGATGTCAGCAAACAGGGTAGCAGCAGTCAGAGTGTGAGGGTGCCCAGGAGTAGTCAGCCCATGCTGCAAAATGTCGCGCACCAGCGTGACGGGCAGGTAGGCAGCCAGCTTTTGCGCCTGGCTTTCCAGCGAAGGTATGGCGGGTACTGCGCTTGTCATTTGGTCCCGCGAAACGGCCGTTATTCCTCATCCAGAGCGTCGGGAAAGAAACGGCCGTTCAAAAAGTGAATCAGGCTGCGTGCCTGCCTCTCTGACAGCACACGCCCAAAGTATATCCGCTGTGAGCCGTAATCAAAAGTAGGACAGCGATGTTTATCGCTAAAATAGAACGGTTTCACGTGCTTCATGTCATACGCATCGGTAATTCCCAACAGCAAGACAGGGCGACGCACCATCAAAACATCCTGGCTGATAAACAAAATCTCGCGGTCAGCGGCATAATATTGCCATTGTTGCCAGATTACCTTACCCAGGTAATACCAGATAACCAGCCAGACCAGCATCATCACCGCCAGCACAAACGTATATCGCTCTCGCTGTGGAATCACGTCACGGATGATGAAAACCAAAATGATCAGCGCCATGGCTACCCACACCAGTACACTCACCGTATACAGGGTAAAAAGCAGCCAGTTACGTCGCAGAGGAATAACAACTTTCAGCCGTTCGGCCGTTTGCTCAAACGTCAGATCACCAATCTTTGGGAAAGTCATAATCGTATAAAAATTCTCGTGACTGCTAAGTCTCTGACCGCTTTCCTAGCCGTGTCACCGGGTGTCGTGGTTTGCAGACCAGCCGTAGCCAGAGAGGCCTGTTAGAAACAAAATCTCCATAACTGAATACCGGTTTTCATCCTTCACCAGGGCGGTGCGTTTGGCAAATCTCATGATAGTACCAGAAGTCAGTGTGCTTTTCGCCAGGCTCCTATCCATAACTATACCGATTTTCTGCAGACCGGCGAGAGTTTGTCTCAGTAATTCTAAATGTAGAAAAATACCAATGGGTCAGCCAAAGGCTGCGCACTGCCCGGCCACTCTTTTCCGCTTGTTTGTGTCAGTTAAATGGGCTGACAAGTGACGGCCCCCATCCCCCAACCCCCTTTCCCTACCGGGGGAAGGGGACGAGATCAAGAATGAGGGTCGCTATGCGCCCCCTCACCCTTTGTAAAACCCCTCCCCCGCTTGCGAGGGAGAGGCAGGGGTGGGTGGGGGTCTTTGTTGACTGGTCAGGGCGATAACGCGTATATTTTAGAATTGCTAGCTGCGCAAAATAAGGCTTGACAAAAGGCAAAAATCCTTAACTTGCACGCGATGTGCTACATTGAGAATTGCTGATGAGAAGCGGTTGACGCCTTTTGGACCCTGGCATACAATCCTTCTGCTTACAAATCTGTGCCCGGTCAACAGACCGGGTTTTTTGTGTCTGAGTGCAGCGCCATATGAAACAACCAATTAACCATATTCGCAATATCGCCATTATCGCCCACGTGGATCACGGTAAAACTACGCTGGTAGATGGTATGTTGCGTCAGACGAACGTTTTCCGCAGCAATCAGCAGGTGGCCGAACGTGTGTTAGACTCGAATGACCTGGAGCGCGAGCGCGGCATTACCATTCTGGCCAAGAATACCAGCGTGCAATACAACGGCACGACCATCAACATTGTGGATACGCCTGGCCACTCCGACTTTGGTGGGGAGGTAGAGCGTGTCATGAACATGGTGGATGGGGTGCTGCTGCTGGTGGATGCGGTGGAAGGTCCGATGCCGCAGACGCGCTTTGTGCTACGGCAGGCGTTGCAGCGCGGGCTGAAGGTGATTGTGGTGGTGAATAAAATTGACCGCCCGGCCGCGCGCCCGGTCTATGCCGTAAATGCTACCTTTGATTTGTTTATTGACCTGGAAGCGACTGAGGAGCAGGCGGATTTTCCTGTGATTTATACGCGGGCGCTTGAGGCACGCGCCGGGTATGAAGCAGACAGGCTGGCGAAGGATTTACGGCCATTGTTTGAAACCATCCTCGGCTACATCCCCCCCCCCATGGCCGACCCACACGGCCCCACGCAGCTCCTGGTCACCAACCTGGAATACAGCAGTTACGTGGGCAAAATCGCAGTCGGCCGTCTTAGCAGCGGCACCATTCGTGCCGGGCAAAACATTGCCCACATCACCGCCGAAGGAGAACTGTGTCCCGCCAAAGTGACCCAGGTCTTCACCTTCCGCGACCTGAAGCGCGTGGCCGAAACCGAAGTGCACGCCGGCAACATCGCGGCCGTTGCCGGCATTCCCGACGTAGGCATTGGCGACACCCTTGCCGATCCCGACTTTCCATACCAGCTTCCACCCATTACCGTAGAAGAACCCACCGTGCGCATGACTTTTGGCGTTAATGATAGCCCCTTTGCCGGCCGCGAAGGCAAGTTCCTCACCAGCCGCCACCTGCGCGAGCGCCTGGCGCGTGAACTGGAAAGCAACGTTGCCTTGCGGGTCGAGGAAACAGAGAAAGCAGGGGAATTTATCGTCTCCGGGCGCGGCGAGCTGCACCTGGCAATCCTGATTGAAACCATGCGCCGTGAAGGCTATGAATTCTCTGTCAGCCGCCCCGAAGTCATCTTCAAAGAAGGGGAAAACGGCGACCTGCTAGAGCCAATCGAACACCTCTTTCTTGAAGTTTACAACGACTACCTGGGCGCAGTCAGCGAAATGCTCGGCCGGCGGCGCGGGCGTGCCATCGCCATTCGCTATGGCGAAGACGGCACCGTCTACGCCGAATACCTGGTTCCCACGCGCGGTTTACTGGGGATGCGCCAGCCATTCCTCACCGCCACACGCGGAACGGGCATTTTTCACACCCTGTTTCACGGTTACGAACCCTACCTGGGTGAAATCAGCACGCAAGAGTTTGGCTCCATGGTCTCACTGGAAACGGGGACAGTAAGCGCCTACGCGCTGGTGGGGCTACAGCAGCGCGGCACCTTCTTTGTGCAGATTGGGGAAGAGGTCTACTCAGGCCAGGTGGTAGGACAACACGTGCGTGAAGACGAGCTGGTGGTGAACGTCTGCCGCACCAAACACCTAACCAATCATCGCGCCACGCCCACCGGCATTGCCGAATCTTTGACACCGCCACGCATCCTTTCGCTGGATGACGCCATTGAATACTTGAGCGGGGATGAGCTGCTAGAGGTGACACCTGACTCGCTGCGCGTGCGCAAGAAAGAGCTGAAACACGACATTCGCCAACGGGAGGCCAAACGGGCCAAATTTGCCAATCGTTAGCTGTTTTTAATTTTTATTGTTGTTTTCGGCTTCTTCTGGCCAGGGGGGAATATCTAAAATTTTGGCATAAATGTAACGGCCGATCACGCCAACGGACCCCATCACAGGAATAATCAGCAGGGCGGCCAGGATGCCTGCCAGAGAAAGCGCGCCAATGACGCCGATAAACACAATGCCAGGGTGCATACGCAACGACTGCCCCATAATGCGCGGGCGTAGCCAAACATTTTCCACTCCCTGAATGGCCATGTGAATGCCCACCACCAGCACCATGAACCAGAAATTGGAAATGGGCAGGAAGGTGGAGCCAGCATACCAGGCCACCAACGCCGCTACGAGCATGACCAGGGTGGGGCCAATTGTCAAGATCACGTCTAGCAAACCGGCAAACAGACCAAATGCCAGCGCCCCCGGCAGGCCAACGGCCGCTGACGCCAGACCTGTAATCAAGCCGACAAAAAACATCAGCACCAACTGACCGCGCAGGTAGCGCTGCCACACCTGCTTCACCTCGATGTATAGGCGGCGCAGATCATATTTGTACTCGTCGGGGGTTTGCAAATAGGCCCAGTCGCGCAGCTTGCTCCAATCTTGCAGTAGGTAATAGGTGGTCACCAAAATGACCAGCACCCAGACCAGGTTGGTGGAGGCGCGAGCAAAAGCATTTAGCAAAACGTCAGCCTGCAAAAAGTCGGAAGAAAAGGCGGGCAAGAGCGCTTCTATTTGTTCGAGCGAAATGTCAATGCCCAAAAAAGTGATGGGCGTGACCGCAATCAGGCTTTGCTCAACCTCGATAATGATGCGTTCTATCTCGCGGACGGCGCTGTAAATTTGCCCGGGTACGATAGGGATGAGTATGAAGCCCAGCCCAACCAGCGCCCCCAGGGAGACCAGGTAGACGAGGAGAACGACGTAGCTGCGCTGAAGTTTGGTGCGCGTATTCACAAAACTGACGAGGGGGTTGAGCACAAATGAAAGCAGGGCTGAGATCACTAGCGGGCCGATGAGCGCCTGCGCGGAAACGACCAACCAAAGAGTGGCAACGACCACCAGAACTAGCACCAGATAGCGTGTTGGAGTTTGCCAGCTTTTGCTCATCACTGCGATTATAGCGTAAAACGCTGGTGCTGTTTATACTCTGGCGCATGAGTGACCTGTGGCCTGCGCTGGATGGTTATACTACCTTGATTTACTTGTGGCAAGGGCTGCTGCTGGGCGGGGCGGCGGCAGCACAGCCAGGGCCGTTTCAGGCATATTTGCTTTCGCAAACGTTGCGATATGGGGGCTGGCGGACGCTGCCGGCGTCATTGGCGCCATTGATCAGTGATGGGCCAATTATTGCTTTGGTGCTGTTGCTGCTGACGCAAATGCCGGATTGGCTTGTGTGGCTACTGCGCCTGATGGGTGGGCTGTTCTTATTGTATCTGGCGTGGGGGGCATGGCGCTCGTTTCGCCGGGCACATGTTGCGATGGGAACACAAACGGCCGAAACGCAAAACATATGGCGCGGTACGTTCAAGGCGGCGCTGATTAATGCGCTCAGCCCAAACCCCTATATTTTTTGGGCAACGATTGCCGGGCCGATTTTGCTGTCTGGCTGGCGACAAACGGCCGTTTCTGGGCTGGCTTTCTTACTCGGCTTCTACGCCGCACTGATGGGCGGCTTTGCTGCGTTTGTTGCTCTCTTCGCCTTCACGGGGCGGCTGGATGCGCGCCTGAGCCGCGCATTGAGCCTGCTTTCCGCACTGGCTTTGTGCGCCTTTGGTCTGTGGCAGCTCTGGCTGGCGGCAACGGGGCTGTAACCTAATCTCCTTTCGGTAGCGGCCCGCTGGTAGGTGGCCCGTCCGGGCCTGGGGCAGGCATGGGCACTCCCACATCTTGTCCTCTAGGGCCATGTGACGGCCGTTGCGCTGCCTCCCCCTTGCCATACGTTTCCATCATATAGAACTGCGTGTCGCCATTGTCCAGAATGCGTAGCCGCTCCAATTCCCCCAGCCGCGCCATGTGCGTGTCCGTAAATTTGCCGATAACCTGTTGCAGCAGGTCAAGCGCCTCTACGCGCAGCTTTAGCTCATAATTAGCTTCCAGCGCCTTCTCCACATTGGGCGGCATCATTATCGGCCCCAGCTTTACGTCGCTTTTGTCTATTTCCAAAATTCCCAAATTTTTGACGCGGCGCGATACTTCCTGGCGCAACGCCTCTTCTAGCTGCTTGATCGAGCTTTTGGTATGCAGCTCCTCAATGCTCATTTCCTCGACCAGGTGGCGCAGTGAATGTAGTATGCGCCCGCCTACCATATTCACCGCATACTTTGGCAGCGCGCGCGCCATTTTATGTTCGATGCCGGGCAAAATTTTGCGCACATCTATGAAAAAAGAGACATCCCACTGGATGCTGACCGGAATGCCTTCCCTGGTGCGGATTTGCTGGGCCGTTCCTTTGCTAGATTGCGGCCCCTTTGGCAGTTTATCTGTCAGGTGTTCGGCCAGGGGGTTGATGAAATGGTGACCAGAGTCAATGAAGCGGGAGAAATTGCCATCGCGATCAAAAAGGACACCTACTTCCATTTCGTTTAGGTGAATGAAGCAAAAACGATACAACAGGTACACAACGCCCAGGGCGATATAGATGCTTGAGACAATAGCAACACCCAAGCCATTGGCCAGAAACCAGGCTAAAACGAGTATAATAATTGCTGCCGCTAGCGCTGATATCCAGACCATAGAGCCCTCCTTTTGGTGTTTGGAAGTGAAGATGACCCGGCAACAATGCTGCAGTTGATTGGACAATACTTGATTTGACATATTGTAATGAGGATTAGAGCTAAAATCAATAAACGCCGTGTACAATACCCTTGTTTAGTACTTATTACCTGTCTGGCTTGTAACTTGCTTGCCTCTCGCTTAAAAAATTGTGTCTAAACACCAACAAGCAGACACGTTTGGCAATAGCCCTTGACAAAGTATCAAGTTGCTTAACTTGTAACCCATGTACTATAAAGAATATCCATGAACCCGATTGCCCTATTTGTCACCTGCCTTGTTGACCAGGCGCTGCCCGAAGTGGGCGTGGCCACAGCCCGTTTGCTGCGCCGCGCCGGGTTCCAGGTGGAATTTCCCCAGGCACAAACTTGCTGCGGCCAACCTTTCTTTAACAGCGGCTATCGCACCCAGGCGCGCGAGCTGGCGCAGCACACGGTGGCGCTGCTGCAGCCGTATGAGGCCATTGTGTTGCCCAGTGGCTCTTGCACTGCCATGATTCGCCTGGAGTACCCGCATTTATTGGCTGACAACCCGCGCTGGTATTATGCAGCCAGGCGCGTGGCGGCGAAAACGTATGAATTGAGCGAGTTTTTGGCCAAATTTGCGCCCGACTTTCTTGCAGATCACAAACTGGAGACCATGCCTCTTGTAAGTTCTAAATCGCCAATCACCTACCATGATTCTTGCCACATGAACCGGATGTTGCACCTGCGCGCACAACCGCGCGCGGCGCTGCGCGCCGCCGGCTATGAGATTGTGGAGATGGCGGAATCGGAGCGCTGCTGTGGCTTTGGTGGCTTGTTCTCGGTGAAAATGCCAGAGGTGAGCAATGCGATGACGGTGGCAAAGCTCAGGCTGGCGCGGCAAACGGCCGTTACCACCCTCATTACTGCTGATCCCGGCTGCCTGCAACAGATGCGCGGCATGGTCTGCCCAGGGGATGGGCTGGTGGTGAAGCACCTGGCAGTGGCGCTGGAAGAAGCGCTAAGCGGGAACGCGGAGGAGCAGGAACAATGACGGCGACGATGCGGGAATTTCGCGATAGGGCAACCATTGCCATTGAGGATGTGCGCCTGCAAACCGCCCTGGAAGCGGCAACCGGCCGTTTTTGCACCGCGCGTGCGGCGGCGTTGGCCAAACTGCCCTGGGTAGAGGCGATGCGCGACCAGTTTAAGGCGATGCGCGCCGCAACCCTGGCAAATCTGGCGCAGCACCTGGAGCAGTTTGAACGGCAGGCAACGGCCGTTGGCGCACAGGTGCACTGGGCGCGCGGTGGCGCCGAGGCGTGCGCCATTGTGACTGGGATTGCGCAGCGGCGTGGCGTGACGTTGGTGACCAAAAGTAAATCTATGGCGACGGAGGAGATACACCTCAACACGGCGCTGGCGCAGGCGGGCATTCAGCCGGTGGAAACAGACCTGGGCGAGTGGATTATTCAACTGGCGGGAGAGGCGCCTTCGCATATCATTGCCCCAGCCATTCACAAAACTAAGGAGCAGGTGGCTGCCCTTTTTGCCCAAGAGCTGGGGCAAACAGAGCTGCCGGCCGATATTCCGGCGCTAACGGCCGTTGCGCGGCAAATGCTACGGGCAAAGTTCCTGGCGGCGGGCATGGGCATCAGCGGCGGAAATCTGGCGGTGGCAGAGACGGGCAGCGTGGTGCTGGTGACGAATGAGGGCAACGGCCGTATGGTGACCAGCGCGCCTCCCGTCCATGTGGCCGTCATCGGCATTGAGAAGATTGCCCCCACCTGGGACGACGCGGCGCTGTGGCTGAGTCTGCTGGCGCGCAGCGCTACCGGCCAGCCAATGAGCATTTACACCACAGTTGTGACCGGGCCAAAGCGCGCGGGCGACCCCGATGGCCCAGAAGAGGTACACGTGGTGCTGCTGGATAACGGCCGTTCCCAACTCATTGGCAGCAAGTACGAGGAAATTCTCCAATGTATTCGCTGCGGCGCCTGCCTGAATATCTGCCCGGTCTACCGCGAGGCGGGTGGGCACGCCTATGGCAGTCCCTACAGCGGCCCGATTGGCGCCGTGCTCAGCCCTCTGCTGTTTGGCCTGGAGAAGTACCCGGCGCTGCCCCACGCCAGCTCTCTTTGTGGCGCGTGTAAGGAGGTGTGTCCGGCGCGCATTGACTTGCCGCGCATGTTGCTAGAGCTGCGCGCTGACCTGGTGGCACAGGGCCTGGCCTCACCAGTAGAGCAATTCCTGGAGCAGGGGGCGGCGCTGACCATGCGCAGCAGCCGCGTGTGGCAGTTTGTCACGGCGATGGGGCGATGGGGGCAACGGCCGTTGCTGCAAAACGGCCGTCTGACCCTTCCGGCGTCCCTCAACCCGGTCGGGGAGCGACAGCTGCCCCACCTGGCGGCCAAATCCTTCCGCGAACTCTGGCGCCAGGGAGAGGTGTGAGGCTATTGGCGGTCTGGCAAAAACGACCTGCCACCCGCCACCAAAAAACAAACTGGACACTGACATTTTTGCCGGCTGCCAGAGCAGCGCGCTTTGCCAAATCGCATTGCGGCGCCAGAGGTTAGCACAAATTTCGCCAGACTCCAGTCGGATAATTGGAAGGGTAGCAACATGACGGCAAGAACAGAAATTTTGCAGCGTTTGCGGGCGCAGCGTCGAGAGGTGAATGTTCCTCACCCCTGGCAGTCGCGGCAGCGGTTTGACGACCTGGGGCAACAGTTTGCAGCAGCGCTCACGGCCGTTTACGGCAAAGTTTACCTGGCTGCCAGCCTGGAAGAAGCAAGTGGGCAGCTTGGCCAGCTTTTGGCCGAACTGGGCGCGCGCCGGGTGGTAGCCAATGATGAACTGCTCCTCAGTGCCCTCGACCCGGCCGCGCGCTGGCCCGACCTGGTATGGCACATCGTCGGGCAGACCCCAGGTGATTTGCGCGCGTTTGCCGCAGCCGCCGACGTCGGCCTCAGCAGCGCCGCTGCCGCCATTGCCGAAACTGGTTCCCTGCTCATCGCCAGCGGCCCTGGGCGCAGCCGCCTGGTGACGCTGTTACCACCCGTTCACGTGGTGTTGCTGCCCGCGCGTTTGTTGATCACCGACCTGTTTACCTTCATAGCAGCACGAGGGGGCGAGATGCCGGCGAATATGACGTTTGTCAGCGGCCCCAGCAAAACGGCCGACATCGAGCAGACGATGTCCATTGGCGTACATGGCCCAAAGCAGCTAAGCGTGATTCTCTACCAGGAGTAGCAGCGGGTTGCACATGTCTGCGACCGCTGACGGCCGACGGCTGACCGTCGACCGCTCGTTGCCAGTAGACTTGGGTTATGTTTTCACGTGGGGATGCGCTCACGCATGAGGTTTCCTGGGGCAGCAAGCCCCACGCACCAACCCCTCCTTTTTGCGTAAATTGCACAATAGCCTGCCCTGTCAATTAGACAATTCCGCTAATTGTGACATTCCTCATTATAAAGCCTGCAATTAGTCACTAGGGAGCAACGGCCGTTTCTGACATACTAGCATTGATGCAAAACGCAACCGCACGCGAAACGCAGATAGTTTCAAAAATCAGTTTGTGCACACTTCAACCGTACACGCCCAACGGGTACCCGTGCAGGGTGCATTTTTGCTTTGCTTACCGGTCATTGCTCACGGGGGCGCACGTACAGATCACATCATAAACAGGTATAGCCTGTTCGCTGTGACCCGATCCACCAGGCAAACCGATAAGCTGATGGGAATACAAGATACCCTACCCTTATGGAGGAATGTTCATGGCTACAGGTCGTATTGTCATTGACGTGGAACGCTGCAAAGGGTGTGAACTTTGCCTGGAAGCGTGCCCGCAACACGTAATTGAAATGGGAAACTTTTTTAATGGTAAAGGGTACCGTCCTGCCATGCTGGTAGACCCCCGGCATGAGTGTACCGGCTGTGCCCTCTGCGCCGTCGTTTGCCCTGACGGCTGCATTACCGTTTACCGTGATGTGCCTGCGCCCAAAGCGCAGCCCGTGCTAAAAGGAGTCCCGGCATGAGCAAAGAATTGTTGAAAGGAAACATTGCCATTGCCGAAGCGGCCGTGCGCGCCGGGTGCGAAGCCTATTTTGGCTATCCGATCACGCCGCAAACGGAATTGCTGGAGCATATGTCTAGCCGCATGTTGGAACTGGGCCGTGTCTTTTTGCAATCAGAAAGCGAAGTGGCGGCCATTAACATGGTCTACGGCGCGGCCTCGGCGGGCGCACGCGCCATGACCTCTTCTAGCAGCCCCGGCATCAGCCTGATGCAGGAGGGGCTGAGCTATATTGTGGGGTCGGAAGTGCCGGCAGTGATTGTGGATGTGGTACGCGGCGGCCCCGGCCTGGGCAACATTCAGCCCAGCCAGGGTGACTATAATCAGTTGGTGAAAAGCGCCGGGCATGGCGACTATCACCCCATTGTACTGGCTCCGGCCAACATTCAGGAAGCGATTGACCTGACGGTGTTGGCGTTTGACCTGGCAGATGTGTATCGCACGCTGGTCTTTGTGGTGGCGGATGGCACGCTGGGGCAAATGATGGAGCCGGCGGAGCTGCCGCCCATGCGCGCTTTGCGTCCGCGCCCTGAATGGGCGCTGACGGGTAAGGGGGAACGGCCGCAAAACATCATCAGCTCTATCTACCTCAGTGCTGACCTGCTGGAGGCGTTTAACCAAAAGCTGCAAGCCAAGCTGGCGCTGATTGCCCAACGCGAAGTACGCTATGAGGCTTACCAGCTAGAGGATGCGGAGTACGTGGTGGTGGCGTTTGGCACGGTGGGGCGGATTGCGAAAACGGCCGTGCAAAATCTGCGTCGCCAGGGGATTGCCGTTGGTCTCTTCCGTCCCATTACCCTGTGGCCGTTCCCAGAAAAACAGCTCAGCGAGCTGGCAGACAGCGGCCGAATTAAAGCCTTCCTGGTGACGGAGATGAATGCCGGGCAAATGTTGCAAGATGTGCGGCTGGCAGTGGGGCGAGACGTGCCAGTGCATTTTTACGGCCGTATGGGGGGTGTGGTGCCCATGCCAGAAGAGATCGAAACGGCCTTAGCAGAACTCGTCAACGGCAACGGCCGTTTGCCAAAAACCATCCTGGAGGGAAAAAATGGTCACCCAACTCGTTGAACCGACGGAAAAACTGGTCTATCAGCGGCCAGATTCTCTGGCTGAACTCTACACCCACTATTGCCCCGGCTGCACCCACGGCACCGCTCATCGCCTGGTGGCCGAAGTGCTGGATGAGCTAAGGCTGCAAAACGATACCATCCTGGTTGCTTCTGTTGGCTGCTCCGTCTTTTCCTACAAATACTTTGACGTAGACGCGGCCGAAGCGGCACACGGCCGTGCCTGTGCCATGGCCACCGGCATCAAGCGCGTCCATCCCGACAAAATCGTCTTCACCTACCAGGGAGATGGCGACCTGGCCTCCATTGGCCTGGCCGAAACGATGCACGCCGCCATTCGTGGCGAAAATATCACCGTCATCTTTATCAACAACGCTATCTACGGCATGACCGGCGGGCAAATGGCTCCCACTACCCTGCCCGGCCAGGAGACTACTTCCTCCCCATTTGGCCGTGACGTCAGGCTGACCGGCAACCCCATCCATGTAGCGGAACTGCTGGCGGCCATTCCCGGCACCGCCTACAGCGTGCGCCGCAGCATGCATGATGCCCGCCATGTGCTTCAGGCCAAAAAAGCGATCCAGACCGCGTTTACTGTGCAGCAGCAGGGGCTGGGTTTCAGCATTGTCGAGCTGCTCTCCTCTTGCCCCACCAACTGGAAGATGACGCCTAATGAGGCGCTGAGCTGGGTGCGTGACAACATGCTTCCCGTTTACCCGTTGGGTGATTATAAAGTGCCTGAATCGTTGCAAAGCACGAAGCGTGGTAAGAGAGATTAGGGAGACTTTATCAGTGGGCGCACCACCACACATGAGAACGTAACGCAGGTTCCATTTTATTTTACAAGATAGACTGCTGATCGTAGACGGCCGTCGGCGGTCAGCCGTCAGTGGTCGGCGATCATTTTCAAGGGAGCAAATTATGACGACACCCTGGAAACACCGGTACGCGCAGCGCATGGAGCGCATGGGCAGTTCGGCCATTCGCGAACTGCTCAAGCTAACCGAGCGCCCTGGCCTTATCTCTTTTGCCGGGGGGCTACCTGCGCCAGAGCTTTTTCCCGTCAAACAGTTTGATGAGGCGTCGCGACGCGTGTTGGCCGAACATGGCAGCAAGGCACTGCAATACAGCACCACCGAAGGCTATCTGCCGCTGCGCCAGTACATTGTGGATAAGATGGCCGGTTATGGCATTCATGCTAGCGTCGAAAATATTTTAATCACCAGTGGGTCGCAGCAGGGACTAGACATTATTGGCAAGATTCTGATCAACCCTGGCGACAAGATATTGACAGAAAAGCCCACTTACCTGGGGGCGTTGCAAGCGTGGAATGCTTATCAGGCTGACTACGTGACAGTTCCCACAGATGATGAGGGGTTGTGCCTGGATTCTTTGGAAGACGCGCTGTGCGCCGGGCCGAAGTTTATGTATGTGCTGCCAAACTTTCACAACCCTGGTGGCTTTACCCTGGCGCGAGAACGGCGCGAAGCATTGGTGCGCATTGCCGACCACTATGGCTGCCCAATTATTGAAGATGACCCCTATGGCGAACTGCGCTTTGAGGGGGAGCACATCCCACCATTGGTGGTGCTGGATGCACAGAAGTTGAATGGTGAAAACCATCACTTTGAGCGCGGGAATGTCATCTACATGAGTACCTTTTCAAAGACGCTGGCGCCGGGGCTGCGCCTGGCCTGGGTTGTGGCGCCACGTGGCGTGATTCAGCGCTGCGTGATGGCAAAGCAGGGCATGGACCTGCACACCAGCTCGATTAACCAGATGATTGCTTATGAAGTGGTGAAGGATGGCTTTTTGAAGGAGCATGTGCGCCTGATCCGGCGCGTGTACCGCGAGCGGCGCGATGTAATGCTGGCAGCTATGGAGCGCCACTTTCCGCCGGGCGTAAGCTGGACACGGCCACAAGGCGGCCTGTTCCTGTGGGTGCGCCTGCCGGAAGGTATGGATGCGGCGAAGGTGTTGGAGCGGGCGATTGCGCAAAATGTGGCGTTTGTGCCGGGCGTGGTGTTTCACCCGCATGGCGACGGCCGTAATACGATGCGCCTGAATTTCTCGAATGCCCAACCGGAACAGATTGAGCTGGGCATTGCGCGTATTGGCGTGGCGCTGGCGCAAGAAATGGAGCAAGAGCTGGCATTTGCCTGAAGAAGGGGTTGGTGGGGTAGTTGGTTGGTGGCAAACGAACCATCCAACCATCCAACTATCCAACGTTCCCCCAAAAACTGGCAGTGACGAATAAGGAACCTGAATTATGCAAACATCTATCATTATTTCTGGTTTTGGCGGGCAGGGGGCGCTGTTTGCCGGGCAGCTTTTGGCCTACGCGGGTATGGAACATGGCTACCACGTAACTTGGATTCCCTCTTATGGTCCGGAAATGCGCGGCGGCACGGCAAACTGTACGGTCATTATCAGCGATGAGCCGATTGGCGCGCCGCTGGTGAATTACCCGGATATTGCCGTGGCGCTAAATTTGCCCTCTTTTGAGAAGTATCAGCCGCTGGTAAAACCAGGGGGGCTGTTTGTGGTGAATAGTTCGATGGTAACGGCCGTTGCCGAACGCCAGGACATTGACGTGGTGTACGTGCCTGCCAATGAGATAGCCGAACAGCAGGGCACGGTGAAAATGACGAATATGGCAACACTGGGGGCGCTGCTGGCTAAACGGCCGATCCTCTCGTTAGAAGCGGTGCAAGAAACTCTGCGCGGCCATCTGCCTGCCAGCAAGGCTAAACTGCTCCAGGCGAACTTCCGCGTGCTGGAGCTGGGCTATGCGGCGGCAACACAGCCCAAAGTTGCACAGCAATCCTCAATTTAGCCAGCAATTCTAAATTTGCAACAATGGGGGTCGGTGAGACGGCGCGGAAAAGTTCGTAGTAACCGCTTTAGCGGCAGACAGCCGACTAAAGCCGGCACTACGAACGGTACTACGAACAGGTCGCAGACGGCCATTGATAGACTACCACAACTCGCAGTAGAGGAGCGGTCGGCCGTTGGCGGCCAACATAGCCTTTACGAACCATGCCCAAATTGAGAATTACTGCAAATTGAGACAGCTTAGTTGACACATCAACTAACTTGGGGCAAAATTGGGCAGTATGACAGACAATTTTGCGCCAAACGCCAAAATTAGACTTTTTAACCAATTGCGCAACTGATCAAACAGGGGGCAGAACGGTAAACGGCCGTTTCTGCCCTTTTTTTATTTCCTGACCCTACTTTAAGGAGTAACCATGCGAAAAATTTCTCGTTCTTTCTCCAGCCCAGGCCTGACGCTGTTTATGGTGCTTGGCTTGCTATTCATCACCGGCTGGCTGTTGGGTAGCGGCGCCCAGGCCAACCGTCTGGCAGCAGCCAGCGAGCCGCTGCTACCGGTCAACACCAATTGGTGCGTGGCGGGCAGCTTCAACGGCTGGAACAACAGCAGCACCCCCCTGTTTGACGACGCCACCAGCGGCGACCTGATCGCCAATGATGGCGTTTACTCGCTGGACTACGCCATCCCCAGCGCAGACCGCTATGAGTTCAAGGTGGTTGAGTGCGGCAACTGGAGCAACGCCTATCCGGCGGACAATGCCTGGCTCATCACGGCCGCGGACAACCACACGGTCAAGTTCCTCTTCGATACGAACAATTACAGCGGCAATGCCGGTCTGGTGCTGCGGCCGGCGCAAAACATTGTCAACGTCTGGTTTGATGCGCCGCCTGCTGCTTACACGGTAGTTGGCCCTTGGCAGGGCTGGAATAATGCCAACCCGGCCACGGCAATGACGGCCGTTGGTCATGGTATGTACCGCCTGGCTTACGAATTTGCCACAGCCGGCAGCTACGAGGCCAAAATTACGCAAACAGGCAGTTGGGACAATCAGATTGGCGCCGACGGCCGTAACAAAAATGCTGGAACCATCTCCTTCAGCACCAGCGTGGCTAACCAGATCGTTATCTTCTTGCTGGACATGGTGGAAGGGCGGATGGCAATTGCCCCCAATGGCAGTGGCACAGACAACTGGTGCGTGGCGGGCAGCTTCAACGGCTGGAACAATGCCAGCACGCCTCTCAATGACGACGGCGTGAACGGCGACCTGGTTGGCGGCGACGGCGTCTACTCGCTTGACGTGACCATTGCCACGCCCGACCGCTACGAGTTCAAAGCGGTCACCTGTGGCGATTGGAGCACAGCCTACCCCTCTGACAACGCCTGGTTTATCACCGGCGTGGCCGACCAGGTGGTGAAGATCACCTTTGATACGAATAATCACAGCAATGACGTTGGGCTGCCGCTGGTTCCCACACAAAACATCGTCAACGCCTGGGATGACATGCCCGCCAGCTTTACGGCCGTTGGCCCCTGGCAAGGGTGGAGCAACAACAACCCGGCCACCACGCTGGCCACCCTGCCCAACAATTACTACATCCTGCCCTATCAGTTTAACGCCGGCGACTACGAGGCGAAGTTCACCAACACTGGCGGCTGGGACAACCAGATTGGCAACGACGGCCGCAACAAAAACGCCCCCACCATTCCCTTCAGCGTGGCCACCGATGGCGATATTGTGGCGTTCTGGATTGATGGCAGAAACGGCCGTAGCGCCATTATCGCCCCCGAACCCACCCTGCCGCCCATTGATCCCTCGCTCATCAAAGCGCCCGTCAGCCACCCCGTGCAGGACGAAGCCTTCTACTTCCTGCTCACCGACCGCTTTGAGGATGGCGATCCCAGCAACAATACCGGCGGCATCCCCGGTAACGAGTTCGATCACGGCTACCTGCCCACGCACAAAAACTTCTTCCACGGCGGCGACCTGGCCGGTCTGACCAGCCGCCTGGACTATCTGCAAGACATGGGCGTGACCGCCCTCTGGATCACGCCGGTCTTCAAGAACGACGTGCTGGAAGGCAGCGGCACCAATCCCGACACCTCCTACGCTGGCTATCATGGCTACTGGATACTCGATTTTGAGTCTATTGACCCGCACCTGGGCACAGACGCCGAATTTGCCGCCTTTGTGAACGCCGCCCATGCGCGCGGCATGAAGGTCTACCTGGACATTGTCGCCAACCACACCGGCAACATGATCCAATACCTGGAAGGACAATACAGCTATCGCAACAAAACCGACTATCCCTACCGCGACGCCGATGGTAACATTTTTGACGACCGCGACTACGTCGGCATGGGCACATTCCCGGAACTTGACCCATTGGTCAGCTTCCCCTACACGCCCACTTTTGCCGATCCGGCGCACGCCACCATCAAGAACCCCGATTGGCTGAACAATCCCATCTACTACCACAACCGGGGCGATTCCACCTTTGCCGGGGAAAGCGTGAACTATGGCGATTTCTTCGGCCTGGACGACCTCTTCACCGAACACCCAGGCGTGGTGCTGGGCTTTATTGACATCTTCACCAACACCATCGCCAACTACAACATTGATGGCTTTCGCCTGGACACGGTAAAGCACGTCAACATCGAATTCTGGCAAGAAGTGATCCCGGCGGTGATGGATTACGCCGTTAACAATGGCAAGCCGGACTTCTTCATGTTTGGCGAGGTGTTCGATTATCACACGCCCACCCTGAGCGTTTACACCACCAAAGGCAATCTACCGTCGGTGCTGGATTTCCAGACGCAGGGGTACGCCTATGGCTTTGCCATTAAGAGCGAACCGACGAATAATCTGCAAACCCATTTTGCCAACGACGACTATTACACCGATGCCGACAGCAACGCCTACCAGCTGGCGAACTTTATCAGCAACCACGACATCGGCCGTTTTGGTGGCTTCATCCGTAACGAATTGGGCGGGATGCCGAACGCTGAATGGCTGGCCCGCTCGCAGCTAGGCCACGCCCTGATGTTCTTCGCGCGTGGCTTCCCGATTGTCTACTACGGCGATGAGCAGGGCTTCGTTAGCGATGGCGGCGACGCCGACGCCCGCGAGGATATGTTCCCCAGCCAGGTGGCCTCCTACAACGATAACAACCTGATTGGCACGGACGCGACCACGGCCGATTCTAACTTTGACCCCACTCACCCGCTTTACCAGACCTTTGCTGATTACGCGAGCGTGCGCAGCGACCACCTGGCGCTGCGGCGCGGGGCGCAAATTCACCGCTACGGGCAAAATAGCCCAGGCATCTACGCCTTCTCGCGCATCGAGCGGGATGAGAAGGTCGAGTACGTCGTCGCGCTGAACAACGCCACCACGCCCGCTTCGGCTACTTTCCCGGTCTATGCGGCGAATATGGGCTTTACGGCCGTTTACCCCATTGGCAGCAGCGACATTATCACCTCCACCGGGGCCAGCCAGCTCTCCGTCACCGTGCCGCCGCTCAGCGTCGCCATCTACCGTGCCAACGCGCCGCTGCCCACGCGCAGCGTCAGCGAAGCGCCGGATGTGACCTTCTATGCGCCCGCGCCAGGCAGCTTCGTGAGCGGCCGTGTCGAAGTCGGCGTCACCCTCAGCGAACCCATCTTCGCCGAAGTCAACTTCGCCGTCAAAATCGGCGATGGCCCCTACGAATACCTCGGCACAGACAACAACGCCCCCTACCGCATCTTCTACGATGTGACCGGGCTGCCCGACGGCACGCCGATCACCTTCCAGGCCATTGTCAACGACCTGAACGGCAACTACAAGAATAACATCGTCAGCGCCATCGTCAGCGCCCCAGCCAGCGGCGACGAGGATTACGTCATCATCCACTATCACCGCTTCAACGGCGACTATGGCGACTTTAGCAGCAGCGACTTCAACGACTTCTGGGGGCTGCACCTGTGGGGCAACGCCCTGCACCCAGACGAGTACAACCCCTCCTGGGATCAGCCGCGCAAATTCAGCGGCATAGACGACTATGGCGCCTTCGTCGCCATGCGCCTGGTGGATGAAACGCAGCCGGTTAACTTCATCGTCCATCGCGGCAACGAAAAAGACCCCGGCGAAGGGGACCGCTTCTTCGACCCCTCCGTCTCGCGGGAAATCTGGCTGGTACAGGGTGATTGGACCATCTACACCTCCCGCGCCGAAGCGCTGGGCCAGACCCTGGTTCACTATAACCGCGAGGACGACAATTACACCGGTTGGGGCCTGCACCTGTGGCAAGATGGCGACCCGCCGCTCACCAACTGGCCTGACCGCGAAATGCCCAGCAGCTACGATGACTTTGGCGCGGTCTACAGCATCACCACCAACATCTACCCCACGCTGGAGCTGACGCGCGGCCTGAACTTCATCGTCCACAACGGCATAGGCAGCCAGGAGCCAGATCGCACCCACACCCCGGCCGAGAACTACGAAATCTGGGTCAATTCCGCCGAAGCGGGCTGGTACGCGCAGTGGGGCGCGGCGACCAACACCGCCACCATCCATTACCACCGCTGCCTGGGCGACTACGGCGACTACAGCAGCAGCAACTACAACGACTTCTGGGGGCTGCACACCTGGGGCGGTGCGTCTGACCCTGGCTGGACAACGCCGCGCCTGCCCGATGGCCAGACTGGCTTTGGCATCTACTTCAACGTGCCGCTGTTCGACGGCGCGACGACGCTCAACTACATCCTCCATCGCGGCGACACCAAAGACGTGCCCGATGACCAGAGTCTGGACCTGGGCAGCAAAGGGTATGAAATCTGGATTGTCGAGGGCGACGGCGGCGCGAATGTGTTGAGCGCGGGCGTGCAGTTCACCAATCAGGCCATCGCCTTCAACGTTGCCGAGCGCGTCTGCGCCGGGGCGACGATTGGCAACATCAACCGGCAGCGCGCCTACTGGTTGAGCGAAGACACGATTGGCTGGGCGCCGATGCAGCCGGCCGACACCGTCTATCTGCACGCGGCCCCCAACGGCGGCCTGACGCTGGACAACAGCGGCATCAGCGGCGGCTCCGTCTACACCCTGACGCTGAATGGCGTCATCGGCGGCGATATTGCCGCCAAGTTCCCGCATCTGGCTGGATTACCGGCGTGGCAGGTGGATACGGCCGTTGCTGACGTTCCCGAACTGCTCAAGGGGCAGATCGCCGTCTCCGCCTTCGCCAATGGCGAACTGGTAGACGCTACCGGCCTGCAAATCCCCGGCGTGCTGGATGACCTGTACGCCGCCAATGCCTACGGCGAAGCACTGGGCGTCGTCTGGAATGGTAGCACGCCCACCCTCAAGCTCTGGGCGCCAACGGCCAAATCCGTCACCCTGCACCTCTTTGCCGACAGCAACCCGGCCACCACCAGCACCACCTACGCCATGGCCTTGGACGCCGCCAGCGGCATCTGGTCGTACACCGGTTTGCCCGCCTGGAAGGGGCAATACTACCTGTACGAGGTAGAGGTCTACGTGCACAGCACCGGCCAGGTGGAGCACAACGTCGTCACCGACCCCTACTCAGTCAGCCTGGCGATGAACAGCACGCGCAGCCAGATTTTTGACCTGAACGACCCGAACTGGCAACCGGCTGGCTGGGACAATCTGGCCAAGCCGCCGCTGGTGGGGCCGCAAGACATCTCCATCTACGAAGTCCACGTGCGCGACTTCAGCGCCTTCGACGAAAGCGTGCCGGCAGACGAGCGCGGCACCTTCAAGGCGTTCACCTACACCGATACCAACGGCATGAGGCACCTGCTCAGCCTGGCGGACGCGGGCCTGACCCATCTGCACCTGCTGCCGGTGTTCGACATCGCCACCATCAACGAAGACAAATCAACCTGGCTGGAGCCGGATTATGCCCTGCTCGCCACCTTGCCGCCCACGTCCACGTTGCAGCAAGAAGCGATCAACGCCATCCGCGACCAGGATGCCTTCAACTGGGGCTATGACCCGCTGCACTACAACGCGCTAGAAGGCAGCTACAGCACCAATCCCGATGGCCCGACGCGCATCATCGAGTTCCGCGAGCTGGTGCAGAACCTGAACGAGAACGGTCTGCGCGTGGTCGTGGACGTGGTTTACAACCACACCAATGCCTCTGGCCAGAATCCCAAGTCTATTTTAGACCGCGTGGTGCCCGGCTACTATCATCGCCTGAACGCCAACGGCCAGGTGGAAAACAGCACCTGCTGCGCCAACACCGCCACCGAACACGACATGATGGAGAAGCTGATGGTGGACTCGGTGGTGCTGTGGGCGATTCAGTACAAAGTAGACGCCTTCCGCTTTGACCTGATGGGCCACCACATGAAGCGCAATATGCTGGCCGTGCGCGCAGCGTTAGACGCTTTGACCCTTGAAGAGCATGGCGTGGACGGTTCGGCCATCTACCTCTATGGTGAGGGTTGGAACTTTGGCGAAGTGGCGAACAACGCGCGCGGCGAGAACGCGACGCAGTTGAACATGGCGGGCACGGGCATCGGCACGTTCAGCGACCGGCAGCGCGACGCGGTGCGCGGCGGTGGGCCATTTGACAACGGGCTGGCACTAAAGACGCAAGGGTTTGCCAATGGCCTCTTCTATGACCCGAACGATTACAATCAGCCGAACGCGCTGGCGCGCCTGCTGCTCTACATGGACCAGATTCGCGTGGGCATGGCGGGCAATCTGGCGGGCTACCAGTTTATTGACCGCTTTGGCAACCTGGTGACAGGAGCGCAGGTGGATTACAACGGCCAGCCGGCCGGGTATACCGTGCATCCCTTCGAGGCAATTACCTACATCTCCAAGCACGATAACCAGACGTTGTATGACATCAACGTGTATGGGATGCCGATGGCGGCGACGATGGAGGAGCGCGTGCGGGCGCAGATTGTGGGTCTGAGCACGGTGGCGTTGGGCCAGGGGGTGCCGTTCTTCCACGCGGGCAGCGAAATGCTGCGCTCCAAGTCGCTGGACCGGGACAGCTACAATTCGGGCGACTGGTTCAACCGGCTGGACTACACCTATCAGCACAATAACTTTGGCGTGGGTCTGCCCATTGCGGAGAAGAACCAGGAGAACTGGCCGATTATGGTTCCGTATCTGGCGAATCCGGCGCTAATGGCGGGCGAGGATGCCATCACCCTGACGACGGCGATGTTTGAGGAGCTTCTGGCGATTCGGGCCAGCTCGCCGTTGTTCCGCCTGGGTGACGCGGCGCTGGTGCAGGAGCGGCTGGCGTACCACAATACGGGGCCGGGTCAATTGCCGGGGCTGATTGTGATGAGTCTGTCTGACCTGGTGGGCGCTGATCTGGACCCGCGCTATGAGCTGATTGTGGTGCTGATTAATGCTAACGACGCGGCGCAGACGTTTACGGAAGCGGCGCTGGTCGGGCTGGAGTTGGGCCTGCACCCGGTGCAGCAAAATTCGGTTGATCCCATCGTCCAGACGACGACGTTTGATGCGGCGACGGGGACGTTTGTGGTGCCGGGGCGGACAACGGCCGTTTTCGTTCTGCCGCAGGTGTATACCTACTACTTCCCGATTGTCTTTGCGAACGGGACGCCTACACCGCAACAAGCGGCTGCCGCGAGTGACCTGAGCTTCAGTGGCACCGCACCCACAGCAGCCTGGGTAGAACCCCGTGCGTTGGTAGGGGATTTGCGCCGGTAAGGGGGAGATTGGCGATTGCCAATCTGCCCTGGCTGGTTAGTTGGAGAAATGAAAACGGCCGTTTCTTGATGGGAACGGCCGTTTTCCATGTTCAGACGCAAGCAAGCACCTGTCAGCGGAGCCAGCGATTTTCAGACTCGTCCATGCTTGACTCGCATGATCGTTCCAACTGCTTCTCAATAACCTTGCGTTGGCTGAATTCCTGGCTGCTGCTCAAGTAGCCGCGATATTGTCATTACCTTTTTTGCTTCCCAAATCATGAGTGTAGCAGACAAATTTGGATACAATAGGCAAAGACAATAATATCATTTCCAAAGAGAAAAAGATGTCTGAAACCATGCGTAAAGAGCAAGCCCTGGCCTGGGGTGTTCACCTCTTCACGGCCAGCGGGGCCGTTTTTGCCCTGCTGGCCACCTTTGCCATCTTCGCCCAGCAGTGGCAGATGGCCTTTATCTGGATGGCTGTTACGGTGCTCATTGACAGCTTTGACGGCATGTTGGCGCGCGCGCTGGGCGTCAAAGAAGCGCTGCCCCAGTTTGATGGCGCGCTGCTAGACAATATCATTGATTACCTGACCTACGTCTTTATCCCCGCCCTGCTGATCGTGCAGGCGGGGCTGCTGCCTGGGGCGCTGGCGCTGCTGGGGGCGGCCATCATCGTGCTCAGCTCTGCCTACCAGTTTGCCCAGGCAGATGCAAAGACCGACGACAACTTCTTCAAAGGTTTCCCGTCATACTGGAACGTTGTCGCGCTGTACCTGTTTTTGCTGGGGCTGAACCCGTGGCTGAATTTGCTGCTGGTGCTGCTATGCGCGGCGCTGGTTTTTGTGCCGGTCAAATACGTCTACCCATCCCGCACCAGGCGGATGCAGCGGTTGACGATGCTGCTTAGCCTGGTTTGGGGTCTCATGGTGCTGGTGGCGCTGATTGAGTATCCGCTGCAACGGCCGTTGCTGATTCGCGGCTCGCTGCTGTTTGTGGTGTACTATGTGGGGCTGAGCCTGTACCTGACGAAACGGCCGTTGGCGGTGGAGATTAACCAACATTGATACTGTGGATGAAAAACCCGGCTGCCCTTTTCTTGCTGGCGCTAATCTTCGTTACGGCACTAATTTGGGCAATGACGAACCTGACTCCTGCCGATGTTAGCAGCCGTTTCCAAACGTTTGCCACCATTTTCCTGGGCATCTTCATCGAGGCTATGCCTTTTCTCGTTGCCGGCTCTCTGGTTTCCGGCATCATTGCCGAGTTTGTTGACCAGGGGGCGCTGGTGCACTTTGTGCCAGACAACCCGCTTGCCGCCGCGCTCATAGGTGCCTTGTTAGGCTTTGCCTTTCCTGTTTGCGAATGTGGCGTCGTGCCGGTGACGCGCCGTCTGTATGGCAAAGGCGTGCCGCTGGCCATGGGAATCTCTTTTTTGCTGGCTGCGCCGGTTATCAATCCCATTGTTCTGGCCAGCACCTTCACGGCTTTTGGTTGGGGAGATGTGTTATTCTGGCGTTTTGGTGGGACATTGGCGATTGCCTTCCTGGTGGGCTTGCTCTTTACTCTGTTTCGGCCAGAGCGCGTCTTGCGCCCAATGCCGCTGCCTGCCCCCACGCTTTTGCTGCCAACTGTGGCGGTGCTGGAGAAGTGTATACCAGAAGTGGCTGAGTCAGAAATGAGTAGAGATGAGGAGGAGATGACGGCAAGAGAGGGAAACGGCCGTTGGTGGCGGGCGTTGGCTGCTGCTGGCGACGACTTCCTCGACATGGGGCGTTATCTGGTTATTGGCTCCATGCTTGCTGCCGCCATGCAGACCATTGTGCCCCAGGCCACCCTGGTTGTCCTGGGTGAAGGTGCGCTACTTTCTGTGATTGTGCTGATGGCGCTGGCCTTTGTGCTTTCAATCTGCTCTACCGTAGACGCCTTTGTGGCGCTTTCTTTTGTTCATAGCTTTAGCATCGGTGCTATCGTCAGCTTTTTGGTTTTTGGCCCAATGGTGGACATTAAGAGTGCGCTGATGTTTCTGGGTGTATTCCGCCGCCGCGCTGTTGCCCTGCTCATCATGTTGCCTTTGATATTCAGCCTTCTGCTAGGTTTGCTGGTGAATCTGTATGGATAAGCTGCTCAAAACAATCGTCCTGTGCGCGCTAGGAATTTTTCTCTACACGCGCGTAGCCAACAATACCATTTTGTTTTACATCCATGAACGCTTTACCCTGCTCACGCTCTTGGGGGCGATGGGGGTGCTGCTGGTGGGGCTGAGCTATTATCGTCAGCCACCACATGAGCACACACACAATTACGATGCGCATAATCACCAGCATGCGCCGCTGCGGTGGTGGGGGTTGTTGATCCTCTCTTTGCCGACTTTGCTGGGTTTACTGGTTCCGCCGCAGCCGCTGGGGGCAGTGGCGCTGCTGAATCGGGAGCTGAATTTAGGCGGATGGCAGGAATCAAATCTGCCTCAGGTGCCGCCGCTCAGCCGCGAGGAAGGCAACCCCTGGGGGCAGTCAGCTCAGGCGTCACTCGATTGGTTTACAATTGCGCGTGAGTTTAATCGCCCGCAGGCGCTCAACGGCCGTGAAGCTCAGCTTACCGGCTTTGTTTACCGCGACGACCGCTTTGCGCCCGACTCTTTCCTGGTGGGGCGCTTTTTGGTGAGCTGTTGTGTGGCAGATGCGGCTGCGTTAGGGGTGGTGGTGCAGTGGCCGGAAGCGGCAGAGCTGGCCCTGGATCAATGGGTGAGTGTCTACGGCCGTTTGCAAAGCGGCGAATTTGCCGGGCAACCTGTTCCCATTCTGGTTGCCGAGCGCGTGCAGCTAATTGCACCCCCGGCGCAGCCTTACTTTTACCGTTAACTGGCCTTGCCCAATTTGGGTGCATGGTTCATGCACTTTTTTAGACAAAATACTTGCTAGGTGCCGCGGCTTTACGTCAGCGGCGCGCTGGCCGAGTTGGAAATGGGGCCGATTGCCCTGAACATTGCCGGGGCGCGCCAGGTGGCACAGCACCTGGTAAAGGTTACATTCTGACCTTTAATGGCTATGCTCCTTATCCGTGAGGTTGTCGATCGAGACAGCCCAGGTTGGCTAATGATGTGTAAACTGTTACATTACCCAAATTGCCCGCCAGTTTGCGACTACCTGGGCAACCCGCCTGTGTTCTGGCTATATCCCCAAACGAGTTACCTGCTGCCTTTACAGCGCCTGGGGGAATTGGCCGGTTGGAGCCGCCATCCTTCCCCCTTGGGGTTGAGGATACACCCGGAATTTGGCGTTTGGTTTGCTTATCGCGCCGCTTTCTTGACCACGGCCGATTTCCCCCTGCGCGTTGAAGCGCAACGGCCGTCGCCCTGCGAAACCTGCGTCCAGAAGCCGTGTATCACCACCTGCCCTGTTGGCGCTGTGCTGCCGGCACGCTTTGACGTGGAAAGTTGTGCCCATTATCGGTTGCGTGACGGCTCTCCCTGCGCTGACTGTTGCCTGGCGCGGCTGGCTTGCCCATACTTTCCCCAACATCGCTACACCCTGCCGCAAATTCAATACCATTACCGCCACTTACCGGGCACGTTACGTGCCTGGTACGGATGGATGGAAGAGAAACCATGAGCATTGCTACCACCCAAACTGTGCTCGATCAGCTGGGGCGCAGCGTTACCGCACCGCGCTGGTCCCAGCGTATCATCTCCCTCGTCCCCTCACAAACAGAGCTGCTGTTTGACCTGGGGCTGGAAAATGAAATTGTCGGTCGCACCAAATTTTGCCTTCACCCAGCCGATAAAACAGCCCAAATACCCAGTGTTGGTGGGACGAAGCAGTTTCGCTTTGACCTGATTAACCGACTGCAACCTGACCTGATCATCGGGAACAAGGAAGAAAATTACCAGGAAGGCATCGAGCGGCTGGCAATGAGCTACCCCGTCTGGATGAGTGATGTTAAGAACCTGGCCGAGGCGTTGGCGATGATCCGCTGCGTGGGTGAGCTGGTGGGCCGGGCCGGGCGGGCAGAAACATTGGCAACCGCAATTGCCGCAAAATTTGCCCAATTGCCCACTTTATCACGGCCGTTGCGCGTTGGCTACTTTATCTGGCAGAAGCCGTACATGGTCGTCGGCCAACCCACCTTCATCCACGACATGCTCAGCCGGTGTGGCTTTGTCAATGCGTTCGCGGTTGAGGGAGACGGCCGTTATCCCGAACTTACCTCCATGCAAATCCACACCGCCCACCTGGATGCCATCCTCCTCTCTTCTGAGCCATTTCCTTTTGTCGAAAAGCATCGGCAGCAGTTTCTAGCCGAATTTGGCGTGCCTGTACATCTGGTGAATGGTGAAATGTTCTCCTGGTATGGCAGCCGCCTGCTGCTGGCAGCCGACTATTTGCGCGACCTGGTGGCGATGCTCTCCTGACATTGAGTCAATTTATCAGCAACGGACATTCGTCACCCAATCTTGGGACATTTTCCCTTTGTTGGCAATTATTCAGACCTGATATGATGCGACTTGTCGAGCAGCTGCTGGGCTATTGCCCCCATCCCTGCTATATTTCAAATGACTGAAGTTACCTCAGAACCGAAGACAACAAGGAGAAAAATTTGATGACGACGATTCCCACCTTACCTGGCATCACTTCGCACATGATTGCCACCCCGCGCCTGACCATGCACGTACTCAGCGCCGGTCCAGCTGATGGCGTGCCTGTTCTCTTCGTGCACGGCAACGTCTCTTCTGCCACCTTTTGGGAAGAGACCATGCTCGCCCTGCCTGCTGGTTTTCGCGCCATTGCCCCAGATATGCGCGGCTACGGCAGCAGCGAAGCCAGACCCATAGACGCTACCCTGGGCCTGGGCGACATGGTAGAAGACATCCACGCCCTGGTGCAAACGTTGGGGCTGGGCAAATTTCACCTGGTAGGCCACAGCATGGGCGGCGGCATTGCCATGAAGTATGCCATTGCTTACGCTTCTGACCTGCTTTCGCTCACCCTAGTAGACCCCATGTCCCCCTATGGGTATGGTGGCAGCAAGGGGATGGATGGCGCAATGACCTATGACGATGGCGCGCCCAGTGGCATCAACCCCGAATTTGTGCAGCTACTGGCTGCTGGTGAAACGGGCACAGATAACCCCATGGCGCCACGTAACGTCTTTCGCCAGTTTTATGTCAAGCCACCCTTTGTGCCGGAACGAGAAGACGCGCTCATTGCTTCCATGCTGACCACGCGCATTGGTGACGACTGGTACCCTGGCACGGTGATCCCTTCAGCTAACTGGCCCGGCATCGCCCCCGGTGACCGGGGTGTGCTGCCGGCCTTTAACCGCAAATACTTCAACGCCAGCGCCCTGCCGGAGATTAACCCCAAGCCGCCCATCCTCTGGATTCGCGGTGACAGCGACCTGATTGTGGCCGACCTGGCGATGTTTGACCTGGCAGCGCTGGGGGCAATTGGTGCAGTCCCTGGCTATCCCGGCGTCGAGGCGTGCCCGCCACAGCCCATGCTGGCGCAAACCCGCGCCGTGCTAGACCGGTATGCGGCCAATGGTGGTCATTACGAAGAAGTGGTTATTGCCGACGCCGGGCACTCACCTTTTTTGGAGAAACCGGCTGAGTTCAACGCTGCGTTCCACAAACAGCTGGCATAACTTCAACTCATTGGGATGGTGGATTGCCTGGTAAGCGCCGCTTCCGGGCGCTGCTTGCCAGTGCTCACTTGCGGGACATCTCTGGGGGATGAATTCCCCCAACTACGGAGCGGCGCTCGGTGAACCAGGCTGGCGTGCGCCTCCGTTCTGGCATACGAACGGTTGAAGAGTAACCAGTCGCCCGGCTAAACTCCTATGGAAACTGCACTTGAAGGAACGACACAGCCGCTTTTACCAGCCGCTTTGCTGGAGAGTTTGCTTTTTGTCTCCAGCGGCCCGGTTGCAGTTGGCCGTCTGGCGCTGGCGCTGGAGCTGACAACGCAGCAGGTGCAAGCGCTATTGGCGGAATTAGCCGACACCTATGCCACGCGCGGCATTCGCCTGCAAACAACCGCCGATGGCGTGCAGTTGACGACGGCGCCAGAGGCAGGGGCGCTGATTGAACGATTTTTGGGTCTGGAACTGAGTACGCGCCTGAGCCAGGCGGCGCTGGAAACGCTGGCAATTGTGGCCTATATGCAGCCGATTACGCGGCCAACGATTGATCAGGTGCGCGGCGTCAATTCAGATGGGGCGCTGCGCACGCTGTTGAGTAAGGGGCTGATTCAGGAACTCGGCCGTCAGGAATCCCCCGGACGGCCGATTCTCTACGGCACAACGACCGATTTTTTGCAGCACTTTGGCCTGAGCAGCCTGGAAAACCTGCCACCGTTGCCGGAAATGAATGGGGATGAAAGAGCGGAGACTTCATAAGTGGGGCACACCATCACAAATGAAAATGTAGCGCAAGTTCCATTTTGCAAGGCGGACGGCAGATGACCAGGAATAACCCTGTAGCGTGGTCAGCGGTCAGCCGTCGGCAGTCAGCCGTCATTTTCAAGGGAGATTAGATTGGACAATTTCCAACCACTGACCACCTTCCACTAACCACTTTTTATGAACGAACGACTGCAAAAACTGATGGCGCAGGCTGGGCTGGCCTCGCGCCGCGAATGTGAAGCATGGATTGAAGCCGGGCGGGTGACGGTAAACGGCCGTGTGGCCCGCCTAGGCGACAAAGCCAATCCCCTCACCGATGCCATCTTGTTAGATGGCAAGCCGCTGGCACTCCAGCGCGAGCGCCTGGTGTACATTGCCGTGCACAAGCCAAAGGGCGTCATCTCTTCCACAGAAGACGAGATGGGGCAGGGTCGCAAGACCGTGCGCGACCTGGTAGACGTGCCTGGCCACTTGTACCCCGTGGGACGGCTGGACAAGCCCAGCGAAGGGCTGATGCTGCTGACCAACGACGGTGACCTGGCGCACAAGCTCACGCATCCGCGCTATGGGCATGAAAAAACCTACGACGTGATCGTGGCGGGTGATATTTCTGAGGCGGCGCTGGAGCAGTGGCGCTGGGGTATGATGCTGGATGAAGAGGTGACAGCCCCGGCAAAAATCAGCGTCCTGGAGCGGCACGGCGACTACACGCGCCTGGAAGTGGTGTTGCAAGAAGGGCGCAAGCGGCAGATTCGTCGCATTGCTGCCGATTTGGGGCATCCGGTGCTGCGCCTGGTGCGTCTGCGCATAGGCACATTGGCATTGGGCAACCTGGCTCCTGGGCAATGGCGCTTTTTGCGCCCAAAAGAGGTGGCGGCGCTACGCCGCCTGACGCAAGAAAGACGCAGGGGAGGGAATTAGCGCCCGGCGACATGGTTCATTTTTCTTGGAAATGGCGCGTTACACATAGACAGCCGACGGCAGACTGCTAAGCACTGGTAAATTGGGGTTGGCGGTCAATATTGTAAAAACCGCCTGAACCATGCCCGATTAACCAGTTACCACTTTCCCAACCTCTAACACTCTCTATTGATTACCATGACCACGAACTTATCCCTCATTGCCATTGATGGCCCGGCTGCTTCTGGCAAATCCACCATTGGGCGGCTGCTGGCGAATCAGTTGGGCTACCTGTTTTTGGATACGGGCTTTATGTACCGCGCCGTTACCCTGGCGGCGTTGCGGGCAGGCATAGATGTGATGGATGAAACGGCCGTTACGGCGTTGGCCGCCCAGTTAACCATTGATGTCACCTCTGGAGAGGGCTGGACAGACGGCCGTCATTACACCGCCTGGCTGAATGGTGAAGACGTTACCTGGGCGCTACGCCAGCCAGAAGTAGACCGCAACGTTTCGCAGGTATCTGGCTACCCGGGCGTGCGCCAGGATATGGTGCGCCGCCAGCGCGAATTTGGGCGGCGCGGGCGCGTAGTGATGGTTGGCCGCGACATCGGCACAGTTGTGATACCAGACGCTCCCCTCAAGCTGTACATCATCGCCACGCCAGAGGAGCGCGCGCGCCGCCGCTGGCAAGACCGGCAGGCGCAGGGGTATACCAACAACTACGACGCCATTCTCGCAGACGTGCAGCGGCGTGACACCATTGATGGCACGCGCACGCACTCACCCATGCGCCCGGCCGCCGACGCTATCGTGATTGACACGACAGGTCGCACGATTGAAGAAGTGGTCGCCGAAATTTTAGCCATTGTTCATGACGTAACTTACACCCTGTAACAGATTCAGGAAGGGGCGAAAGGATGCCGCTATTTACGGAAATTGATCTGGCAACAGCCGTTGGCGGGCAGATTACGGCCGTTGCCCCAGGCAGCGTGGCCGCCAAGATTGGCCTGAAGCCAGGGGATGAACTCCTTGCCATCAACGACAGCCGCGTACAAGACGTGATAGATGTGCAGTTCTACAGCGCCGAAGAGACGCTGGAACTGCTGGTGCGGCGTGGTGACGAACTGCTGCTCTTTGAGGCCGAACGCGCCTACAATCAGACGCTTGGGCTGGAGTTTGCCCATCCCACCTTTGATACCGACATCCGCCGCTGCAACAACCTGTGCGAATTTTGCTTTGTGCTGCAAATGGCGCCCAAATTCCGCCGCACGCTCTACATCAAAGATGATGATTACCGCTACTCCTTCCTCTTCGGCCACTTTGTTACCCTGACCAACCTCAGCGAGCATGATTGGTGGCGCATTGAACATATGAGACTTTCGCCGCTGTACGTCTCTGTGCACGTCACGGACCTAGAGATGCGGCGCAGGTTTCTGCGTAACCCCACTGCGCCAGACATTCTGGCGCAACTGCGCTGGCTGGCTGAGCGTCACATCCAGGTGCACACGCAGTTGGTGATTGTGCCAGAGTTCAGCGATGGCCCCTGGCTGGAACGCTCCATTCGCGAGCTGGCTGAACTGTGGCCGGCCGTGCAGTCCATCAGCGTTGTGCCGGTTGGTCTGACCAAACAACACAAGTACGGCATGAGGCCGCATACCCCCGCTGAGGCCGCCGCAACGCTTGATTTTGTAGAGGCGCTACAGCCCCATTATCTGACACGCTTTGGCGTGCGCTTTGTCTACCCGACAGATGAGTGGTATCTGGTGACGGGACGCACGGTACCCCCGCAAGAGGCATATGATGGGCAGCAGCTTCAGGAAAATGGGCTGGGTATGGTGCGCGACTTTCTGGATGATTGGGCAGCGCTGCAAGAAGAGATTGCCACATGGCAGGCAGAAATGGGGCGAATGTGCCCGGATAGTGGCTATGAGCGGGTGACACTGGTGACGGGGATGTTATTTGCAGAGGTGTTGCGGGAAACGGCCGTTGTCTTTGCGGCACTCACCGGGGTCAACATACACGTGCAGCCCATTGTGAACGAACGCCTGGGAGCCACTATTACCGTTGCCGGGCTGCTGATGGGGCAAGATGTGCTGCATCAGTTAGAGCGGGCTGACTATGGAGATTTGGTGGTGCTCCCACGTGTCATGTTCGACCATCCAGACACCATTGCCCTAGATGATCTTTCGCCGCAAGAGATGGCAAATCGTCTGAATCGCCCCGTAGCCCTAGCCGATACGCTGGCTGATGTTTGGGACGCTTTGCTCAGCGTTTCGCAGGTGTTATACAGCCCTGGCGTGCCTGCGCCGGGAGCCATTGATTTACGCGTCTTGCCTACTGGCGACCTGGCAAGCAATGCGCATCTTTCCTAAAGGCGTGCCATCAGGTATGGCGCGCCTTTAGGACATTAACAATTTAATCCAGATGTAAACCGACGTGACGTAGAAGCTCAATCAAGCCTGAGACAGATCGGTCAGGGAAGTCGGTAACCTGTTTGCGAAGAGTGGTAATATCGGTGGTAATATCGGCAGCATAACGGTGCAGGTGCAACACCTCTTGCTTCAACATCCGGATTAAATGGTTAAACTTCAATAGGCGCGGTTCGTCATTGCCATGACTGACTGTTTGCCTGTCGCTTCTCCCAAATCATTTCCCCGCGCTGGACACAGCGGTTGAATAGATTTTCACCTTCCGTCAGTAGATCGTTGAGTTGTGTGGGTAATGTCTCCTTCACCACTCCTGGGGTGCTGCCCACCAGCCCCAATGTAGCCCGGATGAGCTTGTGTCCCATTTGGATCGCGCAAGAAATTGGGTTGTTCATGCCATCACTCCTTATGCCCTGTGGATAATCGTTATCCATCATAGCTCGTTCGCAAATGGCGTGCCATAAATTTTGTTGCCTGTGTCTCTGCCCACCAGCGATTGCCCCCCTCCCAGAAGCCAACGTGCCCGCCATGCGGTGTCAGCACTAGGTGCAGGTTGGGGTTGGCGCGAATGGCGGCATAGGGGATGTCGCTCTCGCTGAAAAAGAGGTCATCCAGGGCGCGCAGCAGCAGAGTGGGCACGGCAATTTGCAGCAAAAAACGGCCGCTACTGTTCTGCAGGTAATAATCCACCGCGCTGCGGAATCCATGCAGCGGCGCTGTGCAAAAGTCATCAAACGTCCACAGGTCAGTTGCAGCCAGCGCCTGCGCCACGGGGTAGCGCCCTGCCAGCCAAGCCAACCTGAGCCCTACGTCATCCGTTGCGCCCGCGTGATACATGCGCTCCGTCTGGTTCATCTCGCCACTGCACGAGCGGAAATTTAGCCCCAGGCTGCGGAAGCCACGTTGCGCCAGTTGGCCGTATATTTCACAGGCGTAACCGCGACGTGCCGAACCTTCCAGCCCATGCAGCAGCAGCACGACCGGTGCGTTGGCGCTCAAAGTCGTACCCGCCACGAGTGCTTCATCCACGTGCAAGAAATCACCGTCTGGCGTTTGCAGGCGGTGGCGCTGAAAGGTTACGCCTTTTACTGTGCGTAAAAAATTGCCCGCAATAGTCTGGATCAGGGGAGACGCCAGCAAGCGCGGTGGGGTGAACGGGGATATGGGTGGCGAGAATGTGATCGCAGACGGCTGAAAGCTGTGCCTATTCAGTGACGCGGTCAGCGGTCGCATGGCTGCTGGGCATCATGCCTTTATTTCTCAACCGGAAAACCGGCTCGTTCCCAGGCGAGAATGCCACCTTCCATGTTGTGCACATTGGTAAACCCCTGTGCGCGCAAGAAGTCAGTGGCCTGACCGCTGCGGTTACCGCTGCGGCAGGTGAGAATCACGGTTTTGTCGGCTGGAATCAGGCTCATGTTGTCGGGAATGCTTCCCAAGGGGATGAGCATAACGCCGGGAATGTGTTTTTCGTCATACTCCCACTGTTCGCGCACGTCAATGACGACCACATCTTCGCGGTCTTTAATTTGTGCCAGCATTTCGGCGGTAATGGCTGGCCCCAGGTTGAGTGCGCCGCTTGCAGCCTGGCCCGGCACGGCTATGACCGCCGGCATAATCGGCACATTGGATACGGTCGTTCCCCCCCCACAGCCCACGATGAGAACAGCCGTTAGCAAAAACAGCAACAAAATTCGCTTCAACAACACAAACAACTCCTTTGTTGAGATCAATACAAGGGTTTTTTCGTAAATTTGTCTGGCACCGCTTCCAGCAACAATGAACCATGTCCAGAGACACGATGGTGCGGTCAGGCGCAGTCTGTCGTTTGTCGTTCGTAGTGCCGACTTTAATTGGCGGCCCGCTAAAGCGGTCACTACGAACTTTTCCGCGCTATCCCGCCTACTCGCATTGTCTCAAATTTAGAATTGCTGACGCCTATTTGCGTGTAGACAGCTTTAGAGGCAGATACAACGGGCAAAAACTGACAGCGCTGGTGAGCACGAACACGGCCGCCAAAATTCCCAGGATAATCGCCAGAGCGCCCTTAACCACGCCCGTCAGGATAAGTGCCAGCAGCACGACAGCTACGATCGTGCGCACAATCCGGTCTACCGAACCCATATTCTTAACCATGACCTTTTTTCCTTCGCATAAAAATGTAAATGTATTCCTTTTCTAACACGACCAACAAATTCTCGTGTCTGCAATTTAGATGCGGAATTTGGCAAATGGGGACAAAACCAATCAACCCTCTAACCTGCTCTCTAACACATCAGCAAGAGGGCAAAGGTTTTTCTAGAATTGCTGTTGATGTTGATCTGGTACAACATTGCCGCTTATGTATGCTTGTTTATAATTCAGGTTAAACCGTTGATCACAAGTTAAGCAAGTTTATGTTTTGTCAAGAGCTATGGCCAATCTTTTCCGCGCGTTTTTGGCAGATAAATGAGCTGACGGATGATTGCCCCCTCGCCCTCTGTAAAACCCCTCTCCGTAAGCGGGGTAGGGGTGGGGGTTCATTTGCTGACTGGCGATGGTGGTTACGCAAGCTGGTCAATGAAGCTGTGCAAAACAGGGGTTGACAAAAGGCAATCCTTCACTTGTAAGCGATGAGGTTAAACATTAATGAATACATTTGTGGAGACAAATTATGCTAACTAGAATTCTGGTCGTAGAAGATGAGGAGCGCATTCGTCAGTTTCTGCAGCGGGGTCTCAGCTTTGAGGGATACAGGGTAGATGTGGCGCCTGATGGCGCGACGGGACTGGAGCTAGCGCGAGACAACCCACCTGATCTGGTTTTGCTCGATGTGATGTTGCCCGGTGATATGGACGGCATTGAGGTTTGTCGTCGCCTGCGCGCTGCCAGTGATGTGCCGATTTTGATGCTGACGGCGAAAGAGTCCATTGAAGATCGGGTGGCCGGTCTAGATGCCGGAGCGGATGATTATCTGGTGAAGCCCTTTGCCTTTAATGAGCTGTTGGCGCGCATGCGCGCGCTGTTGCGGCGCGTTCAGCCAGCTCAGCCGCAGGTGTATCGCTTTGCCGACCTGGAGCTGGATACAGGGACGCGCCAGGGTCGGCGTGGGGATACCGTCTTTGAATTGACAGCGAAGGAGTATGAGCTGCTGGAGCTGTTTATGCGCCATCCGCGCCAGGTTTTAACGCGCGAGGTGATTTTTGACCGCGTCTGGAATTATGATTTTGGTGGAGAAAGCAACATCATCGAAGTGTATGTGCGCTATCTGCGCCAAAAGACGGAAAAAGGCGGCCGTTCTCGCCTCATTCATACCGTGCGCGGAATTGGCTACGTGCTGCGCGAAGAGTCATAAGCCTTGTCCGTTCAAAATCGCCTGCTGCTCATCTATACCACTATTTTCACGACAGCTTTCCTGTTGGTGGCGCTGTTGGTATATTTTTTGCCTATCAGCCGTATTCGGGCGCAAACAGACGAAGAGCTGCGCGAAATAGCCAGCCAGATTACGGCCCTGACGGTGCAGGGGCCAACTGATATGGCGCGCCTGGTGCTTCCGGAAAATCTGACTAACTTCAAGACCGCCTCTATTTTCATGATTGTGGTGAGCGCGGAGGGGAACATTGTGGCTCGCTCTGGCAACATGTTGGGCGTAGACCTGATTCTTGATCCGCGTGGCTTTGCGGATGAGCCAGTGTTCAACATGTCGCAGCAGCAGAACTCCATGCTGCGCGTCTTGACCGTGCCTGTATATGTTGAAGAAGGGGGCAGGCGAATTTTGCTGGGTCATTTTCAGATTGCACGCTTGCTAGATACTTACGATGAGTTTAATCGTTCTCTCATTATTGCCCTGCTGATTGGTTTTGGCGCGGCAACAGCTTCTTTGTTTTTAGCTGTGTGGATGACGCCAACGCTCTTTAAGCCGCTGGATGACATTGCCACCGTGGCGCGACAGATCATTCGCACCGGGGATCTGAGTCGCCGCGTGCCGGATACGGGGCGGAATGATGAGTTTGGCGATCTGACGCGGGCACTGAATCAGTCGCTTGAGCAGATCGAGCGCATGTTCCAAACGCAGCAGCGGCTGCTGGCGGATGTGTCGCACGAGCTACGCACGCCGCTGACAACAATTCGCGGGAACCTCGACTTGATGCGTCACATGGGTATTGCTGATCCGGAGTCTATGGATGTGATTCAGGATGAGCTGGAGCGCATGACGCGCCTGATTGGCGATCTGCTGCTGCTGGCGCGGGCTGATTCGGGTGGGCTGCCGGTGGAGTGTAAGCCGGTGGAGTTGGATAATGTACTGTTTGACGTCTACCGGCAGATTAGCCGCCTGGAAAATAAGGTCACTGTTGTTGTCGGCGAGATCGACCAGGCGACGGTTTTGGGCGACCAGGATCGCCTGAAGCAGTTGTTGCTTATCTTGCTGGATAATGCGATTAAGTATACGCCGGATGGGGGCAAAGTGACGCTGAGTCTGCGGCAGGTGGACGGTTACGCTGAAGTGAGTGTGACTGATACCGGTATGGGAATTCCCGCGAAGGATATTCCCTACATCTTTGACCGCTTTTATCGCGTGGAGAAGGCGCGCACGCGCGCGCAGGGAGGGGCTGGGTTAGGTTTGGCGATTGCGAAGTGGATTGTGCAGACGCACGGTGGAACGGTGACGGTGAATAGCCAGTTGGGGGAGGGAACGTGCTTTACGGTGCGATTGCCGTTACAGCAAACGGCCGTTGCCGAGGCGCCTGCTGTGTTGTCACTTGATGGCAGCCAAACGCGGCCGTCTTTGCGCCTCTTGCGCCGTTCCTGAGGTGAAGAGATTGGCGATTTGAGGTTCGCAATTGATACCGAATCTCCAGGCGCCAATCTCTCCATGATTACCCTGCACGGCTGCGCTGAATGAGCAGGTAAGCGCCCAGGGCAATAATGAGAATAGGCCCAAACAGGCCGCTGCGCATCCAGTGCAGCCAGCCCAGGCTGTTGAAGAGGAAGTATGCCCCCAGCAGGATCAGAATGATGCCGATCAGATTCGGGTTGCCGATGTTGCCTGTGTTGGCGCTGACCTTGCTCCCCATTTCGGAAATGTTCTTTTGGATGACCTCACTGCCTGGCTGTCCGACAGTGTCGCTGCGCGGCGTGATCACCCAGAGAATGATGTAGAGGGGGATGCCAATGCCGCTGGCAAAGAGCAGAATGACAAATGCCAGGCGCACCAAAACGGGGTCTACATTGAGATAAGCGGCCAACCCGCCGCATACGCCTGCAATCATGGTGTCGCTGTCACTGCGCACTAATCTTGTCTGAGACATGGTTTTCACCTCCATGAATGATTGTACCCTCTATACGCGCCGATAGGGGGAGAGTTGCGTCGGCGCGGATGAGAGATGGGTAAACGGCCGTACGGCCGTTTTTCGACACCTGATGAGGACGTGAGCAAAGCTGACGCGCCGGCTGCATTTTGCTATACTGGCAGACTGACTAAGTTTACAGGCATGCGGCGGATGTCAGGCGTCTTTTAACCACGACGTCGCGCAGGCGAGTATGCCCTGATGAGGTGAAACGGCCGTTTTGTCGAACTTACTAGCCTCCTGGAAATCCCTGATTGCGGCCATGCTGCGGTTGCCGGGCATGAGCTATCTCATGCAGGTGGCTATCGCGCTCATTGTGCCACGCCACCGCATTGGCGTTTCTCTGGTGGTGCTGAATGAGCAAAAACAGGTGTTGTTGCTGCGGCACGTTTTTCATCCACACCTTCCCTGGGGGCTGCCTGGAGGTTGGTTAAACCGTCATGAAGATCCCGCCATAGGCGGCCTGCGCGAACTGCGCGAAGAGACGGGGTTGCAGGCAAAGTTAGGCCCGGTGCTCCACATCAGCCGAAACAACCACCCACCGCACCTGAACATCGCTTATCTAGCCTATCCGCACCCTGGGCCAATCACGCTGAGCGGCGAAATTTTGGAGGCAGCCTGGTTTTCGCCAGACCAGCTTCCACCGCTGTTTCCATTTATGTATCACGCTATTGCAACGGCCGTACAGCAGCATCCTGCACCGCCCATCCATTCTCACGTACAAACGATACCAGACCATGAACAGAAGTAAAACCCCCGGTCTTAGCCAATGGCTTACTGTCTCCATCATGGTGGCAGCCGCCATCTTTTTGGTGTACAAGCTATACGAATACGCTGGCTCCCGCGCCTACTTTCCCGTTGGTCTGACCATTGCCGCCGTAGACGTAGGCGGGATGACGCGCGAACAGGCCAGCGAAATTCTTACCAACCGCTACATCCAGGCCCCGGTCATTCTCTACCACCGCAACGACCGCTTCGAGCTAAGTCCTACCGAGGTAGAGTTCACCCTTGATCTAGTCACCATGCTCAGCGAGGCGGACGATCAGCGCATGCAGCAAGATTTTTGGGCAGGATTTTGGGGCTTCTTATGGGGCCGTCCGGTTGCTGTGCAGCCCGTCGAGCTGCGCGCCACCCACAAGCGCGAAGCGTTGCGCGACATCCTCGACCGCATTTCTGTCATTGCCGATCAGCCAGCCCAGCCGCCGCAGCCAGTTCCTGCCACACTCACCTTCCAATATGGCGTTTCTGGCACCGCCATCAACCGTGAGGCCAGCTTCGCCGACATCGAGGCGGCACTCTATCGCCCCACCAACCGCGAAGCGCGTCTCGTGGTTGATGCGGTTATGCCAGAACGGCCGAACATCAACCTGCTTACACGTCTGCTTATCAACCACCTGAAAGGGTTCGAGCAAGAGTCACGCGGGGTTGCCAGCGTGTTCATTCTCGACCTACAAACTGGTGAAGAAGTTGCCATTAACGCCAACTTGCCCCTTTCTGGCATTGATATGCTGAAGGTGCCGATTGTGCTCCAGACCTATAACGCCCTCGATCAGCTTACCTTGCGCCACCGCCAACTCATTTCTGATACGCTTGTCTTGCGCCCTGACCACCTGGCCGCCAACGAACTGCTCACCGTCATTGCCGGTGCTGACGATCCATACCTGGGTGGCAGACAGGTGACAGACATGCTTCAGCGGGTAGGGTTAAAGAACACGTTCATCATTGCGCCGTATGACAGTATCGGTAGACCTGGCTTACGCACGCCGCAAACCCCGGCTAATACCTCGCCAGCCCTGGCCACGAATCCAGACCCCTACATGCAAACGACCGCTGAAGATATGGGTCTGCTGCTGGCGATGATCTATTACTGCGCCAAGGGGCAGGGCGGTCCTTTGATGGCCGCCTTTGCCGAAACCTTGACCCAGTTTGAATGTCAGGCTGTGTTGGAGTACATGGCGCGCAACAAAATTGGCAGCCTGATCGAAGAAGGGGTTCCCCCGAATGTGCCTGTGGCCCATCGCCATGGCTGGATTCGCGACACGCACGGCGATGCAGGGATCGTTTTCTCCCCGGCAGGCGATTACGTGATTGTGGCCTTTCTCTACCAGCCAAACTGGCTGGAATGGGTCGTCAGTTCGCCGCTATTAGCCGATATTTCTCTGGCAACTTACAACTTTTTCAACTTCGATAACCCTTACTTGAACCGCAATCGCCTGAATTGAGGCTGAGGCTGCATGTTAAAAGCCACGCAACGATTTTTAACCATCTTGCTCCTGATTGTGGGTGGGTTGTACTTGGGGTATGAGTTGTTTTTGTACCAGCACGGCCGTCAGCTCCTGCCCCCCGGCACCTACATTGCCAACGTGGACGTGGGTGGCATTTCTGTGCCAGAGGCCGCTGAGCGGGTAAACCGCCACTATCTGGCCCCTATCGTCATCTATCATCGCAATGAGCGTTTGCAGCTTTCGCCACAGGATGTGGGCTTTCGGCTGGATATGCCCGCAATGCTGGCAGAAGCCGAAGCGCACCGTGACGCGCAGGAGTATTGGGCCGGCTTTGCCCAATTTGTGCTCAACCGTTCCTTCAACCCATTCCGCGTAGAGCTAAAAGCCACCCATGACCGAGATATGCTGCTGGCGCGCTTGCAGAGCATCGCTTCTTTTCTCGATAAGCCCCCCAAGGCACCGCAGCTTTTGCTTGGCACTGCCTCGCTACAATATGGCGAGGACGGCTACCTCACCGACATCATGGCCAGCCTGCCTCTGGTGGAAGCCGCTCTCTATGACCCCACGCAGCGCGAGGTGGCGCTGGTGGTGGAGCTAAAGCCGGTACCAGAGCTGAGCATGGAGTTGTTGCAGCAAAACATCGCCAAACAGCTTGAATCCTTCAGCGGCGTTGGCAGCGTCTTTGTCATGGATTTGCAAACTGGCGAGGAGATCAGCATTAACGGGGATGTGGCGATCTCTGGCCTCAGTATTCTGAAAATTGCCATCTTTTTGGAGACGTATCGCGTGTTAGATGCACCACCCAATGAGTATGTGCAGGGATTGTTGGTAGATACGGCCGTGTACTCCAGCAACTATGCCGCCAATCTGTTGCTGCACGTAATCGCCGGCGCCGACAACACCTACGAAGGCGCTGCCCGCCTCACCGAATCCATGCGTCGCCTGGGCCTGGTCAACACCTTTATGGCCATTCCTTACGACGCGCGCCCAGTTTCTACGCGCCCCAGCACTTACGTTACCCCTGCCAACAGTGTGCCTGACCTTATCACGCGCCCAGACCCGGCCATGCAAACAACAGCCGCCGAGATTGGCACGCTGCTCTCGATGATTTACTACTGCTCGCGCAATGCTGGCCCATTGCTCATGATTTATCCTGGTCAAATTACCCCTGCTGAGTGTCAGGCCATCATAGACCTGATGATCTTGAACGAAGAGGGAAACCTCATTCGCTTTGGCGTACCGGAAGGGGTGCCCGTTTCTCACAAGCATGGTTGGGATTTTGTCACCCAGGGGGACGCAGGGATTGTGCTTTCTCCGGGGGGCGATTTTGTCATTGTGGAATATGTGACCGATCCAAACAGCAGTTGGCTCTCGCATGAAATTGGCTTCCCGATATTGCGCGAGATTGCGCGCGCCGTTTACAACTACTTTAATTTCGATAACCCTAATTTAGAGGACCCACAAGTGCGTGCCGAGCGCGAGGCATTAGCGCGCGAGGAGGCTGCCGCTGCCGCAGAAGCCGCCGCTGCCGCGGCGCAAGACAATGCAGTACCAGACAACGCGGGATCGGAAGGAAGTGCGCCGTAACGGCTGCGGACGACTGACCGCCGACCGCACGACTGGAAAGCGCCGCTATCGGCTATCTGTCGTTAACGGTGTCAAGATGATATGAACTACGTCTGATAAGGAAAGGAACTATGCCTAAAATTACCTTCATTGGCGCAGGCAGCACGGTATTTGCCAAGAACCTGCTTGGCGACATTCTCAGCTTTCCTGAACTGGCTGATTCGGTTATCAGCCTGCACGACATTGACGCAGAGCGTTTACATACCTCCACGATCATGGCGCACAAAGTGGCGCAGGCTTTGGGCGTAAAGCCCACCATTGAAGCGACGCTAGACCGTCGCAAAGCTCTGGATGGCGCTGATTATGCCATTGGCATGTTTCAGGTGGCCGGTTATAAGCCTGGCACAGTCATAGACTTTGAGATACCGAAAAAATATGGCCTGCGCCAGACTATTGCCGATACGCTGGGTATCGGTGGCATTATGCGTGGGCTGCGTACCATTCCAGTGATGCTGGAAATGTGCCGCGATATGGAAGCATTGTGCCCAGATGTGACCTTTTTGCAGTATGTGAATCCGATGGCGATAAACTGCTGGGCAATTCAGCGCGCCTCTTCTATCAAGACGATTGGGCTGTGCCACAGTGTGCAGGGAACGGCCGAACAACTGGCGCGCGATATTGGGGTGCCTGTTGCCGAAATTAATTATTTGTGCGCGGGCATCAATCACATGGCTTTTTATCTGCGTTTTGAGCGGAAAACGGCCGCTGGCACAGAAGACCTATACCCCCGCCTGCGCCAGGTCATTGCCCAGGGGCGCGTGCCCGGCTGGAACCGCGTGCGCTATGAGATGCTGCAAAGGCTGGGCTACTTCGTGACCGAATCCAGCGAGCATTTTGCCGAATATGTGCCCTGGTTCATCAAACGCGACCGCCCAGACCTGATCACCCAGTTCAACGTCCCCCTGGACGAATACATCACGCGCTGCGAAATGCAAATTGCCGCCTGGGAGCAGATGCGTCAGGTTTTTGAGGCACAAGATATCCCCCTGGCAGTTACGCGCTCTCATGAATATGGCGCCTACATCATCCACAGCATGGAGACCGGCGTGCCGCGCGTGGTGTATGGCAATGTGGCTAATCATGGGCTGATTGACAATTTGCCCCAGGGTTGCTGTGTGGAGGTTCCTTGCCTGGTGGACAAAAATGGCATTCAGCCTACGCGCATTGGCGCTTTGCCGCCGCACCTGGCAGCGCTGATGCAGACCAATATCAACGTGCAGGCGCTGACGGTAGAGGCGGCACTGACGCAAAAGCGGGAACACATCTACCATGCCGCCATGCTGGACCCGCACACAGCCGCCGAGCTGGACCTGGCGCAAATTTGGGCGCTGGTAGATGAGCTGATTGCCGCGCATGGCGACTGGTTGCCAGCTTACCGCTAAAGTTAGCTGTAAGAGGTGAAAACAAGTTCAGCTTTTGCAAAAAATCGAACCGTTTTCTGTTAAATTGTAACTACTGAGGCTCCCTTGAAAATAACTGCAGACCGCCATTTTGCCAGTGATGGGCATTCTGTCGTCGGCCGTCTGCGGTCAGAAATTTGTAAAGCACCGTTTTCAGAAAGCGTGAGCCCTGCCCCAACGATCAAACCAACGGCCTGGTAATTACGCCCAATCTGTTTTGTGCACATGATTGAGATCGAAACCACCTGGGAAGACACTGGCTATGACTGCGACCATTGCGGTGGGTTGGTATTGCGACGAACCGACGTGGAGACGGGGCAACCAAAGCGCATATGCTATCAGTGCAAGGTGTGTGGTTGCCAGTGGCACGTTAATGGCGACGTGTTGCGCATAGGCAGTGGCGCAAATTGCCGCCAGGCGCAGCGCGAACGCATGGGGGAGAAAACGGCCGATGAGCGCCTGGTGCGCCGCTTTGTCTGGGTGTTGGCGTTGGTGGCGCTGCTGCTCATTGTGCGCTTTGGTGGGGTTATGGCGCTGCGCTTGTTGATTCCGCTGGCGTTTGCAGTGCTGATTCTGATTGCCCTGACGCGTTTTGCGCGCGAGAAGGGATGGTGGTGATGGGATAGTGGGTAGTGGAGAATCTGCGCTCATCCACGCAATCTGTGAAAACCTGGTGCTGTTTGCTAGGTGGCAGCGTGGATTTCAATGGGGCCGAACAGGGTGGATTGTACGGCCGTTGTCTCTTGGCGTTTGATCAGTTCCAGCAGCGCCAGCAGCGTAACCGTGATCTCTATCCGGTCTGCGCCAGCCGATAGCAGGTCATTGAAGAGAAACGGCCGTTTCTGCGCCAACCGCTCCTGCAATCGTTTGATCTGTTCCTCAATCGTGACCTGACGTGGCTGCACCAGCGCCACACTCTCTTGCAAACTAAGGGCGCGCGCCAGCACCTGCCGCAGCGCCTGCTGCAAACTAACCAGCGTCACGCCACTCATATCCAGCCGTTTTTCCAGGCGCAACGGTGGCGCCACGCGCAAGTGCGTGCGCAGTCCCGCTGCTTCACGCTCTGCCAGCCACTGGGCGGCTTGCTTGAACTGCTTATAGATTTGCAACTGCCGCAGCAGCGCTTCTGCCGGGTCTTCCTCCGCCTCTTCCAGCCCATAGACAGTGGGCGTTTGCGGCAACAGCGCCCGGCTTTTAATCAGCGCCAGACGCGCGCCAATGACCAGGAAATCAATCAGATGCTCCATGCGCTGGCTGCGCATCTGCTCCACCTGAGCCAGGTATTGTGCTGTAACTTGTGCCAGGGAAATGGCGGTAATGTCTAGCTCCTGACGCTCTATCAAATGGAGCAGCAAATCAAGCGGTCCACTGAAAGATGGCAGATTAAGCTGGTAAGGAGGTAAACTCATGCCGGGAGTGTTGCAAACAGGAAGTAAATGAGCAAGAGGATGAACAGCAGCAGCGCCACTCCCAGGGCAATCAGGGCTGGGCGCTGGCCTGATTGGGAGGCGTGGCTGGCCTGTTGCGCGGCGGCAATGCGCTTTTCGCTGTTGGCGACCGACGCTTTGCGCAATGCTTCAACCTGTTTTTCGCGCCGTTTTTGCCGTTCCATGCTGCCATGTTTGACCGGCGTTTGCAGGGCAGCAAAAATGTCGAGCGCTGTCTGGCATTCATAACAGCTTTCTGCCCCGGCCCAGTTCGCGGTATAACACTCCGGGCAGATGCGCTTTAGGGGGGTGTCGCAATTGATGCACAGGGTTGTTTCTTCGGTGTGGTAAGTGTAGCAGTTAGGACACAGGTGGCCGGTGATGCGAAAGGTGTGCTGGCAGTGGGGGCAGCGCAGCGGATCGTGCTGGCCATAAATGTCTATGATTTTGCTGCACTGGGGGCAGTAAATTTCTAGGCTGCTTTCTTGTTGCGCGCGCGTAGCCGCCATTTCTTCTGGTGTGCGCAACCCAAAAACGCCTATGGCTTTGGTTTCTGGCAGGGGTTGGAAGGGGGGCTTGCTGATGGCGCGCACCATTTGCGTGGGGGTGGATGGCTCGATGCGATTGGGTGGCAGGGGGCGTGGCTGGTCTGTTGGCGCATCGGTGGCAGGCTGGTCTGGGGTGTTCACGGCCGTTAACGCTGCCGAGAGCATTTTAATCACCTGCGCGGCCGTTTTGGGGCGGTCGTCTGGCTCTTTTGACATCATTCGGTGGACGATGACGTCGTACTCGCGTGGCAGGTTGGGGTTGATCTGGCGGATGCGCGGCACGGGGTCGCTGATTTGCTTGACGATGACCATGGCAGGGGTGTCGGCGCGAAACGGACGTTGCCCGGTCAGCATCTCGAACAGCACCACGCCGAGCCCGTACAAATCGCTACGGCCGTCAATTTCCAGGCCGCGAATTTGTTCTGGACTCATGTAGCCCGGTGTGCCTATGGCCGCGTGCGAGCCGGTGATTTCCGAGGGCACACCCAGCCGCACCATGCCAAAATCAGACAGGTAAGCGTGACCGTATTTGTCAAAGAGAATGTTGCTGGGCTTGATGTCGCGGTGGTAAATGCCCAGCTTGTGCGCTTCATCCAGCGCCGGGCCAATGCGCCGCAAAATTTGCAGAATCTCCGTCATGGGAAACGGCCGTCCCTTCAGGCGTGCAGCGAGCGTCCCCCCGCTCATGTAGCGCATGACGATGTAGGGCTGATCGCGATCCTTGCCAAAGTCATGGATGGGAACCACAGCCGGATGATCCAGCACGGCAATGGCCTTGGCCTCGCGCTCAAAGCGTGCCTGAAACATAGCGTCGTGCAGCAGCTCGCGCGGCAGAATTTTCACCGCCACGTTCCGCTCAATTTGCGGATCATAGCCCAGGTAAACAACCCCCATGCCACCACGCCCAATCAAATCCTGGATGATGTAACGGCCGACTGTTTGCGGCATCAATACGTCTGGCTCACTCTTCTGGGACATGCGTTGGCCTTTTCAACAAATCTGCGTTCAATTATAGCGCAGGAATGGGCAGTGGGTATGGGAAATAGGAGACAGGTAGCAGGGAATAGGTTGCCGCTCACAGCTTGCCCCGTTCATTCCCGCGGACGCATAATGCAATAAACAAAGCCATTCATCTGGATCAGATCAACCGTCTCATACTGCTGCCCAATGGCGTCTAGCACAGGTGGGGGGTAAAACTGGGCGCGCAGGATGACAGTATCAAAGGCTTGCGCATTGAGCATGGCCAGCATCTCCGTCAAGTCTACGGCGTTGTTTTGGTAGAGGTTGAGCAATTGGGTGGGATTGGTGACCACATCCCGCCCCGCGTAGAAGTTGAAGCCCGCCTCTTCACTGAAAGCGGCCGTTTCCCCGGCCAAAATGTGGTTGGCAATGGCAATGCCGGCGGCCGTATCCTGGGCGCTGGGTGGACGGCCCAGCAGGGAGACGCCGGCTGAGTCTACGTAATGAACGGGTTCGGGTGGTCGTGGCGCGGAACAAGAAGTCTGGGGCGCAATGTAGACCATGGTTGGCTTGCCCAGGGTGCGCGCAACGGCCGCCAGCGTGGGCGTGTGCGTGGGCATGTGGAACACTTTGTCGGCCTGGATGAGCCAGAGCAGAGGGATGAGTGTGAGTACGGCCGTTTCCCACCGCCACCCGCGCTGCTTTGCCCAATCAAGCACCTGGGCCATGCCCAGGCCGGCCAGAATGCAGCTTGCGGCAATGGCTGTCGCAAAGTAGGATTCCCCCGCGCCCCATTTACCGGCCGTTACGCTGTTCAGCACCGCTGCCACAAACCAGACCGCATACGCGGAAAGGCGCGTGAAGTAAAGCTGGTACAGGGCAAAGAGCGCTGCCGCTACGGTAATGACGGTGTGTAAGGTGAACCATTGGCGATACAGGCCAATGGCCTGCCCCGGAATAAATGGGTTCAGGTTGGCGGTGACGGTATTCACCAGCCACCACCCATCTGTGGCCAAGTTGATCCAGAGAAAGATGAGGCCGGTGACGGCGGCAAAGGGCACGGCCCACAGCACTGCGCGCTTGCTCTGGCGCAAAAAAAGAAAGATGAAAATGGCCGCTACCGTGGCATAAGCCAGCTGTTTGGTATAGCCCGCCGCCAACAGCAGCAGCATCACCAGCAGCAAACGGCCGTTGTAGTGACGGCCGTCTTGCTCTTCCCGCTCAACGGTTGCTGTCAGGTAGACTACCGCCAGCGTCTCGAACATCACCATGAACATGTGCTGGCGAAAGAGCGGCCCCACGTGATAAACATAATTGGAAGCAAGAAAAGCCAGCCCACTGAACGCCGAAAGCCACCAGCGCCGACCGCGGCGCTGCACCGCCCAGCCAATGGCAGCTGCCGTCAGCAGTGTGCCCAGCCAGGAAACCAGGCGTCCGGTCCAATACTGTGGCCCAAACAGCCACACCAGCGGCACGATGACGACATGAAACAGGGGGGGGTAGTTGGAGGAGTAGAAGGGGTAATGGTCGTTGTTGCGGTAAGGCCACTCCCCCTGGCTGAAGAGGAGCGTATCCATTAGCTCGAACCCTTCCCCCTGGTCGTAGTCAAAAGGGAAGCGGAAAAGGTGAAAGGCGTAGATGGCGTAGACGATGAAGTAGCCCACAAAAGCAAGTAATGCCAGGGCAATCAGCAGACGCGGCAGCCAGGCAACGGCCGTTTGCCAGGCGGCTTTTGATGGGGTGGGGGTAGAGGGGGAAATGGCCGTCAAGCCGGTCTATCTCCCAGCGGCAGCAGCGACAGGCCTAGCAAAACCAGCACTCCGGCCCCCACCAGCGCCAGGCGCTGCGCCGGGCCAATGCCCGCATAGTTTCCGGCCTCCAGCACATCTACCAGCAAAACGGCCGTTGCGCCCAAGACGCCAGCGGCCACAAACAACCAGCCTAACTGCTTTTTCGTTACCATGCCTTGTCACTCCATTTCTCTTCTTCGTGAGCCGCGGCAAAGTGTACCGATGAGCCTGAACTGCGGCAATACGCCCTCATTTTTTTTTGACACTGCCGCGCTCTTTGCTATAATTTCATTTGCTGTTCCTCAATAGCTCAATGGCAGAGCATGCGGCTGTTAACCGCAGGGTTGCTGGTTCGAGTCCAGCTTGAGGAGCCACACAGGGGCGGTAGACAACAGTCTACCGCCTTTTTTATTGCGGGCATGGTTTTAGGAGACGCTGAAGGGATGCTTTACAATTTTCTCGGCCACTGGCGGCCGCTTGTAATACCGACTTTAGTCGGCTGCCCGCTAAAGCGGTCACTACGAACTTTTCCGCTTTAGAATTGCTGGGGCCTATACCTTGTTGCGCGGCAGACGGCCGTAAATCTGGTACAATCCAACCAACCAACCAACTAACCAACCAACCAACTAACCAACCAACCAACCAACCAACTAACCAACCAACCAACCAACCAACCAACTAACCAACCAACCAACCAACTAACCAACCAACCCAAACCCACAATAGACAAGGAGAGCCATGAAAGCATACAAACCTGTTGCCCTGATCATCCTCGACGGTTGGGGCATTCGTGAAAACGCGGCAGGCAACGCCATTGTGCTGGGCCACACCCCCAACTATGACCGCTGGAACCGCGAGCTGGAGCGCAGCGTGCTAGACGCTTCTGGCGAGGCCGTTGGCCTGCCAGAAGGGCAAATGGGCAATTCTGAGGTCGGCCACCTGAATCTGGGCGCGGGGCGCATCATCTATCAAGACCTCACACGCATCAACGTTGCCATCCGCAACGGCACATTTGCGCAAACGCCGGCGCTGGTGCAGGCGGTGGAATCGGCCAAAACCAAAGGGGGTAAGGTGCACGTGATTGGCCTCTTTGGCCCCGGCGGCGTCCACAGCCACAGCGACCACATGTTTGCCATCCTCAACCTGGTGAACGGGCACGGCCTGACGCCCATTTTGCACATCATCACCGACGGCCGTGATACGCCCCCGCACAGCAGCCTCACCTTTCTCGAGTCGCTGGAAGCGTACCAGCAGCAAAAAGAGGTGATCGTGGCTTCCGTAAGCGGCCGTTACTACACGATGGACCGTGACAAACGTTGGCCGCGCACACAAATGGGCTATGAAGTGATGGCCAACCACCACGGGCACGAAGGACGCACAGCCGTTAGCGCCCGCGCCGCCATCACCCAGGCCCACGCCGAAGGCACAACGGACGAGTTCATCTTACCCGTTGCCATAGAAACCGGCGACCGCGACGTCACCATCCAACCCGGCGATAGCCTGATCTTCTACAACTTTCGCGCTGACCGCATGCGCCAGCCATTGACCATCTTTACCGACCGCGCCTTCACTGGCTTTGAACGCCCCTTCATCGAGGATTTGTTCATCGTTACCATGACCAACTACGATGACGCTTACCCCGTACACGTGGCCTTCCCTGAGCAAGAAATCACCAACACGCTGGCCGAATGGCTGAGCAAGCATGGGCTAAAACAGTTTCACGCCGCCGAAACGGAAAAATACGCCCACGTCACCTACTTCTTTAATGGCGGCATAGAGAAAATGTATGAGGGCGAATCGCGCCACCTGGAACCTTCGCCCAAGGTACCCACCTATGACCTTCAGCCGGAGATGAGCGCCTACCCATTGACGGAAGCGGTGCTGTGGCGCATTCAGGAGCATGACGACGACTTTATTCTGGTGAACTTTGCCAACCCAGACATGGTAGGACACACCGGTGTGCTGGAAGCGGCCATCAAAGCCGTGGAAGCGGTAGACGAATGCGCCGGACGGCTGGTGCAGGCAATTGTGGCGAAGGGGGGCGTGGCCTGCGTCACGGCCGATCACGGCAACTGTGACCGCATGATTGACCTCTACACGGGCACGCCACACACGTACCACACCACGCAGCCCGTGCCCTTCTTTGTCATCGGCTACGAAGGCTACCTGAATTTGCGGCCGCGCGGCATCCTCGCCGATGTCTCGCCTACGCTGTTGGCGCTGCTGGGGCTGACACAGCCCCCAGAGATGACGGGCCAAAGTTTGCTGGAACCGAGCGGAAAGTAGCGTAGATTAAGGTAGAGATTGGCGATAGATTGGTGTGGGAAATCGTGTATGAGCGGAAATGGCACTGAGTTTGCCGCCTTTTTGGCGCAGGCAAAGGCGTACCTGGCGCAGTTGACGGTGCTAGATTATTACAAACGGCCGTTGCCCCACGACGCCGATGCGCAAATTGCCGCAATGATTGACCGCCTGCTGGCGGCCACGCCGGCGCAACGGCAGGCGTTTGTGCAAATGCTGGAGCCGGCCCAGCGTTCGCTGTTTGGCATTTTTGCCCACCGCGCCGCTACCCTGGCGGCCCGCCAGCAAGATCGGCAATGGTTAGAGCGAGGGCTGGTAGCAACGGCCGTTGCCAATATCACCATCCCACCCAAACGCAACGTAGAAGTCAGCCTGATTCTCTTTCACCACGTAGCGCGCAAACTTGGTGTCAACACCGTAGACCTGTTCGACCACGCCGCCGACCTGATTGGCGGCGAAATTGCCCCCCGCCTGCGCGCCTTCGGTCGCCGCTCCGACGTGCGTCTGAGCAGTTACGGCTGGCGCGAACTACGCCAGCCAGACGGCGTGCAGTTCAAGTTTGAATGGTAGCGAAGAGGTGGTAGGTAGCAAAGGGCAGAAATAGCATGGCTCAACCGATCTTAACAATATGACCACTGACCGTAGACCGCCGACCGCAGACAGTGGTCGGCCGTCGGCGGTCATTTTCACAGGAAATCAACCATGCCCAAAACTTATCCGTAGTCTGTGAACCTGATCGGTAATCAGTCATTCGTAACCCAAAATCCGAAATCCCAAATTCCCACAGGAGAACCGTATGCGCGAAAAAGTTATCCTCATCACCGGTGCGGCAGGCGAAATTGGCCAGGCGCTTGTACACAGCCTGGCTGCCAATGGCACCAATAAGCTGCTGACGCTGGACCTGTCCCCCATGCCCGCCGAGTTTCGCGGGCTGTCTACACACATCGTAGGCGATATTTTAGACGGCCGTCTCTTTGAGCGCCTGGTCACACAATACGACTTCGACATTATCTTCCACCTGGCCGCCCTGCTCTCTACCCGCGCCGAATTTTCCCCAGAGCTGGCGCACCGCGTCAACGTGGAAGGCACGCTTTCCCTGCTCAAACTTGCCGCCGAGCAGTCTCAGGCGCGCAACCGCCCCGTGCGCTTCATCTTCCCCAGCTCCATTGCCGCCTACGGCCTGCCCAATCTGGAAATCAAAGCGCGGGATGAATACGTGCGCGAATGGGATTGGAACATGCCCACCACCATGTACGGTTGCAACAAGCTCTACTGCGAAATGCTCGGCTCCTATTTTTGCCACCACTACCAGCGTCTGGCCGTCAATCGTCCCGTCATGCTCGATTTTCGCAGCCTGCGCTTTCCTGGCCTCATCAGCGCCTTTACCCTGCCTACCGGCGGCACAACCGACTATGGCCCAGAGATGATCCATGCGGCCGCCCAAGGCAAACCCTATGCCTGCTTCGTGCGCCCAGATAGCCGTCTGCCCTTCATGGTCATGCCCGACGCCGTCAAGGCGCTGCTGCTACTGGCCGAATCGCCGCGCGCAAATCTGACCCGTGACGTGTACAACGTCACTTCTTTCAGCATCTCCGCCGCCGAAATTCGCCAGCGCGTGCTGGATGCCTTCCCTGGGGCGCAGATTGATTACGCGATTGATGAGCGGCGGCAGGGGATTGTGGACAGCTGGCCGGCGGGCATCAATGATCGCGCTGCCCAGCGCGATTGGGGCTGGCGCGCCAACTACGACGTGGAGCGCGCCTTTAATGAGTACCTGATTCCGAACATCCGCCAGAGATATGAGTAAGCGTGCTGCCAGGTCGGCGCAAACCATACCTGGAAAGCAACCATACAGGTCTCCTGGGCCGTTCTCCAGACGGCGCCTGCTATGCAGGTGCTGTATTAGGTACATGGGAAGCATTGACAAGGTTCATCTTCTCTGGAAATGGCGCTTCACAAATTTCTGACCGCTGACCGTCGTCTGCCGTTTGCGATCTGCCGTCTGCGTTCAAATTGTAAAGATCACTTGAACCGTGCCGAATTATCTATTCACGTAAGATAGCATCACGGAGAGCCACAGAGGAGGCACGGAGGGGCACAGAGAAAAAAATTTCTGGTTTTCTTTATGAAACTCTGTGCCTTCTCCGTGTAGCGCAGATTGTCAATTTGTGTTTGCTAATGGCTCCCATACACCATGGGGGCAAACATCACGACCTTTGTTGACACCCTCCTGGCGGCCGTGCCACTAAGCAATGCGCAGGCGTTTACGGTGGTGCTGGTGGAGATGTTGAGCATTGCCCTGGTTTCTTTGCTGCTGCTGCTGACGGTTTACGGCCGTTATCAGCGCAGCATTCTGGCATTGGTGCAATGGATTACGGACAAAAAGCGGCGGCTAATAGGATTTATGTTCATCATTTTGGTTACGCCGTTGGTGTTGATGTGGTTTTAGGGAATGGAAATTGAAGATTAGGACATATTTCAAAGCATCTTGCAAGTTTGACCGCAGAGCACCGACGGGTGATCGCGCTTTCGCAAGATAGCGGTCTGTGGTCGGCGGTCAGCCGTCGGCGGTCATTTTCAAGGGAGAAAGGCAGTATGCGTGTTTTATTGGCAACGGATGGCGGAACCCAGGCTACTCTGGCGCTGGCGCTGGCGGGGCATCTGGCGGCGCTGGATACGCTGCACCTGATGCTGCTGACGGTGGTGGCGCATGAGCAGCGCGCCCAGGGAGAGGCAATGCTGCAAGCGTTACTGGCGGCGCAGAGTGATATGGCAGGAGCAACGGCCGTTTCTCCGCAGCAAATACTGGTGCGTGTCGGCCAACTAGTGCAAGAAATTCAGCAAGCTCTCTCTGCTGCTGACTATGACCTGCTGCTGCTGGGTGCGTGTCTAGAACGGCACACCCCGGGGCGGTGGCGGGAAAAAGTGTGCGCACGCCTGATGCAAACGCTGCGCTGCCCCTTGCTTGTGGCCAAAGGAGAGATTCGCCCCATTCAAAGCATCCTCTCATTTGCGAGAGCGGTGCTCCCCAGCCCACCCTGCTCAGCTGCCTGATGCGGCAGCTGCCGCAGCTATTGCGTCCGCCCATAAACCTGAGCGTGCTGCACGTGATGTCGCAGATTAGCGCTGGCCCGCAAGTATCGGGTTGGGAGCTGCGGGCGCCAGCGCAGGAATTGATCAAGGCGCATACGCTGGAAGGGGAGATATTCGCGCAAGATTTACGCCTGCTGGAGCAGATGCCCCTGGAGGTAGCCCCTATTGTGCGTCATGGCCTGGTGGTAGATGAGGTGGTGGCCGAGGCAGAAGCTGGCGGGTATGGGCTGGTGGTCATTGGCGCCTATCACCCGCAGGGGTGGGAGCGGTTGTTGCTTTCTGACCAGGCGCGCCAGATTGTGTGCCGTGTGGGCTGCCCGATTTTGGTGATGCGGTAATGGGACGGGTAACAAAAGGCAGAAAGCAGAAGGCAGGCGACGTTTCTGACCCTTACTCCCTGCCCCTGGCTATTTTTCTGCTGGCGTTGCTGCCGCGGCTGCTGGCAATCGGCCGTTACGTGACGCCGGATGAGCTGATGTGGGTGCAGCGTTCGGTGGCGCTGCGGCAGGCGCTGTTGGCCGGGGATTGGGCAGGCACAATTGTCACCGGCCACCCAGGGGTGACGACGACCTGGCTAGGGGCGCTTGCTGTCTCGCTGCAATTGTTGCTACGGCCGTCTGATGCGGCCGTTTACACCTGGATTACGCACTTGGCCTGGATGACGCCAGACAACGTGACCGCTTTTCAGCAGCTTGCCACCTTTCTCAGCGCCGGGCGGCTGATGTTGGCGCTGGCAAATAGCGCAGGGTTGGCGCTGGCGTTTGTGCTGGCACAGCCGTTGTGGGGGCGAAATGTGGCGCTGCTGGCTATGCTGCTGTTGGCGCTTGACCCCTTTGTGGCCGGGTTATCTGGCCTGCTGCACGTAGATGGCCTGCTGATGACCTTTTGCCTGTTGGCGTTGCTGGCGCTGGCGCGGGCATTAGAGGGCAGAGAAACGGCCGTGTTCTGGTTTACAGCCGTTTCAGGCGCCTTTGCGGCGCTGGCGCTGCTCAGCAAGTCCCCTGGCGTGCTGCTGCTGCCCCTGGCGGCGTTGGCGCTACTATGGATCAATCGCCGCCAACCGGTGCGGCTGCTGCGGCAAGGGGTGGTGTGGGGGGCCAGCTTTGGCGCGGCGGCATTGCTTACCCTGCCTGCGCTGTGGGCAAACCCCTGGCGCGTGGTGCTGCTCATTAGCGGCGAAAGCGAGCGCCAAATTGACGAGGCACTACACCCCACTTTCTTCCTGGGGGAGGTGGCCTTTGATCATGGGCCGCTCTTTTACCCCATTGCCATCGCCTTCCGCCTGGGACCGCTCATCCTTCCTGGCCTCTTGCTGGCTCTTTACGCCTTTCTCCGCCGCTCAAGGTCACACGGAGGGCACGAAGACGTCACGGAGGCTCTGGCGGAGAAGCAAGCTCCTTTCTTGCTGGAGTCTGGCGAAATTCGCAATGAGCCTGAGGAGAGTAAACCCGCACGCCGCGTTTTCCTCTGGCTCCCCCTCCTTTGGGCGCTTTTCTTTATCCTTACCCTCTCGTTTGCCGACAAAAAGTTCGACCGCTACGCCCTGCCGGCCATCCCGGTGCTAACGCTGCTGGCGGCCTGGGGCTGGGTGCAGTTGCGCGCCTGTTGGCCGCGTCTGGCTGTGTGGCGCTGGCTGTGGCCGGGGCTGGTGCTGGCGCAACTGGCCTACCTACTGGCCTTCACGCCTTATTTGCTGCTGGCGTTCAATCCCTTGCTGGGTGGCCCCTGGGTGGCGCAGCGGGTGCTGACGGTGGGCTGGGGCGAGGGGATTGGTATGGCGGCGCGCTGGTTGGCAGAACGGCCGTCGGCAGCGCAAGAAACGGCCGTTGCCGGCATTGCCCCCGCGCTGGCCCCTTTCTTCCCTGGCCGGACTTTACCCGATACGCGCGAAGGGCGCGCCCAGGCTGATTACCTGATTGTGACCCAGAACGGCCGTCAGCTCAGTGGGGATTGGCAGCCCCCTGTGCCTGACGCGGAACTGCTGCACACCATCCATTTTGGTGGGCTGGAGCAGGCGCGCATTTACCGCAACCCGTTGCCGCAGCTACCGCTCAATCTGCCGCAGGTATGGCCGCAGCCGCTTACCCTGGGCGAGAAAGTGCAGCTTTGGGGGCTGGCGGCGCAGCCCGAAAGTGACGGCCTGGCGGTGTACGTGCGCTGGGGATTGGCGGCGCCAACGATGGCGCAATTTGCCGTGAAGCTGGCGCTGTGGGACGAAACAGGGCAAGAGTGGGCAACGTGGGAGACGGCACTTCTGAACCAGGTTTATTTTTACCCGCAGCATTGGCAGCCAGGGGAGCAGCCGGTGGTGCGCTATGCGCTGCCGCTGCCAGCGGGGCTGCCCCCTGGCCTATACCGTGTGGCGCTCTCGCTTTTTGACGCACGTGGGGCGCAACTGGCGATGCGGGATGGCACGGGGCGCTTTATGGGGGTCACGGTGCAAAGTGAGCTGGTGGATGTGCCGCCACGCGCGCAGGTTGTGTCACAGTTGCCGCCTGTGCCCGTGCCTTTGGCGTTTCCCTGGCTGGCGGAGGGGCTGTGGCTATACGGCCGTTCCGCTTTGCCAGCAGTCGTGCTCACGGGCAGCAAGGTGACGCTGGATTTATACTGGCAGGGCAAACGGCCGTTGCCCGCCCGCCTGCCCATCACCCTGAGCCTGGCCGGGCGCGTGGTGGCACAGCAGCCGCTTAGCCGCTATGATACAGGGCTGTGGCGCGCTGGAGAAGTGGTGCGTGAAAAGCTCACGTTCGTTGTGCCGTCTGATCTGGCCGCGGGCCAGGCGACGCTGACGCTGCAAGTGGGAACAGGGGAGGTGGTGACGTTGGGTACCCTAACCTTGCAAGAGACGCAGCGCCTTTTTACCTTGCCGGAAGAGATTGCTCTGCCGCTGGATGCTGACTTTGGTGGCGTGCTGACCCTACGTGGCCTGGATGTCGCAGAGGTGCAGGTGGGGACAACGGCCGTGATCACCTTTTACTGGCAGGTGCAGAGCCAGCCAACGGCGCTGTACACCATTTTTGCCCATTTGTTGGACGCGAACGAGCAGATTGTCACCCAATCAGACCAGTGGCCGGCCGGCCTGCCCAGCGACAGCTATTTGCCCGGCGAGGTCATTGTAGACGTGACCCGCCTGAACATCCCTGCTGAGCTACCTCCTGGCGATTATCGTTTGCGCGTGGGGGTGTATACGGCCGTAGACGGCCGGCATTTGCCCGTAGGCGATGGTGAGTTTATTTTGCTGCCCCTCCGGGTAAAGCCATGAAGCGCGAAGCAGGCGGCCTGTGCTTTGCACGCACAAGTCCGAAATCTGGTATGATTCATGACGCGTTGAAAAGATAGTTTACAATTTTTGACCACCGCCGGCCGACCGTAGACCGCTACCTATCGAGAAGCGCAATTGCCCGTTGGCGCTCTGCGATCAAATTTGTCAGGATACTTTGAACCAGGCCCGAAATCCTAAATTCCAAATCCCGATGCCCGTAGACAGCTTCAAATTTTTACCTCGCCTGATAGCCGCCTTTTACCAGATGCAGACGCCGCCGGCGCCGCAGCCTATTCCCTGGATGCCGCTGCGCCAGCCGCTGACAAAGTGCACCATTGGCCTGGTTACTTCTGCCGGACTGTACCTGCGCCAGACGCAGCCTCCTTTTGACCTGGCGCGGGAGCAGGCGCAGCCAACCTGGGGCGACCCGACTTACCGCGCCATTCCCCTGGAGACGCCACAGGAGGCGTTTGGCCTGGCGCATCTGCACCTGAACGGGGCAGACATTTTGCAAGATGTGAACATCGTGCTGCCCTTGCAGCGGCTGCAAGAATTGGCTGCTGCGGGGGAAATCGGTGGCGTGGCAGCAGAGCATTACTCGTTTATGGGCTACCAGGGTTTTCCGCCGCAGACAACGGCCTGGGTAGAGGTGTATGGGCCGCAGGTGGCGGCGCGCTTTTTGCAACAGGGAGTAGCGTGCGTGCTGCTGACGCCCACCTGACCGGATTGCGCCATGAACGTGCCCGTGCTGGCGCGTACCCTGGAAGCGGCTGGTCTGAGCACGGTGCTGGTGACGATGATGCCATATTGGGCGGAGCGAATGGGCGTGCCGCGCGCGCTGGCGGTGGAGTTTCCCTTTGGCCATACGCTGGGGCAGCCGCACAATGTGGTGCAGCAGCTGGGGGTTATTCGTCAGGCGCTGGCTGTGTTGGCCACGGCCGTTGTCCCCAACACCATCGTGCATTCAACGGCCGTCTGGCCCCAACCGGTTGCGGAAGCGGTGCAGGCATGGCAACCAGAACGGCCGTCGCCCATCATTGCCGCCTTAGCCCCCCAATTCCGCCAGATGCTGCGTCGCAGAAAGAGGGAAGAGTAAAGAGTGGGGAGCTTTTAATCACCACGCCCCAACTTTCAGCAATTCTCAATTCAGCGCATGGGTTTGACCACAGACCATTGACGGCAGGCCGCCACAACTCTCAGCAGTACAGCGGTCGGCGGTCGGTGGTCAACACGGCCTTATGAACCGTGCCCAAATTGAGCATCGCTGGCCAATTTTTAACTCACGCGCAAAAGCTCGGCGAACTTTTCTGCTACTGTTACCGCCGCGGCAACCTGTGCATCTACGGTGCTGGCGGCAATGTGGGGGGTGGCGATCACGCGCTCGTGCTGTGCCAGGCGGTTGTTCAGCGCCGGTTCGCTGGCAAAAACGTCCAGGGCGGCGCCAGCCAGACGGCCGTTATCTAGCGCTTCTAGCAGGGCATCCTCGTCAATCAACCCCCCGCGCGCGGTGTTAATCAGGTAGGCAGTAGGTTTCATTTGCGCCAGTTGCGCCGCGCCAATCAGTCCGGCCGTTTCGGGAGTGTAGGGCAGGTGCAAAGAGACAAAGTCTGAGGCGCGCAGCAGATCAAGCAGGTCAACGGCCGTTACCCCCCCTGCCAGCCCCAATTCCGGCGTAAAGCGGCGCTGATTAACGAGAATTTTCATGGCAAAGGCGCGCGCGCGCGCCGCCACCTCGCGGCCAATGCGGCCAAAACCGACAATCCCCAACGTTTTGCCTGCCAGGCCAGTGCCCATGAATGCCTTCTTCTCCCACCTCCCTGCTTTCAGGCTCCAGTCGGCGCTGGGCAGGCGGCGCGCCAGCGCCAACATCAGCGCCAGCGTATGCTCGGCAACGGCCAGCGTATTGGCGTCTGGGCTGTTGACCACGGCAATGCCTTTTGCGGCGGCAACGGCCGTGTCAATGTTATCTAGCCCTGAACCGGCGCGACCAATGACGCGCAGGCGCGTGGCGCGCTCAATCACCGGCGCGCGAATGCTGGTAGCGCTGCGCACAATCACCCCGTCATAGTTACCAATAATTTCTGCCAGCTCCTCTGGCTTCAGGCCAATGCGCACATCCACATTGGCCCAGGCGCGCAGCAGTGCCAGCCCTTCTGCGGCCAGCGGGTCACACACCAATACGTTGGGTCGCGATGCCTCGCTCATAAACTCTCCTGTTCCTGGCTGTGCCAGACCATCACAAAACGGTCTGGTCTTTCTTCGCTAATTGTAAAGCCGAGGCGCTCGTACAGGCGGCGCGCCGGTTTGTTGCTCTTGAGGACGTACAGGGTAATGGGGAGATGGCGTGCCTGGGCTTGTTGTTGCAGGTCTTGGATAACGGCCGTACCTACGCCATGATGTTGAAATTCGGGCAACAGCTCAATCAGCTCCAGCACCCCCTCATTTTCCTGCCAATGCATCACCAGCACGCCTGCATCTTGCCCCGCAACCTGAATGACTTGAAAGGCGCTTGGGTTCCACTTGCGGTCAAAGTATTCCCGTTGCCACTCTTCGTGCCAGCCCCACATGGCCGAAACATACGTTTGCATGGTTGCCACGTGAAGCTGGTACAAAAAGTCGTGGTCTTGCTCCACCGCTAGTCGCAGCGTGTACCCTATACTGCTCATAGAGGTACGTTAATCGGTCGTGTGTAAATTGTCAAGCGAGAAATACCAGGGTGTGATGACTATTGGGTTCTGTGAGAGCGAAGTCGTGGTCATTGTTCGCGCATGTGGCAATCGTCTACCCATGACCAGTGTGGGTGATGTATTGAATGTTGGTGAGTGCAGAATACGGTGTTGGAAGTCACCTTAAGCCGCATTAGACACACCAGAGCGGTCAACGCCAGCTCTTCTAGTTGTAGCAGATTTGCGGCCGTCATTTCCCACAAGCGGATGGGGTGGTAACGCCAATGCAGCGTCACGCCGCCGTCGGCCCTATAAACGGTGTATTTGCCGCTGTCGCCCTGACCGGCTCTTTTACCGATGGAGCGAACGACGCTGTGCAGGCGCGTCACCTTCAGCCCTAACGGCAGCGATATTTTACGGTGTGCTTGCTGGTGGCTGCTGAACTGGCCAACTGACTGGCTGAGAGGCTAAAATGCTGATAAGCTAAAAGGACACCGTTATGAAGACAACTCCTCGTATTCTCATCATTGGCGCAGGATTTGGCGGCTTATTTGCCGCACGGACGCTGGCAAACAAGCCGGTGGAGGTTTTGCTGATTGACCGCAGTAATTTTCACACCTTTACGCCGTTGCTCTATCAGGTTGCTACCTGTGGCCTGGACCCTAGCGAGATCGCTTATCCGGTGCGCACGATCTTTCGTAAGGTGCGCAACATTCGCGTGCTGATGGGGGAGGTAACGGCCGTTGCCCCAGCGCAACAGTGTGTCACCATTCAAACCCCATCTGGGGTGCGCCAGGAACGGTATGACTATCTGATCCTGGCCACGGGTAGCACGCCCACCTATTTCGGCCGGGATGCCTTGAGCGCCCATGCTTGGGAACTAAACAGCCTGGAAGATGCGGTGGCGTTACGCAATCACATTCTTAGCCAGTTTGAGCAGGCCGTCTGGAGCGAGAACGCTGACGAAATTGCCGCCATGACCACCATCGTCGTCGTGGGTGGCGGTCCAACCGGGCTGGAAACGGCCGGCGCCATCTACGAGCTGTACAATCACGTGCTGGCGCGCGAATACAGCCAGCGCAGCCTGCACGCACGCGTGGTATTGGTTGAAATGCAGCCTTACCTGTTGGGGGCTTACCCGCCCGACTTGCGCCAGGCGGCAGCCAGGCAGCTAAAATCCCTGGGGGTAGACGTGCGGCTAGGCAGCCCGGTCGCAGAAGCCAGTGCGCAGGGCGTGCACCTGGCTGATGGCACGCACATTCCGGCGCGCACGTTGGTGTGGGCCGCGGGTGTGCGCGGTTCGCCGTTAGCGGAGCTGCTGGGTGTGCCGCTGGCGCGCGGGCAGCGGTTGCCGGTTTCGCCTGCCATGCGTGTGGTTGGCTTCAGCAACATCTATGCCGTTGGTGACATGACCTACCTGGAAGACGAAAAGGGCAACCCCTATCCGATGCTGATTCCGGTGGCGCAACAGCAGGGGATTCTGGCGGCCAAAAACATTCTCGCAGAGCTAAACGGCCGTGAGCCACAACCTTTTCGCTATCATGACCGGGGCATCATGGCCACCATTGGTCGCAGCCGTGCCGTAGCCTGGCTGTACAATCGCGTCCCCCTCAGAGGCTATGCCGCCTGGCTGGCCTGGTTATTGCTACACCTGGTCACCCTGCTGGGCTTTCGCAACCGGCTCAGCGTCTTTCTGAGCTGGGTGTGGAACTATTTTACTTACGACCGTTCTGTGCGCATCATTCTGCGTCAGCCGCCATCATGAGGGCGCGCACGCGCGGCGCAGCTAGGAACTTTTCGCGCAGCTTCTTGTCGGCAATCGGGTAAGCAATTTGCTCAATCACTTCCCGGGCAATGCGGCGATGCACATCGGCTAGACCGGGCAGCGTGGTTACTTCCGCCATCTCTGCGTGAATTTGCCACAGTAACATGCGTTGTTCTGTTTCGTGCGCCAGAAATGAAGCCTGCTGCCAATACTGCTCCGCCTGGGCTGCATCCCCTGCCAGTTTGTAATAACGGCCCAGGGCGTGTAGCGCGTCTGCCTCATAAGAACGCGCATGCTTTTCGCGTGCCAGCTCTAGCAAGACCTGCGCATGTGTGTGCGCCATTGGCAGGTTACCTGCCTGCCCTTCTGCCATAGAGAGTGCATATAGCGTTTGCAGCTTTACTGTTGTGCGCCCGGCTTCTTCGCTGAGGCTGAGGGCGCGATAGAGGTAGGCAATTCCCTCCGTCAACTGTCCCAGGTAGACGAGATTCACGCCCATGTTGCGCGACAAATCAGCCATATTGCTGGCCAGGTGCGTGCTTTCGGCAAGTCTCATCCCTTCTTCGTGGTAAATGAGCGCCTGCTCCATGTCGAACAGGTTCTGGTGCGCTTCTCCCAGGTTGTTGAGCAAAATGGCGGTGGCGCGCACGCTGACTTGCCGTGCCAGACGCAGGCCGTTCTGGAATGCTTTGATTGCTTGATCTGTTTGACCTAGGCGAATGTAGGCCATTCCCTGGAAATTGCGCACGCGCAACTGCTGTTCGCGGTCGCCAGATTTGACAAACCCTAGCAGGGCGCGATCCAGGTGTACCAATGCCTCTTCTAGATGTCCAGATTCGTACAAGGCGTTTCCCATCCCCAAGTGGGCTGATGCTTGCACTTCGATGTCCAGGTCGTTGGCAATGAGTAACGCTTCTTGCAGGATTGGTTTGGCTTCGCGCAGATGCCCCATGCTTACCAGCAAACGGCCGATCAGGGAGAGGGCGTTGGTCTTTTGTGCCAGCGTTCTTGCTTCGTCGCGGTATGCCTCAAACTGCGCCATTGCTTCTGTGTGCCGCCCCAGGCGTATCAGCAAATCCCCCAGCCGTTCGCGCGCTTGCAGGCGAAGCTGGCGAAGTTCTGAGTTGCCTAGCATGCCTGTTTCAGGCAGGGGTGTTTCAATAACGGCCGTATACAGCTTTTCTGCCTGGGCGTAATTGCGTTCCACTTTGTCAGCGTGCGCTGCTTGTGAAAGGAGCTGTTGCAGGTGGTCGGGGTCCATGATTGATAGTAGGTTGGTTGGTTTGATCCTTGGTTAGTTGGTTGCATCATTAGCTGTGAGAAAAGTGTACCACAAGCAAAAGCTGCGCAACAAACTAACTGCGCTCTAACCACTTCCCACTATCCGCTGATCTCAAAAATTGGCACGCCCGGCAGGGTAACGATGAAGCAACTGCCGCCGCCGGGCGCGTCTTCGGCCCAAATACGGCCGCCATGCGCTTCAACAGCCGTTTTGCAAAAAGTCAGTCCCAGCCCGGTGCCGCGCACTTGCGCGCCGCCGCGATTGGTGCGCAGGAAGCGATCAAAAATACGCTCGCGGAATTCGGCGGGAATGCCAGGGCCGCTGTCACAAATGGTGCAGCGAATGCCCGGCTCGTGTTTGGCGGAGACGGCCGTTTCCGCTTGCAGCGCTACGGAAATCTGTCCACCTGCGGGGGTGAACTTGAGCGCGTTGTCCAGCAAATTGAGCAGCACGCGGCGCAACAGCTCTTCATCGCCCCAAACGGGTGGCAGATCGGCCGTGGGCGCATAGCGCAGGGTAATCTGCCGCTGCTCTGCCAGCGGTTGCAGGCGGTGTAGCACCCGCTCTACCAGCGGTGGCAGGTGCATGGCTTCCGCATCCGGCTGTAGCTGCCCGGCTTCCATGCGGTTTACGTCCATCAGTGAATCCACCATATCGAGCAGGTCGCTGCACGTTTGTTGCGCATTTTGGAGTAAATCGGCCGTTGTAGCTTGCGCAGGCAGCCGCTTTGCCAATTGTTCCAGGGTACTGGTCAGGGTTGTCAGGGGATTGCGCAAGTCGTGCACAATCATGCGCGTCAGGTCAGCGCGCCGTTCGGCCAGGGTGTGTTCTTCGGTGACGTCACGCAGCACCAACAGCCAGCCAATCAGTTGCCGGTCGGGGGCATACACAGGCGCAACACGGCGCTGAAAAATCCGCAGCGTGTTGTCGTCACCGGATTGCAGGGTGAAAAGGTCGTTTTCTGGCAGGGAGGAGTGCTGATGCTGTAGCTGGGTGATGCGCGCCTGCCACTGGTCGGGGGTGTAGCCCAGGCGGGCAACGGCCGTTGGTGAATCCAACGTGTTCCCTTGCAAATGGTCAACCGGCTGTTGCAGCAGGTGCGCCGCCACGGGATTGACTAACAGTACCTGACCGGTCGGATCTAGCATGATCACCCCCTCTTGCACGCTGTTGAGCAAGGCCTGAAGCTGTTCCACGCGCTGTGCCAACGCCGCGTCGGTCAGGTTATAGAGGCGCAGTGTTTCACTGTATAGCTGCGCGTTGTGGATGGCGGCGCTGACTTGCCCCGCCAGCGCCAGCAGCATCTCCTGGCTCCAGCGGCTGAAGGGTTGGCCCGGTGGCAGCCGTTGGAGCACCATCACGCCAATGGCGCGCTCTCCTTCGGTCAGCGGCAGCCCCAGCCAGGCCGCAGGCAAGGGGACAGGCGGGCGCAAATTATGACGGCCTGCGTGGTACATATTTTGCTGGTGAACGTGCAACGGCCGTTTGTGGCCCATTACCCAGCACGTAAAATCATCGGGTACGGCCGTTTCCAGCCCAGTGCTTTCTTCCCGGTAAGCCAGCCATTCTCCCGTGGGCGTTTGCAGCCAGGTGGCGAATTGGTCAATGTCGGCCAGCTCTACCACGCGCTGGCGCGTGCGTGCCAGCACTACCGACAGTTCCAGCCGTTCACGTAGCGCCAGGCTCACGTCATTCAGCAAGGAAAACTGGCGCAGTTGCTGTTCAGCAATAAAGCGGCGCTGCCAGGAGAGCCAGTTCAACAGGCTAAACAGCATCACCCCCAGGCTGAAAATGACAAAAAATGGCAGCCCACTGCGCACGAAAGTGATGCCGCCAAAGATGGCAAAAGGTTGTGCCAACAGCGCCGTTGTTACCAGCCCCAGGCCGTTATTTAGCAAAAATGGATACAAAGGGCGGCGCATGAGCAGTTGATTGAGGATGGTGAGCAAGATGTGGGCCAGCCCATAAGCAATACCTGGCAGTAGCAAGAGAAACAGATTTTCTGCACCTGCCTCATCCAAAGGGGCCGTGCCCCCGGCCAGTTGATAAAGCTGACCGGCGGCAATGAGTGCCAGCAGGTGTATCAGGGCAATGCTCAGGCGTTCTTGCCAGGATGGTCGTGCAACATTCATCAGGTCCCACATGGGGTTCCACAATGGGCGCGCCAATTCTGCCAGGACAAAGCAGAGCAGTAAGAGGGGAACGGCCGTTTCCAATCCCACCACCAGCACGCTGCTGACCGCTACTACCGGCGTCAACCCCACTGAGCCATGCTCTGGTGGTAGCTTGAAGTTGATGGTGATGACGCCCAACAGCAGCAGCAAAATAAGCTGCGGCGCTTCTGCTTGTTGCGTGACCAGCCAGATTGCCAGCAACAGCCCCACAAACAGCAGCGCTACCTGCAAAGGGAACCTCCAGCGTGGCAGAAGAGAAAGTCGGTTCATGGATGTCTTTTGTTGCATTTGCTTCCTGCCTCCTGCTGAGTATGTGACCGCAGACGGCTGACCGCAGACAGCAGGCGGCTGATGACTGAGCTATATTCCATTTTCATGCAAGGTGGCTGGCGCAGTCGGTCAAGCCTCCTCTATGGTTACCGGCAGCAGTTTAACACGTTGCCCAAGAGGGCACAAAATCGGTACAATCCTTCTGTGAGTCAATCGGGTCGCTTTTTGCTACTGCTTGGGCTGTGTTTGCTGGCAGGGTGTCGTCAATCTGTTGCTCCCATGCCCTCTCCTACCATTTCGGCTACGCCTACCTTGCCACCGATTGGGGTATTGTTTGTGACACGGGCTGCGCCAACGGCCGTTGTGCCCCAGACGACCGTCACCCCATTGCCGCCTCCTTCTCCTACGCCTTCGGCCACACCCATTGTCTACACCATTGTCGCCGGTGATACGCTGTTGGCTATTGCCCTTCAGCGGGGGAACACAGTGGCGGAAATCATGGCGCTCAACCCCGGCATTCGCCCGGAAGTGCTGCAAATTGGCCAGGAGATCATCCTGCCACCGCCGGCCACGCCTCTGGCGCAGGCTGCTGCCAGCACGCCCGCGCCGGCACGTCTGGCAGTAGCGCAACTACAAGCCTATCGCTCGCCTGCAGGGGGGCTGTGGCTGCTGGGAGAACTGTATAATGAAGGGGACAGGCTGGTGGAAAGTGTGCAGGTGGAGCTTGGCCTGCATGCGGCCGATGGGACCTTGCTGCAAACGGCCGTAACCTGGGCGGCTGCAACCCTGATTCCTGCTAGCGCGCGCAGCCCCTTCGGTTTGCTGTTGCCGGATGCGCCCCCTGGTTTTGCCCATGCCAGCGTCATCCGTATCACGGCAGAGTCGGTGACAGACCTGGGAACACGCTACCTGGATGTGCAGGTGCAGGAAACGGCCGTAGCGCCGCATGGCGCATGGGCAGAAGTAAGCGGCTGGGTGCAAAATGCAGGCGAAAGCCAGGCAACGGCCGTGCGGCTCATCCTCACCCTGTATGACAGCCAGGGACAAATAAGCGGGTATGCGCAGCAGCTCTTACCCCAATCTCTGGCTCCTGGCGAACGCGCCCCATTTCACTTTGTTACCACTCCGCCTGGCGCAGAGCCAACGGCCGTTAGTCTGCTAGTCACCGCTCTGTGCGCCGAAAATGGTCAATAGCATGTCTGCAAACCATTTCCGTCTCTTCCGTTATCGTATCGTTCGTATCGCCATGCACATTGTGCGCATCCTCTTGCGGCTGCGCATCAGCGTCACCGGCAAAGAGAACATACCGGCCCAGGGTCCATACATAGTGGTTCTCAACCACACCTCGGTGGCCGATACGCCCGTTCTTCTCATCAGCTTTCCGCTAATGCGTTGGCGCTTTTTTGCCGTAGACAAATGGCGCACACATCCCATTTATGGCCCGATTATGGCATGGTTGGGAGCCATCTACGTGCAGCGCGATGAGATAGACCGTAACCGGCTGCGACAGGCGCTGGCGGCATTAGAGGAGGGGCTTGTGTTTGGCCTGGCGCCAGAGGGCACGCGCAGCTTTACGGGAGAATTAATGCAGGGGAAGGATGGTGCGGCCTATCTGGCCAGCCGCGCCCAGGCGCCCGTGTTGCCAGTGGGCATTGTGGGTGGGGACGTCTTGTTTCGCAATGCGCTGCGCCTGCGCCCCACAAACATGGAAGTACGCATTGGCGAACCATTTTGCTTACCGGAGCTAGGGCGGCGCGCGCGCGCGCAAGACCTGGCCGCCTACACCCATCTGATTATGGCGCACATTGCGGCGCTGCTGCCGCCCCGCTATCGCGGATATTACCGTGGGAGCGCGGCCGTGGCAGCGCTATTGGCGGGTGAAGACCCCTGGCCACATTGCCAGCAGGTGCCCTCGAAATCCTGAGAATTGGACCGCCGACCGCTGACCGCCGACTGGGGACCGCCACCTGTCTGCCGTCAGGAAATTGTAGAAGCGTGAACCACTGAGGGCCCCCGGAGATTTTTACATTTCTTCGCGGTAAGTAAAGTTGTGCTTGCGGCGCGCATTGAGGACGGCGCGGCGCAGAATTTCATAGACGTTTTCTGGATCTTTGACATTTTTTAGCACAACTTCTGGGTTGCTGGGGTCGTGGCTGCGCACGTGAATGTCACCCAGGTTGAGAATTCGCTCGCCAAACGTTTGGGTGTAATCCATGTCTTGAATACGCACAAGCTCAATATTTTCGCGGGATTTGCCAAAAAAACCCTCGGTAATGCGAATGCGCTCGTCGGTGATGGTATAGTGCAGTGTTAGCGAGAGAAACGGCCGTCCTTCCCAAAGCACATCTTCCTTGTGATCGTTCAACACATCATCTGAAGCGGGCGTGGCCACTTTTTCTGCCTGGCCAATTTCGGAATCAATTTCTATGAGTGCTGCTTCGGTGACTAAATCCACCAGGGATTCCAGGGTGGCTTTGTCTAGAGCGCTTATATCTAGCCCAGATTGCGCCAGGGCTTGCCAGACGCGCGCTTTTGTACGTAGTTGTGCTTCGCTTACGGACATGGGAACCTCCAAACATCGCGTGTGAAATCTAATAAAAAACTAACAATTAATTAGTAGCATAGCGTATCGTGGTTTGTCAAACGAGAATACGGCCGTTACAATACTCCATTGGCTGTAATCAGTTTCAGGTGAAACAATGCCCAGAGTGGAGAGGCGAGTACCATGCCACTATACACGTACAGATGCAACGAGTGTGGATATCAATTTGACCGGCAGCAGCGCATGAGCGATGCGCCGCTAACTGATTGCCCCACGTGCAACGGCCGTGTGCGGCGCGTGGTCAATGCGGTGGGGGTTGTCTTCAAGGGCAGTGGATTTTACATTACAGACAGCCGCAACGGCAAGAACGCCAGCCTGACAACCAGCAGCGGTGAAACCCCCACGACAGCGGACAAAGGGGCGAGTAGTGAGAAAACTGCGACGTCAACATCACCCCCCAGCACCAGCAAAGCTCCGGCAACGGCCGTTTAATGCCTATGCCAAACGCATGTTAAGCAAAAAGCCTGCCCATCTGGACAGGCTTTTTTTGTGGCAAACCAGGCTAAATCTGAAAGCCGCGTGTGGCGCGCACAACTTTTTGCGAGTAACCATCCACGTAGTCACGCAAGCGCTCAACCAGCCTCTGCCATTCTTCACTTTGCAAGATGCGCTGCATCTGTTCCAGGGCAGGCGCCACGCCGCTGGCCAATTTCTGTTGTGCGTCCCCATAGGCCGTATACCAGACCTGGATATCTTCAATGCCCAACCGATTTAACCCCGGTATAAACTCATGTACCAAAAACTCGAAGTACTCTGATTCCGTTTCTTTGCGTATATTCCAGCACATAATCAGTTTTGCTTGCATGACCTGTACCTTGTTTGCTTAGCCCTTCGGGGTCAGGATGATGACTTCAGTTTCTTCTGGGATAGAGGCTGCTGAGATTTTGAGGGAACTTTCTTCTTTTGGTTCTGTGATGCCCATTTCTTTGAGGAAACGGTCTACGCTGTCCAGTTCCAATTGCAGGCCGGGGAGACGGTAGTGCATGGGAATAATGATGTTTGGCTCAAGCATCGAGACCAACTCGGCTGCCTGGGCAGCATTCAGGCTGCGACCGCCTCCCACGGGCACAAGTAGAATGTTAATCGCTTCTAGTGGTTCAATTTGTGTCTGTGTGGGGACTTTGTGCATGTCACCCAGGTGGGCAATGGTCAAGCCATCAAAATCAAAGACATACAGCACATTGCTGGCCAGCCGCGCATCGTAATTGGTGGCCGTGCCGGTGATAAACACGCTGCCGATTTCATATTCCCCTGGCCCGTTAAGAACGTGCTTGTATCCTGAAATGCCGCCCAGGTAGTTGTGCCCAGGGGCATCATGGCTGACGGTTACCACATCGGCTTTGAGACTGAGCGGGGGGAGTCCCAGGCTTGGGCTGTAGGGATCGGTTACAATAGTAGCATGTTTGCGCTCGCTAAAACGAAAACAGCTTAGTCCGTACCAGGTTATTTCCATGAATTATCTCCTTGCGAGGTTCAATTATAGCGGATATTCGGGGAGTAAGATAGCAAATGGTACAGATTCACGGGCTTGCCGGCTTGCGCCCGCTGGAGTTGGGTGGGGGGCAGGTGGATGTCGCCAGGCAGCGACTGATTCTGCCGCCTGTTTCTGCGGGTTATGGGGATGCGCAGGTGGATGACTACGGCCGTTTTTCTTCTCGCGCGCACTTTCCCTGGCGACCCGGTACGATGCTCGATGCGCGCGCGCGCTTTTCGCATGGCGCAGAGGCGCTGCGCGGCACGGCCGGCTTTGGCTTTTGGAATGCTCCCTTTGGCGATCCGACCAGGCGCTACCCGGCGCTGCCGCAGGCTGTCTGGTTCTTTTTCGCCTCGGCGCCAACGGATTTACCCCTGCCGCGCAACGGCCGTTTGGGGCGGGGCTGGTTTGCGGCAACGCTGGATGCAGGGACACCCGGCGCGCTGACGCTGGCCCCTCTGGCACCGCTGCTGCTGTTGTTGAATCAGCTTCCTGGCCTGTACCGGCAGATGTGGCCTCGCTTGTGGCCGCTGCTGCGCCCGCGTCTGGGCATTAGTTTTGCGCCGCTATCGCTTGACATGACGCAATGGCACAGCTATAGCCTGCGCTGGCGCGCCCATGGTTGCGCCTTCTACGTGGATGGCTCTCTTTGCTTGCACACTGCTTGTAGCCCGCGTGGGCCGCTGGGGTTTGTCTGCTGGTTGGATAATCAATATCTGGCGGTGCCGGTAAACGGCCGTGTGGCCTGGGGCACGCTGCCTACAACGGAAACGCAGTGGCTGGAGATTGCCTCACTTCAGGTGCGCAGCCAGAGCAAAAACTCTTTATTGCCGTCGGCGCCAGTCAGCGGGGAATCTATCATCCCCTGAACGAACAGATTGTGCGCCTGGCACCAGGTTGTGATCATTTGCAGCACTTGCTGGTGCACGGCCGTTTCGCGCACAATGCCCCCCTTGCCCACCTGCTCTGGCCCGGCCTCAAACTGCGGCTTCACCAGGGCCACAATTTCCGCTCCGGGCGTAAGCCACTTCTGAACTGCAGGTAAAATGAGCTTCAGCGAGATAAACGAAACATCTATACAGGCAAACTGAATGGCTTCTGGCAAAGATTCCAGGTAGCGTGCGTTGGTGCGTTCCATGACCACGACGCGCGCATCCTGGCGCAGCTTCCAGTCTAGCTGCCCGTAGCCCACATCAATGGCGTATACTCTGGCCGCGCCATTTTGCAGCAGCACGTCGGTAAAGCCGCCGGTGCAGGCGCCTACGTCGGCGCAAATGCGACCATCTACGACAATGCCAAAGCTCGCCAGCGCCGCTGCCAGCTTGTAGCCGCCACGCCCCACGTAGGGCATTGTGCTTTTCAGGGTGATGACGGCCTCCAGCGAAACGGCCGTGCCCGGCTTATCCACGCGCGCCCCATCCACAAACACCTCTCCGGCGAGAATGGTTGCCTGCGCTTTGGCGCGCGTGGGTGCCAGTTCCCGTTCTACCAGCAGCTTGTCCAGCCTTTCTTTGCCTTTAGTCATCAGGTTTTTGTTTTTGACCGCAGACCGCTGACCGCGATTTTGCCAGTGATGGGCGGTCGGCCATCGGCCATCTGCGGTCAGAAATTTGTAAAGCACCGTCTCCAAAGAAGATGAGCCATGCCCTTCTTTTGCTCCTGGCCTGGCGTTTATTGCAAACGATGCAGCCAATCATCCAGGGCGTCGGCCAGCGACTGGCGCAGGTGAATTTCTGGTCGCCAGCCGGTATGTTTTTGCAGTTTGGCGGCGCTGCCATAGAGGATGGGCACATCGGCTGGGCGCATCCGCGCCGGGTCGTATTCCACGTTTACGGTGACGCCGGCCAGTTCGATCAACACTTGCAGCAGATAATGAATGGAAACAGGCTGACCGGAGCAGATCAGATAAGCCTCACCAGGTTGTCCTTTTTCGGCCAGGGCCATGTAGGCGCGCGCCACATCACGCACGTCGCTGAAGTCGCGCTGCGCGTTCAGGTTGCCAACTTGCATGGTGGCGGGGCGCTGCCCCAGCTTGATGGCGGCAATCTGGCTGGCAAAGTCTGGCACCACAAAGCCGGTGGCCTGGTTGGGGCCGATGTGGTTAAACGGCCGTGCTTCTACCGCCGGCAGCCGATAGCGTTCCCAATAAAGCGGCACAAGCTGACCCGCCGCCACTTTGCTCACGCCATAGGGGTGACGCGGCGCGGGGGCGCTGCGTTCTGTCAGGGGGAGTTGTCTGGCCGTAACCAGGCCATAAATTTCGGCGCTGGTGACAACAATGGTGCGCGGACGGCCGTAAGCGATGACTGCCTCTAGCAAATTGGCCGTGCCACCAGTGTTGATGGCAAACGTCTGCGCCGGGTCTTGCCAGGAGCGTGCCGGATAAGCCTGCCCGGCCAGATGATAAACAATGTCGGGTTTGGCCTGGGCAACGGCCGTTTTTAGCGATTCTGGTGCTAGTAAATTGCCGGCAATTTCATGCAACTGCGGGTGTGTCATCAGCTTCTGATGGCTGGTGGAAGCATGTACCAGGGCAAATACCTCGTGCCCCCCGGCCAACAGCATTTGCACCAGGTGTGACCCCGCAAAGCCCGTAGCTCCTGTCACAAAAATGCGCATACGCTCTCCAAAGTTAGGCTGAAGGGTAAAAAGCCAGTTGTGCGGCGATTATACCCCCAACACAGCCAAAAAATCTGCGCCAATTTGTTCAATCTGCGCAGAATCGTGCGCTATCTAGCAAAAGTGTAAAGTGAGGATGTTTATTTACTTGCTTGACGGGTATAATTGTCCCCTATGGAACGAATTGCAACAGCCGTCATCAATCCCCTGTCCCGCGAGCTTGGCAGCGAGTTGGAAAGCGCTTACCTGTATGGCAGTGTGCCTCAGCGCACTTACGAGATGGGGGAGTCTGACATCAATTTACTGCTGGTGGTGGCCGAGACGATGGATATTCATCGCCTGCGCCGCTCGTTTTTGCCGTTATGGCAGGAATATGGTCGCCGGTTGCGCCGCGCGCCATTGTTGGCCACGCGCCGCACCCTGGCGCGCCACCTGCTGCTGAATCCGGTCTTGGCACATCACCTAGCTATTGAAGGGCGGCCGTTGCTGCAATCGGGGGGATTATTAGCCGGTTTGCCTGCCCAGCCGACGCTGACAGCAGAAGACAACTGCGCCTATTGGGCGCAGGAGGTGCTGTTGGCCTCTATGGCGCTTGCTCCCGCCCTTTGGTCGCCAGAAGACCAACTGCAACACATGCGGCGGTTGCGCAGCCTGGGGCGACGTCTGTTGCGCCAGAACGCCAGCCCCCAGGAAACGGCCGTTGTCCTTTTTGCGCGCATTCACACCAGGCTAGCCTCGCTTATCAGCAAGCTGCCAGACGATTATGGCTGGGAATCTACGCGCGTGGCCACTTCTCCCCTGGTTCCCGGTTTGCAAGCCACCTACACCAAAGATACGGAGTCCATCATTCTTGTCTTTAGCCAGTTCAGCGCCGAACAACTCAGCAGCATTAACTGGCCCAAACTGGCCGAGCGCCTGGCCAAAGAATACAAGGGCTTCTACGTTACCAACTCGCAGCAACTCCGCCTGATTCACCAGTTTGAGGCGCCACTTGATCTCTTTTTCAAGCGCATCAAGCGCACTTGGGGCGAAGACCCCTTACAGGGTTTGACGCCAACCAACTATCATAAATTGCGGCAGGCGGCGCGTCGCCCCTCTGCCATTTTGCTAGACGCTTTGCCGCAAGCCTATCTCACCAGCCGGGACGATGAGATGGGCAAACTCATCCACGATGTGCAAAACAGATTGCTGAATGTGCAGTTGGAAGGGGAGCTTCTGGCGCGCCTGGGGCTGACGACCATGGCAAAGCCCCCTGTGCCGCTGCCAGGCCGCGAAGCCTCGCCCCAGGAACGCATTAACGCGATTCTCGGACACCTGGATTGGTGGAGTGAACATTACACGCAGGCGATGCTGGCTGCCGCTGATTGAACTGGCTTCGCTCGCCCCGTTTTGCCGGCGTTGCCTGCGCCTTTTGCTTTCCTGGGGTATGGCCATTAAGCCTCGCTCGGTTTCTCTTACTTTTGGCCTGCGCCTGCTGATGTTTACCACACTACTCCTCCTCATCCGGCCAGCGCCCATTCTGGTTGTGCTGGGGCCGCAGCAGCAGGTTTACACGCAACGGCCGTTGCTTGGCGTCCACACGCGTCTCACAGATGAAGTGGAAGAATGGAAAATCCAGCGCAGCCTGCAAATGGTGCGCGAAATGGGCGCAGGCTGGATTGTGGAATTTTTCCCCTGGGCTTACTACCACGCTGCCGGTGGCGGCTTTGCCTGGGGCCACCCAGACATGGTCATCCGCCACGCGCGCGCTCAGGGGCTGACCGTCATTGCTCGCCTGGGGCTGACGCCGGACTGGGCGCGCCCCCCCAACACGCCCCTGACTTACCTGGATGCTGACGCTTACGACGACTTTGCCACTTATGCCGCCGCCTTTGCCGCGCGTTATGCTGGCGATGTGGCCTATCTGATCATTGGCAATGAACCAAATCTCAGCTACGAATGGGGCTACCGCCAGACTACGCCCGCCGATTACGTGGCGCTATTGCGCGCCGTCTACCCCGCCGTCAAGGCCGCTAACCCGCGAATGGGGGTGCTGGCAGGCGCGCTGGCGCCCACACTGGAACCGCCCGGCTCTCCCTGGGGGCTGAATGACCTGCTTTACCTGCAAGCGATGTATGAGGTTGGCGCAGCCGCCTATTTTGATGGTCTGGCGGTGCATGTGTATGGGCTGACGCAGCCGCCGCTGGCAGAGCCAGAGCCAGACCAGCTGAACTTTCGCCGTGTGGAGCTGCTGCGCCAGGTGATGCTGGCCTATGGCGATGGCGAAACGCCAATTTTTATCACAGAAACAGGTTGGAATGATGATCCACGTTGGCTGATGGCAGTACGGCCGTCGCAACGTATCACCTATACGCTGGAAGCCTTGCGTTATGCGGAGGAAAATTGGCCTTTTGTGCAGGTAGTGGCATTGTGGGTGTTTCGTTTTCCCCAACCCGCACACAGCTACATGGATTATTTTACCCTGGTGACGCCGGAGTTTTGGCCAAAGCCGCTCTATGATGAGCTGCGGCGCTTTACCGGGAATGGACCATAGGATGTCGGCGCAGCGTTATTGGTGGGTGGGTGCGTGGGTCTGTTTGCTTTTGCTGGCTGGTTGTGGACAGGCTGATGATGGCTGGGCGCGGGTGCAGGAAACGGCCGTGCTGCGTGTTGGCATTGACCCAACTTACCCCCCCTTTGCCAGCACAGACGGCCGTGATGTGTGGGGCCTGGAGGTAGACCTGGCACGCGCGCTGGCTGCCGAACTGGGTGCCGAAGCCCAATTCACCTACTTTGGCTTTGATGGCCTGTACGACGCGCTGCTAACGCAGCAGGTGGATGTGCTGATTTCGGCGCTGGTGGTAGATGTATCGCGCACGCGCGACTTTGCCTACTCAACCCCCTACTATAATGCAGGTGAGGTTTTACTCTATGCGGCCGGCCTGGAGCTGCAAGGTTGGCGTGACCTTCACGACCAGTCAGTGGCTGTTGAACTTGGCTCTCCGGCGCACATGGAAGCAAACCGCTGGCAGCGCCGCCTGCGGGGTCTGATGGTGCTGACTTACGATACTGCAGACGCAGCGGTAGCCGCAGTGGTAAACGGCCGTACCCCGGCCGCCCTGGTGGACGCCACCAGCGCCCACCTCTTTTTGCGCCAGCATCCCCAGACCAACCTGCAGCAGTTGCCAGACCCCATGACGGTGCGACCCTATGCCCTGGTTGTGCGTAAGGAAGACGGCCGTTTGCTGCGCCAGCTAAACCATGCCCTGGCGCGCCTGCAAACCAGCAGTCAACTAGCGCAAATCATGGCAAAATGGCTTCGATAAGCGGCAGGAGATAGAAGATAAGGAGGGTGTGGTTCACGCTTTCTGGAAACGGCGCTTGACAAATTTCTGACCACAGACGGCTGGCGGCAGACCTCCCATCACTGGCAAAATCGCGGTCGGCGGTCGGCGGTCAAATTTGTAAAAATCATCTGAAACATGCCGAGATAAGGAAACATGATACGATTACTTGGGGCAGCATTAATGTTGGGCAGTTTACTGGTTAGCATTGTCATCATCTGGATGCTGGCCGTCTACTATCAGGATGGACAACTGAGCGCAGTGTGGCTGCTGCCGATGGGCATTCTCCTCATTGGCCTCATTACCGCGCCGCAACTGCTGTTGGGCATTTACCTCTGGCGCCAGCAACACAAACCCGATTGAACTCGTTGTAAACTTGCCTGTATGCGCTGCTGTGAAGGTATGTTATACTCTTGCCGGATTTGACGCGCAGATTGCATTCTCACCTTCACCTTTTACACGAATTAAAGGAGATAACCCTATGACGCAAGAAAAGCAAGTTCCTGACCTGTTTGACAAAATTACCGGCGAATCTACGGCACTGGGGCGGCTGCTGAGCAAAATTCCTGGACTGTCTGGCTACATGGAACGGAGCCGCCGCCGCGAAGCTGATCAACTGCTGCGCGAAACCATTGCCACGCGCCTGGAAGCAGTGCGCGTACAGCTCGGTCAGGTCAGTGAAGAGTTGAGCAGCGACATCATCCTCGCCATTGATCACGCTGAACCGCTGGGGCGCGTAGATACGCGCCTGATGGGGCTGATCGGTAAAATCAAGGATGCTCCAGTGGGCTATGCCGGCTTTTTTGATGCCATTAAGGTGAAGGAAGATGATCTGGCGCGCCTGTATGCTTTTGACGAAAGCATGTTGGACTACCTGGATGTGATTGACCTCTCTGTGGCAGCGCTGAACAAGGCAGTTATGGACGAAGGGGACATTAAGCGTGCTATTCGCGAGTTAGACAAGGCGGTGCGCGTGGCAAATGAAACCTTTGCCTCCCGGAACGAGGTATTAATGGGTATTACGGAGTGACGCCCGGTCACTATTTCCGATTGATGATTTTGAGGAGGATTACTCATGGCTCGTGTTTTTGATCGTGTCGCAATTGATTCCTGGCTACGGGATGAGATCGTGCAAAAGTTTCCGCGTGGCGGCCTGGGCGATATTCGCCTGGGCTCTCCTTGTATTGTAAATCCGGGGGAAACGGCCGTGTTTGTGCGTGGCGGTGAGGCGATGGGCACATTTACCCCTGGGCGGCACATCCTTACGACGGAAAACATCCCCTTTCTCACAGACCTGTTGGAAAAAGGGCTGTTCGGCGGCAAGAATGTTTTCACTGCTGACGTGTATTACGTCAAAACAACTGACATCACCATGAAGTGGGGAACCGTGAATCCCATCGTGGTGGAGCATCCTGACCGTTCTCCAGGCGCCAGCGCCATGATCGGCAACGGCACTTACGTCATTCGCGTAAAAGACCCCTGGCGCTTCTTGAATGCGATGGATGCTTTTCGCGAGAGTGTGCGCCAGCCGCAGATTAAAGAGCGCCTGGACCCCATGTTGGGCGTAATGATGCAGGATAAGCTGAGCGAGCTGGCTCACGCGCGCCAGCTTGGCCCGGCCCAACTGCAATCTTTCTCTAAAGACCTGAATGATATGCTGGCTGGCCTGTTGCAGGCCAATTTTGATGCGCTGGGTATGGCTTTGGTGGAGTTTAACATTCGCCTGGCGCTTCATCCCAAGTCTTTGGAAGTGGTGACGAATATGGGCTATGGCACCAGCTATGTGCAGAAGCAGCAGGCGGATGCGTTTGTGGCCGCAGCCAGCAACCCCGCCGGAGGTGGTATGTCTGACATTGGCCTGGGGGCAATGGGTATGGCGGCGATGCAGAGTATGCAGCAACAGCAGCAATGGCAGCAGCAAATAATGATGCAGCAGCAGGCAGCGCAGCAGGCGCCGCCGTCAGCAGCGCCTGCGGCCTCGGCTGCACCTGTCGCCCCGGCCGCAGGCGATGTGATGACGCCCGCGCAGGCGGCGCAAATTTTGCAGGTTTCTGAAGAAGATGTGATGGCCGCTATTGCTGCAGGCGAGCTGAAGGCGCGCAAAATTGGCAATGCGTACCGCATTAGCCGTGCCGCGCTGGATGAGTTTTTGGCTGGCTGATTGTTTGCTGGCAACTCTTTGGTCGCGCAAAGACGTGGCGGCGCAGCAGGTGGTGGGGCGCCGTGGCATCTTTGCGCGATTTTGTTTGCAACGGATGGGCGTAATGAATGGGTGGCGGATTTATTTCTCGTTTGGCAACGGCCGTACATTGCCGGGCTTCAGTCGCAAAGGGGGGGAAGGAACATGGACAAAGGGGCGCAATATCTTCTCGTTCTTGGTGGCCAGGCGGTTAACGGCCGTTTTCCTCCTGGTGTTGGCTATGGTGACGCTGGTGCTGGAAGGGTATACGGCCGTTTCTCCCTGGCAACCCGCACATGCGGCCGCGCCATTGAATACCTCGGCGACAGACCTCGTGCTGCCCATTGGTCACGTTCAGGGGGAGGGAGATGCTTCGCCACTGCTAGACCAGGTTGTCACGTTTCGTGGCGTGGTAACCGGCTTTTATGAAGACCGCAATACTGCTGGCGTCACGTATTACACGCTGTTTGTGCAAGATTTGCCTGGTTATGAGGATGACAACCCGGCGACCTCTGATGGGATTGCTGTTTTCCTGGGGCGCAGACGGCCGTCTGTCGCCATTGGCGATCAGGTGCGCGTGACCGGGCGCGTCACCGAATTTTATGGGCTGACAGAGCTGGACGACCGCGGCTTAACCATCGAGCGCGAAGCAACCAACCTGCCGTTACCCAACCCCATTGTCATAGACCCGCCTGCCGAGGCGGCGGCGCTGGCTGCCTACCTGGAACCTTATGAAGGAATGCGCGTGGCTATTGCCGGCGAGGCGCGTGTGGTGGGGCCAACCTTTAGCGGTTGCGGCTTTGCCGTAGTGAGCGAAAGCGTTAGTGCGCCGCGCATCTTGCGCCGCCAGGTAAGCGACCCCATTGGCCAGGTGCTGCCCATTTTGCACACCAGCGATGTTACTTGTGGCGACTTCCCCTGGCTAAATGCCGGGGACCGGGTGCGGGGGTTGGTTGGGCCGCTGTTTTATCACTTTAACCAATACAAGCTGGTGCTGCAGGAAACGGCCGTGCTGCAAATTTCCGCCGCGCCCACACCCCCTTTGCCACAGCCGCTCGTTCTGCAGGAAAACCAGTTTAGCATCGCCAGCTTTAACCTGGAAAATTATTTTGACACCGTAGACGACACCGGTAGCGAGGCGGAACCCAAGCCGACGGCGACCGAACTGGCGCAAAAACAAGCCAAACTGGCCGCAGCACTGGCGCGTGTGCTCGGATGCCCCACCATTGTGGGGGTGCAGGAGGTAGAAAACAGGGCACTGCTGGAGGCGCTGGCGGCACAAGTGCAGCCAGCCTGCGGCTTTGCTTATGCGGTTGTGCATGAGGAAAGCGCCGACGGGCGTGGCATTGACGTGGCATACCTGGTAGACGAACGACGGGTGCAGCTGCAAGCAGCGCGCCTGCGCCGCGGCTGTACGCCGCTGGTTACGGGGGTTTTTGACCCGATAGCTGCCTGCCCCAGGGGAGAAGCACCTCTTTTTGCCCGCCCTCCGCTGGAGATGACGGCGCTGATAGACGGCCGTTCCTTTACTTTTTGGGTCAACCATTTCAAATCCAAGCGCGAAGGGGAAGCGGAAACGGCCCCCTTGCGCTTGGCACAGGCCAATTTTTTGCGCCAACTAGCCGCTGAGCGGTTGGCGGCAGACCCAGACGCGGCGCTGATCGTGCTGGGTGACTTTAATGACTATGAGCTTTCCGCGCCGCTGCTGGTGATGGCTGGCGACCAGGGGCCGCTGTACCCGGCGTTACGCCGTGTGCCAGAAGCGCTGCGGTATAGTTATGTGTATGCGGGCGTTTCACAGTTGATTGATGGGATTCTTGTGTCGCCCGCCCTGGTCGAGCGCATTGTGGACGCGACCATCATGCACGTGAATGCCGATTTTGTAGATGCCTGGAGCACAGATACCAGCCCAGAACGACTGGCTTATCGCTCCACAGATCATGATTTGCCGCTGGTGGTGCTGGAGTTACCCTCGCTTGCAGCGGAATCGGCCGTTTCCTCGCTGGCAGCGCCTGTTTCCACTTCTTCTGCGCCAATTAGTCCCTGGGGCAGCGGCCGTTTCTGGCTGATAGCCGGGTTGATAGCCGGACTGTTGTTCCTGGTGCTGGCACAGCGGTTCATCGGGCGGCGGCGTGACTGAAATTCACGCCCCATCTATGGCAAAAACGGCCGTCAGCAGCCATGATCAAGGGTGATTGCCCATGTGAGCAGTTAGCGATTAGAGACTGAGATTAGAGAGTGATGATTGAACGAATTCTCCAATCTCTAGTTTCCAACCTTCCATTGCGATTCCTAATCTTGGGTTATCTGGAAACGGTTTATGACCAGGCAAGTTCTCATTATAGATGCTGACGAATCCTTTGCACGACAGTTGGTAGCCGAGTTAGCAAACGTTCACACTTATTCGGCCATCATTGCGCCAACTCTGGATGCCGCACGGCGAGTGCTTGCGCGCAAATATCAGGATATCGCCTTCATCTCTTCCTCGTTGGCGCATGAAGATAGCATCACCATGTTGCGCACCCTGCAACCAGATTTGCGCCTGGTTCTTTGTGTGCCAACGTCGCAATCCCGCATTCCCGATGCCGTGGCAAATCGCGTGCAGGGTGTTTTGATCAAGCCCTTGCTGCAAATTGATTTACGCCCTGTGCTCCAGGCCGCCCTCAAACAGCCTGTTTGGGTGCGAGGAGGGGGCGTAAAAGCGGTTGGGCCGATCATGCCCAAGGCGTTGGATACGGCCGTAATCCTGGCCATTCTACAAAAAGCGAACCTGGGGCACCTGGTACAGGCCGTTATCTTCAGCGAAGGTGCCAATCTCCTGGCTTACTGGGGCACGCTTTCTGAGGAGGCGGCAGCAATTACTGCGCAGGCTGCCGCCGGGGATGGCCAGCAAGAGCGCGGCCCAGTGCAGATTCAATTTGTAAACCTGCCTGTTTTTGCCAACGAAATGCTGCTTTATACCCGTCTGGTTACGGAAAACTACCTGTTGACACTGCTGGCTGTGCCTGAGACGCCGCTGCGTGAACTCCGTTTACGTGCAGAAAAGCTGGCAAACGCCATGTTAGAAGCCCTGCTTGGGCGCATCAGCGTCAACGATGACGCGCGCATGGAGATAGACACAGGATTGCTGGGCAAGCGCCGCTCGTTTGCCATTGTGTGGCGCCCCTTACGGCCGTTGCCCCAATCGTTACTCATCCCGATGCGCCGCGTTTTTGAGCGCCTCGCGGCCGTTAACGCTTGCGTTTTGGCGCACACCGACGTGCGTGCCGACCTGGTGCACTTGGTTGTTCTCTGCCCTCCAGGCCGCGATAGCCTGTGGGCCTCCTACCTCTTCAAGAACGGCTCTGAAACCATCATTCAACAAGAGTATGGCGTGCACACCAGCCTGTGGGAAACGGGCTATTATGCCACGGAGACAACCGAACCCCTCACGCCAGCCGAGCTGAACCTCTTCTTGGAAACTGACAATCTCACCCTTTCCCTGTAAGAGCGTCTTAGACCGGTTGACCAACTGCCTTCCCTTGTCTATAATCAACGACTGGATTCCCATAGACAATCAAACAACCTGCATGTCTACCCGGAACAATATCCGTTCATTCGATTGTACCTATCGGCGCCAGGGAGAGTCTTAGCGGCAATGGAAACAAATTCAGAACCGCCTGGCTCTCCTGGTCAGGCTGCCGATGCTCCCCCCTTACATATTTCCCCGCTTCATCAGCAATTGTTAAAGCACCTCCTCTTTCCTGAGAGGCAGGCCGTGTTTTGTTTGCCTTTTTGCCATGACACACCCTCTTTCTGTGCTTAAATAACGTATGTCCCTTATTTTTGTTGTTATGGCCATTGTTGTGCTGTTGATTCTTGTCAACGCGCTCTACGTTGCGGCTGAGTTCGCCACGGTTTCGGCGCGGAAAACCCGTATTAGCTACCTGGCCAGCCAGGGGAACCAGTTGGCCCTGGCGCTGTTGCCTATTATTCAGGATAGCAAGCTGCTAGATCGCTATGTAGCAGCCTGCCAGCTTGGCATTACCATTTCTTCCCTGGTGCTGGGCGCATATGGTCAGAACGTAATTGCCACGCGCCTGGTTGAACCCCTGACGACGCTGCTACTGCAATTTGGCATGGAAACGGCCGTTGCCCGGCCAACGGCCGTTTCCGTCACCGTCACTGGTGTGCTGCTTTTCCTCACCTTCTTGCAGGTGATCATCGGCGAGCTTTTCCCCAAATCCGTTGCCGTGCAGTATCCCGAAAGCGTTGCCCTTGGCGTCGTGCTACCCCTGAAGTGGTCTATGGCCATCTTTCGCCCGCTCATCTGGTTCTTTAACGGCAGCGGGATGTTGCTGCTGCGCCTGTTAGGCAAACCGATGCCCAACACAGGCAGGGCGCACTCCCCGGAAGAAATCGAGCTGCTTGTCAGCGAGAGCCATGAAGTTGGCTTGCTTGACGACCGCGAGCGGCAGATGCTGCGCAACGCCTTTCGCCTGCGAGACCTCACCGCGCGCCAGATTATGCTGCACCGCACAAAAATCATCGCTGCTCCTGTCAGCAGCACTGTCCAGGAACTCATCGCCCTGGCAATGGAATCTGGTCTTTCCCGCATCCCACTATACCGTGAATCTATAGACGATATTATTGGCTTTGTACACATCAAGGATCTCTTCCGCCTCTATGTACAAGGGGTGGAGGATGTGCAGAAGATCATCCGCCAGATTATTTACATTCCAGAGTCTTTGCCCGCTATGGAGGTGTGGCAAAAGCTGGCCCAAGGCAACCATTACCTGGCCATTGTTTTCGACGAATACGGTGGCACGTCGGGCCTCATTACCTTTGAGGATTTAATCGAAGAGATATTTGGCGAGCTGCAAGACGAGTTTGATGACGAAATGGCTCTGATAGCCAGAGATAAAGAAGGGCGCATTTACCTGCGCGGCGATCTGCTTGTGACGGATGTGAACGAGTACCTGGAACTCGACTTGCCGGTAGAGACTGCTGATACCCTGGGCGGGTTGGTAATTAGTAAACTGGGTCGCCCACCGGCAGTGGGAGACACAGTGATGGTAGGGAGTACGGCCATTCGCATCGAAGCAATGGAAGATTTAGGCATTGCCGAGCTGTCTATTCAGATGGCGCCCGTGGGCGACTTGCCCTCGTACAGCGAGTGGGAGGTGGCGGAACATGAATAGACTGTTCTTCCTTTCACTAGGCGTGCCTGCCTTCAGCCTGGTGGTGCTGCTGGCTGCAGCGGCCGAAAACGGCTTGCCCAGTCTCACAGAGCTCATCTTGCCGGCCATCATCATTCTTATCCTGGTTCTGATTAACGGCTTTTTTGTTGCGGCGGAATTTGCCATTATTGGTGTGCGCGCGACGGAAGTAGAACAGTTGGCTGATGCGGGGAATGTGCTGGCGGGCAAAGTGTTTGCCGTGCTCCATTCGCGGCAGAAACAAGATCAATACATTGCCACGGCACAAATAGGCATTACAATTGCCTCGCTGGGCCTGGCGATGTATGGCGAGCCGGCCATTGGCCATTTCTTGGAGCCTTACCTGGCACGCCTGCTTGGCGTCGAACCCACGGCGACACTGGTTTTGAGCCTTAGCTACCTGATTGCTCTGGGCCTGTTGACGTATCTACACATTGTTGTGGGTGAAATGGTGCCAAAATCGTTGGCGCTGATGGATTCGCTGCGTGTGGTGTTGTTTATCAACACCCCCATGCAGATTGTGCAAATTTTCTTTCGCTGGCCTGTGCGCGTGCTGAATGGCATTGGCAACCTGCTCTTGCGCCTGTTCAAAATCCCGCCAGTACAAAGCCACGCGCGTGTGCTTTCCCCAGAGGAATTGGAACTGGTGGTTTCGGAAAGCAAGGAAGGGGGGTTAATAAAGGAAGAAGAAGAGGAGATGATCCGCAATATCTTCGACTTTGGCGACCGCGTAGCAGCAGAGGTGATGACGCCACGCACCAGGGTGCAGGCGATTCCCGTGGATATTGAGCGCGAGGCGCTGCTGAAGCTGGTGACGGAAAGTCGCCATAGTCGTTTTCCCGTCTACCAGGGAGACCGTGACCACATTGTGGGCATTTTGCACATTAAAGACCTGATACGTCAGACGCTGCGTGCAAAGGGTGCGTTTGATTTGCGCCTGATTTTGCGCGCAGCTCCGGCTGTACCGGAAGACCAACCTGTGGAAGCGTTGTTGGCCGCGTTTAAGCGACAAAAGCTGCACATGGCCATTGTGCTGGATGAGTTTGGCGGCATGGCAGGGATTGTAACGTTAGAAGACCTGGTGGAGGAGGTTGTGGGGGAGGTGCGCGATGAGTTTGATCAGGAGGTGGAGCCATATATCGAGATCGCGCCTGGGGTGCTGGAAGTGAGCGGTGAGTATCTGGTGGATCATTTGCTGGAGGATGTGGATTTAGGGGACGAGGATGATTTGCCAGATGTGGATACGGTGGGTGGATTGGTGGTGACGAAGCTGGGACGGCCGCCTCGCGTGGGGGATGAGGTGGCGTATGGGAGTGTGCGCTTTGTGGTGCTGGCGGTGGCAAAGCGGGCCGCTACGCGCGTGCGCGTTGAATTTGCTGTGCCGCCACAAGGGGGGAATGAAAAGGACAGAAACGGCCGAGCTGTAAAGCGTGATGAAGCGGTGAGTTAGCCAATGAGTGGCTCTTTGGGGCATTGGCTGATGGCAATCAGCCCTTCTTCCGTGAAGTAGGCCAGGTCCTCAATGCGGACGCCGCCCCAGCCGGGCAGGTAGATGCCGGGCTCAACGGTGACGGTCATGTTGGCCAACACGGCCGTTTCTTTGCTGTGTGCCGAAAGGAATGGCGCTTCGTGTACTTCCAGGCCGACCCCATGTCCTAACCCGTGACCAAACTGCTCGCCATACCCAGCGGCGTTGATGATGTTGCGTGCCAGGGCGTCTACCTCAATGGCCGTCATGCCGGGGCGCGCTTGCTGGAAAACGGCTGTCTGCGCTGCCAATGTCGGCTCATATACCTGCCAGAACGCTGCTGGGGGATTCTGGCCCAGGTAAAATGTGCGTGTCAGGTCGCTGTGGTAGCCATTTAGCCGCGCCCCCATGTCTACGATTAGCACATCGCCCGCTTGCAACGGCCGTTGACCAGTGTGGTAGTGCGGTAGGGCACTATTCGGCCCAGAAGCCACTGTAATCGGAAACGCCAGCTCGTCTGCGCCAGCTTCACGCATCACTTTTTCCAGTTCCCAGGCCAGCGCCCGCTCACTCATGCCGGGGCGCGCCAGGTGCTTTATCTGTGCCATGGCAGCATCGGTGATGGCGGCGGCTGCGCGAATTACTGCCAACTCGGCCTCATCCTTCAGCGCGCGCAGCGGCTCTACGGTTTCGTGTCGCTCTACCCAGATGATGCCTGCCAGCTTTTCATTCTGGCGCAGTTCTGCTGCCTGGCGCAGCGTCAGGTGGCTGGCTTCAATCGCCACGCTGTTTGCCTGTGCCTGCTGGAATAATTCGGCCGTGTTTTCTGGTTTGCGCCGGTGCTTATACAGGCGAAAGGCAGGCGCTTGCTGTTCTGCCTGTTGCCAATAGCGGAAATCGGTTGAGAGGATGGCCTCTGTTTGCGTAATCAGCAGCTGACCGTTAGAGCCATCGAAGCCGCTCAGCCAGCAACGGTTGCTTTGACTGGTGAGATAGAGCGCATCTACCTCCCATTCACGCAGTAGCCCGCGCACGGCCGTTAACCGTTTGTCTACCGTTTCTGAAGGTAAGCCTGGGTGCATGTGGAATTAGCCTTCGCTGCATCTGCCAGGGTTTCCTGGGCAGGTTTGCTGGCGGACCGCAGACGGCCGACCGCAGACGGCAGCCCCCCTTACTGAAGAGTTTGCCGTCAGCAGTCGGCCGTTCGATCAACGGTTAATTGACGTCCTCGTGCCAGATCAGGGGCAGATACAGCCGATAGACTGGCAAGACGGTTACCTGCTGGCTGAAGCTGCTGACGCCTAATGGACTGGTAACCGTCAGGGTGACGGTGTACGTGCCGGCGCTGGCGTATAGATGAACGGGATTGGTGGTGGTAACGGCCGTGCTGCCATCGCCAAAGTTCCAGCTAAAGCTCAGGTCGTCACCCGTTGAGGTGTTGGTAAAGATCATTGTTTGTCCGAGCTGCACTGGCTGGTTGCTGCTGAAGCCGGCCTGCGGCGGCAGCAAAATCATCACCGTGCCTGTTGTTACGTCTGAACCCAGGATATTGGTGGCCGTCAGGGTAACGGTGTAGCTGCCGGGCTGGGCATAGGTGTGTGTGGGGTTTTCGGCGCTGCTGCCGGGGCTGCCATCGCCAAAGTCCCAGGCAAAGCTCAGGTTGTCGCCGCTGGAGGTGTTGGTGAAAATGGTGACTTCGCCCAGGGCATCGGGACTGCTGGAGGTGAAGCTGGCAATTGGCCCTTGCAGTACGTTGACGATGCTGCTGAAGGAGTCCGCCCCCACGGGGCTGCTAGCTGTTAACGTGATGGTGTACGTGCCGCTGCTGGCGTAGGCGTGTGTGGGATTGGTTTCGTTGCTGCTGCCGCCGTCGCCAAAGTCCCAGGTGAAGATTAACTGATCGCCCGTCGAGGTGTTGCTGAAGCTGACCAGCTGGTCAACGGCCACGACGGCCGCATGTGTAAAGCTGGCCTGCGGCGGCAGCAAAATCATCACCGTGCCTGTTGTTACGTCTGAACCCAGGATATTGGTGGCCGTCAGGGTAACGGTGTAGCTGCCGGGCTGGGCATAGGTGTGTGGGGGGTTTTCGGCGCTGCTGCCGGGGCTGCCATCGCCAAAGTCCCAGGTGTAGCTGTTGCTTGTGCCCAGGGAGGTGTTGATGAACTGGGTGACTTGCCCCAGGGCGTCTGGGCTGCTAGAGGTGAAGCTGGCAATGGGGGCTATAACGGTTACGCAGCCAGGGCCAGCGCCGCTGAGAACAATGTCGTCCAGATGCCAGCCATCACGCACAATGCTGCCGTCGGAGAAGAAGCGGAAGCGAATGCGGGCGTTTGCTGCGCCGTCGAGCTGTGGCAGGGGCAGGCTGATAGACTGCCAGGCGGTTTGGGGGCCAGTATAGCTGGCAACTGTTTGCCAGGAGGTGCCGCCATCGGCCGACACTTCCACGTAGCAATAGTCCCAGTTTAGTTCCGTATCACATACCTGCCAGAAATCCAGCTTTATGCCGCTATAGCTGCTCAGGTCAAACGGTTGGGAGGTGAGGCTGATGTTGCGGTTGTTGGCATAGTTGCCCCCGGGGCTATCCGTCCAGGAGCGCGTGGGACTGTGCGACATCTCGCTGGTAATCGCCCAGGGCGCCTGCGCCGTCCAGCCCAGGTTGCCACTCTCAACGTCATCGCTAAAGATGGTGCAGTAGGGGTAAAGGAAGAAGTTTTGCGTTACGGTCTGGTAATCGGGCGCGTACACATTGGTGGCCGTGGCTGCGGCGTAGAGGTTGGAAGCGGGTACGGCCGTCATGTGATACGTGCCGCTGATCACGCGCATGCTGTAAATGCCTGTTGTCGGGTTTGTAGGCGCGCTGCCCACGCTGCCCGCCGTGACGGTTGCCGCCAGCGGTTGTCCGGTATCGGCGGCGCGTACCTGCCCGGTGATGGTGGGAGCAACGGCCGGGTCTATCACATAGAGGAAGACGGCGCTCACGGCGCCCCAATTGTTGGCGGCATCGCGCCCACGCACGTAGATGATATGTCGCCCATGGGTGAGCGCGCTGGTATCTATAGTGGCCCGTACCGCCTCGATCGGCTGGTTAAAATTGCCATCGGTGGCCACCATGGGGTAGGCAATAGGCGTGGTTGTCGTAATCCAGGGAGGGATGTTGATGTAATACTCGGCAGCAACCACGTTTTGCACCGGTTCCATACCAGCCTGGTTGTTGAAGCGTGTGTCATTGATGGTAGCGGTCAGGGTAACGGCCGTTCCGGGAGTCACCACGCTGCCAGAGAGAGCCACACCCACAGCATCAGGGCCAGCCGGCAGCATATAAGGCGCACGCGCCGCTTTTGCTGCATATATCAGCGAAGGCAGGTTGTCTGGCACAATCGTATTCTCGAACACGCCACAGCTTTGGAAGAAAGCGGTACCCAGTTCATAGGTGTAAGCTGCCACCCCCAGTTCGCCATAGGCATGGTCATCTGTACTGCCGTCAGTCAGGTAGAGGCTGGTAGATTGGCCTGGTTCATACCCGTTAAAGTAAGCCAGCTTGCGCCCCAGCGTTTGCATGGCGACGCCGTTTGGGGTTGGTGTGGTGATAAAGCCCCAGGGCCAGATGACCAGCTCACTGTAGCTGTGGATGTCGAGGAAAACTCCGGTGGCGTCCACGGGTGCGGGTGCGGTTAACGGCGCTTCGCGCTGGTCAGGAAAGATGGTGTTGATATAGTTTTGTACACTTTGTGTTTCTGGCTCAGAGGCAGCAAAGGGGCCGCGATAGGTCAGGTCGCATGGATTGCCGCTCGAGCAGCTGCCACTGCCACCACAGGCATTCCAGGCAAAGGCGTAGTTGCGATTCAGGTCGGCGCCACGGGTGTTGGTGTTGGCGCAGTAATTGTTATTGGTGTTTTTGCGCCAGGAGAGGCTAGCTTCTGCCTGTTTACGGCCGTCTGGGTTTGCTTGCAGCATCAGGTGAAACTCATGGTAATCCAGCAGCCAGGTCACGTCTGGGTCTACGTCATAGTTGGCGATCAGATACTCGGCAAAGCGCGTGTTTAGCTCTGCCGGCGTATACTCGCGTGCGTGCATGGAACTCATGATAAAAAGGGCTGGTTTGGGTCCGGGTATGGCAGAATTGGTCAGCTTCAGCACCATCATATCATAGCCGGGCAGGCCGCCGGGGGTTACTTTTTCCCAGGAATCGCCCACGTCTATCCAGGTGGCAAGCTGCGGGTAGTTGGCGGCGATGCTTTCGGCGGTGGCAAAGGTCTCTTCCACGGTGCGGTAGCAGGGATAGCCGGGAATGCCGCTAATTTGCCCCGGCAGATTGACCAATGGTTGATTGATCAATGCCGTGAGTTTTGGCTCTACTTCAGGGCGATAGCCTTCGGCGCGCAGGCGTTCATACTCAACGGCCGTTACTTCGACAATGGCGTATCCTTCACTGCGGTTTACTTCCCACGGCTCATTCCAGCCTGCCAGCCGGTCGAGCATGGCGCGGTCGTTGTAATAGGCACGCACCACGATCACCTCGTAGGTGGCAAACAGAGATTCCGCCGTTTGGGTTTCTTCTGCTTGCAGTACATCAAGTACATCAGCCTGGGCGGCAATGGGGGCAACGGCCGTTGTCAGCCCTCTTCCTACCAGCAGCGTCAGCACTGCCAAAAACAACATGGGTAAAATAACTCTTCTTAACATGGCCTGGTCCTTTTTTCTTGGTGAAATGTGTAAATAGTGAGTGGTGAATGGCGAGTGGTGAGCGGTGCTGGTGGGGGGTGGATACGATTTGTCGGCATTGCTTACCTCCCGGTTGTTGCGCGCCCAATAGCTATTCGCTACTCGCCGCCCTGCCCGGCTGATACCGCGCAGCCTCCTCACTGCGCACCGCTGGCCCCAATTCGCGCCAGCGGAAGCGCTGCAGATAAGGGTTAGGCTGACGCTCGACGGCATCGGCAATCAGCCCGCCTAGAATGGGAGCAAACTTGAAGGCGTGACCACTGCCACCGGCGGCAACGACCAGCCCCGTTATTTCCGGGTGGTGGTCAATCCAGAAATGACCATCGGGCGTATCGCTGTAGAGGCAACGGCGCGTGTAGGCGATGGTGGCATCTTTCAGCATTGGCAGGCTACTTTCCAAAAAGCTGCGCAACTGGCGAATGTCTGCGTCGGTCACCTGCCGCTTATCGCGCACGGGATGGACGACCTGCCCCACACCATGGTTGGCTACTTTGATGACGCCCTGGCGTGGGTGCAGGGGAAAGCCGTACCAGCCGCTGTTGGCAATGTCGGCCGTAAAGACGGTAAACGTGGGGGGCTTGAAGAGGGTGGGATCGGCCGTTTTGAGGTGAAAAACGGGATGCCCGGTTGGCGTAAGCACCTTTTCCAGCTCTGGCACAAGCAGTTGTGTCCATGCGCCTGCGGCAACCAGGACAACGCCCCCCTGGAATACCTGCCCTTCACTCGTGCGTACCCCGTTGGCACGGCCGTTGGCAGTGATGATCTGCGTGACAGTCTGATCAGCATACAGCGTAATTCCGGCGGCCAGCGCTTGCTGCGCCAGTTGCTCGACAACCCGGCCGCTTTCGGCGTAGCCCCCCTTGCTGTGGAAGTAACCGTCCACGTAGGCGCCCCCCTTCCAAGCGGGAAAGCGCTCCGCAACGAGGGTGCTATCTAGGCGTAGGGGCGCGTGCCCCCGCTTTAGCAGCAGGGCATAGCTGTCGTGCTCATAGCCGCCCGGCTGCATTGGCTGGCGTGTAATCATGGTTACGCCGGTGTTGTGGTACAGCTTTTCGGGGAATTCCTCATTCCAGCGCTGCCAGCCTGCCAGCGCTTTTTCCGCCATCTCCATGTACAGCTCGTCTGCGCCATACTCCATGCGGATGACTTTGCTAATGTCGGTGGAAGCGGCCAAGGGGTGGGGGATGGGACCGGGGTCGAAAACGGCCGTTCTATACCCACGTTGCCGCAGCGCCAAAGCGGCTGTCAGGCCAAAGATGCCGCCGCCCACAATGAGCGCGTCGTAAGAAGTGAGCATGATAAAGACCTCGTTGCCTGGTGGCTACGCCTGTAACCACGAACGGCGTTAATTGTAATCCCATTCAAGATCGCGTCAACGGGAAATGCCACACAGTAGCAACATCTTGATTGCGCCACTTTTGTCCTGGTGCAGCGTATTAGCGCGCCAAGTTGCGGTCATGGGGCGTATCTGGTTGCCAGCAGGCGTCAGCCCGATGGCAGAGCTGATTCAGAAGCGCGCCTGCTTCTTGTTGACATCCCTCCCTTTGAAGCGTTATGATCCATCACATGGTGGAGCTAGACGACCCCGCAGTTAGCGAAAAATTAGCCGCACGGCGCATTCTTGCGGTTACCGAAGAAGAGATGCACCGCATTATTCTCGACCTGCACGATGGGCCGGTACAGCAGCTCTTTGCCGCACAATCGCAGATGGCAGCACTGGCGCGGCGTGAGGAAGCCGGGGAGTATATTCCCCCAGCCGAGTACAGCCTGACCTGTCGCCGCGTTTCGCGCCTGTTAGAGGCGGCACTGGCCGAGGTTCGCCACTTTCTCGGCACATTCCGTCCGCCCGATTTTGCCCACCGTGACCTGGTAGCTCTCTTGCGTGGGCTGTTTTTACACCATGAAATGACAACGGGCTGTAGAGTGACGTACATAGGGCCAGAAACGGCCGTTCTCCTTCCCGTGGCCGCCAAAATAACCCTCTACCGCATTTGCCAGGAAGCGCTCGCCAACGCCTATCGTCACGCCGAATCAGCCCGTCAACAGGTGGAATTGCAGCTTGACCAGGAGCAACTCACCTTGACTATTTCTGACGAAGGCAAGGGATTTGTGCCACCCCCCCTGTATGGCCCCCAGGCGACCGAGCGCGAAGAACACATTGGCCTGCGCGGTATGCGTGATCGCGTCGCCCTGGTGGGGGGTCAATTTGACCTGCAAAGCGCTCCTGGCAGGGGAACCAAAATTACCGTCAGGTTGCCAATTTATGAGCCCTAAAATTACTGTTGTGCTTGCTGATGATCATGCCCTGGTGCTGGAAGGACTGCGCAGCCTGTTGACCGCCGAAAGCGACATACAGGTTTTGGCAACCGCCACCGATGGCGAACGGCTGCTAGACGCCGTGCGCCGTTTTCACCCCGATGTTGTCATTACGGACGTGCAGATGCCCTATATGAACGGACTAGACTGCCTGCGTGAAATTCGCCGCTCCCATCCGCAAACGCGCGTGCTCATTCTCACCGCCTATGCTGATGCCGACATGATGCAGACGCTGCTCGCGGTCGGCGCAGATGGCCTGCTGCTGAAAACCGATCCGCCGCAACAAGCGGCGCAGGCTGTGCGCCAGGTGATGAATGGGCAGCTCGTCTTTCCCGCAGCGGCGCGTCGCTGGCTATCAGCGCCCGCGCCAGACTCCTCACCGGCTCTCTCTGAGCGAGAGTGGGAGGTGCTGTCGCTGGTGGCAGAGGGGTTGACCAACAAACAAATCGCAGAGCGCCTGCACATCAGCGGCAACACGGTAAAGTACCACCTGCAAAACATTTTTGGGCAACTTAACGTGAGTAACCGTACCGAGGCCAGCCGCTGGTACTTGCAACAGCGTGGGGCGGGTTAATGCCTGCGTAATTGCCTACCCAAATGGGTAGCTTCACCCGCCGTCTAGATAGTGTCAGACTATTCGATCAGGTCTGCCCTGTGCCAGGCATATCTGTTACACTAGGCTTGTGCAGATTTTCACGAATAATTGTCGTGATACAGAATACAAACACAAAGGAGATGAAACATGAGCGAGTTGGTTGCCCCTAAGACGTTGACCCAACCCCCGTCTGCAGCCCTCAGTGACCGTTACCAGGCAGGGGTGCGCACCTATGCCAGTGGTTATTATGACCCCGATTATGTGCCCCGCGACACAGACCTGCTGTGCGCGTTTCGCATTACCCCCAAGCCCCCTACAGATATGATTGAAGCCGCAGCGGCCGTTGCCGCCGAATCCTCCACCGGCACCTGGACGGAAGTGTGGTCAAACGCACTGACAGACCTGGAATTTTACAAAGCGCGCGTCTACGATATTCAGGACGACATTGCCTATATCGCCTACCCCATGGACCTGTTTGAAGAAAACAGCGTTGTCAACATCATGTCTTCCATTGTGGGCAATGTGTTTGGCATGAAGGCTGTGGCCGCCCTGCGCCTGGAAGATATGCGCCTCCCCGTCGCCCTGGTAAAAACCTACCCAGGGCCGCATGTTGGCATTTACGATGAGCGTGTGTGGGCAGATAAATGGAATCGGCCGTTGCTCGGTGGTACTGTTAAACCCAAACTTGGCCTCTCCCCCAAAGCCTATTCCACCATCATTTATGAATGCCTGGTTGGTGGCCTGGACACCACCAAGGACGACGAAAACATGAACAGCCAGCCCTTCAGCCGCTGGCGCGACCGCTTCCGCTACGCCCAGGAAGCTGTGGAAGAGGCCATCGTCGAAACTGGTGAATACAAAGGCCACTGGCACAACGTCACCGCTGGCTCCACCAGCGAAAGCCTGCGGCGCATGGACTACATCAAAGAACAAGGTGCAGACATGTGCATGTTCGATTTCCTTACTGCCGGATTTGCCGCCTCGGCCGACGTCTTTGCCCATGCGCGCGAGCTTGACATGATCGTCCACTGCCATCGCGCCATGCACGCTGTCTTCACCCGCCAGCATAATCATGGCATTCACTTCCGCGTTGTTGCCAAATGGCTGCGCCTCACCGGCGGTGACCACGTTCACACCGGAACCGTTGTTGGCAAGCTGGAAGGCTCCTGGCGTGAAACCGAAGCCATCATAGACCTTCTGCGCAATCGCTACATCCCCGCAGACCCCGCGCGCGGCCTCTACTTTGAGCAAGACTTTGCCGGTCTCAAGGCCACCTGGCCTGTTGCTTCTGGCGGCATCCACGTCCACCACATTCCTGACCTTTACCGCCTGACCGGGAATGACGCCTTCTGGCTCTTTGGTGGCGGCACGCATGGCCACCCCAAGGGTAGCCGCGCCGGTGCCACAGCCAACCGTGTTGCCACCGAGGCGATTGCTTCTGGCTCCACGCTGGAGGAAGCAGCGAAAAACTGCCCAGAGTTGCGCGACGCCATGGAGCTGTGGGCGGATATCAAGTTTGAGGTGCAAGAGTAGGGTTTGGCCGGTTTGAGGATGTAAGGCGTGAAATGGCTCTTTCCTACCAGCAGAGAGGGAGGCCGGGTGAGCCGGTGGTTAGCCGACGGCAGTTACTTTCGCAGAAGGGGTTCCCCATGAGCGGGGCGCACCGCGAGGAATGAGGACGTAACGCAGATTGCCAGCCCTGTGCCTACCAGGTTTGGCAACCTGGGCTACATTTACAAAGGAGTGGTCGGCGGTCAGTTATCGGCCGTCGGCGGCCGTTTACAAAGGAGGCGGCTATGGACCGCAAAGTTGTCATGATTGGCATTGCTGGAGATAGCGCAGCAGGCAAAACCACCCTTAGTAGTGGCATTGCTCAGGCGCTTGGGACAGATGAGGTCACAGCCATCTGTTGCGATCATTACCACAAGTACAATCGTAAGATGCGCAAAGAGCTGGGTATCAGCGCCCTCTCTCCAGAAGGCAATTACATTGATATTATGGAGCAGCACTTCCGCCTGTTGCGCGAAGGGCACCCAATTCTCATGCCCATTTACAACCATAAAACGGGCGATTTTGATCCACCGGTTTACGTCAAGCCCACGCGCTATGTCATTATTGAAGGGCTGCTGCCCTTTCACACACGGCGTATGCGCCTGAACTTTGACCTGAAAGTATACCTGGACCCGCCAGAAGCGTTGCGCTATGCCTGGAAGGTTAAGCGTGACACGGCCAAGCGCGGCTATACCGAGGCTGAAGTGCTGGCTTCGTTGGAAAAACGGCGTGATTTGTCCCCTAAATATATTCACCCCCAAAAGAGCCTGGCAGACATGGTTGTGCGCTTTTCGCCCCCGGAGGACAATTCTCATGAGACGGGCGGCCATCTGAATGCCTGCCTGGTGTTGAAGCCTACCATTCCTTACCCTGATTTGACTGATGTGTTGGAACATGGGGGGGATGGTGCAAAACCGGCGCTACGGCTAGAATTGGGCCGGTATGAAGGGCGACCGGCCGATTTCTTGGAAATTGATGGGAACGTGACGGCAGAGAAGGCGCGGGAACTGGAGGAACTGATCCAGAGCCACATGCCTTTGGCACATGCGCTTGACTTGAATAAGTTGGGCGTTTATCAGTCGGGGCTGGAGGAAAAGCGCAGCTATCCCCTGGCGTTGACGCAAATGTTGATTGCTTATCACATGCTGACGGCTGGCGCGACGATTTTTCACTGAGGAACGCGGGTTTGACCGCTGACGGCCGACCGCCGACAGGGTATGCCTGACTGTGTAGTCGGCGTTTATTGTCGGCGGTCGGCTGTCGAATGACCCACGAAGGAGCTTGATATGATGACGCATTCCCTCTCCCACTTGCAAGCTGTAGTGAATTCGGTGCGCGCGCTGGCTATGGATGCGGTGCAAAAAGCGAATTCGGGCCACCCCGGAATGCCGATGGGCATGGCTGATGCAGCCGTTGTGCTGTGGACCAGGTATCTGAAGTTTGATCCGCGCCACCCGCAATGGCCTGACCGGGACCGCTTTGTGCTTTCGGCCGGGCATGGCAGTATGCTGCTGTATGCGCTGCTGCACCTAAGTGGCTATGAGCTGCCGCTGACGGAATTGCAAAATTTTCGCCAGTGGGGCAGCGCCACGCCAGGCCACCCGGAGTATGGGCATACGCCGGGGGTGGAGACGACAACGGGACCACTGGGACAGGGGATTTCAACGGCCGTTGGCATGGCGTTGGCCGAGCAGTGGTTGGCAGCAAAATATAATCGCCCTGGCTTTACTGTAGTGGACCACATGACCTATGTGATTGCCAGTGATGGTGACTTGATGGAGGGGGTGTCGCACGAGGCGTGCGCGTTGGCGGGGCACTGGGGGTTGGGTAAGCTCATTGTGCTGTATGACGACAACGGCATCAGCATTGATGGCAGCACGAAGCTGGCATTTACGGAAGATGTGCTGGCGCGGTTTGCCGCTTATGGCTGGCACACGTTGCGCGTGGATGGGCATGACCCAACGGCCGTTTCCCAGGCAATCAATCTGGCCCGTGCCGAAACGGAACGGCCGTCGCTGATTGCCTGTCGCACCATTATTGGCTATGGCAGCCCCAACCGCGCGGGTACGGCTAAGGCACACGGGGAGCCGTTGGGCGCGGAGGAGCTGCGCCTGACCAAAGAGGCGCTGGGCCTGCCCCAGGAACCCTTCTGGGTAGACCAGCGCGCTTACGAGGTGCTGGGCACAGCCGCCACTCACGGGGCGCACAAGCGCCAGGCCTGGTTGGAGATGCTGGATAGGTATGCCGACGCACACCCTGACCTGGTAGCGGAATTCCGGCGTGTGATGGCGGGCGAGTTGCCCGCAGGCTGGCAGGAAACGCCGATGCCTATGTTTGACAGCGCCATTGCCACCCGCGCCGCTTCTGGCATGGCGCTCAATGCGCTGGCAACGGCCGTTCCCGAACTGCTTGGCGGCTCTGCTGACCTGACCGGCTCCAATAACACAGATCTGAAAGGGGCGGCAGATGTGCAAAAAGGGGCGTTTAACGGCCGTTACCTGCGTTTTGGCGTGCGCGAACACGGCATGGGGGCGATTTTGAACGGCCTCTCCTTGCACGGGGGCGTCATTCCCTATGGCGGCACCTTTTTGGTCTTTGCCGACTACATGCGCCCGGCCATTCGCCTGGCGGCACTGATGAACCAGGGCGTCATCTACGTCTTCACGCACGACTCAATTGGCCTGGGCGAAGACGGGCCAACGCATCAGCCCATTGAGCATCTGGCCTCCCTGCGCGCCATCCCGAACCTGTTTGTCTTTCGCCCAGCCGACGCCTGGGAAACGGCCGTTGGCTGGCAAGTTGCCCTGGCACGGCGCAGCGGCCCAACAGCCCTGGCACTGACGCGGCAAAAACTGCCCTTGCTGACGCGCGAAGCAGCACAAGGCGCGGCGCAGGGCGGCTACGTGCTGGCCGATGCAGACAACCCACAAGCCATCCTCCTCGCTTCCGGCTCTGAGGTGCACATTGCCCTGGAGGCGCAGAAATTGTTGGCGGCAAAAGGAGTGGCGGCGCGTGTCGTCTCCCTACCGTGTTGGGAGTTGTTTCTGGCGCAGCCGCAGGCGTACCGCGATGCGGTGTTACCACCCGCCCTGACCAACCGCGTGGCCATCGAGGCAGGCGTGACGCTCGGTTGGCAGCAATTTGTGGGCCCACAGGGCACAATCATTGGCATCAATCGCTTTGGCGCCTCAGCGCCGTATGAGCGCATTTACCAGGAGTTTGGCCTGACGGCCGTTGCCGTGGCGGAAGCGGCATTGAGCGAGAGCGAGAGCAACGCCTCCTCTTGCTAAAGTGGGGGATTATGCGCGAGATTGTCCTGGCCCCGTCCATTCTCTCGGCTAACTTTGCCCGCCTGGAAGATCAGGTAACGCAGGCAATTGCCGCCGGCGCGAAGTATATCCATGTAGATGTGATGGACGGCCATTTTGTGCCGAACATTACGATTGGGCCGCTGATCGTGGAGGCGTTACGGCCGTTGGCACGCACCACCGGCGCCATTCTCGACGTGCATCTGATGATTGCCAACCCCGACCGCTATATTGTGGACTTTGCTCGCGCCGGCGCCGACATCATCACCGTGCATGTGGAGGCCGCGCCCCATCTACATCGCTTGGTGCAGGCCATTCACGATCAAGGTGTCCGGGCGGGGGTAACGCTCAACCCGGCCACACCCCTTTGCACGCTGGAAGAAATTTTGCCAGATGTGGAACTGGTGCTGATTATGTCGGTAAACCCCGGTTTTGGCGGGCAGAGCTACATCCCCGGCAGCACAGCAAAAATTCGCCGCCTGCGCCAGATGCTAGATGCCATTGGCTCAACGGCCGATCTGGAGGTAGACGGTGGTGTGAAGGCGCACAACGCTGCCGAAATTGTCGCCGCCGGCGCGAATGTACTTGTGGCCGGCAGCGCCATTTTCAACGCGCAACAAAGCATCGCGCAAAACACGCAGGCGTTCTGGCAGGCACTTGGCCTGCAACCTGAAGCGCCAGGCGCCTGATTCTTGGTTCCTACTAGCCCCCCATTTGCTAAAACTATGTCCCTAAAAGCCATCATCTTTGACGTAGACGGAACGATTGCCAACACAGAGCATCGCGGTCACCTGCCCGCCTGCAATGAAGCATTCGCCACCCTGGGCATTCCCATTCAGTGGAGTTGGGAAGAGTTTAAGGGGATGTACCACATTGCCGGCAATGCGCTGCGCATGCGCAAATCGCTGCTGGAATGGCGCCCCGATTTTCCCCCGGCGGAGCTGGACGAGCTGATCGATCAGCTTATTACGCTGAAGAAAAAGTTTTACATCGAAAAATATCTGCCCGACCTGCCGCTGCGCGAAGGGGTAGTAGAGATTATGGAGCAGGCGCTAGAGCGGGGGATTCGCCTGGCGGTCGTTTCAATGTCGTATGAAGTGCAGGTAAACGCATTGCTGGCGCGCCACCTGCCGCACATTTATCCCCACCTGCGCCCCATTCTAGGGCGCGAAAGCGGCGCCAAAACCGCGCCAGACTCTCCTCTCTATCGTCGTTGCCTGGCCGAATTGGGAACGGCCGTTCACGAAACCCTCGTCATCGAAGATTCTGAAGAAGGGTTCCAGGCCGCCCAACGAGCAGGCATTCCAACGGCCGTGATCTACAACGACTTCACCTTCGGCAAAAACTTTGCCGGCGCCGTGCTGGTGGCACGCAGCCTGAAATACTTCACCCTCTCCCAGCTAGAGGCGCTTTGCCTGCCGGAGGGGTAGGGGGGCCGGAGATTGGCGATTATTCAGTCTCCAGTCTTCAGTTTCTAATCTCGGCATGGTTCAGATGACCCTTACAAATTTGACCGCCGATCGCCGAATGAGGATCCCGATTTTGTTAGTGTTGATCGGGCTGTTGTCGGCCGTCTGCGGTCAGAAATTTGTGAAGCGCCGTTTCCAGAAAGCGTGATCCCCTGATCGCCAATTTCTTCTTCTACGCCAGGCGATTGACGTTATTCAAATCCGCAAAGGCCTGCTTCAGGCGCGCGCAGAACGCCTCTTCCGCAGCGCGTAGCCATTGGCGCGGATCATAATACTTCTTATTGGGCTGGTCCTCGCCTGTGGGATTGCCAATTTGCCCTTGCAGGTAGGCATGGTACTTCTGCTCATACAGGCGCACGCCATCCCAAAACGCCCACTGCAAATCGGTATCAATGTTCATCTTGATTGCGCCATAGGAAATCGCCTCGCGAATTTCTTCCTGGCTGGAACCAGAACCGCCGTGAAAGACAAAGTTGATCGGTTTTTCGGCCGTGCCAAACTTCTCTTGCACGTATTTCTGTGAATTGTGCAGGATGATGGGGCGAAGCTGTACGTTGCCCGGCTTGTAAACCCCGTGCACGTTACCGAACGCCGCAGCAATTGTAAAGCGATCGCTCACCTTCATCAGCTTTTCATAGGCATATGCCACTTCTTCTGGTTGCGTATACAGGCGGGCGCTGTCTACGCCGGTGTTGTCTACGCCATCTTCCTCACCCCCGGTGACGCCCAGCTCAATTTCCAACGTCATACCCATCTTGCTCATGCGTTCCAGGTAGCGCTGGCAAATCTCGACGTTTTCGTGCAGCGGCTCTTCCGAAAGGTCCAGCATGTGTGAGCTGTACAAGGGGATGCCGTGTGCGCGGTAAAACGCTTCGCCTGCGTCGAGCAGGCCGTCTATCCAGGGCAACAACTTCTTGGCGGCATGGTCTGTATGCAGGATGACGCGCGCGCCATACAGCGCCGCCACCTGATGCACGTGATGCGCGCCGGAGATGGCCCCGGCAATGGCCGCCTGCTGGCTGGCATTGCTTAACCCCTTGCCGGCAAAAAAGATAGCACCACCGTGCGAAAATTGCAGGATGGCGGGGGAGTTGACGTCGCGCGCGGTTTCGAGCACGGCGTTGACGCTGTTTGTGCCTACCACGTTGGCCGCTGGCAGGGCGTATTGGTTGGCTTTGGCGTGGGCAAAAATTTCTTGTACCTGGTCGCCGGTGATGACGCCAGCAGCGACGTGGCTAATTCCTGACATGATCATTTCTCCTTGTCCTTTTTTGGCACGGTTCCCGCTTTTGGGAAACGGCGCCTTACAAGTTCCGCCGCAGACGGCTGACGGCAGATCGCCCATCACTGGCAGAATTGCGGTCGGTAGTCGGCAGTCAAATTGTAACGATTATCTGAACCGTGCCTGTTTTTTCTAAAGGTGGCTTGTGGCCTTCAGGTGCTTAGTGTATCTGAAAATGGCAGAAGGGGTAAGGGCAGAGGGATGAATCAGCAATTCTAAATGTAGAAAAATGCCAATCAATCAGCCAAAGGCTGCACCTGTCCAGCCACTCTTTTCTGCTTGTTTGTGTCAGGTAAATGAGCTGACAAATGACTGCCCCCATCCCCCGCAAGTGGGGAAGGGGCAGGGGGCTTTGTTGACTGATCAAGGAGATAACTCGTATGCTTAGAATTGCTGGCTGCGCAAAATAGGGCTTGACAAAAGGCAAAAACCCTTAACTTGCAAGCGATGCGCTACATTGAGAATTGCTGGGATGAATGAATGAGTTGCCTATATGCCACCGGGTACACTACTATAGAGGTATATATAGGTGTTGCACTGGTCAACCATCGGCGGTCTGCGGTCAGCCGTCGGCGGTCTGCGGTCATTTTCAAGGAGTAACTTTATGAGTGCTGTTTGGTATTTACTGATTCCCGCTACCCTCGCTGTCATCGCTACTGTGACCAATTATTTGCCTGCTAAGATGGGCGTGCCGCTGGCTTGCGCCCTCATCTTGTTCTTTGTCTTGGGATTCCGTCGGGGCAAGGCAGGCGCGGATGTTTACTTCGTCATTGCCGCCTTTGTCTTTTCCGCCATCGGTGACTACTTCCTCTCGAATAAAGGCGGCCAGTCGCTGTACTTTGTGATCGGTATTGGGTTGTATCTGCTGGCTCACCTGGGGTATCTCGGCTTTGCCTGGCGCAACGGCCGTTTGTCTGGTCCCGTCTTCTTGCTACTTCTGCTTATTTTCCTGCCTTACTACATGATCCTACTCTACCCAGCCATTGCCGACCCGGTGCTATCCTTCTTTGTTTTGGCGTACTTGCTCATTTCTTGTCTGACACTGGCTGTTGCCGCCGGGTTGCGTCTGTCGCGGTTGGTCAAGGGGTTTTACGTTCTTGGCATTACCCTGATTGTTTTGTCGGATACCGTGATCTCCTTCAACGAGTTTTTGCAATATCGGGAACTGAACTGGCTTATCCTGCCCACCTATTACCTGGCCCACCTGAGCATCTCCTATGCCCTGCTGCGGCGCGGAGGAAGGAGCGGCAGGCGGCATTAGGCGATTGCTGACACTTGCTTTTGTGGTTATCACTTTAACGGGCATAAACTTGCATTTTGTTACCCTGTTACCGCATCCCGTATGCCAGGCTCATCCGCTCTCTAGCTCTTCGCCCACGCCCTTGTTCCATGGCTCCACCAACCCCTGACCAGCTTGCAGGCGCAGGGCCTGACCGGTGGCAAAGTGGCGCGTTGCCTGTGGTACGTTGGCGATGGCGGGCAGGCCAATCTCGCGCAAAATGATGGCGCCGTGTGATAAGTCGCCGCCAATCTCGATAACGGCGCCAGCCACCAGGGAGAAGGTGGGTATCCAGCCGGCATCTACCGAGCGCGCAACTAAAATGGTCTCCGCTGGGCGGAAGCCCGCGGGCAGCGCTGTGGCTGGCTCGCGCAGCACCCACGCTCGTCCGGTCACGGTGCCGTTGGTGAGGCAGACGCCGCGCAAACGGCCGTTGCCCATGACAAACTCAGCGGCTCCCGTGCGGTATTCTTCCAGATCGTCAAAGCGATAGAGCAAATCAGGCAGGTCATATGTTGCCAGCGCGGCAAATTCCTGCCGCCGTTGCGCCATAAATTCAGGCGAAAAGATGCGTCCCTCGTCCAGCGCGCGTGCCTCATCCAGATGCAGTAGCCAGAGGTCTTCCACCTGGGGGAGCTGTCCCTGGGCAACGGCCGTTTGTGCCAGCGTGAGCAGTTGTTTGCGGATGGAGTCGTAGGCCACCATGGCCTGATAGCGCCAAGCCTCGCGCGCGTGCAGCACGCGCCGGCACTGCCACCACACCAGCCAGGTAAGCCGGCCACGCCAGGTGCGTGGCGGTGCTGGTGGGGCTGGCGGAGCGGGGTACGCTACACTTTGCAGCAACCCTTCCGGCGCTTCGTGGTAGCGGGGGCGGGCAATATCACTCTCATATAGGCCGCGGTGGCCATGTTTTTGCAGATATGCCTGCCACAGGCGCTGAAATTCGGCGTCGTCTGGCACGCGCCCGGCAACCAGGGCGGCTTGCAGGGCGGGGCGTGCTGCCGCCAGGCGGCGCAGCGGTTCCAGATCAGTGTACATCTCCGTGGAGATGGTGCGGTTGTTGGCGTTGTGCTCGGCCAGTGTGCCTGTGCGCCGCAATAGCAGCAGCGGCAGGCTGAGTGCGGCCGTCAGGTTGAACATTTCTGTCACCAGGCGGGCACAGAGCCAGACCAGCGTGTCCAGGCAGTCGCCAAAGCTGTTGCCAGGCTGCCTGGCGCGCGCCAGCATGGGGGGCGTGGCGCGTTGGGCATGGCCAACGGCCGTTAATTGGGCAAACCCCTGGCGCAACAGCGGTACACTGCTGCGCAAAAAGCGCAACGGCCGAAAGCCCATCTCGCGGTCGGCGCTGCCGCCAATAGAGTTAGTGACGAGCTGCGTGGGCAGGCCCCAGGTGCGCATCATATCCGTCAGCAGCGTGATGTTAAACAACGGCCGTCCTGCAAACACCTCGATTATGGGTCGCGTGGCAGGCAGGCGACCGTCAAAGTGGCAGTAGTAGGCAAACAGGTCGGGTGCACAGGCGGCCACCACGTCAGTCATCAGCGGTGATGGCGGATCAGGCATAATCTCGCGGATGTTGGCAAAGGTAAATGCTTCGTTGCGACGTGGCGCGCGCGTGATAGGGCGCACCTGCACCAGCCAGCACACCTGCCCATCATCGGCCCACTCCACGTCCCAATCTCCTGCGCCAAAGGTGCGGCGCACGCCGCGCAGCAGTTGCTGCAAACGTTGGCCAAAAGGAGGCAGGTCGGGCGACGGCCGTTCCCAGCCTTCTAGCCGCGTCAGCGTCAGCGTTTCCCCGGCTACCTGACCACTTACCAGGCGATCGGTCGTGCCGCGGCTAAAGTTAACCAGATCATCCTGGTAAGCCTCCTGGGCAAAGGCCACGCCCGCCACCTGCGTCGCTACCATCTCCATAATGAGCACATCGCAGCGAAACGTGCCGCCATGCCGCAACGCCGACGACCAGACGTCACACAAGGCTGCGCTGAGTGCTTGCGGGTCGTTCAGGTTGACATGTAGGCGGCTGCGAAAATGGCCGGCCAGGCTCTCATTTGCGCCATCTTCGGCAGCAAAGGCAGAACGCACGGCCGCTGGCTTGTTGAGGCGGGGAAAGCGTACCTCGGTAAAAAAAACCTCGTATAGCCATTCGGGGTCAGGGCAGACGATCTGGTCGCCTTCCTGGTGAATGACCCCTTCTTGCAGCAGGAGCATGTACAGTTCGTGCAGCAAAATACCGCCGTTGGGCACGGGCAGCCCGCGGCTGGCGGCTACGTCTAGCAACCTGCCCTTGTTCCCCAGCGGGTATTTGCGTGACCGGCGCGAACCGAGCCAGATGAAGGGTGTTTTACTCATTGTCCACAAAGCATCATAGGTGGGCACACCACCACGAGTGAAAACGTAATGCAGGTTCCAGTTACAAGGTAGACGACAGATGGCATACCGCCGACGGCAGACAATGGCCGGTCGGCGGCCGTCGGCGGTCATTTTCAAGGGAGTTTAGCAAGAAATGGTCGGTACAGGTAGGGTGGGCGGTTGAATTTTAACGGTCGCTTGAACCATGCCAAAGCGTAAATCTGTCCCCTGTGCCCTATCATGTATAATTCCCCCATGCGCGAACTGTGGCGACGCCATACATTAGCTCTGGTAGTGACAACGGCCGTATCCATTTCTCTGCTCCTCTACGGGCCTACCCTGCGCCTACCCATCATCTATGACTCCCTGCTGCACATTCGTATTGCCAAAGCGTTGAACCTGCTCACCGTCTGGCTGCCGACGGAGGCCTTTGGCTTTTATCGCCCGCTCACCTTCTTCCCCATCCTGCTGATCAAGGCGCTGTTTGGCTACTACCCACCCTGGCTGTTTCATGGCCTGAATGTGGCGCAGCACGCGCTGAATGGGGCGCTGTTGGTCTGGCTGGCCTGGCGCCTGTGGGGCAGCGGGCGGTTGGCGCTGCTGGCCGGGCTGATTTTTGCCGCATATCCGTTTTCATACCAGGCGGTGGCAGTGTATGGGCACAACGTGCATCCAACCATTGCCAACTTCATGCTGCTGGGGCTGCACTGCGTTCTCAGCGGGCTGCGCACTGGTAAACGGAGGTGGTGGTGGGCAACGGCCGTTTTCGCCATTCTCTCTCTGCTCACGCACGAATCAGGGCTGTTGCTGGGGGCGTTTGCTTTTCTGCTGCAATGGAATGCACAGGGACGGTGGCCGCTGCGCCGCGCGGCCTGGCGTGCGCCCTGGTTTTGGCTGCTGCTGTCAGGCGCAGCCTATTTTGTCGCCTATCGCTTCTTGCCCATTGAGCGCGCGCCGCAAACAGACGCAGCCGGCGCGCTGAATCTGGCGCAGAGCGGCTGGTATCTGCTGCAGGGGGCCGCGTTTCCCACAGCCTGGTTTGCCCCCCTGTGGCCGGGCGACAGCCGTTTGCTTATTCTTGCAGGCCTCTTGTGGTTGGGCATGGGCACGGGGTGGCTGCTGCGGCAAAAGGGCGCGGCGCTGGCCCTGGCCTGGGGGTGGTGGGGGCTGGCGGCGGCGCTCATTGGCCTGGCTTTGCCCACCAACTACCTGCTGCACGGGCCGCGCCTGCTCTACCTGGCATCTGTAGGCGTGGCGCTGCTGTGGGCGCTGCTGCTAGACGAGGCGATGGTGCGAAAATGGGGGCGATGGGGGGCAACGGCCGTTTTCCTGTTCATCCTCCTCAGCAGCGCCCATTTTGTCTGGCAGCGCCTGCAAGATTACGCGCGCCTGATGGCCCCGGTAACGGCCGTTGCTGCACAAATGGCCGACCGGCCGGCGAATGAGGCCATTTTGCTGGTCAATCTGCCGCAGTGGCTGGCGCAGCCGCAAAACCGCTACGCCGTAGGCGTAGAGTTTGTCGCCATGCTGGGTGACTACCTCTTCGTTGAAGAGCTGATAGGCGAAAATTTGCGCGCATCCCACCCCGTGCAGGCAGTAGTTGTGCCAGAGTTGCGGCGCGCAGTGACCTACCCATATGGCCTGCACGCGCAAACGCCACTTGCGGCGTTGGTCTGGCTGCCGTCGCAGCACGTTTTCATTGTGGATTATTGGCTGGCGGGACCGCAGGCACGCTATACCGGCCTGGCCAATGCGCCCACACCCGCCACACCACTGCTGGCGACTCTGGGGCCGTATGAGCTATTGCAACTTACCTGTACGCCAGCAGGTGAACTCCAGACTACCTGGCGCATCCACAGCCCCGTTCCACCCACCACCTCGCTTTTTGTGCAAGGGTTGGATGGCGCAGGCAGGTTGGTGACACAGGCAGATGGGCCACCACTGGGGCTGCCGCCAGGGTTGTTGCCGGCGCCCCCTTTTACACTCGTGGACGTGCGCCAGATGCCGCAGCAGGTATCGCAACATCTGCCGGAAGGGGAAACGGCCGTTGTCACCCTGCTGTTGGGGGCCTACGACTACCTGAGCGGTGCACGCCACACGGCATACGATGCAGACGGTCATTTACTGCCGGAGGAGGCGCTGCATGTTTCCTGGTCTTCCGTGTGTGGCGGGGGGAGCAATTAGCAGTTAGCGATTGGCAATTGCCAACTGCCAATTGACCATTTTTTAATCCCTATCTCTCTTCCACCAGTTGCCGCGAGCACTACAATTTCCCGCGCAAATGCTGCTGGCTGCTCCAGCATGGGGAAATGGTCCCAATCAGGCACGGTGCGGATGATGTGGCGCGGCAGCAGCGCCTTGTAATCTTCCAGTTGCGCCACGCTCAGCACACGCTCGCGCTTACCCCACAGCAGCGCTGCCGGGACATCAACCGGGCGCAGGCGAGCAAACCAGTCGGCCGTAATCAGGTCAAACATCTGGCCAAAGACCTGACATTGGTGATACTCGTCAAAGAAGCGGTTCACTACCTCAGGGGGAAGGGGATGGGAAAAGAGCAGGCGGCGGAACAACGGCCGTGTTATTCTGGCGGCGAAGAGCCGTTGACCCAGGCGGCGCATCCCCGGCAGCTCCATCAGGCGCGGGAAGAGGCGACTGTCCAGGCGGGTGCCTACCGGCGCGTGCAAAATGAGGCCGGCCAGCGGATGTGGGTAATGCGGTGCAACCTCCAGGGCAATGGAGCCGCCAATGCCTGTGCCCGGCAGCAGCGGCGCGCAATTTTGCTGGATGGCCTGGTACACCACTTGCGCATAGTCAGTTAGCGTTTGCAAACGAAGGTCATACGGCCGTTCGGCGCAGCCGGGCAGCAGCTACAATCTGAGAAAGAAAACATAACGTGGGGTAGCTGCTTAGCCGGTCAGTCGTTAGCGGCCGGCGGTCATTTCCCAGGGAGCGAACCGGGCGTGTAAAAGCCAGCCCTACAAGCCAAACCACAAACTGCCACAAGCGCTAGGCGGCGTTTGCCAGCGGTGGCAGGTGCGTCAAAAAATGGGCGCGCAGCCGCTCGCGCTCATCGCTTTTCAAAAAAGTAGCTTCCACCGCATTCATCACCAGCTTGTGCAAATCCCCATACCCCAGCCCCAGTACATCTACCGCTACGCGGTACTCGTCGGTGAGCAGCAAATTACTCACGCTGGGGTCATCGGTATTCAACGTTACCCGCACCCCTAAATTGAGCAAGTCCACCAGGGGATGATGGATCATATTTTTTACCACGCCTGTCTGCAAGTTGCTGGTCAGGCAAACCTCCAACGCTACCTGCCGTTCGCGCACCAGTTGCAGCACGTCTGAATTTTCAATGGAGCGTACACCGTGACCAATGCGGTCCGCCTGGAGTTCCATGATTGCCTGGCGGACTCCCTCCGCACTGGCCCATTCCCCCGCATGGACGGTAACGCCCATGCCCAGGCGCCTGGCTTCCTGAAACAGAGGCATGAAAGGCTCAGCAGGAAAGCGTACCTCGTCACCGGCCAGGTCCAGGCCGACAATGCCGGCGCCGAGGCGCTCGAACGCCACTTCGGCTACTTGCTTTGCCTGTTCCAGGGGGTCGTGGCGCACCAGGGTCACGATCAGCCGCATCTCGATGCCGGCATCCTGGCTGGCTTTTTGTGTGGCCGCTATCACCCAGTCGGCTACTTCGCCGAGCAGAAAACCGCGCACGCGCGCCAGCGCTTGTGGGCTGAAGCGCAGTTCCAAATAGTGGATGTTGTCGAGCGCGGCATCGGCCACGACCTCATATGCCAGGCGGTAAATTGCCTCGGGACTGCGATAGAAATGGCGCAGCACCTGGAACTTGGCCAGAAATGCTTCATGGTTGGGCGGGTCGTCTGTAATTTGCACGTAAGGGCGCAGCCGTTCGATATTGGCTGCGGGCAGATCCAGGCCGTATTTCTGTGCAATTTCCAACAAGGTTTGCAGCCGCAAAGATCCTTCCAGATGGCGGTGCAGGTCAATTTTGGGCATGGCCTTCAGGGCTTCTGGTGTCAGGCGTTGGTCATTTTGCATGGGCAAATGCTCATTGTTTATGGTTGGGCTTGTTTGGGCAAAATGAAGTGAAAGGTGCTTCCCTGGTTGACTTCACTTTCAACCCAGATGGCACCATGATGGGCATCAATGATGCGTTTGACAATGGCCAGTCCCAGCCCTGTACCGCCAAAGCGGCGGCGCGAGGAGCCGTCTACCTGGTAGAAGCGCTCAAAGATGCGCTGTAGCTTATCGGGGGGAATACCAATTCCCTGGTCAGTGATGGAAACCTGGATTTTATCAGCTTCATCTAACAGGGTAATGGTGACTGTGCCGCCGTCAGGGCTAAATTTGAGTGCATTGCCGATGAGGTTATCGAGCACCTGATTGATGCGCCCTTTGTCTACATAGACGATGGTTGGTGTATCTGGCAGGTTCACCTCAATGACCAACCCGTTCTTTTCTGCTACCAGGCGATGGGCGGTGACGGCGTGTTCAATCAGTTCGTTAACGGCCGTGTTTTCTCGTTCCAGGTTGGTGCTGTCAATGCGCTGCAGGGTCATGATGTCGGCGATCAGGCGCGTGATTTCATCCGTCTTGGTAGCCACAATTTGCAGCGCATTTTGCTGTTCCTGGTTTAGTAAGCCCATTTCCCCTTCCAGCAGCAGGTCTACGTATCCTTTCACAAAGGTAAGCGGTGTGCGCAGCTCATGAGACACGTTCTGCACCAACTCATCTTTCAGGCGGTCATTTTCCTTTAATTCCTCATAGGCTACGGCCAACTCGGCGGCCCTTTCTTCCAGTTCTTCAAAGAGGCGCGCATTTGAGATAGCGATGCTTACTTGAGCGGCGGCAATGGTCATGAGCTGAATGTCGGCGCGGTTGAACGCATTGGGGCGGTCGCTATCTATAGTCATGGTTCCCCATGTTTCGTTGCGAATAATCAGGGGCACAACCAGCAGGCTGCGTACCACCTCGTCGAAGAAGAGAAAGTTGGGTTCGCTGTAGGTATCGCGAATGTAGATAGGCGTGCCGCGGCGCACCACTTCGCCAGATACGCCTTCACCCAGCTTCATGCGCGCGTGCATAAATTCCTGGCTAACACCAGCGGCTGCTTCAATAACCAGTTCAGTGCTGTCTTCGGAGAGCATGGTAATGGTGCTGGCACGCGCGCCGAGCAGCTTTTGGACGATTTGCACCGTTGTTTGCAAAACGGCCGAAAGATTCAGGTTACTTGTAATCTGCTTGGCCATGTCTACCAGGGCAGACATATCACGTAGCTGGCGCTGTGATTGAGCGTAGAGGCGCGCATTTTTTACAGCAATGGCTGCCTGATCGGTCAACAAGTTCAGCAGCAGCAGCTCATCTTCACTGAAGGTATGTGGTTGCAAATAGGCGGTGGTAAAAACACCAATTACCTGATCATCCTGCTTGAGCGGAAAGCCAGCTATGGCATGAAGCCCCCACGCCTGCGCCGATTTTTCCTGGAAAAGCGGGTGCGTGCGCGCATCATTAATCACAATCGGTTTGCCCTGTTTGGCAACCAGGGTGGTGATGCCGCTTGGTCGCGGCGCGTTAACGGCCGATTTCCGGCTGCCATCGCGCCACAGGGCAGAGCCAAAGACAAAAGTCTGGTTTTCAGCGGAGTACAGGTAAATGATGACGTTATTGGCATCAATGAGCTTCATGGCTGCTTCGGTGATGGTGTCGAGTACCACGCTCAGTTTGAGTGGCGCGTTGAGTTGCAGCACAACTTTGTGGAACGTGGCCAGCTCTTCAATGCGCCGCTGCGATTGGCTGAAAAGGCGCGCGTGTTCAATGGCAACGGCCGCCTGCTCGGCCAGGTTTTGGATCAGGCGCAGGTCGTTGTTGCTAAAGGTGCGCGTCTGGCTTTGCTGCCCCAGGCCCATCAGTCCTAATGTGGCGCCACGCCGGCTCAGGGGCACCAGCAGAATTGAGGACAGATTGGCCGCTTTTAACAGCGCGACCTGGTGCGGGCTGTAGGCGTTGTCGAGCCGCAGGCTGTGAATTTCCTGTGTTTCTAGCACACGCTGGATGACGGGGTACTGTTCTAGATTGACCAGTGTGTTCAGCCCACTGATTGTACTCTCCGTGCTTCTGGCCTTAGTTTGGTTCTCGTGTGCTGCCAGGGTTAGCCTGGGGGATGTCTGGTCCCAGACAAAGATGGTGCAGCTATCTACCTGGGTGGCGCGCACCATTTCGCTGGCCACTGTTTGTAACACAAAATCCTGGTCCAGGTTGGCCGTCATGGTGGCGCTGGCTTGATACAGAGTGCTCAATTCTTGCAGCTGCAGTTCTGTTTGCTGGTGTAATTGCGCGTTTTGCAGGGCAACGGCCGTGTGGTTGGCCAGGGTCATGGCTAGCCATGCCTCGTGCTTGCTAAAGGTGTCCGCACTGTATCTGCTGATGAGCATTGCCCCTACTAACTGGCTACGCAGCACTAGGGGGACGCCCATCCAGGATTGGGTCTGCGGCTCCCAGCCAGAGGGCCAATCTGCTTCTTGCTGCGCGTTAGTCAAGATAAGGGGTTCTTTGCTTTTTTGGATGCGCTGAAGCAGGGGGTTATCTTGCCAGGCGGCCTGAATTTGTGCCGGGGTATGGAGCAACGGCCGTTCGTAATAATCATACCCATTGACATAATGCCAGGCCTCGTCTTCCTGAATAAACACGTAGGCAGTGTCAAAAGCAAAAAGGTTAGACAGAGCCAACAGCAGATTCCTGGTCATGGTGTTTATGTCGAGCGAAGCGCTTACTACGGAAATGGCCTGACGCAAGGAAACGGCCGTTTGATAGTCACGCACCCCTTGTTCTACCAGCGCTCGCGCCTGTTCATAAAGCTGCGCATTATGCACAACAATGGCAACCTGACTGGCTACTGCCTGCAAGCGCTGCAAATCTTGGGCGGTATAGGCATTTACCTGCTCGCTTTGGAGCGACAGTACCCCTACCACCTCCTGCGAAGTAGCAATTGGCACGGCGAGGATGGAGCTGGGCGTTATGCCATTTACAATACCGGGAACAGGCTTTTCCTCCTCAGCCCAGTTACCTGTAAGAAAGGCGCGATTATTCAAGATTACCCAGGCGGTCAGGCTGTTGTCATCCAGGCTGGAAATGGCCTCCCACTGTTCGGACTGCTTTGTCTCGTAGACGTAGGGAAAGCGAATCTGGCGCGTTTGCGCATCATAAAGGGCAATGTAGCAGGTTGAGGTCGTGAAGAGATTAATAATTTGCTGATGAATGCGCTCTAACGTTATGGCCACTGGCTGTAACGGCAGAGCAGGGGTAATGATGGTTTGCAGGGTGTCCAGTTTTTCAAAAAGCTGGCGCGTTTGCTGGAGCCGATTTTGGCAGTAGGGGCTGGCGGCCATCAGTGCCACCGCCATCTGCAGAAAAGATTCTTCGGTGGCATCAAGGGGGGATGGCTGCGAAAATGTGAGTGAGTAGCCGGTTTGGCTGATCGGCAGGCTATGGGTGTCGGGGGCAGAAGCAACGGCCGTTTCCCGGATTGCCACCTTCGCCTTGGGGAAGTGCCGCTGCAAAAAAGCCGTCGCACAGGCTGACAGGGTATCCAATGATTGGGCTGCTTGCAGCTCGGTCTGAAACGCTTGCAATGCTAGAAAATAATCATTTTCTCCTGGCATCTTCCCTCCTGAATGACCACCCGATATGAATTGTGGCTTGCGCGTTGCGGATTGCAGATTCATGGGGCACCAGCAACCTTCTTCCTTCCCCTACACCCCATTTTCTATTTCCTACCTCCTACTCCCCACCCTTAACGCGCGCGATTTTTGCTTTTGGTGGCTGGCACACGGCCGTTGCCCCCCTGCGCCGCTAAATCCTGGCGCATATGGCAGTTCTTATACTTTTTGCCGCTGCCGCAAGGACATGGATCATTGCGGCCGACTTTCGGTATATCGCGGCGCAGCTCCACGCCGCGCCCCTGCTGCCGCTGCACAACCTGATAGCCCGCCTCACGTGCCTGCTCCTGATATGCCTGGCTGGTTTGCTGCTGCAGCACGAATGCCTGATGGGTGGCAATTTGATGGAAAAAGCGGTTGGCCACATCTTTCTCAATGTTGTGACGCATGTCAGCAAACATTTGCGCTGAGCGGATTTTATATTGCACCTTGGGGTCACGCTGCCCGACGGCCTCTAGCCCAATCTCACGGCGCAAATCGTCCATGGCGGTCAGATAGTCGCGCCACTCGCGATCAATGGCCGAAAGTAAAAGCTGGCGCTGGAAGTTGCGGTATTCCGCTTCCCCAATTTGCGCACGCCACTTTTTTTGTTGTTTGGCCACGTAATCGTTTAGCGCCTGCACCAGCTGCTGGCTGTCTAGCGCCGAAAGGCTATCCAGCAAGAGCTGCCGCAGCACCTCTTCGGCTTGATGACGAAAGTGAAGCTGCTGTACACCGGCCGTTTTCAGGCTTAGCCCCTGCAGATTGAAATGATTGAACGCTTCGTTGAGTTTGGCAACGGCTGTTTGCCAGATTTCTGCCCGTTTTTGCTCGTCTATATATGCGGCCAGGAACTCGTTGTAGATTGTCTCCACCTGCTGCAAAAATTCGCGCCGCCAATTTTCCTTTGCTTGCAGCTGGCCCGATTTGCGGCTGGCCAGAGAACCCAGGTTGGGCACAGGAGGCAGCAGGGGCAAAAAGCGCCCCATGGCCTGCAACAGTTGATATAAATTTGTGCCTGCTTCCTCATTTTCATACACCAGGCGCATCAGCCGGTTAGCCAGCTGGTCGTCGCGCAGGTTTTCCAGCTCTTCCCGGTCTAGTTCCAGCGCCCCAGGCAGCAGAGAGCGGAGCTGGCGCAGTACGCCTGTTATGTTGATCTCATTGGTGGCGTCTGTGGCGAATGCCTGGATGGCGCTCTCAATTTCGCCGCGAGCAAAAGTGCGATAATTGATGACGTAATTCTCTATCAGCTCGTTGATGCTGCTGGCAAAAGCCTCGGCGATTTTTTCGTCCAGGTCTGGCGCCTCGCCCAGCAAAATGGCGCGCCGGTCCTTGTAAATGGCCTGGCGCTGGCGGTTCATCACGTCGTCGTAATCCACCACGTTTTTGCGAATGTCGAAGTTGTATCCCTCAATGCGCTCTTGAGAGCTGGCAATGATGCGGTCGAGCATGGGGTTTTCAATAGGCGTGTCTTCAGGGATATTCACGCGGCTCATAAAGCTCTTTAGCCGCTCGCCGCCAAAGCGCTTCATCAGATCATCTTCCAGGGAAAGGAAGAAGCGCGAAGAGCCAGGGTCGCCCTGGCGCGCGGCGCGCCCGCGCAACTGATTGTCTATGCGCCGAGACTCATGCCGTTCGGAACCCACCACGTGTAGGCCGCCGAGTTCCCAGACCTGTTGCCGCTCAACGGCCGTTTCGCGCACAATGGCCTCGATTTGCGCTACCAGTTTCCGCTCCATGCCGGGGATTTGGTCTACGATGGCTTCTGCCTCGGCACGCCTGCCCCCCATGACGGCACGGATCAGCGCCGCGCGGGCGCTGTAGTGGCGGTCGAACAACATTTCTGCCAGAAATTGTGCTTTCTTGTGCGTATCGGTGTGAATGGTCTGGTAGCGGGTATGCATTTGCCACAGCCGCAGCGCCTCATCTACCAGTGCCACGTCTTTTTCCAACCCTTCGACAAACTCGCGCGCCTCGCTTAAACGGCCGCCGCGCACCAGGCGCAGCACGTGCAACAGATTGTTGTAATCAATGCCATAGGGTGCCTGGAGCACGCGCGCCAGGTAGCCAATGACCTGCACCTCCTCAATTTCTGCCAGTGCGGTATCAAACTGCTGCTTCAGGTGCAGCAGCTCATCTACCAGCGCCTCGTGCAGCTTGCTGTTTTTGCGCGCCAGTTCGCGCGCCTTTTCTTCCCCTTCGGTCAGCAGGTTGATGGCAAGTTGTGCCAGCAAGGGGCGGTCAAAGAGTTGTGCTTCCAGCTTTTCCGCCGCCAGCCCTTCGGGATTGCCGCCCAGCAAGATATCTGTACCGCGCCCGGCCATATTGGTAGAGATGGTGACGGCGCCTTTACGGCCGGCCTGTGCCACCACCAGCGCCTCGGATTGGTGCATTTTGGCGTTTAGCACGCGATGGGGGATTCGCTCTTTGTCCAGCAGGTGATGGATGGTTTCTGAATGCTCAACAGAAGTTGTGCCTACCAGCACGGGTCGCCCCATCTGGTGAAAGCGCTTGATTTCGGCGATGATGGCGCGGTCTTTGGCCTGTGCGGTGCCGTATACCTGGTCAGGAAAGTCAATGCGCTTGAAAAAGATGGGCTTGCCTGTAGTTGGGTCCACATATTTGATGGCTTCCGCCCCTTCTACTTTTTCTTTGACGGTACGTAAGGGCATGGCGGCCGTTTTGACAATGTGTTCCACGTTGGTGGGCAGCGGCGTGACGCCCAGGTTGTAGATTTTGTCGAATTCTTCGGCGTCGGTAACGGCCGTACCGGTCATGCCGGCCAGCTTTTCATACAGGCGGAAGTAGTTTTGCAGCGTAATGGTGGCGACAGTGATGGTTTCGCGCTGCACGGCCACCCCTTCTTTGGCTTCAATGGCTTCGTGCAGCCCTTCGGAGTAGCGGCGGCCCGGCATGAGACGGCCGGTAAAGTCGTCCACAATCAGCACTTCATTATTTTGCACCACGTAATGCACATCCCGTTTGTACAGGTATTGCGCGCGTAGCGCGTTGTCCAGGTAATAGGTTAACTGGTAGTGCTGTGGGTCGTACAGGCTTTCACCCGCTTTGTGGTCAATTTCGGGAATGCGCCGCTCAATTTCGGCCGTGCCCAGGTCGGTCAGGGTGATGCTGCGGCTTTTCTCGTCAATATCGTAGTGGCCATTCGGTTCTTCATCTTCGCCGGCGGTGTTGCGGCGTAGCCCGCGCACAATTTGGGCAAAGCGTTCATATTCCTTGCCAGATTGCGAGGCCGGGCCGGAGATAATCAGCGGCGTGCGCGCTTCGTCAATCAGCACGTTGTCCACTTCGTCAATGACGGCAAAGTGCAGGTCGCGCTGTACCAGCTGGCTGGCATCTAGCGCCATGTTGTCGCGCAGATAGTCGAAGCCAAATTCGCTGCTAATGCCGTAAGTGATGTCGGCCAGATAGGCTTGCTGGCGCGTGCAGGGGCGCCAGTGAACTAGGCGCTCGTCTTCTAGCTCGGCGCCAGGGTTGACATAATCTGGGTCAAAGAGGGCAGAAAATTGCTGCGGGCCGATGACGCCGACGGTGAGGCCCAGGGCGTGGAAGATATTGCCCATCCAGCCGCCGTCACGCCGGGCCAGGTATTCGTTTACTGTCACCAGGTGCACGCCGCGCCCGGTAAGGGCATTGAGGTAGAGGGGCAGAGTGGCGACGAGGGTCTTGCCTTCGCCGGTGCGCATTTCCACGACGTTGCGCCGGTGCAACAGCACGCCGCCCATGATTTGCACGTCGTAGTGACGCATGCCGATGGTGCGCACCGAGGCTTCGCGCACCAGGGCAAAGGCTTCTGGCAGCAAATCATCCAGGCTTTCTCCTTTGGCATAGCGCTGCTTGAGAACGGCCGTTTCCGCTTTTAGCTGCTCATCTGAATAGCTTTTGTAGGTTGTTTCGTGCTGGGCGACGGCCTCCACAATGGGGTTGAGCGAGCGTACCAGCTTGTCTGTGGCATCGCCCATAAAGAGTGATGTGATTTTCTTGAACATAGGGGTCATTGTACTGCAAAATTGTTAATTCTGGCTAAAGAATCTGGCAAGACTAACAATCCTTCTCAATTTGGCGCATAGATTTGACCGCAGACGGCAAACGGCGGTCAAATCGGCAATTGCAAAGTGGTTAAGCGCTTTCCCCAGGGGACTATATGGCTATTGCTGACCACCTGTAGCGTGGTTTTCCAAACCGCGTATCGAACTGGCAGCTCGATTGACGAATGAGACTTCATGAACGGTGGCACACCCCCACAAATGAAAATGGAACGCAGGTTACCAAACCTGCGCGCACTAGGTTTGGCAACCTGGGCTACATGTACAGCAGTCGGCAGTCAGCCGTGGGCGGTCCTTCACAGATGTCATGAATCACGCCCACGCGGGCAAGGGAGGCAACGTGGCACGCAGCAGCTCTAGCTGATGGGGTTTGTCTACGTCCATGGCAATTTCTGCATGGGGGTTGAGGATGATTTTTGCCGGGCCACCGAGAATGCGGGCAGCGGCCGTTTCTATGTCTGCGTAGGTCACCTGGCGCAGCAAAAATTTGAGCAAGAAGGGCAACCCAACGATGCGTGCAATTTGCCAGGGATGCTTGCGCGCCTGGGCTAACATTTCCCACAGGTCACGCTTGCTGTGTGCCAGGTCGGCGCGCAAGATGATCATGTCGCCGCCGGCCACGCGCGCTCCTTTTAGCCTGACCCAGGTGCGCCGCGACTGGGGGTAGCGCGCCTCGATGGTCTCTTGCGTGACCATGTTGTAGTACATGACGTGTTGCAGCGGCTGGCAGCGGGCAATAAAGTCGTCCACAATGGCACCGGTAATGGCGGGGATGTCGGCTGAACAAAAGAGGACGTGTGGCTGCTGGCCCGGTTGCTGTGCCAGCAGCCAATCTAGCCCGGCCAGGCCGTTGCTGATTAGCCCGCCCTGGTCGGGAATGTGGTGCACGGGGCGGCGAAAGGTCATGCCCTGGTTGCTGCCCAGGCCAACCACGACGATTTTGTCTACCTGGGTGGAATCTTGTAAGGCATCTACCACGCGCTCAAGCATGGTACGGCCGTTTATGTCTAACTGGGCTTTGGCTTTGCCCTGGGTGTAGGGGTAGAGGGGGGCGCCGGGCTGGGGGTGTCCGCCGGCAGCAATGACGCAATCCATAGTTGACCTCCGCCAGCTTTAGTTCTGGCTCATAGCTTGTGTACAGTCGGTTTCATCTCCAGTTGGGTCAGCATTTCTTCAAGCTCCCCATGAGTGAGGGGGCGATTTTTTGCGGCAACGGCCGTTAGCGCTGCTTCCATCAGATTCGTGCCAAAGGAACGGCCGTTGAACCGTGGCGTTGTCGTCAGCACATGCGTGACGCCGCGCTGACGGAAAAGGGCCATGTCCTTCTCCGTAGTTGTGTTCGTCACAATCACCTTCCCGGTCAGATTATCCGGCATATAGCGGCGAATGTAATGGCAATCACCAGCAATCACGTCAGCCCATTGGTACCAGCGCGTGAATTTCGGCGTGATTTCATGCTGCTTTTCGCCGGTAGGGTAAAGCAATTTCAGCGGCAACCGCGTGACAATGGGCAACAGCAGCCGGGCCAGCAGGTGTAGCTGCCCCATATTGCGCAGCGCCGCCGGTATGCCCAGAGCAAAGAAAAGGTCCCCCAAGGCCAGATCATACCCCTGCGCGGCAAAAGAGAGCGCCATGCCATAGCGATCCACGCCTACGGTAATTAGCACCTTGCCCCGTGCGTACCGTTCACCCAATTCTTGCGCCAGTATCTGCGCCACCTGCCGCTCCAGCGTGTTTTTCAAGCCACCGCCATCTACTACCGGCGTGCGGTGCACATTTTTTACCAGGCGCTGTGCATCGTAGAGGGGAAAGCGTTTTTCTCCTATTTGCAGCCACAAATCAATACCGCCCACGCCCAGGGCATCCACCTGACCATCCAGGCTGGTAAAGCGAGCAATTGCCTGCGCAATGTTCCCATCTGTGCCTTGCCGCTCCAGCGAAACGCGCTCCCCAAAGAGTGTTATTTCCACTGCTTTGTCTCGTTCAGAGCTGCCCAGGCTCACACTCACTGCGCGTTTCATTTTGCACCTTTACCGGACATGAGTGACATGCATCACCCCGCCAACCCGTGTTCAAGGCAGAAATACCAGCGGCAAATAGCACGTAAACCGACTTACCAGCGTTGTGAGCGGCGGGCCGAAAATTGGCCCGATTTCGTTACTGCGCGCGCCGTAAAGGGCATTTTCGATGGCGCCTGTAGCGCTATCGGTTACCTGTACCACCAGTTCCACCTGCCAGCTTTCCCTTGCCGGCAGAGTCGCCAGCGCCCAGGTAAGGACACCGTCTGTGAGGGTGAAGGGGAGCGTCGCCGTGACAAAGCTGGTTTGCGCCGGCACTGTGTTGCTAAGCACCAGATTGCTCAGGGCGTTGGCCGGATGTGGATTGGCCAGCAGGAAGGTGTAAGTGAGTAGGCCACCGGGCTGTACGCTGGGCGGGGCGCTGGCGCTTAGCGTCATCTGGTAGGTGGGCAGCAGCGTTGTACTGACGGGGCTGCCTGGCACGTAAGCTACCTGATCGCTGCGCACGCCATAATCGGCGTTGATTATCTCATTGGCGGAGAGCGTGGCATTGTCTTCTGCCACCTGTACGACCAGGGTGACCTGCCAGGTTTGCGTTGGTCCCAGGGTGGTTGTGTGCCAGGTGATCAGGCTGCCCGCCTGGGTGAAGGGTTGCGTGGCTGTGACCAGGCTGGTGTGTTGTGGCAGGGTGTCGCTGAGGATGACGTTGGTCGTGGCAGAGAGCGCGTGAAGGTGGGTGACGACTAGGGTGTAGGTAAGCAGATCGCCAGGGTAGAGCGCGGCGGGCACGGCCGTTTTGTTCAGGCTGAGGGTGTGCGGCGCTGGGGGCAACAGGAGAGGGGTGGTGACGGGTGCGCCAAATACGGCCGTTACCTCATCACTGTGCACCGCATACCGTTCATTCAGGGCCGCTTCGGTGGCGTCGGCGTCAATTTGCACCACAAATTGCACGCTCCAGCTTTCGTTGGGAGCCATGCTGCTGCGCTGCCAGGTCACGACGCCATCGGCAAAGCTAAAGGGTGTGGTCGCCGTAACAAAGCTGGTGTAAGCGGGCAGGGCGTCTGTGAGCACCACGTTGCTGGTGGGGCTAACGGCCGCGTGGTGGGTGATGGTAATGGTGTAGGTGAGCAGATCGCCGGGGCTGACCACGGCGGGAGAGGCGGTTTTGCTGATGGAGAAGCTGTGGTTGAGTTCCAGGGCGCGCTGCACGGCCGTTAGCGCATCAATGCGCCCCCAGCCAAAGGTGTTGTTGGGAATCTGGCTGCCCGGCACGCTGCCGCAAGTTTGTGCACTGGTGAGTGGTACGGCCGTTTCGCGGATAATCTGCTCAATCAGGTCTACATCCCCGGCAAGCTGCGGGTTGGCCGAAATCAGCAGCGCCACCAGCCCGGCCACGTGCGGCGCCGCCATGCTCGTGCCAGAAGAAGTGCCATAGGTATTGTTGCGCAGCGTGGAGCGGATACTTGAGCCGGGCGCGGAAATGTCCGGCTTCAGGCGATTGCTGCTGTCAACGGTTACCGGGCCGCGGCTGCTAAAGCTGGAAATGGCATCGGTGCTGGTGGTGGAACCGACGCTAAATGACTCGCCATAAATTGCTGCCGGATCCATAACGGTGGCGCAACCGGGGCCAGAGTTACCGGCTGCATGGATGGTGACGATGCCGGCGGCGCGCACGGCCTGCACAATGCTCAGTAGTACGTTAGGGTTGGTGCACCCTTCACTGGGGGGGCAGCCCCAGGAGTTGTTGATGACGTGTGGCGCTTTGCTGGGGTCGCCATCGTTAAAGGGGTCGCCGCCAATTGGGTAGGGGGCGATAAACCATTGGTAACATTCGCTGTAGGTGGCGGGTGTGCCGTTGCCTACATCCATGTTGCGGCAGCCAATCCATTTGGCGCCGGGCGCCATGCCGACGGCGTTCACGGCGCCGGCCGGCCAGGTGGGGTTAGCGGGGTCCATGTCGTTGCCTAACATGGTGCCCATGGTGTGCGTGCCATGCCCATGGTCGTCGCACGGTACGGGTGAATTGAGGCCGCAGACGCCGCCGTTGCCACTGTGGATGGCGTCGTGCCAGTTGTAGTTGTGGTTGGCGCTGCTACCGTTCCAGCCGCGATATTGCCTGACCAGGGCCACGTGGCTCCAATCGTAGCCGGTATCCTGGCCGCCAATGACCACGTTTGCGCCGGTGTAGCCCAGTGCCCATACGTCGTCGGCGCTCACTTTGAGGATATTCCACTCAATCGCTTCTGTCTGTTCCGGCCGTGGCGTGTTGGCAGGCAGGGGAGGCATGATCACAGTGGGGTTGGCGTACAGGTGGGCCACGTCAGGGCGGCTGGCCAGCGCGGCAATGACCTGGCGGTCGCCGCGTACCCAGATCATGTTGGCCACCCAGTAGCGGCGGTAGGGGACGCCCAGCGTGTCTAATTGAGCTATCACGGCTGGCTGCGTGCGTTGGGCAACGGCCGTTAGCTGGGCATAGACGTAGGCTCCTTTGGCTTCTTTGCTGTTTAGGCTGGCCGCGCCGCTCAGATCGGCCTGTTCGCTCAGGTAGAGCAGAAATTCTGTCTCGCCGGCAACGGCCGTTTCCAGCACCCAGGGGTCTACTTTTTGCATCCATTCTACGGCCTGCTCAGGCGGCACGGCCGCCGTGTGAACGGCCGTAATTAGCCATCCCATCAAGCCTGCTGCCAAAAGCGCACTGCTCAAAACCCGAAACCACTTACTCATTATTTGCCTCCAAAAATAACCGGAGCCAGAGCAAGGGCGAGAATACATTCCCCTTCTAGCTCTGGCCCTAGCTTTCTTTCACGTTCCCCAATCGCGCAAATAGCGAAAATCATGCCCAATAGAGCGATCCGTAATTTTGGGGATGATGGGCAACGCCCGCTTGTACTGCGCCCGCTGCACCATGCGCCACACCCGCTGGGCAAAATCGCGACTAAAGCCGGCCGCCACTACCTCATCCATGCTGTAGCGCTCGTCCACCAGCAGATACAACAACTGATCCACCTGGGCGTAGGTAAAGCCCAGGTCTCCCTCGTCCGTCTGATTGGGCAGCAGATCGGCCGTGGGTGCTTTTTCGATGATAACCGGCGGAATGCCCATCGCCCATGCGAGCTGCCGCACCTGCGTTTTGTACAGATCGCCAATCGGGTTCACGGCCGAAGCCAGGTCGCCAAAGATGGTGCCATATCCTAACAGCAGTTCTGTCTTATTGCTTGTGCCCACCACCAGCGCTTCCCAGGCGGCAGAGCGATCATAAATGGCGGTCATGCGTGCACGCGCCATCACGTTTCCTTTGCGGTACGCGGTCATGCCCGGTGAGGCCGCTTCCAGGCTATCTACCATGCCGCTGATGTCAATGGTTTCGTGCTGTACGCCCAATGCTTCGATTACCAGGTCGGCATGGGCCAGGCTTTCTGGCGCAGAGGTGCGGTAAGGCAGGCGCAGCGCCAGCACGTTTTCTGGCCCCAGGGCGCGCGCTGCCAGGTAACAGCTCAGGGCGGAATCTATGCCGCCGGAAAGGCCCAGCACGGCGCGCTGAAAGCCGGTTTTGCGAATTTCGTTGTGGAGAAAGCGGGTAAGCACCAGTTCTGTGACCTGGGGGTCTATGTGCAGCCTGGCTTCGAGAGTTTTGGGTTGTGCCTGAATCAGTTGCATAGGGTAAGCCCTAACCATGAAATGTGAAACGCCAATCTTTAACCACTGACCATGTTTTTGGATACTAGCGTTTTTGCCGGCTGTCATTGTCACGCAATCTAGCAAATCGCGTGACAGTGCCAGAAGTCAGCCTACATTTTGCCAGACTCCCGCACTTTTTTAGTACAGACGGAACGTGTATGGCATCAGCAACAGTGCACGGCCGTTTAGTGCCTGCCACCACTCTGAAAGCAACGTCTGGCCCAGGGTCGTCAGGGCGTCTGCGGCAAACGGCGGCGCGGGCAGGTATTCCTCTTCCCTGGGATAGATGTTGCGCGTAGGGATAAAATGTGCCTCGTCATCTGGCAGATTGGCTAGCCTGGCGGTTTGCTGCACTGCATCCACAAAGTCGCCGTGGCTGTCTACCAGTTTGTGCGCCAGCGCCTGCCGTCCTGTCCACACGCGTCCTTCACAGATGGGGTCGAGCGTTTCGATGGGCAAGGAACGGCCGTTGCTGACCACCTGCTTAAACTGCGCATAAATTTCCACAATGCCCTGCCAGAATATCTCGCGCTCGGCTTCGCTGAGGGGGGTGTTGTTGCGGTACAGCCCGGCGCGCTCACCGCGATCCAGGTGAACGGGATTGGCGCGCAATTTTTGGTACAAGGCGCTGCTACTCAGACGGCCGTTGATCACGCCAATCGAACCTGTAATTGTGCCACTCTGGGTCATAATGTGGCGCGCCAGGGCGCTGACGTAATACCCACCTGAAGCCGCCACGTTGCCCATGTAGGCCAGCACCGGCTTCTTTTGATTCAGGCGTGCAATCTCGCGCGCAATCAGGTCAGAGGCCAGCGCCGAACCCCCTCCCGAATCCACGTGAAAAATCAGCGCCGCCATATTCTCATCCTGCTCTGCGCGCCGCAGAAGCTGCGTAATCGTCTGATTACCTGCCGCCTGCCCGCCAATCAGCGGGATGGGCAAATCAATAGGCGGGTTACGGCTTGGCCCGGTCACAATGCTGCCTTCCAGGCTGACCACGCCAATATATTTGTGCACACGGCGGCGGCGCTTTTCCAGCAGCAGCGGGGCCGCTTTTTCCCAGGAGAGGAGGGTAAGGGCAGGTTGGTTGGATGGTTGGATGGTTGGATGGTTGGATGGTTGGATCGTTGGATGGTTGGATGGTTGGTTAGTTGGTTGGTCGGGCGGGTTTGCCAGCAGACGCGCCAGGTCATCATCGTAGCCAATGGCGTCTACCAGCCCTAGCTCTTGCGCTTTGGCAGCGGAAAAGGGAGCCTGGTCCATCAGCGCCCGCAGCGATTCTGGGGTATGATTGCCGCTGCGCCCTTCCGCCATGCCCGCCAGAAACAGGTCATACTGCTCATCTAGCAGCCAGTTAAACTGCTCACGCTCTTCCGGCGTCATATCGTTGTGGCCAAAACGGTTGAGGGCAGTTTTGTACGGGGAAATTTGCACAATATCTACCTGCAGACCGACGCGCTGTAACGTTTCTTTCAGGTAAGTGACCTCAATGCGCAGCCCCAGCGCGGCAAACTCGGCGCTGGGTGGGGCGATGATGCGGTTAGCGGCCGTTGCCACAAAGTAATGGGGCAAGTCCAGGTATGGCGTGTAAACCACAACCTCTTTGCCGCTGGCGCGCAGGCGCGCGATGGCACGGCGCACGTTTTGCAATGTGGCCAATCCGGCCTCGAAACCCTGAAAAACAAGAATGGCGCCGCGCGTATTGGCGGCATCGCCAATGGCCTGTAGCCGTCGGTTGAGTGTTTCCAGGCTCAGAGGCGGCTCCGGCAGGGGGAGCTGGCGCTGAATGAAGCTGCGCGGCGGCGCGTCTCGCTCTGGCAGGGGGCCGCCAATGGGTAAAATTACGTAATCCACATAGGCGCGGCGCAGTAGCCGCATCTGATTGCGCAGGGTCATGCCCAGCACCGACCATTCATCGGCCAGGCTGCGCCCTACTTTTTTTAGTTCGCGCCACAATTCGGGCCAGAAGCCGGGCTGGGTTTGTGTAGAGGGGTCCATAGGCATATGAAAGAGCTTGGCGATTGGGGATTTACAGGTTCTTGTCGTAATTGCGAAGGATCGCCGGAAAGTGTGATGGTTTGATGTAGGGCGTTTGCCAGATCGCGTTACGGCGCCAGAGGTCAGCGCAAATTTTGCCAGACTCCAGTGCTTTAGTAATGAATGGCGCGGGGCAGCTCTTTGGCTTGATTAATCCAATCCTCTACCATGCTGGCGCGGGGAGGACGACGCACCAGTTTTTTCGCCTCGTTGACTTCTGGCAGCTTTTCGTGCAGGTTGGCGGCGTTGCGCTGTGCCAGTTCGGGCACGGTGTCTACGCCTGCGGCTTCCAGCAGGTCGGCATATTCGCTGCCAATTCCCTTGATGCGCGCCAGGTCAGCACGATTGATCCACTTGAGGATGAGCTTGTCGCTGATGCCGCTGGCAGCAATGATCTCTTCGCGCCCTTTGCGCGTGCCCCCCTTTTCTAGCAACGTTTCAATGCTGTTGATGCCGATCTCGTTTAATTTTGCCTGGTAAACTTCACCAATGCCTTCGATTTCTGATAGCTTTGTCATGGATAGCCTCCTTGTGAGTTTATTTTCCCCTGGCAAAATTTGCCGGGACTGTGTGTATTGTAAACGATTTTTTGACGTAAGTTTTGCACAATCAGAAGCGATTTCATGAAAAATCGCCAAAAATAAAAGTCGAACCTTTACAACCTGCTCAATAGTGGCAGGCTCATAGCGACATTTCACAACGAGGTCGCCATGAGTCACATACAAACATC
>CALEAD010000015.1 GCA_937943625.1 uncultured Anaerolineae bacterium | reverse complement strand
CGGCCAGGGGGCGGCGCGCCCACCACAAATGCAGGGTGCTGGGGTGGCCGTGGCGAATGGATTTTTCGCGGGCGCTGGCAACGTTGATGGCTTCGAGGGGTAGGGCGACTTCGATGAGTTTTTTGCGGTGGGTCATGGTTTGGGTGTCCTTAGTCTGGTAGTTGAGAAGTCGGGTAATCGGATAGGATGTGGATGGTGAGGCCGCTGGTGGTGAGTTTGCGCGCCAGGGGCGCGTCGGCGGTGATAAGGGGCAGTGCTAATTGTTGGGCCAGGGCGGCGTAGCAGCCGTCGTAGGCGGTGATGTCGTATTGTAGGGCCAGGTCCAGGGCGTCGGGCAGCAGGTCGGCGGCGGAGATGGTTTGCAGCCGCAGGGCGAGCAGGTCGGCTATATCCTGGCGGGCGTTGGCGGCCGGGTAAGCGAAATGGCGCACGTATTTCCAGAGGATGTTGGCGCATTCGCTGTAGAACAGGTCGGGCACGTAAAGGCGGGCGGGTGGCGTGTCTGCCAGGCGGCGAAACAGGGCATCCGCCGCCGCCGAGCCTTCTTCCTCCAGGAACAGCTTGATGCCGACGCTGGCGTCTATGACGCAATCACCGCTCACCGCTCGCGGTCCTCGCGCAGCAGGGCTGTGCTGTCTGGGGCGTTGACGCTGGCGGGATTGAAGAAGCGGCGGCGGCGGATGCGGTCGAGGATATCGGCCTGGGAAACGGCCGTTTCTGCCAGGGCATAATCCAGCAGCAGCACCACTTCAGCGCTCAGGGAGCGGTTGTGCTCCTGGGCGCGCTGACGCAGCCGGTCGTAGATGGATTCGGGCACGTTACGGACGTGTAAGGTAGGCATGGTTCACCTCTGGTAGGCCAGGTTTGGTAACCTGGGATACGGGCGGGCTGGCAGCCCACGCTCCAGTTTGGTGGAATTGTAAATGATGTGGTTGCATTGTGCAACATATAACCCAAGTTAGCAACCTGGGTTACGGACTGGTAAGCAAGAAACGCAGCGCTTCATGAAATACCTGAAAGCTGCGGGAACGATTGTGATCTGGTTGCATGTGAGCAGAAATCTGGCGCGCCACGGCGATTTTGGGGACGCTTTCTGAACTGCTGTAATAATTGTAGCTGACCAACAATCTGGCTAAGGCTTGCCAGGTTCCGTTACTGATAGCATCTGGGTCCCGGTAACGGCTCTGTTGCGCTAATGTTTCCGGAATACGGGGAAAAGCGCGCCGAAGGGCGGGGACATCACCAAAAAACCATGCCTCCAACTCTTCAACGGCGATGCGGTTAATGACCTGAAATACGCCATTGTCGCCGGGCGCTGTTTTTGTAGCGACTGGCGATTTGCTCCATTTGCTGTTTTAAGGTGAGACAATCTTGCCGGTCTTCGTCTACCAAGACGACGATACGCCATTCCGGAGGCAGCCAACGGCGGTAACCACGCAACCGCGCCGGTAGTTTTAGCAACAAATCTTGTTTGCCTTGATGGACGTGAATCTGGTAGGTGACGGCTGCGCCCAGCATAAGTGGCAACAACTTTTCTAACGCTGCTTCTGCCGAAGGCTCTTCAACGAGAAACTCAAGGTGCATGGCAACTGGTTTTAACGAAATAGACGCGGTTGCGTGATAGCGCCATTGGCTTTTAGCGGATCGCCCACACCAAAGTGACCTTCCATCCAGAGAAAGCCTAATAAAGAGCCTTCTTGAATAAATTCAGGAATACCTGGAATGTCTGATGTGCGTTGGGACTGGGTGAAACCTTGTTCATCCCGATATAAAACCCAAACTTCTTCTGGACGTAACCCATTGATGAAGAAGGGGGAATGGGTTGTGACCATTAGTTGAGTGCGCGCGGCAGCCAGACGGCATTCTTCGGCCAACTCTTGTAACAGACGGGGGTGTAAGTAATTTTCCGGTTCTTCGATGCCAACCAATTGCGGTGGGTCGGGATCGTATAAGACGACCAGGTAGGCGAGCATTTTAAGCGTGCCATCGGAGGCGTAGCGCGCCAGAATGGGTTGCTCGAAGGGGGCGTCTTTTATGCGTAGAAGGAGACGGCCGTCGAGCAATAATTCCGTATCCACCTTTTCCAGGCGGGGGACACGACTGGTAAGGGTCGTCAGAATGTGCGCCAGGCGATCGGGATGCTGTTCTTTGAGGTATTGGATGACATTGGGCAGGTTGTCGCCGGTGGCGGAAAGGCGCTCTTGGGCACCCGCTTCTGGCACACTGCGGGCGCTGTCGGCTGAGAGGTAAGAGAGGTACCAATCGGCAATGAAACGGCGCAAGGCGCTGACGCGGGGATTGCGGGCAAATTGCCCCAGGGTGCTAACGGCCAAAATGTCGGGCGATTCCAGGGTTTCATCTATACGCCTGCCGCTCTCTGCCGTAGGCGTGTCGCCGCTAATGACCCGACCTTGCCCATTTTTGAAGTCAAGGAAACGGAAAGGCTTGCCACGTTGCCCGCGTCGCCATTGCAGCCACTCTTCAGACACGTAGGGGCCGCGCTGGTTTTCATCAATGCTAAGGTGATAGGTGATGATGGGCGCATCTGGCTCTTCGCGGTACTTGATCTGAATGGTGATTGGGCCATCGGCGCCCCGCGTGCGTAGCTCACGAAAACGGCCGCGTTTGTCCCAGGCTTTGCGCAAACCAATAGTGAAGCAGTCGGAAAGAAAGGCAAATACGTCAAAAATAGTTGATTTGCCACTGCCGTTTGGGCCTAAAAACACGGTGAGCGGGCTGAGGTTTTTCAGTTCGAGATCGCGTAAAGCGCGATAGTTCTGCACGTGGAGGTATTCAATTCGTGGCGGCGCTTTATCTCTCATCGTTTGTCCCTGAATGATCGCAGCTATTTTTGTGCCCGGCCCCGGTGAGGTATTTTGGCATGGTTCCCCCCTGTGGAAACAGCATTTTACAAATTCCGGTGTGGTTCACACTTTCTGGAAATGGTGCTTTACTATTTTGTGACCGCTGACCGCAGATCGCCAGACTGAAGACAAATCGTAGTCGGCTGTCTGTGGTCGGCGGTCAAATTTGTAAAGATCACTTGAAGCACGCCGATATTTTAACATAGTCAGAAAACCTACGCATGGCAATGGGCCAGGTTCTATTCTGGTAAGGTGCTGCGAGCGAGCAGGTCGGGCAAATCGTAGTTGACGCTGGTGGCGGCGAAGTCGGGTTCGGTGGTGAAGGGTTGGCGCACGTAGCGGGGCGGACGGGCCTGCCCGTCGGCGACTTCTACCAGGGCGAGAATGAACTGGTCGGGCCGGTTGAGGGCGGTGAGGATTTCGTTTTTGCTGACGGTGACGGTGTCGGCGCCGGCTTTGCGCCCTTTGACCTCGATGAAACGGAGACGGCCGTTACGCGGGTCCAGGCTCTCGATGTCGTAGCCCAGGTTTTCTTTGCTGACGTCGCGGGGGTGGCAGCCCAGGGCAATTTCGGCGGCCATGACGGCCTGCATGGCAATGGCCTCGGTGATGCGCGTGTCGAGCAGGCGGGCAGGCTGCTCGCGTTCCAGGAGGAGGCCCGCAGGAAGGATGAGCGCCCCGCCGACGATGACGGGGGGCGCGGGGGTGAGCTGGCGCTCGCGGGCCAGTTCCTCTTTGCGCAGCGCCAGCCGTTCGGCCAGCTCGTCGGCGCGCTTTTGCGCCTGGGCAGAGTTGAGGCGGGCGTTGGGCTTCCCCGCTTTTTCCTGAAGGCGCAGGGCGGCAGCACGGCCGTCCCAGTAGTTGATTTCTTTGGTGAGGCGTTCCTGCACGGCGGCCAGGGTTTTGTCTATGAGGGCTTCGCGGCGCTGGCGCACGGTTTCCAGATGGGTGGGGAGGAGGTGGGCGATGGCGTGGCTGCGGGCCTGCTGCTCTAGTTCTATGGCGGGCAGGCTGCCGGCGCTCCCGGCGGCGCTGTCGGGGGGGAGGGGGCGGTAGTCCAGGTAGGGGGCGTGGCCGCCGCGGCGGATGTCGCCGCTGGCGCTGATTTCCACGAAGTGGACTTCCTGGGAGACGGTGTGCCCGGCGGCGTCGCGGATGGTTTGCTCGATGAAGAAGAGCATGCGCGGCTGGTCGCCGGGGTCGGTGTCGTCTATGAACACGGTTCCCTGGCGCAGCACGGCGCGGTGCTGCTCGCGCACCAGGTCAATGACGGCATCGAGCAGAGGATGGCCAGGGCAGATGAAGGTGGCCGGGGGTTTGCCCGGCACGGTGATTTGCTCTTTGGCGAAGCAGATGCGTTCGTATTGGCGCTGCACGGGAACGGCCGTTCCCAGCGCCTGGGCGCGGTCACGAATGCGCGCGGGCACGTGGGAGATGCGGTAGCACCCCGGTTCGCGCTCGATGAGCGCGCCGCCGAGGGCGGTGAAGGCGGCCAGGAAGAAGCTTTTGATGTAGAAAGGCTGCAAGCGGCGCGCCGCGTACCGTTCCATATCGGCACGAATGCGCTCAATCTGCGTCAGGTCCATGGTGTGCGCCGCCAGGGAGCGTTTGTCCAGGAGGCGGCGTACCCGTTCCTGGTCCACGACGTCATCCACGGCCTGGTCCAGCCGGGCGCGCACTTCAGGGCGGTCGCCATAGCGCACGGCGTCTACCAGCAGCTTGCGCAAAGGCGTCTCGGCAAAAAGGCTGCCCAGCACGTTGAATACCTGCTCGTTCAGGGCGGCTTTTTCTGTTTCCAGCTTGCGTAGCAGCCGTTCGTAGACGTACCCTTCGCGCGTTTCGCCCGCCACCAGGTTCCACAGGTGGCACACTTCCGTCTGGCCAATGCGGTGGATGCGGCCAAAACGCTGCTCCAGGCGGTTGGGATTCCAGGGCAGATCGTAGTTAATCATCAGATGGGCGCGCTGCAGGTTGATGCCTTCGCCGGCGGCGTCGGTGGCCAGCAAAAAGTGGATGTCGGGGTCATTGCGAAAGCGCTCTTCCACAGCGCGACGCGCTTCGCGGCCCAGCCCGCCGTCAATGTACACGATGTTCTCGTCACGGCCAAAGAGGGTTTTGATACGGCCGTGCAGGTAGCGCAGGGTGTCGCGGTGTTCGGTGAAGATGACGAGCTTGCGGGATTGCTGGCTAAAGCCGGCACTACGAACGATATGCTCGTTTTCTTGCAGGAGGGCGCGCATCTGTTCCCACTTGCGGTCAGTTCCTTGCTGGCGCATCTGGTAGGCCATGCGCTCCAGGTCGTGTAATGTGGCAATTTCGGCCTGAAGCTCAGCCATGGTGAGGGCGGCGGTGGCGGCGTCCATGACCAGCTCTTCGAGTTCTTCGACTTCGGCGGCGGGGGCGTCGTCGAGGTCGTCCCAGTCGAAGTCGTAGCCCAGGTTAGCAACCTGGGTTACGGGGGCGTGAACAGCCTGTGTGCCGATTTCGCTGAGTCGTTTTTCCAGCCGTTCGCGGCGGCGGCGCAGGGATTGGTAGATGGCCTCTGGCGAAGAGGCGAGGCGGCGCTGCAAGACGGTGAGGGCGAAGCCGACGGTGCCGCGCCGTTTGTCGTCTTGCAGGCTGTCGGCGCGGTTGAATTCGTCGCGCACGTAGCTGGTGACCGCTTCGTATAGCTCCATTTCGGCGGGGGAGAGCTGGAAGTTGATGGTGTAGGCGCGGCGCTCGGGGAAGAGGGGACGGCCGTCGAAGCGGCGCAGGTTTTCTTTGACCATGCGGCGCATGAGGTCGGAAACGTCTACCGGCTCGGTGTGGGATTTGGAGCGATTCTCGAAGCGGTCGGGGTCCAGGAGGCCCAGGAACATCTGGAAATCGGCTTCTTTGCCGTTGTGGGGGGTGGCGGTCATCAGCAGGAAGTGGCGCGTGACGCCGCCCAGCAGCTCGCCCAGGCGGTAGCGCTGCGTGAATTTTAGCTTGCTGCCCCAGAAGGAGGCGGCCATTTTGTGCGCTTCGTCTACAATGACCAGGTCCCACTCGCTGTGGGCGAGCTTTTCTTTGAGGTCGTCGCTGCGGCTGACCTGGTCAAGACGAATGATGAGCTGGTTGTTTTCCTGGAAGGGGTTGCCGGAAACGGCCGTTTCTGCCATCTCGTGCGTCAGCACCGCAAAGGGAAGCTGGAATTTGAGCCACAGCTCGTCCTGCCACTGGCCGGTGAGGCTGCCGGGGGCGCAGATGAGGCAGCGGCGCACGTCGCCACGCACCATCAGCTCTTTGATGAGCAGCCCGGCCATGATGGTTTTGCCGGCGCCGGGGTCGTCGGCTAGCAAGAAGCGCAGGGGCTGGCGGGTGAGCATTTCGCCGTAAACGGCCGTGATCTGGTGCGGCAAAGGCTCGATGTGAGAGGTGTGTATGGCCAGCACGGGGTCAAACAGGTGCGCCAGGTGAATGCGATACGCTTCGGCAGCGAGGCGGAAGGCGTCGCCGGAGGCAGAGAAGTCCCAGGTGGTTTGGGGTTGGCGCGCGGTCAGGGGCAGGGCGTCTGCTTCGTAGAGGATTTGCGTGGCGGGCTGACCGTCGGCGCGTTTGTAGGTAATTTCCAGGGCAGAACGGCCGTGCCAGGTCACGTCAATCAGGGTGACGGTCTCGTCGGGCAGCAAGCCGATGAGCTGTAAGCCGGGTTTGAGATCAGACAGGTTGGCCATGGCAGGGGCAAGGATAGCACAAGGGAAACGGGGATGACAAGATACACTCACCGACCGCGGCACAGAGCGCCATTTGCCGACATTGCTGTCGCCTGCAGTTTGCCGTCGGCCGTTTGCCGTTTGCGGTCAGTCATTAGCTGTGCCATTTTGCCGGAACAGGCGGGTGCTGGATATTGCCTGCGGCATGGGTATGGCACAAACTTACTGGCGCAAACGGCCGTTTCGGTCCTGGGCGTGGATCAAGATGCCGCTACGATTGCTTACTGCCCACAGAAGTATCCCAATTGCTGCTTCATGCAGGGGGATGCCACAACTCTCGTCTTGGATGAACCGGTAGACGTTGTTATCTCCCTATAGCGCGCGCAATCACCAACCGCTGAATTTCGCTCGTGCCTTCGCCAATTGTCATCAGGCGTGTATCGCGGTACATGCGCTCCACCTCAAACTCACGGCTGTAGCCATACCCACCGTGCACCTGAATGGCATTACGGCAGACCCGTTCGCTCACTTCGGTGGCAAATAGCTTTGCCATAGCCGCTTCCTGAGTGTAGCGTGCCCCAGACGCTTTCCTAGCTGCCGCCCAGTACACCATCAGCCGCGCTGCTTGAATCTCTGTGACGGCATCAGCCAGCATCCACTGCACCGCCTGGTGCTGGGCAATGGGCTTGCCGAAGGTGTATCGCTCATGCGCATACTTCAGCGCCGCTTCGTAAGCGGCCTGAGCGATGCCCACCGCCAGGGCGCCAATGCTGATGCGCCCGCTATCGAGCGTAGAGAGGGTTTGTTGCAGGCCGCGCCCTTCGGCGCCCAGTAGGTTTTCCAGGGGCACGCGCACGTTCTCAAAGGTGACGGCGTGTGTGGGGGAGCCGTTTAGACCCATTTTCTTTTCCGCAGGGGCAATGATGACACCGGGTGTGTCGGCCGGCACCAGGATGTGGCTGAGGCTTTTGCTGCCGCCGCCAGGGTCCGTGCGCACCAGCACGACCATCAGGTCGGCGATGGAGGCGTTGGTCATCCACATTTTGCTGCCGTTGATGACCCATTCCTGGCCTTGTTTGACGGCCGTTGTGCGCACACCCCCTTGCAAATCAGACCCCGCTCCTGGTTCTGTGAGCGAAAGTGCCGCCAGCCGTCCCTCGCCCGTTGCCAGTTTGGGTAGCCAGGCCTCTTTTTGCGCTTCGGTGCCGTAGGCCACGACTGGCCCCAGCGCCAGGCCATTGTGCGCCGAGACGGCCAGTGCCGTCGAGGCACAGCCCCAGGCCAGCTCCTCAATGGCAATGGCGGCGCTGATGGGATCCACAGCCGCGCCCCCATATGCTTCTGGCACTTCCAGCCCCAACAAACCGAGTGGCCCCATTTTACGCACGGCCGTCCAGTTAAATTCGCCCGTCTCATCTGTGTGGCGCGCCAGAGGCTTTACCTCTCTGGCCACAAACTCATGCACCACGTGGCGAAACGCCTGTTGTTCGTCATTCAGTTCAAAGTTCATTGTTACCCCCTTGGGAATTTGGGATTTACAGCAACTGCATTGCTTACAAGTTAAAGATTTGGGTTTGGGTGGCCCTGTTAGTTTTACACTGGCGCGAAACAGTTTGGTAAAAAAGCGCCAACTGTTAACCAGTTCTTAACTGTGAAGAATTGACGTAAGGTTCCCGAACGCGCTATACTCCCCATGTTATGGGTGTAGAAGGGCTAATCAATCAGCCCGTGCTCGTTCTCAACGCAACCTTTGAACCTCTGAACGTCTGCAACATCAAGCGGGCACTGGGTCTGGTGTTCTCCGGGAAGGCAGAAATTGTACTAAACGGCCGTGGCTACATTCAAACGAGCACGGCTGATTACGAGCTGCCTTCCGTTATCCGCCTTGGGCACATGGTCAAGCGGCCACACCCGCGCATTCCCCTCTCTAAGCGCGAAATTTTTCACCGTGATGACTATACCTGCCAGTATTGTGGCAAGAAAGGACGCGCCCTGACGATTGATCACGTCATTCCGCGCTATCGTGGCGGGCCGCATACCTGGCAGAATCTTGTCACGGCTTGCTCTTCTTGCAATCGGCACAAGGGGGGACGTACCCCCGAAGAAGCGAATATGCGCCTGAGCCGTCTACCGACGGAGCCGAGTGCCAGCGCTTACTATCGCTTTGGTCACTTTCTCTCTATGCGGGAGGAGTGGGAACCTTATATTACCGGCTGGTAAGGTGCTTGCCACGGCGATTGTGTGGCTACGGCCGTTCTGCCGCATGTTGCTGCGCCAGGGCGACAATTTGCGGCAGCCCCGCTTCCGTCAGGTGGGCTAATTCCTGTGCCATCATCTGATAGGCATCCAGAGAACGGCCGTAGGGGTCCTGGACGCTGTACGCTCGCCCTACCATCTCCGCAAACAAGAAAATCTTGCGCGCATAAGCAGGGAACTCTGCGCGCAGTGCTTCCACATGCCCCGACTCCATGCACAACACCAGGTCAGCCTCCTGTAAGTGAGCGGCCTCTATCATCTCTGCGCGGTGCTGAGAAATATCCAGCCCCCGTTCCGCCGCCACTTGCAGGCTGTACTGAGAGGGGCCACGCTTCACCTGTGCCCAGGTGCCAGCGGAAGAAACGCGCCACTCAGGGCCATACCCTGCCTGTTTTAATCGCTCCTGCAACATGGCAGCAGCAACGGGCGAGCGGCAGATATTAGCTGTGCAAACAATTAAAATGTGGGGCATTGCATGGTCAACCAAATAAGAACAGTGTAACCCAGGTCAGGAGACCTGGGTTACATCCGCGCATACGGTATCTTGGGCTCCCAGTTACCTCACCCTGGCTGAATCAGGCAAATTCAGGCTGAAGCAGGCCATAATTGCCATCATGCCGCCTGTACAACACATTGATCCCTTCTTCTTCCATGTTGAAGAAGACAAAGAAATCGTGGCCGAGTAGTTCCATTTGCTCAACGGCTTCATCTGGCGTCATGGGATGCACCGGAAAGCGCTTGTAACGCACAATTTTCTGTTCTGCATCTTCTTCTACAACTTCTTCAATTGGCAACGGCTCTCCCACAATTGGCTCTTCGCCGCCATTCCGCCACTTGCGCTTGCGCTTGCCCTGGTAGCGGTGAATCTGCCGGTAAAGTTTGTCTACCACCTGGTCAATGGCGGCAAACATGTCGCTGCTGCGCTCTTCGGCGCGCAGGATGGTGCCACGGTTGTCACGAATGGTTACCTGGGCCACCTGGCGGTCAATGGCGCTGCGCGTGTTTTCCTCGGTCAAATCTACATGAACCGTACTCAAATTGGGCATGTAGCGATCTAACCGACCTGTCTTTTTTTCTACATAGCTTCTTAACCTGGGGGTTATATCTATGTTATGCCCATGAATTGTAATTTCCATAGTTTTGCTCCTTCGCAGTTGAAAATGGTAATGTATTATCTCTATTTGGCGCGCGCCAGACAATAGCCGGAAACGGCCGTAGCGCCTGCCTGATAGAGTGCAGTGGCTGCAGCTGAGAGCGTAGCGCCAGTGGTAAACACGTCATCAATCAGCAGAATATGCTTACCCAGGAATGTGCGGCCATCTATGTTGGCAGGCACGGCAAATGCACCCACCACGTTTGCCTGTCGCTCGGTCGCAGAAAGGTGCACCTGGGGTTGGGTATCACGCTGGCGCTGCAACGCCTTTGTTTCCAAAGGAATGTGCAGGCGCATCGCCAGGTGACGCGCCAGAAGCTCCGATTGGTTGTACCTGCGCTCGCGGTAGCGTCTGGCATGCAGGGGAACAGGCACAATCAGGTCAACAGAGTGTCGCCAGACAGGCCAGGCCTGCACCATTAGTTCACCCAATTCTGTGCCCAGGGCAAACGTGTTTTCGTACTTGAATTTGTGAATGAGGGATTGCACCGGCTCTTGAAAGAACACGGCCGTTCGCACCTGCTGCAACGGTAGTTTTCGTTGCGCACATGCCGGGCAGCTCTGACCTACAGATGCCAGCGCGTGTCCACACCCATCACACACTGGCGCTGTCACCCAGGCAATCTCTGCCCGGCACGCAGCACACAAAAGTGCACCAACGCTTTTGCAGTTTGCACAAACAGGGGGAAAGAGAAAGTTAAAAAGGGCACCCGCCAGACTATGTGCGCGCATGCGCCACGCATCTGGTTGGGGATGCGTATCAGGGTTCAAGGGCTGTTTCCCTTTTCTCTGATGCCAGGGCATACCCAGGCAAGTAAACTACAGATAAATAGCCTGCTGGCGTCTGGCGAAATTTGCGCTGACCTCTGGCGCCGTAACGCCATTTGGCAAATTGCGCTACTCTGGCAGCCAACAAAAACGCCAGTGTAGTAGCCTGATATGCTTATCCGATAACGCCTTGCAAGGCTTCACTACGCACAATTTGGAACCCGGCTGGCCCTAGCAGTACGATAAAAATTGAGGGGAAAATCAAGAAAACCATAGGAAACAGCATTTTTACCGGCGCCTGTTGCGCCTTTTCTTCTGCGCGCTGCCTCCGTTTCAAGCGCATCTGCTCAGACTGAATGCGCAGCACTTTGCCGATGCCAACACCCAACTGGTCTGCCTGTAACACGGCCGCAATAAAACTGGTGACATCTGGCACATCCATACGGTCTACCATGTCTTTAAGTGCCTGACGACGCGATTTGCCCAACTGCATTTCATAGATGACGCGGCCAAACTCTTTTGCCAGCGCATCATCCCATTTTTCATCTACCTTTTGCATGGCGGCGTTAAACGTCAGGCCAGCATCCACGCAAATGGTCATCAGGTCTAGCGCATCTGGCAGCTTCTTCACAATTGCCTGTTTACGCCGGTCAATCATTGAGCGCAGCAGCATGACGGGAATATAGAACCCCAGCGCCGCTGCACCCAGCGAATAAAGCACTGTGCGCGAAGTAGGCTGGCCAAATCGCCACATCATCAAAAAGGTGAGTACGGCAAAACCGATTGTGGCAAACCCCCGTGCCACCCAAAACTCGGCCGCAGACATATTACGCGGATTACCCGCCAACTCAAGCATGCGCGACGTTTGCTCCAACGCTGTTTGCGGCGTCATGCGCATCACCATCTCGCTGGCGCGGCGCACAAGGGGCAAGAAAATGCGGTCAGTCAGAGGCAGCGACAGCTCAATCTCTTCGATGGAGGCGGCTTCTTCACGCGCAGCAAATTCATCAATGCGCGCCGCCAGAGGGTCTCCCTCGGAGCGGCGCAGCAAGACGGCGCCAAAAATCACCAGGCCAACGACAAGCAATAAAAGAATGATGACAATAGTCGGCATATGCTCACTCCAATTTTTGGTAATGGGTGCTATGCTTCAAGGTCATTGTTGTGGGGCTATACTTCAATCTGTACGATTTTTTGAATGGCAAATGCGCCCAGGCCAATCATCGTCGCGCCGATGCCTAGGACTACCCAGCCGCAGGGGAAAACGCCTTCGATAATGAAGGGTTTTTCCATCGCCCATAGCTGGGAGACGTAACCGGGATTGATGGCATAAAGCAGCAACCCCAGGACAATGGGCAAAAGGCTGATGATCCAGGCCGAAGCGCGCCCTTGGGCTGTCAGGGTGCGAATTTCACCCTTGATGCGCACGCGCTCACGAATGGTGAAGCTGATCGAGTCCAGCACTTCGGCCAGGTTGCCACCCACTTCACGCTGAATGTTAACGGCCGTGATTACCAGATCCAGGTCTTCGCTGGGGACGCGCCGATACATGTTGTTTAGTGCCTGTTCCACGCTGAGGCCAAGCCGCACTTCTTGCACCACGCGCTCAAACTCCACCGAAACGGGCGGGGGCAGCTCTGTGGCAATTGTCTCCATCCCCTGCAACACGCTGTAACCAGAACGCAGCGCGTTCACCCACAAATTCAGCGTATCGCCTAGTTGATTATTAAAGGCATTCATGCGCTTTTTTTCGGCGTAGCCCAGGTACATGCGTGGTAGCTGCATACCGACCAGCGCCCCCACCAGGGCCATGATGAGTTGTCCCCGGAAGAAGACGAAGTAAGCAGCCGCAGCAACGCCAATAGTGCTGAGAAACACCAACGCCAGGTACTCTATTACGCGCAGCTTCATATCAGCGCGCGCCAGGCGCTCTTTGAGGGGTTGGAAGAAGCTGCGTTTCGAAAGCGCTTTGTCTACCCGGTCAGCCACGTCTGGCCCCTCGGCGGCAATTGTTTCATCTGCCACATCGAGGAAGCTTGGGGCCACATACTCCTCCATGCGTTCGCTGACATTGGGTTGGTTTCCCCCGGTGAAGAAGGCAACGGCCGCTCCTATCAAGAGCAGGAGAACAGCCAGACCACCAAAAATGAACAATGGGCTCATCTCAACTCTCCTTCACGCAGAACGGCCGTATGCTAACGACGTGGTGCGCCAGGCGTGCGGCTGCCAATACCAAACACCGAAGGCGGCAGCATAATCCCTGCATCCTGAATCTTCCACATGAACTTAGGCCGCAGGCCCGTTGGCCGCAACCGGCCAATCACCTTACCATTCTCCAGCCCGGTTTGCTCGAAACGGAAAATTTCCGAGGTCGTAATCACATCCCCTTCCATACCCTGAATTTCGCTGATAGACATTACCTTGCGCGAGCCATCGCGCAGACGGTCCTGGTGCACAATCAGGTGAATTGCCGAAGCAATTTGTTCACGAATGGCGCGGTGTGGTAAATCCATGCCCGCCATCAGCACCATTGTTTCCAGACGAGCCAACATATCGCGCGTGCTGTTTGCGTGGCCAGTTGCCAGACTGCCATCATGGCCGGTGTTCATCGCTTGCAACATGTCCAGCGCCTCACCGCCGCGCACCTCACCGACGATAATGCGGTCGGGGCGCATCCGCAGCGAGTTCACCACCAGGTCTTGAATTGTCACCGCACCGCGTCCTTCCACGTTCGCCGCGCGCGACTCCAACGTAACCACGTGATCCTGACGCAACTGTAGTTCCGCTGCATTCTCAATGGTAACAATACGCTCGCCGTCTGGGATAAAGCCCGAAAGAATGTTTAACAAGGTCGTTTTGCCAGAGCCAGTACCGCCTGAAATAAAGATATTCAGCTTGGCGATAACGCACGCCTTCAAAAATTCGACAGCCTCAGGCGTAATGCTGCCATATTCGATCAGATTTTCCACGGTCAGCGGAACTTTGGAGAAGAGACGGATAGTCAGCGTTGGCCCATTCAGAGAAATGGGGGGAACGACGGCATTCACGCGCGACCCGTCTGGCAGACGAGCATCTACCATTGGCGAGCCTTCGTCAATGCGTCGTCCCAGGGGAGCCACAATACGGTCAATGATGCGCATCAGGTGCTCATCATCCTCAAACTGGACGTTCACTTTTTGGATTTTGCCCCCACGTTCAATATAGACGTTTTTCGGGCCGTTGACCATGATTTCTGTGACGCCCTCAGTGTTGAGGAACTGTTCCAGCGGGCCATAACCCAAAATTTCTGCCACAATGGATTCAAACAGGCGTCTTTTTTCGTTGCGGGTTAGCACAATGCTCTCTTCCGCCAGCATCGCCTCAAACATTTCCTGGATGGTTGAGCGCACTTCGTTGGATTGGGTAATATCCATACTAGGGTCAAGCTCGGCAATCAGGCGCTGCTGAATGCGGTTTTTCAGGTCTACGTAGGCGTCGCGCGAACCTGCAGCAGGGGATGCCCGCTTGACGCGCAGTTCTTGTAGCTTAGATGGTTCTGTTCTGGTTGTTGGTGGTGCTGTCGTGACCTGGTTTCTTTCAATTCGCTTTAGCAAAGACATGCGGTGCTACCTCCTATTATCAAAAATTTTGCCGGCTCTCACAGAGTTATCAACTTTTATTGCCGCCAGGAGCGTAACTACCAATGCTCTCTGGAAAGGTTTGTTTGTTAGTTGGTAGTTGCCCAACCTGTACATTATTATTTACGGCCTAACATGCGTTTGAGGAGACCGCCACCTTTTTCCGCAGGGGTGGTCGGGCTTTTGCCATTTGTCGCCGATTTGGCAGCGGCAAACTGCTCGGCCACGTAACTGCCCAGCTTGTTCAGGGCAAGGCCAATGGGCTGCTTTTGTGCCGGCCCAAGAATAATAGGCACACCTTGGTCGGCGGCCACACTGGCAACTGCTTCTTCGTTGGGGATGGTGAAGATGATCGGCCTTTTTAGAATTTTGGCAATGTCTTTGATGGAAATGCCGGACTTGGTAGAGCCGCGATTGACAACGAGCCAGACTTTGGCCGATTGATATTCCAGGCTTTCGCACAAGTCAAAAAATCGGCTGACATTTTTCAGGCTGGGCAGGCTTTGCAAGGTAACGAGTAAGATACGGTCGGCCAGGTCTAGTAGCGCCAGTGTGACGTCGTTCAGACTGGAGGCCGTATCAACAATGACGAAGTCGTACATTTGTCGCAGGACTTCGACAATGGCGCGCACGTTTTCTTCAGTGGCCATGTCTGCCATTTCTGGGCGAGGGGGCGCAAGTAAGGTGTGGACGCCGCTCTGGTGGACCTGGACGACAGTGCTGATGAGTTCCTGATCCAGTTCTTTCATGCGCTGCATGATGTCGGTTATGTTAGTGACGGGCTTCATGTTAAGCATGACGGCGACATCGCCAAACTGGAAGCTGGCATCTAGGAGAACGACGCGAAAGTTTTGTTTGGCCAGGGAAACGGCCGTATTGATAGCCACCGTTGTGCAGCCACTGCCCCCCTTGGGGCTATAGATAGCGACGACATTTCCCTGGGAAACGGCCGTTGGCGCTTCTGCAACCGCGACCCCCGGCCCACCACCACGAATAGCTGTGTTTTTCACCGCGATAGACGGCCGTTTGTCATAGACGCGGTGAATAGCCGTAATCAGCTCATCGCCGCCAAACGGCTTCGTCAAGAAGTCGCGCGCCCCTGCCAGCATTGCCCGCCGCAGATAGTCTGAATCGCTCTGCACGGACATGATAATAATTTGCGAGCGCGGCACCAACTCAGAGATAGTCTGGCTGGCGCCAATCCCGTCCACACCCGGCATATTAATATCCATCAGGATAATATCCGGTTCGTGTTCTTTGGCCATGGCAATAGCCTCTTCTCCGGTGCCGGCCTGGCCAATGACGTCAATATCAGGCTCAAACTGTAACAGCTTGCGCACGTTTTCCCGGGTTTCGGGGAGATCGTCTACAATTAACACGCGAATTTTGTCTGACATTACTTATCCAAAAGGGGTCACTACTTTCATCGAACTGGGCTGCCCAACCGCGTTTTGTGTAAAACCAGCCCGATTTGAGTTAGTACGATTGCTCACATCATACTATTATCCCTTACATTGTCAAGCTACATAAATTTTACATAAAACCGCACCCGCTGTCACCTGATATAAACCTGACAATAGTACTGTAAGATGCTTTGAACTATGCCAAACACACAAAAAATAAAAGCCCTATCACATTGATAGGGCTTGTGGGGCTTTTTCTGGAATCGTTAAACGGCCGTATACGGCCTGCTACATAACCAACTCTGATTCCACTGGAATGTTAAACTCCGCGCGCGTTCCTTTACCCATACTGCTTTGCAGCTTTAGCTTGCCCCCCAACATCTCAATCCGTTCACGTAGCGTAGCCAGGCCAATGGTGCGGCGGTTACTCAACACTTCCTCCACATTAAACCCGCGCCCATTATCTTCCACCACCACCGAGACTGCTTCCGGCGCCAAGTCAATAGACACCTGGATTTGCGTAGCTTGCGCGTGCACAAACGCATTGTTGAGCAATTCCTGCACGCCGCGGAAAACCGTCACTTCAATGTGACTTTCCATGCGCCGCTCCACCCCAGTCACTGTAATCGGTACTGGTATGCCTACCTTTTCCTGGAAGGATTCCACATACCGGCGCAGGGTGGGGATCACGCCCAAGTCATCCAACATCATCGGCCGTAAATCGAAAATAAAATCCTTCACATGGCCAAAGGTGGCGGCTGCCGCACTTTTCAGTGCGTTTAGCTCAGTGCGCGCGCGGTCAACGTCAATGTCAAAGAAGCGCTGGCAAATTTCAGCTTGCAAAATGAAGTTGCTTAATGAGGAAGCGGGGCCATCGTGCATCTTTCGCACCAGGCTCTGACGCGCAGCCTCCTCGGTCTGAATGACACGAATTACCGTAGACTGATCGCTTTCCGGGCGGTGTTTTTGCGGCGTGGGCAGCGCAATGTTGTCGGTTAACTCCAGCAGTTGCTGCTGAAAACGGGAAATCTTCTCCAGGTTTCGCTGATCGCTTTGCAGCTTCTCTAGCTGGCCGCGCATGGTAAAAAGCCGCTGCTGCACGTTGACGAGATTCTCATATGCTTCTTTGATGTCTTCGCGCGGAATCGTTTCGAAATTTGTTTGGAACTGGCGAATATAGTTTTGCGCCTGTGCATTGCGCTGCACCAATCTTTCTACCTCGGCGGCGCTCTGCTTAATGAGAATATCTATCTCTTTCAGGTCTCGTTTTGTCTGCTCGTATTCTTTTGCCGTCTCTTGCAAGAACTCTTGGAAGGTCAGTTCTTTGTCCATGTCTTCCTCTGGGCAATAATAGGGTGTGAACTGGTTAGTCGCGTGGATGCTCCAAACGCACCCATCCGTGCCCCAAGGCATATACAGCGGCCTGAGTGCGATCCTCTACGCGCAATTTGCGCAAGATGGCGGTCATATGGTTCTTTACCGTCTGGTGGCTGATGCCTAACTTGTAGGCGATCTCTTTGTTGCTGGAGCCTCTGGTGACCAATTCCAATATTTCCATCTCTCGTGGTGAAAGGGGAATAAATACCTCATCCCCATTTGCCGCATGTTGGCCACCGTAACGGCTGATGTGCTGGTTGAGCCAGGTGAGTATTTCTTCCTGGTTCATGACCTTGTCTTCAACTACGTATTTGCCCCGGTAAACGTGGCGCACTACGTTTACCAATGCCTGTGGCGTGATGTCTTTGGGGCAATAGGCCGACGCGCCTGAGCGAATGGCGTGAAAAACCTGTTCGGCGTCGTCGTAGCCGGTGATGGTGATGACTTTGATGTGGGGATATTGCGTCGTGATTTGCCTGGTTACCTGTAACCCATTAATGGTGGGGAGATTGATGTCCATGAGGATGACATCAGGCGGATTCTGGTGCACAATGTCCAGGGCTATTTCGCCATCAGCCGCCTCGCCAATGACTGTGATGTCTTCATCCGTTTCCAGCACATCGCATAATCCCTGGCGAAAAACCGGGTGATCATCCACAATAAGCACTTTAATCGGGGACACGTTCTACTCCTCGGAAAATGACCGCCGACGGCTGATGAAAATGACCGCCGACTGCCAACTCATTCGTTTATTCGCTCCTATTCGTTGCTTGCACTTTTCATTAGTGTGGTGTTGAGCTTACGCTGACGTTGAATTCTTGGTAGTCAAGGCTTAGCGAGATTGGCAGCAGTATACCATGAAATTTGCCCGTAACACAAATCAGGGCAGGCGGTACACGGCGGTATTGTTTTGCCCTTGGGCGATGGTCCAGGCATGGCCGCTGGTGAACACCTCTTGCACGCCGGGGGTGGCAATAATTTGGGTGTAGGGCCAGCCGGGGGCGGAAACCAGGTAGCGTGCCTGGCTGTTGAGGACGTAGGCTCCTAGCGCGGCTTCGTCCTGCAACAAGGGGATGATTTCGGGTGAGATGAGGCCGGCCAGGTCGAGCAACGGCCGTTGCGCAAAGTAGCCAATCGCGCCAATGTCGTGTGCGGCAATCAGGTCATCTGGGTGGGTGTTTTGTGCCAGCCAAAGGGCTGTGGCCACCATTTCCCCCTCAATGAAGGCCACGTCGGTGGCATAAGCGGTTGCGCCCAACAGCAGGTAAAACAGCAGCAGCAAGGCAAACGTCAGCCGCGCCGCCAGGGGGAGGATGCGTGCCAGACGGCCGTTTCCCGGCATTATCTGCAATAACATTTGCCACCCGGCCAACCCGTACAGCAGCCAGATGGGTAAGGCGGCCAGCAGGTAACGGCCGTGTTGGTACGTCACCGGCAGCCGCCAGGCGTAGAGAAAGATGTGCCCTCCCGCCCACAGCAGTGGCAGTGTGAATAGCAGCCGCTTTGCCTGCCAGTCGGTGCGCAGCGCCAGCCAGGTGGCCCACAGCAGCCCCGGCAGCAGCAAAAGCTGTGCTCCGCTCATGCCGCGCCAGCCCTCGGCCGCACCGCCCAGGCTAAAGTAGAGTAGTTGCGCCAGGCGCGCCGCAAACGGCCGCGCCAGTTCGGCGGCATATTCTGCTTGCTTGGCGTAGAGGGTGTTGGGCCACAGCGTGCCGCTGGTCTGGTAGTTGAAGAGGAAGTAGGGGATGAGCGGCAGCAGGGTGGCCAGCAGGAAAACGGCTGTCAGGCGTAGCCATGCGATCCTTGCTGTCCCTTGTCCCCTGTCTTTTATCTTCCAACTGCCTGACAGCCAGGCAACAGCGATCAGCATCAGCAACACCAGCCCCTCTGGGCGCGTGAGAATAAGCAAGGCGGTGCTGAAGCCCAGCAACGCCACCAGCGCCCAGGATGGCTGCGCCGCCTGTGCAAGCCTGACATACAGCCAGAGAATGAACAGCGCCAGGGCAATGAACAAAGGGGTTTCCATACCGCTAACTGCCGTCCATACCAGTTGCCAGGTGAGAACCAGCGGCAGGCCGACGGCCCAGGTTGTGCTGTGCTGCTGCGGCCACAGCTGTTGCCACAGCGCCATCGCGGCAACGGCCGTTGCCAGCAAACAGAGCCCGCCTAGCAGAAACGCCCACAGCAAATAAGGCAGGCGCAGCAGATAGCCCAGCGCCAGCAGCAGCGTCCACAGGGGTGCGGTTGAACCGGCGCTGACCTGCCCCGGCACGTAAGCCAATTGCCCCGTTTGTGCCAGATTACGCGCGTAGGTCTGGTGGATCCAGCCATCATCCAGGGGAAAGCCAGGGCCGCCATTCGTGGCTGATAGCGCCACAAAGAGGGAAATTGCCAGCAACGCAGCAACGGCCGTTGCCCAGAGATGCCTGCGTTTCTTCATAGACAAACTATCCAACCATTCAAACTATCCCCCCCCACCTACAATCTTTACCCCCCTCGTTGTCTGATCTCATACAGCACAAATGATTCCCCAAACCGCCCCACCTCCTCGATTTGCGGCAACGTGAGCTGACCGGTATACAGCATAGCCAGGATGGGAGGGCGATCTTCGTTGAGAACGAGATGGGTGGCGCCGTAGCGCCGCGCCACCTGCAGCAGTACCTCCGGTGGTTCGTTGGGCACAACCAGGGCGCGCAGGCGCGTGTGGTAGTAAAAATCGGGCGGGCTGCCAATCATGACAATGGCATCTGGAGGCAGGGCGGCTGCGATTTGCAAGAATGCCTCCCTTTCATCCGCGCGCAGCGGGTGCGCGCCGGAAACGACCATACTCACGAGGAAAACGATCAACGTAAAGACGACGGCGAAAAGGCGCTTGGCCTGCGCCGGCTGCCAGGTGCGCCGTCGCCGTGCCATCCAGTCCACGGCCAAATCTACGCCGCAGGCTGCCAGCGCCATAGACCAGGGCCACAGGGCGCTGGAAGAGTGCAGCAGGCTGCCGCGCTGCCCCGGAAAGGTGAAGACAAGGAACATGGCAACGTATAGGCCAGGCGTGTACCAGGTAAACGGCCGTAAAAAGCGCCCTGTCTCTGCTTTGCGCGCATAGACCACCCATGCCCAGACAAAGAAGAATGTGAACACGGTGAGGCCGGTGACGCCCACAAACGTCTGCGCTGCCAGGGAAAGCGCCTCTAGTTTGGAGCGCAAAATGTTGCCCCACCCCCAGGCCAGGTAGGATTGCAGGTCGAAGGAACGGCCGTAAGCGAACACGTCATTATAGGTGGTGAGAAAAATGGTTTGTGTGCCTACGGGAGAGAGGATATGGCCTGTTAGCTGGTAAGTGCGCCAAAACCAGCCCGCCATGACCAGCAAATAGCCCAGGCCAAACAGCAGCGCCCCTTGCGTGTACTGCCACAGGTGTGCTCGCTGCACCTGGCGCACGCCCAACAGCCACACCCAACCGCCCAGCAGCAGCAGCAACAGCCCATCGGCGCGCGTCAGGTGGCTCAACCCGGCCGCCAGCCCGGCTAACAGCCAATAACGCGCGGCAAACGGCCGTTCTTGTGCCCACGCCAGCGCCAGCAAGCATCCCCCACCCGTCCAGGCAAACAGGGCAAATGTGCTGGGCTGGCTGAAATAGCTGGCATAATACCCCCCGGCAGCAGTAAACAACGCGGCCGTCCAGGCCAGGCGCCGCTGCCGCGTCAGCCGCCAGGCGACCGCATAGCCCAGCCAGGGCAGCAGCCCTGCCATCAGCCAGAAAGGGACCTGCGCTGCGCGAAACGAATCTGAAACCAGGTAGCCCGCCGCCGCTAAAATCGCCGGCAGCGGCATCCAATACGTAAAGCTGGGGTGCGGAATCCCTGGCGGATCATCCAGATATTGCCAGATGATCTCCTCTGTAAAGCCATAGCCCTCTGCCAGGCGCTGGGCGTTGGTGGTGTAGTAGAAAGCGTCAAAATAGGATGGGTGCGGCAGGCGCAGCGCCCAAAGCCCCTGCACAAACAGGCCAATCAGGGCAATTGTCGCCAGGTCACGGCGGAGGGTCCGGTTAAACACGCTGCGCATAAACGGTAAAGAGATCGCCAAAGTTGACGGGCACGGGGATCTCGGCCAGGCGCAGGCGGCGCACGGCCGTTTCCACCAGCCGCCCCAGCCCACCATGTAACCCACCTAGCCGTGTCGCCAGGTAGCCCAGCCGCAAATAGCGCCCTTGTGCCCCGGACCACAACACACGAAAGCCAACATCTTCGAGCATGGCGCGCATCGTTTTCTGGCTAAAGTAGTGCAGGTGCATATCCATTAGCCAGGGCCAGCGGGTGCCCATCAAACGCGCCAGCAGGCTATCTATGTCCATGGTGTGTAGCACCAATACCCCGCCCGGACGCAGCAGTTCGCGCGCATGGCGAATTTCGCTCTTGGGGTCGGTGACGTGCTCGATCACGTCCCACATGGTAATTACGTCAAACTGCCGCCCGGCCAGCTCTGGTGCGTACTGCGTGCCGGCAATGACGTTGAGGCCGTGCCGCTGTGCTTCGGCGGCTGCCCAGTCAGATGGCTCGACGCCCCAGGCGTCCCAGCCGCGCTGTGCTGCTACCTGCACAAAGACGCCAATGTACGCGCCAATGTCTAGCAGAGAACGGCCGTTTGCCGGCCCTACCACCTTCTCTAACGCCTGCAAATGTTTGCGGAACGTCAGTTCCCGTCCGGCGCGCTCATGCACGTAGGTTTCGTCTTCAACGGCCGTATACGCCGCCAGCAGCTCCTCATCCGACCAGCGCGGGCTGGCATACACATAGCCACACCGGGTACATTGCACAATGCGCGGGTGATGTCCATAGCCGGGGCTGGTGCAGCGAAAGGCATCCACATTCAACGCCTCGTTTTGATGCAGCGTGGCGGGAAAGCGCACTTTGATGCTGGTTCCGCCACAAAGGTTACAGGCTACTTCGATCATGGTTGGTTAGTTGGTTGGGTTGGTTAGTTGGTTGGGTTGGTTAGTTGGTTGGGTTGGCTAACCAACCATCAAACCAACCGGCCCGCCAACTTTTGCTACGAAATCGGGATTGTTGGCCGGCGCGGTTCGCCCCGGTGCAAACGGCGCGCAAACAGGCGAAAAACGGTATACATCGCCTTAAACACCTCATTGCGCGAGATTTTGGTCTTGCCTTTACGGCGGTCCTCAAAAATGATCGGTACTTCGCCAATTTGCCAGCCGTGCCGCTGGCACATGAATAGCATCTCTACCAGAAACGAGTAGCCGCTGGAAAAAATCTGATCCAGGGGGATGGATTCCAGCACCTCACGGCGGTAGAGGCGAAAACCGGCCGTTGCGTCTTTGGCCTTCAGGCTGAGGAGGAAGCGCGCCACAAAGTTCGCAATTTTGCTCAACCAAATGCGCTTCCAGGTGCAGTTGTGCGAACCACCGCCCGGCACGTAGCGCGAACCAATTATCACATGTTTGCGCTCACTCAGCGCCACCATGGCGGGAATGTAGCGGGGGTTATGCGAGAAATCGGCGTCCATTGTCATGATGCGGCGCGCACCCAGCGCATCTAACGCCAGACGAAAGCCAGCCAGATAGGCCGTGCCCAGCCCCATCTTGCCAGGGCGGTGCACCACATGCACCCGTTCTGGATGGCGCGCAGCCCATTCATCGGCCTTTTGTCCTGTGCCGTCTGGAGAGTTGTCGTCTACCACGATGACGCCAATGGGCACAGGTAAATCGAGCACTTGCGCTATCAGGTCGTCTAGGTTGTCGGCTTCATTATAGGTCGGAATAATGACAAAGGTATCTATTGGTTTCATCGGAAATGCTCTTTTGTGCCACCCGCTTCATCTGCAACGACGGGGATTGTAGCCTTAATGTCTGGCAGGAACAATGATTGGGCTGGCTCATCTTGCCTGGAAAACGGTGCTTGACAAATTTCTGATCGCTAATTGACGGGATGCTGGCGTTTTTGCCAGCTGCCAGAGTAGCGTGATTTATCAAATCGCGTTACGGCACCAGAGGTCGGCAATTCTAAATTTGAAACCATGCGAGTGGACGGGATGGCGCGGAAAAGTTCGTAGTGACCGCTTTAGCGGGCAACCGCCTAGAGTCGGCACTATGAACGGGTATACACAGCTTTGTGAAGCAGGCTCAAATTGAGAATTACTGCCAGAGGTCAGCGCAAATTTCACCAGACTCCAGTAATTGATATAATCGCGCGGGCAGCGTAAAACATGAGACGTGATAGCTTTTCTTCAGGTTTTATGCTTTATGTGCCACATTAGCGTAACTATTGTGCAATCAGAGCCGAAATGGCTCAAAAATACGAAAAACAAATGCCTTTGAAAAACGGTAGGGGCAATTGAATCACCCCATTGCCAAAACGCAGGGAGCGGCCTGCGTAACAACTCTGCTCAGTGAA
>CALEAD010000014.1 GCA_937943625.1 uncultured Anaerolineae bacterium | reverse complement strand
TGATGTTTGTATGTGACTCATGGCGACCTCGTTGTGAAATGTCGCTATGAGCCTGCCACTATTGAGCAGGTTGTAAAGGTTCGACTTTTATTTTTGGCGATTTTTCATGAAATCGCTTCTGATTGTGCAAAACTTACGTTAAAATGAGCAGGAAGGTGATAATTCAGGTTCTTTGCACAAGTTGGTTGGGTTGGTTGCTGGTTGGTTCTGAACAAGCCCCCCAGCAAACCAACCAGCGGCCTGGAGTCTGGCAAAATTTGTGTTGACCTCTGGCAAGGTAACACGATTTGACAAAGTGCGCCACAATGGCAGCCAGTAAAAACGCCAGTGCCCAGCAGTGGCCTGATAGCTATGCGCAAAATGGATGGGAAGGTTGTTCGGTGAGTAGTAAACTGGAATTTTTAGGTCAACTTTCTATCTTCAAGAATCTCGACGAAGGAGAATTGGTGGCACTGGGGCGAATTGCGCCAGAGTTTGCCTTTTCCGATGGCAGTGTGATTGCCTATCAACGCGACGTGGCGGATGCGCTGATTATTGTGCGCAACGGCCGTTTGTTTGCCAAAACGGTAGACGAGCGGGGCATTGTGCGCCACACGCGCTCTTACCTGCCAGGGGATTACCTGGGCGAATTGTGGCTATTTGCGCCAGATGCCCACCCAGCCACCATTGTGGGCAAAGGCAATGGCACAATCCTGCTCATCCGCGGCGCCGACTTCTTGAAATTTCTTAGCGACAACCCCACTGTGCTGGCAAATCTAGAACCCACGTATGACCAGAGTGACAATCTGGTAGCTGGCCTGACCGAAGAAGGGTGGGCAGAGGCGCAAAAAGTCATGGCAAAAATTGACCGCGCCAATGCAGACTTGAGCCTGCTGCCAGAGGAACTGGTGGAGTATAAGACGCGGCGCAGCCGTTACAATTTATTGCTGCGCCTGCTGCCTCCCCTGCTGCTGTTGCTGGCCACGCTGGTAGGTACGTTTATTTTTGTGCCGGACTCTCCTGATAACCTGGGTGAGTTTATCCGCTACCTGGGTCTGCCCGCTTTGTTGACTGTGGTCGCACTGTTCTGGCTATTGATTAACTTTCTGGACTGGCATAACGATTACTTCGTTATCACCAACATGCACCTGATCCACCACGAGTTTCACCTGACCTCTCTTCGCACCAGCATTTCCAAAATTCCGATAGATAAGGTGCAAAGCGTCGAGGTAATCAAAGCGTCCCTCATTGCCAATATCTTCAACGTGGGTACGGCGCGCATTACCACAGCGGCACAAAACCGCGTGCTTTACTTTGACAACATTGACGACCCGATTGCCGTGCGCGATACGCTGAACCGCCTGAGCCGGCGGGTGCAGGCGCTAGACGCCGGGCGTGAACAGGCGGTGATGCGAGATTCGCTTGAGGGGCATTTTCACGTGGAACGGCCGTTGAAACCCATACAGGAAGAGGATGAAAGTGCGACCGGTGAGCCAATCCGCCAATCTCGTCTGGCCAACTTCTGGCGCAGTTACCGCTATCGCGTTGAGGATGGCACAACGATCACCTATCACAAACATCTCTTCGTCCTGCTGCGCAACATCCTCTGGCCAACGGCCACCCTGATTATGCTCTTCCTGCTCACCAGGTTGCTGATGGTCACGTTTCAGATTCCCATCAGTCAGTTCTGGATCCTCTTGATCATTCTGGTTTTGGCCAATCTTATCTGGCTTATATGGGAAATTGAGGATTGGCGCAACGATACCTTTCAGCTTACAGACCGCCTGATCATAGACATAGACCGTCGTCCCTTTGGTTTTGGCGAAAGTCGCAAACAAGCGGCATTAAGCAACATTCAAAATGTGAATGCCTTGCGCCCCGGTTTGTTGGCAACGATATTCAACTTTGGTAAGGTCTCTGTGGAAACTGCCGGCGTAGATGCAGATATTACGTTTGAAGATGTGCCTGACCCCAGTAAAATTCAGAGTGATATCTTTAAGCGGCTGGAGGAGTTTCGCCAGCAGCAGCGCGTGAATGAGGGCATACAGCGGCGTAAAGAGTATGCAGTGTTGCTCGATGTGTACAAGCAGGCTCTGGAGCAAGGACGTATTCCGCAACGCACGCCGCCGCTTTCGGGGAATGATTAGGAATCGAGCATGAGCATTTTGGAAATTATTAAGGTGCCAAGCGCTATTTTGCGGCAGAAAACGCAGCCGGTCACCAAATTCGACGCCGAACTGCAACAACTAATTGACGACATGATAGAGACCATGCGCGCAGCCCCTGGCGTGGGGCTGGCTGCACCGCAAATCGGCAAACCTATCAGCCTGACCGTTATCGAAACGCTGGCAGATGTGGATGAAGAAGGTAAGGAAATTCCGGGGAGCCGTGACTTGTATGTGTTGGTAAACCCAGAAATCATCTGGACGTCTAAGGAGATGGTGGATGGCATTGAGGGCTGTCTTTCTATCCCCGGCTACCTGGGTGAAGTGGACCGTTACACCTCAATAAGGGTGAAGGCGCAAGACCGATACGGCCGTACCGTGCGCTACCGTGTGCACGGCTGGGATGCGCGCATCTTTCAGCATGAAATTGATCACCTGAATGGCGTGCTGTATATTGACAAGCTGACCGCCCCAGAGAATTTTTGGACGGAAGAGGAGTTCCGCAAAAAGTTTGAGCAGAATGAGGAAGGAGAAGAGGTAAAAACGGCCGTTGCCGATTAACACCCTCCCCCACACCAAACGTTCTGTGTGGCCAGTACCAGGGCGTTACCTAAAACTTTCCTGTGCCCCTTTTGTTTGCCACAAAAACCGTGTATCACAGCACCTGGTCGTTCTGGGCGCTGTTTTTTTTGTCCCACGTCTGTGCGCCAGTTATAATTACCTCATGGCCCTGACACACACAGACGTAGAACATATTGCCCACCTGGCACGGCTGGAATTAACGGCCGTTGAGAAAGAGATGTACCGGCAGCAGCTAACGGCCGTGTTAGACTACGCCAACCTGCTCAACGAACTGGCGCTAGACGGCATCCCCCCCACCGCGCACGCCATTCCCCAATACAACGTTCTGCGTGACGATGTCATCGAGCCCTCCCTTCCTCTGGAAGACGCGCTCTACAACGCTCCGAGGCAGCAAAACCAACAATTCCTTATCCAGTCAGTCCTGGCGTAGAGCGTTCATGATCAGGCGAATCACCACGAATGAAAACGCAACATAAGTCAGCCCTCAGCCGTCTGTGGTCAAAGGAAACATATGCGCGCACCCCCACAAACAGTAACTGAACTGCGCAGTGCCCTGCGCCGGGGCGAAATCACCAGCGTGGCGGCCACCCAGGCCATGCTAGACCGCATCGTCGCCCTGGACAATGAGCTAAAAAGCTATCTGACCATCACCGATGAGCTGGCGCTGGAGCAGGCAGCCGCCGCAGATAGGCGTCGCGCCCAGGGTGAAGATGGGGCGCTACTGGGCGTGCCCATTGCCGTGAAGGACATCATTTGCGTGGCGGGCGCCCCCACAACGGCCGGTAGCAAAATTTTAGATGGCTTTATCCCGCCCTATGACGCTTTTGTGGTGCAAAAACTAAAGGAAGTTGGGGCGGTCATCCTGGGCAAGACGAATACCGATGAGTTCGCCATGGGGTCGTCTACTGAGAATTCGGCTTACTTTATCACGCGCAACCCGTGGGACCTGGAGCACGTGCCCGGCGGCAGCAGCGGTGGCAGCGCCGCAGCAGTAGCAGCCGAGCTGGCCTATGGCGCATTGGGCACAGACACAGGAGGCAGCGTGCGCCAGCCCGCCTCTTTTTGTGGCGTGGTGGGGCTGAGGCCGACTTACGGCCGTATCTCTCGCTGGGGGGTAGTGGCCTTTGCCTCTTCGCTAGACCAGGTAGGCACGTTTGGCCGCACCGTTGCCGACGCGACGGCGCTTTTTCAGGCCATTGCCGGATACGACCGGCGCGACAGCACCTCGCTAAACGTCCCTGTGCCGGATTATGCGGCGGCGCTGACAGGGGATATTCGCGGCTTGCGCGTGGGCGTGCCCGCCGAGTATTTTGTCAGCGGGATTGAACCAGAGGTGGAAACGGCCGTGCGTGCCGCCATCGCCAAACTAGAAGAACTGGGGGCAGAAATTCACCCGATCACGCTGCCCCACACCCGCTATGCCCTGCCCGTCTACTACCTGATTGCGCCGGCCGAGGCCAGCGCCAACCTGGGGCGGTACGACGGCGTGCGCTACGGCCCCCGCGTCGAGGGCGCAGACATGATTGACACGGTGAAAAAGACGCGCGCCCTCTTTGGCCCAGAGGTGAAGCGGCGCATTATGCTGGGCACCTATGCGTTGAGTGCCGGATATTATGATGCCTATTACGGCCGTGCGCTAAAAGTGCGCACCCTCATCAAACAAGATTTTCTCAATGCCTTTGCCCAGGTAGACGTGATTGCCTGCCCCACCAGCCCAACAACAGCCTTCAAGGTTGGCGAACGTGCCGACGACCCCATCAGCATGTACCTAGCCGACATCTTTACCTTGTCTGTCAACCTGAGCGCCAGTTGTGGCCTGAGCGTGCCCTGCGGCTTCGACAGCAAAGGGCTACCCATCGGCTTGCAGCTAATTGGAAATGCGCTGCAAGAAGCAACCATTCTAAACGCAGCTTATGCCTATGAGCAGGCAACCGGGTGGCACCAGGAAAAGCCCAGAATCGGCAGGGGGTAATCTGTATTCCGCCATTGATTGTCCTAACCAAATACCGAAAACAACCGATGGGAGAAACCGACATGAGCCAGGCAAAATTTCCTGACAACTTACCCAATGGCGAAGGCTATCGTCACTGGCAGTATAACCCCGTTACTGTACATGCGCCAAACACAGTTGCGGTCGTTTTTTTTGAGTGTAATTTGCATGATGCTGCTTATCGCGCTGCTACGGGAGCAACAAGCCCGCCATCAGCGAGAGCGTTCATAGTGCGGAAATCTCAATCCACTACTTCTGAGGCTTTTCATGAAAATCATCATTCCCCTGGCCGGATTCGGCAAGCGCATGAGACCCCACACCTGGAGCCGCGCCAAGCCGCTGCTGCACGTAGCCGGAAATACCATTATCGGGCATTTGCTAAACCTGATGTCTGACCTGACGGAAGCGCCAGGCAATGAACTCATTTTTGTGGTTGGCTACAAGGGTGATGAAATTGAAGCGTGGCTGCGTGCCCACTATCCGCACCTGACTATGCACTTTGTGGTGCAGCAAGAGCCGCTGGGACAGGCACACGCTATCTGGGTAGCGCGCCACCACATTGCTGATGAGGAGGATGTGCTGATCGCCTTTGGCGATGGTATTGTGGACGCACATTACAACGCCATTGCTGATGCCAGCGTAGATGGCGTGCTGCTGGTGCAAGAGATGGAAGACCCGCGCACGTTTGGCGTAGTGGTGACGGATGAGGCGGGCTTTGTCACCGATTTCATTGAAAAACCAGATGGCTTTGCACACAAGAAGGTGATTGCAGGGATTTATTGGTTCCGCAACGGCCGTTCCTTGCGCGCCGCTCTGGATATCGTCATCCAACAAAACCGGCAAAGCAAAGGGGAATACTACCTGGTAGACGCCTACCAGGTCATGCTAGAGCAAGGAGCGCGCTTCAAAACAAAACCCACCATCATCTGGCTAGATGCAGGCAAACCAGACTTCATGCTAGAAGCCAATCGGCGCCTGCTCGGCCTGGGGTATGGCGTTACTGAAGACATCATTGACCTGAGCTATACAATGGATTTTACGGCGCTGCCACCGATCTTTTTGCACGAAACGGCCGTCGTAGATGCCTCTGTCATTGGCCCCTATGTCAGCATCGGCGCCAATGCCACCATCAAAAACAGCATCATCCGCAACAGCATCATAGACACCGGAGCACAGGTGGAAAATTGCATCCTCGACGGCGCACTGGTCGGGGAACGTGTTAAAATAACCGGCAAACCAATGAGCCTATTCATTGGTGATGATTCAGCCATCGAGGCCAGCTAAATGTTGTTCTGGAGTCTGGCGAAAATCCCGCTGACTTCCGGCGTTGTCATGCCATTTGCCAAAATTGCACCACACTGATAACAGATAGAAACGCCTGTCCCGTTAAGAATTGCGGCATGGTTCAATTAAATGGCACGCTCCCTGACGAAATTTCGGAATGAACACGGAGGGCGCGGAGGAATCACGGAGATTTTATCGGAGACTTCACGAACCGTAGTCATCACCACAAATCAAAGGCGCAGGCACCGAATGGGGACAAATAAACGAATGAGTCGGCCGTCGGCGGTCAGCAGTCGGTGGTCATTTTCAAGGGAGTCCATAAAAAGCAGGAGGCATCATGAACAAATACATCTCCCGGCGCGTAGCCCAAACGCCCCCTTCCGGCATCCGCAAATTCTTTGACATCGTGGCCACGATGAAGGACGTGATTTCACTGGGCATCGGCGAGCCGGATTTTGTCACGCCAGACCCTATCTTGCGCGCTGGCATTGCCTCGCTAGAAAGGGGCGAGACTGGCTACACCTCTAACAGTGGCACCATTGAGCTGCGCCGCGCGCTCAGCCAGCACCTCAACCGGCTCTATGGTGTGCATTATGATCCGGAATTGGAAATTCTGATTACGGTGGGCGTGAGTGAGGCGCTCTACCTGGCAATGACGGCCGTTCTCGACCCTGGCGACGAGGTAATCATCCCCGAACCCTGCTTTGTGGCCTACGCCCCAGAGGTAAGCTTTGCCGGGGGCGTACCCGTCACCGTGCCAACTTACGTGGCGCATCAATTCCAGGTCACAGCCGCCGATATTGCCGCTCGCATCACCGACCGCACCAAAGCGATCCTGCTGGGCTACCCCAACAACCCTACTGGCGCGGTGATGAGCCGGGAGAGAATGATGGAGATAGCGGCCGTTGCCGAACAACACGACCTGATCATTTTCTCCGACGAAATTTACGACCAACTCGTCTACGGCGTGCCGCACACCTGCGTGCCCAGCCTGCCCGGTATGCGCGACCGCACCATTCTGCTCGGCGGCTTCAGCAAAGATTACGCCATGACCGGCTGGCGCATCGGCTACACCTGCGCCCACCCCGACCTGCTGGCGGCGATGCGCAAAGTGCACCAATACACCATCATGTCTGCCCCAACTACCGGGCAGGCCGCTGCCCTGGTCGCCCTGGAACAGGGTGATGCCCACGTGCAGGCGATGCGCGCCGAATACGACCGCCGCCGCCGCCTGATCGTGGACGGCTTCAACAGCCTGGGGCTGAACTGCTTCGAGCCAAGGGGAGCCTTTTATGCCTTTCCCTCTGTGGCGCGCAGCGGCATGAGCAGCGATGAATTTGCTAACCGCCTGCTGGCCGAGGAAAAGGTGGCGGTCATCCCCGGCGAGGCGTTTGGTGCCAGCGGTAGCGGCTATGTGCGCGCAGCCTATGCACAATCATATGAAAAGATCGAGGAGGCGCTGAACCGGATTGAGCGCTTTATGCGGCGGCATGGGTAAAAGGAGCCGGTCGTTGTAAACAGGTGCGCAATAGATTACGGATCGGAACACGCATCCATGACCAACCCAACCACTTACTACGAACCAATCATTGGCCTGGAAATCCATGCCGAGCTGATGACCAACTCGAAGATGTTTTGCGGCTGTAAGGTGGTAGATAGCGCCGAGGCGCCGCCAAACACGGCCGTTTGCCCTGTCTGCCTGGGTATGCCCGGTATGCTGCCCGTTATCAACCGACAGGCGGTAGAATACGCCTTGCGCGTCGCCCTGGCGCTCAACTGCACCATTCAGCACCACAACATCTTCGCCCGCAAAAACTACTTCTACCCAGACCTGCCCAAGGCGTACCAGATCAGCCAATACGAGCTGCCCCTGGGCGTGAACGGCTGGCTGGAGATTGAGTTAGAAGATGGCTCCAGCAAACGCATTGGCGTGCGGCGCGTGCACATGGAAGAGGACACCGGCAAGCTCACCCACCTGGAAGGGGGCGGTTCGCTGGTAGATTACAACCGCTCCGGCGTGCCCCTGCTGGAAATTGTCTCCGAACCGGACATTCACAGCGGCGAAGAGGCGCGCGCCTATGGCCTGAAAATCCGCCAGATTTTGCGCTACCTGGGCGTCAACTCCGGCGATATGGAAAAAGGGGTGCTGCGCGTGGAGCCGAACATCAGCATTCGCCCGGTCGGAAGCACGGCATTTGGTACGCGCACAGAGCTAAAGAATCTGAACAGCTTTAAGGCGCTGGCCGAGGGCACGGCTTACGAAATTGCGCGGCAAGCAGAAATTCTCAACCGCGGTGGACAGGTAGTCCAGGAGACGCGCGGCTGGCACGACGCCAGGCGCATCACGTTTAGCCAGCGTAGCAAGGAGGAGGCGGAAGATTACCGCTACTTCCCAGAACCGGATTTACCTCCGCTGGCAATCAGCGATGAATGGATTGCCACAGTGCGGGCCAGTCTGCCAGAACTGCCAGATGCCAAAGTGGCGCGTTACCAGGCGGATTATGGCCTCTCGGCTTATGATGCGCGTGTGCTAACGGAAGAGCGGGCAGTGGCAGCATGGTTTGAAACGGCCGTTGCCGCCGCCCCCACCCACGCCGCCAAAACCGTTGCCAACTGGGTCATCAACAACCTGTTCGCCTTGATGAACGAAAAGAAGCAAGGTATTGAACAAATTCAGGTGACACCAGCCGGGCTGGTTGAGCTGATCGGGCTGGTAGAAAACCGCACCATCAACCACAACACCGCTAAAGAAGTGCTGGCAGAAATGTTTGCCACTGGTCAAAGCGCCCCAGCCATTGTGCAGGCCAGTGGGCTGGCCCAGGTGAGCGACGAAGCTGCGATTACGGCCGTGATTGCCAACGTGCTTGCCGCCAATCCAGACAGCGTAACTGCCTACCTGGGGGGCAAAGAAAAGCTGCTCGGCTTCTTTATTGGCCAGGTCATGCGTGAACTGCACGGCAAAGGCGACCCAGCTGTGGTCAACCGGCTGCTCAGCCAGACCCTGGCTGCCAGACGTCAGGCCTGAACAGCACGTCTCTCTGCGTGCACTGCCCGTTTTCCTCTGCAATAGCCATTGTCGGGACTATTTTCCTATCCCTAACCTCTGTAGATCACGTCTTCTTCACGCAGAGAATTTTGGCTTTTGTGTTATCATACTATCCAAGCCACCCGGCTTCGGGAAGAGGACCAGCCGAGTCATGTAACTGACAGATAGTGTATGTTTTGTGAGAAACCGCTGCCTGACAGGCAACGGCCGTTCACCCGTTGCACCGCATACCCTATGAACACTGCGTCAGGCAGATTCCCACCGTTTTTCTGGTCGTAACCAAACGACCACTGACTTGAGGTTATTATGGTACAAGAGCGCCCCTCCTTGCTCGCCCGATACAACCATCTCCTGGAAAAACTAACCGCGCGCAGCCCATTTACCGATGCAGGAGAACGTGCACAACTACGTCTGTTTATCATCTACATCCTTTTTGCCATTCTTGGCGCCTTTTTCTCTGTAATTTTCTATCTCGCATTTTTTTTCCTCACCGGCATCAGGCAAGGCCTATACACAAGTCTCATTCTGCTCGTCACGATTCCCACTTCGCTCGCTGCCCTTTCGGTTGCTATTTCTGGGCGACTGCGCCTGGGTGCGCTCATCTTGTCAGGCATCATTATGCTGCTGTATTCCATCCTCGCCCTTCTGTATAGCAACCTCTTTTACCTCTGCATCCTTGGCGGCGGCATGCTGATCGCGCTCACCATTTTGCTGGCTATTCCGCAGGAGTGGTACTGGGGGTGGCCTTTCTTGCTACTACTCAGTTTTGGCGCCTGGTTAGCCGATCAAATCCCCGGCCTCAATCGCTTTAACCCCCAAGATTCACCGGTGCTATGGGGGTTTATTCTTACTGTCACCACTTCTATCCTCGTCATTGGCCTGGTGCTATTGCTGCGCGTCACCTCAACGGGCAACATTCAAACGAAATTGGTGGCTATTGTGGCCGTGGCCGCCATCTTACCTACCCTCACAGTGAGTCTCGTCACTAATACACTGGCGCGACGCGCGCTGACGCAGGCAGCGGAGCAATCTCTGCTCAGCACCGCTACGCAAACAGCAACGGCCGTGGATACCTTTATCACCACCAATCTGAACCTGATCTCCGCCCATGCTGGCCTTAGCGACATCATTAACTACCTGCAAACGTCCCCAGATGAACGCAACACGTCGCCTGATACCACACGCGCGCGCCGCCTGCTGCTCCAACTATCTCGCCTGGACACCACCTACATCTCCTCTTACGCAATTCTGGATGCCAACGGCCTGAATGTGCTAGATACCATTCTCGGCGACATTGGTCGCAGTGAAGCAGATGCCGTCTACTTTCAAACGCCACTGCGCACCGGACGACCTTATGCCAGCGACATGATTCTCGGCTTAGGCCCCAGGAACACAGAAATCTTCTTCAGCGCTCCCGTTCGCAACGTCCGCGGGGAGATCATCGGCGTGCTGCGCGTGCGCTACAATGCCAGCATTATCCAACAAATGGTCTACCAAAGCAGTGAAAAGCTTGGCCCTGGCTCAGCCCCTATCCTGCTCGATGAGCACCTGGTGCGCCTGGCCGACGGCACAAACAACAACCTGGTGCTTACGCCGCTAACACCGCTAGATGCAGAAACCGTGGAAATGCTAAAAGCGGCGCGCCGTCTGCCGGCTATGGCCACCATCAACAGTGGCACCAGCTTGCAGGTGCTGGCACAAGGGTTAAGCCGCTATACCGAAGACCCTGTTTTTAGCGCTGAGGCCCACGTAAACACAACCAGTAAAGACCTGGTAGCAGTGGCAGCCCTGAATACCAAACCGTGGTTGGTCGCTATGGCGCAACCTCAAGACGAGTTTCTGCGCCCTATCGTCGCCCAAGAACGCGCTACGCTTTTGGTAGCAGTTGCGGCCATCGTTGCTATTTCCGCTTTTACAGCGTGGCGTTCACAGGCGTTCTCCAGGCCCATTTTTGACCTGACACGCGCGTCAGAACGGATGATGAGAGGCGAGCTGGATACGGTCGTAACCATCAACTCTCAGGATGAAATCGGTATTCTGGCCAACAGCTTCAACAGTATGGCCGCACAAGTGCGAGACCTGGTCTCTACCCTGGAACAGCGCGTGCAGGCGCGCACTGCCGCGCTGGTAACCAGCGCGGCAGTTGGCCGCCGCCTGGCCACCATTCTAGATGAAGGGGAATTGGTGCGTGCCGTCGTGCAAGAAATACAAAGCGCTTTCAACTACTATCACGTGCACATCTATCTACTAGACCCGCAAGGTAAAAAACTGCTGATAGCGGGCGGCACAGGGGAGCCTGGGCGCATCATGTTGGCGCACGGGCATCAACTTGCTGTAGGCCAGGGGTTGGTGGGGCGCGCGGCAATGGGGCAGGTTTACCTTTCGCCCGATACACAAGATGACCCAGATTGGCTGCCTAATCCGCTGCTGCCAGAAACCAGATCAGAAGTGGCTGTGCCGATCATCTATGGCAATGAAGTATTGGGTGTGCTGGACGTGCAGCAGAATGTTGTCAATGGCCTGAACGAAAGTGACGTAGACCTGTTGCAGTCCATTGCCAGTCAAGTGGCTATTTCGCTACGCAATGCCCGCCTATATGCGGAGATTCAAAAGCAGGCACGTGGGGAATCGCTTATCAGCAATATCAACGAGATGATCTTGCAAACCACGAGCATGGAAGAGGCAATGCAGGTGGCTGTGCGCGAGCTGGGGCGCGCACTTAATGCGCCATATGCGCGCATCAAGTTGTACCCAGAGAGCGAAAATGGTAAACGGCCGTTTTCCGAACAATAACGCTGTTCCTGGCACACCAGAATCAGATTCTATCGCAAGAGGAATTCTCCCATGAAGCACATCCCACATACCCTGCAGCATATGCTCTGGCTGATAGCTATCGCCCTCTTGCCCGCTTGCGGCAGTACAGCCCAGTTGCCCCCCTCCCCTGAACCAACTACCCCAGCGGCGGCACAACCCACCACGCTAAGCATCTACAACTACGACAACTACATAAATCCGGCCATTCTGGAAAATTTTTCACAGCAATTTGGCATTGAGGTTATTTACAACGTCTACAAAAGCTCCGTAGATGAAGCCATCCCTGAGGTAATTACCGGCGAGGTGGGGCAATACGATCTCATCGTAGTCAGCGATTACATCATAGCTACTTTGCGGCGAAATAAAATGTTATCTCCCTTAAATAAGCAAACCATCCCCAATATCGCCAATCTAGACCCGCTTTTTCTCAATACAATTTATGATCCAGGTAATCGTTACTGCCTTCCTTACCAGTGGGGCATGCTTGGCATTGGCTACAACATTGCTCAGACTGGTAGAGAGCTAAATAGCTGGGCTGATCTGTTCGACCCAGCCTTCGCCGGGCGCGTTGCCCTGTACGCAGAACCCCGCATCACATTTGGCGTCGTGCTGCTGATGTTGGGCTACAGCCCCAATACAACCGACCAGGGTCAGTTCAACCAGGCAAAAGAATGGCTCATCCAACATGCAGACCAGATAGCAATCTATTCTACAGACGACGGTCAAGACCTTCTGCTGGCTGGCGAGGTTGATCTAGTTATTGAATGGAACGGAGATATGTTACAGTTGCTGGAAGAGAATCCCGATCTGCGTTTTGTCGCCCCCCGGGAAGGCACGCTGCTCATTACCGATTATATGTGCATCCCGCACAATGCGCCTGACCAGCCAGCGGCAGAAAAATTCATCAATTACCTGCTTGAACCAGAAGTGGGCGCGGCGCTCTCTAATTACTTGCGCTATGCCACACCTAACCAGGCTTCACTGCCTTTCGTCAACGAAGCAGATCGTAACAACCCGGCCATCTATCCTCCAGCAGAGATTCGCGCAAAACTATTCTCCATCGCTGACCTGGGACAGACCTTTAACGCATTTATCGAAGCAGCGTGGGCAGAAGTGATGGCAGCACATCAAACACAGGAATAATTTGGTAACTACCAGACTACTACACTGTTAATAAAATAATCTAAACTTTCCCATGTCATTCCGAGGAGTCTTCGACGAGGAATCCCTGCCACTTGTAAAGTAGAGGGATTCCTCGAAAGTAGAGGGATTCCTCGCTCCGCAGGCTCCGCTCAAAATGACAGGTAAAGCGTTAAGTTTAAGAAGAGTTATTTAACGATGTACTACACCATAGTTTGTTAGTTAGCTGAAACCAACCAACTAACTAAACAACTAACCAACAAACCTTTCCAACGCCTTAGTAGTTACACCCCTTGAGGGATATGAACCAATGACATCAATATCCGACTCATCCGGCAAAATGCGCAGTTTTTCCTCGATTCGCGTGCAGTTAGCAGCAGGCTTTAGCCTCATCATGTTAACCGCGTTGCTGATTTTTACCGCCAATCTGGCCCTTTTCATCAATCTGGAACGAGAAACGAACCGCGTGGCCGAAACCGTATCAGCAGCCAATGTGCTTAGTCTGGAGCTGCAGCGGGAATTTCTTAACGCGCGACAGGCAGATGCGAACTTCTTGCGGAGTTGGCGTGCACTTGGTTTTGCGCGCGCGCAAGCCAGTTACGTCAGCCAGAACGAGGCCTTTTTGCAACAGGCCTATACAAAGCTGGCAGAACTGGAAAGTTTGCTACAAGCAGAGGGCATTGAGGGTATTACAGAACGCCTGCCTAATTTGCCCCAAGAAATAGCTGCACTCAGAACAACCCTCAACGATTATGAAACGGCCTTTCAGGCTACTGTGACCCTCATTGCTGAACGCAGCCGGCTAGATGGCGTGGAAAGTAATCTGCGACAAACCCTAAACCAATTACAGGCAGATACGTCCGCACTGCTTGAGCAGGAGTTGTACAACCTGGTTTTGCAAATGCAGGTAAACGTGGTGTCATACCTGAATACGCAGGAACCACAATATGCCGATAATGTGCGCCTGTTGGCCGGTCAGTTTCGGGATCAGGTTGTGCAGCGCACGGCCGTTAGCATCAGCGAGGGGGGGCCGGTTCTGGATGCCGCCGCACTCTTAGGCCAGCTAGACACGGCCGTTGCCCTGTTCAATGACCTGGTGCGATTGGAAAACGAGATTGCGATTAACAGTGAGGTTTCGCAAGAAGCGACAGATGAGATTAACAGGCTAAGCGGTTCTCTGGCAGAAGAGATACAACGGGCGTTAACGGATATTCAGGCCGTGCTGGCCAACCGCAGAGAGCTGGTTACGCTGGTCTCAATTTTGGCAACTATCTTTTTAGTGGCAATTGGCACGGCGGGTACGGTTGCTCTGGTGCAACGAATTTCACGGCCGTTAAGTACCCTTACCCTGGCAGCACAAAAGATAGCCAATGGCGATCTGGTGCAAACGGTCGAGGCTGACCGGCAAGACGAGTTTGGCCTGCTGGCGCACACCTTTAATGAAATGGCGCTGCGCCTGGCTGACCTGGTGAATACGCTGGAACAGCGCGTAGCGGTACGCACGCGCGCCGTAGAGGCTTCTACCGAGATAGGGCGGCGGTTGGCCACAATTTTGGACACGCGCCAGCTGGTAACGGAAGTGGTCAATCAAGTTCAAGCTGCGTTCAATTATTACCACGCGCACATCTATTTGCTCAATGAGGGGGAACAGCGGCTGGAAATGGCAGGCGGCACTGGTGAGGCCGGCATGGCGATGCTGGCCAGTGGGCACAGCCTGCAGCTAACACAAGGGTTGGTCGGGCGTGCGGCTACGCAGAAAGAAGCGGTGCTGGTGCCTGATGTTTCGCAAGAGCCAACCTGGTTGTCCAATCCCTTACTGCCAGAAACCAAAGCAGAGCTGGCTGTGCCGATTCTGGTAGCCGACCAGGTGTTAGGCGTGTTAGATATCCAGCAAAATCAGGTGGGTGGTCTGTCTGAAGAAGATGTGCGTATGATGCAGGCGGTTGCGGCACAGGTGGGCATTGCCCTGCGCAATGCACGCCTGTACGAGCAGGCGCAGCGTCAGGCTGAAATCCAGGTGGCGATTAATGATATTGGTCGCCAGATTCAACAGGCTGCGGATATGGAAACGGTCTTGCAAATTGCCACCCGTGAACTGGCACAGGCACTTGGCGCTCAGCGCGCTAGTATTATGATTAGTCAAGGGGTGGCGGCCAAAAACGGCCGTGTCCCCAGCCAAAACTAGTGAGGGAACCCATGCGACGCTGGCTTACACTCCTTCTGGCTCCGCCACGCTTTGCCGATGACGACGATAAAAACCGCGTGGCCAGCTTGCTCAACATCATCCTGCTAGTGATGATGGCCTTTTTCATTATCAACATCCTCACAACCATTGTCCTCAACCCCGTGCCCATCGCCTTTCTGATTAATGGCGCAACGCTCGCCATCAACATGGGGTTACTTGCTTTGCTGCGCTGGCGCAAAGTGACTCTTGCCGCCTGGGGAACCGTCCTCGTCTTCTGGGTTATGCTTGCCGCCATTGCCTACTTCCTTAACGGCATGGGTACCACCATTATCGTTGCTTTCATTGTGCTGGTAGTGATGACCGGTGTGATTGCCGGCAATCGTGCCCTCATTCTAATCACCCTACTCACCCTATTTTACGGTGGCTTCATCTTCTATCTCGAAGAAACGGGACAGTTGGTAGTACCAGCACCCGGCACCCCTCTAGTCAACATCATTGCGGCCGGTGGCGACCTGGTTATAGCGGCCGTGCTAATCGGGTTGACTCTGCGCAACCTCAACCAGACGCTGAGCGAATCGCGCCGCGCTAACCGCGCTCTGCAAGAGGCGCAGGCCAACCTGGAGTTACGCGTCGCTGACCGCACGCGCGACCTGGTCCTGGCCGCAGAGATTGGCCGCAGCATTTCTCAGGTGCGCGAGCCAGAGATACTGCTCAGTGAAGCATGTGAAAAAATTCGCCAGGGATTTGATCTCTACCACGTGCAAATCTATTTAACCGACAACACGGGGCAAAATCTGCTGCTGCGCGCCGCTACGGGTGAAGCCGGCCAGATCCTACTGCGCCGCCGCCAGACATTGGTCATTGCGCCTAATTCCATCAATGGCGCCGCTGCCCTGCGCAAAACCGGTGTTGTGGTTAGCGACACAAGCAGCAGCCCCCTTTTTCGCGCAAACCCCTTGTTGCCGGAAACGCGCGCCGAAACGGCCGTTCCCCTCCTGCTAGGTGACGAGGTCGTCGGCGTGCTCGATTTGCAGAGCAGCCTGCGCGGCAGCCTGACGCCAGACCTCTTGCCCGCATTCGAAATCGTTGCCAGCCAGCTTGCTATCGCCCTAGACAATGCCCGCCTGTTGGCGCTGGCCAACCGCGCCCAGGCCGAGATGGAAAGCTATTTGCAAAAGCTCACGCGCGAAGGATGGTCAAGCTACCTAAACGCCATTCAGCGCCAGGAAAAAGTGGCTTACGTTTATGACACCGAAGAAAAATCACTCCAACCCGTTGCTGAAATTGCGCCCATTTCCCCAACCGTGAATGCCCTGCAAGTCCCCATTGCTGTGGCCAATGAACCCATTGGCGTTATTCAGATAGAAGCCGGTGACAAACACCACTGGACAGAAGAGGCCCTCACGCTGGCAGCTACGGTGGCGCAGCAGGTGGCACAACAGCTAGACAACCTGCGCCTGCTGGAAGAGGCCAAACGCTACCGCGAGGAAGCAGAAGCGGCCGTGCGCCGTCTCACGCGCGAATCCTGGCGACAGTATCAAAAACAGGCGCTTGTGTCCGGCTTTGTTTATCGTAAAAACCGCGTACAGCCGCTCACTGCCAACGAAGAGGAAACTGGGCCACTGCCCAACCTGATTCAACCCTTACAGGTACGTGGCGAAGCCATTGGCAAACTCTCTTTGCACATAGAGGAACTGACGCCAGAAGCGCAAGCGCTGGTGCAATCTGTCAGTGAGCGCCTGAGTGAGCATCTGGAAAACTTACGCTTGAGCCGGCAAACAGAGTTGGCCCTAGCGGAAAGCCAGCGGCGTAGCGCTGAACTGGGCGTGATCAATCAGATTGCCAGCAACGCCGCGGCACAGCTAGAAGCGATTGCCCTGCTAGAAACCGTATTCCAGCAGGCAAAGCAAGTGCTGCCAATAGACGGATTCCAGGCCCTTTTGTACGACCAGGCGCGCAACCAGACCAGCCTGTTATACAGCGTAACCCCGCAAGAAGGAACACGGAGCAATTTGCCGCCCACCCCCCTCCGTCCCACTCACCCTGCCTATCAGGTCATACGCAGCAGGCAGACAAAACTTATCTTACGCAGTGAGACAGAAGCAAAAGCACAGCCACAAGAGCAGGGGATGGCCTCACAAATTTATGCGCCGCTGCTGCGAGGCGAAGAGGTGGTGGGTGTGCTGAGCATGCAGAGCCAGCGCGCCAACGCCTACAGCGAAAGCGATTTGAATCTGGTCAGCGGTATTGCCAGCTACGTGGCCACCGCGCTGCAAAACGCAGCCCTGTTTGCCGAAATTCAACGGCAAGGTGAGAAGGAGCGCGTGATCAACACCGTCAGCCAGCGTATCCAGAGCACTCTCAGCATTGAAGAGGCGCTGCAAACGGCCGTCACTGAGCTGGGCAAAGCTTTGCAGGCCAACAGTGCGCAAATAGAGCTATTGGCATTTGACAGAGTAAAAACAGGAAACGGCCGTCAGAGTCATTAAGTCGGAAAATGACATGAGTCATGATACGCTGAAAAGATTTTTCAACCGCCAACGGCAGACTGCCTCACAATAGCTGGAAAGGCATGGTGGTCTGCGGTCGGTGCTGGCGGGCAAATTTGTAAAGATGCTTTGAACTATACCCGAAAAATCATATGAAACTGACACAGCCGCACAGTCGTATCCACAATCCGCACCCTATGGAGGATTGTCATGACCGGACATGATTCTTCTTTGACCAGCCAACAGCAAAGTTCACCTCAGCCCCTCAACCGCTGGTGGCGGCGCCTGCTTCAGCCCGCGGCAACAATTACCGAGATAGAGAAGAGGCGTCAGGCACAACTGATCGGCTCTGTCGGCTTATCCTTATCCCTGCTCATTTTTATCTCGGTTTTCTTTCACGCTGATCCGCAAAACACCGCCCTTCCATTTCTCGGTCTCTCTCTTGCAACCCTGTTTGTTGCTGTCTTAAGCCGCACCCGTTACTACTCCGTTGGCGCTGTTTTCCTGGTGTTACTCTTCACGCTGGCAGCCATTTTTCGCCCAAGACCGACGCAAGCCATTTCCCTATATATCTGGCTCCCCATTATCTTTCTGCTAGCCAGTAACTTACTTTCCTTTCGTATTGGCTCGCTGGTCATTCTATTGAACATCGCCATCCTCTTCTTGATTCCACTCTTCCGCCCCCATGTGACTTATGCCGAAATCAGTGGACCGATAGGTTTATTGACCTCGCTGGGTATTCTGACCATTGTATTTACCCGCTTCCGCAATAATACGGAAAAGCAGCGCCTGCAAGTTCTGGCACGCACCAGTCAGGAGCTGGAGGTGCTAAAAGATGAGCTGGAGAACCGTGTCAAGACGCGCACAGGCGAACTGGAACTGGCGGCCGAAATTGGGCGCACTGTATCCACCATTCGCGACCTGAATATCCTCCTCCCTCAGGCTGTAGAAAGTATTGGCATCCATTTTAATCTTTATTACACCCAGATTTACCTGCTCTCCAGCACAAAGAAGCAGTTGGTCTTGCGTGCGGGCACAGGAGCGACCGGCGCAGAGCTGCTATCTCGTCATCATACCCTGCCACTGGATACCCACTCAGTCAACGGCCGTGCCGCCATGAGCAATACAGCCGTGCTTGTAGCCGATACAACCGCCAGCGATTTCTTCCAGCCAAACCCGCTGCTGCCGCGCACGCGCTGCGAGTTAGCCGTGCCATTGGCCATTGGTGAAGAAGTCATTGGCGTGCTTGACCTACAGGGCGATCAGCCCCATCAGCTAGGTACGGATAATCTGCCAGTTTTCCAAACCCTGGCCGCCCAGTTGGCAGTTGCCATTGATAATGCGGCGCTGTTTACCGAGCGCGAGTTGGCGGCACAAGAGCTGCGACTCAGTCAGGAACGCTTTGCCCTGGCAGTCGAAGGCGCTAACGACGGCCTCTGGGACTGGGACGTGTCCAATAATCAGGTTTACCTCTCCCCCCGCTGGAAAGCAATGCTCGGCTATGAAGACCACGAAATGGGCAACGCATTTGCCGAGTTTGAAAGCCGACTGCACCCAGATGACCATGATCGCATAATGCAAGCTATCAACGATTACCTGGAAGGGCGTGACCAGACGTATGAGCACGAATTTCGCATGAAGCACAAGGATGGCTCTTACCGCTGGATTCTGGTGCGCGCCACACTGACGCGCGATGCGCACGGCGCGCCATTACGTATGGTGGGTTCCCACACCGATATTACCGCGCGTAAGGAGGCAGAAACACGCAGAGCCAGGCAATCGGCCCAGCTCCAGACCATTGCTGAGATCAATACGCAACTCCTAGCTATTAACACAAGCGACGAGATGCTGCAAACGGCCGTACACCTCATCGCGCAAAAATTTAACCTTTCTCACGCCTGTGTCTACCTACCAGACGAGAGTGGCGCAACCCTGGCGCTGGCCACCCATGCAGGCACGGCAGAAAAGCAGCTGCCCGCTGTCATTGCCTTTGCGCAAATGGAATCAGCGGTGGCCCAGGCAGCCCGCACGAGTCAGCCTGTTTTCCACCGCGGCGCCGCTGGCCAGGTGGAACTCGCCTTACCCCTACTGCGCGGCGACCAGGTTACAGGTGTGCTGCTGCTTTTGGCCGACACGCCAGCAGCTTTGCACGCAGAGGATATCGAGGTAATGACAACGCTGGCCAGCCAGGTAAGCGCGGAGCTGCAAAGTGCGCGCGCACTGGAAGAAACGGCCGCTGCCGTGGCTCGCGCCAATGAACTCACCCGCCGCCTAACTCGCAGCGGCTGGCAACAGTTCGTTACCAAAAAGGGACAAAGGCTGGCCTTTGCCTATCAGCGCCAGCGCCAGTACGTGCTGCCCACCGTGGAAATAAGCAGCGAAACGGCCGTTGCCCAACCCCTGACCGTGCGAGGAGAAGAGATCGGCCGTCTGGCCATTGCCGCCCCGCAAACACTGCAAAGCGAAGCCGCAGAAATCACTGCGGCCATTGCCCAACGGCTGAGCGAGCACCTGGAAAACCTGCGCCTAACACAACAAACGCAACAGGCGCTGGTGCAAACTGAATCGCTCTACGAGGGAAGCAGGCGCATTGTCCAGGCCAGCACCATACTAGAAGTCTTGCAAGCACTCTTCGACTTCACCGCCATACAGCGCATGGAACATGCCACCATTCTCTTCTTCAACCGCCCCTGGGAAGAGCAGCCAGACACCCTCATCGTCAAGGCGATACACGCCCGCACTGGTTTCAAAATAGAACTTTCTGTTGGCACACGCATCCCCGTGGAACAATACCCCATCATTTCGATCATAAGCCGCGATAAGCAGCTCGTTCTCCTAAACATTCCGGCTGCCAAAGGTATCAGCGACGATCTGCGTCATCTGCTTGCCCGCCTGGATATCAACAGTCTGATTGCGCTGCCGCTGGTTTCCGCCGATCGCTGGTTCGGCATCGTGACGGCGCAATCCTCGCAAATGGTGGAAGAGTTTGGTGAAGAGGAGATTCGTCAGATGCGCAGCCTGGCCGAGCAGGCCGCCTCTGTGCTGCGCACGCAGCAGCTCCTGGAAGAAATCCAGGGTAAGGCGGCCATGGAACAAACGCTACGCGCTATTACGGCGCAGGTCTACGCCGCGCCTACGGTAGAAGGGGTACTGCGCACGGCCACCAGAGAGGTCAATCGCCTCTTAGGACTGGAAACATTCGCCTACCTTGCGGGCCCAATGGAAACAATCGCTCCTTCCCCAGAACAGGCTCCCGGTAATGGCCACGCACCAGAGGCAATCAACTAGAGGATAGACATGCCATGTTTACCCAATTAAAGGCTCTTCTATTCCCCACCACCTTTTCAGACCAAGAAGAGGAAAATCGCAATGCGCAAATTGTAAACGCGATTTTGCTGGCGGGCATTGTTCTGCTGTCGCTACTGCTACTCAACCCCACTCTGAGTCGTGGCTCTGGCATACAACCGGTCGGAACGTACATATTGAGCGGTCAGGTATTCTTCTTCGCGCTGCTGCTGCTACTGCTGCATCGTGGCTACCTGCGCCTTGTTACGCGCGGGCTCATGATCGTCATCTTTCTTGGAACGTCATACGCAGTGTGGATTGGTGGTGGCGTGAGTGACGTCATTTTTACCGCTTTTGCCACTTTGCTGTTGCTGTCTAGCTTGTTACTGAACTGGCGCGAGACGTTCTTTGTCTTTTTATTGGTCATGGCAAACGGTTGGACCATGGCCTATTTGCAGCAGCAAGGAATATTACAGCCTGAAGCACCGAGAACACCAACTGGAACAATGATCACCTTGACGATCATCTTTTCACAGATGATCGTGGTTCTGTACTTGTTAGCAGGCAGCCTACAAAATGCGCTGAAGAAAAGCGAACTGGCAAACCACAACCTGCGCGAGTTGAGTGAGCAGCTAGAAGAGCGCGTGAAGGCACGCACGCAGGACTTAACCTTATCGGCAGAAGTAGCCAATGCGGTTACGCGTATTCGCGAGCTGCCGGAGCTGCTCAGCCAATCGGTGGAACTTATTCGCGCGCGGTTTAACCTGTACCATGTGCAGATCTATCTGCTGGACGAAGCGGGGTCGCAGCTTGTGCTGCGCGCCAGCACTGGCGAAGCAGGACGTGCCCTGCTGGCAGAGGAGCACCGGTTGCCACTCAATAGCCGTTCCCTGAATAGCCAGGCAGCGTTGACCCAAAAGCCGGTGCTGGTGGCAGACACAACCACAGAGCCGCTGTTTCAGCCCAATCCACTGCTGCCCAACACACGCGCTGAAATCACTATACCATTGCTGTTAAGTGAACGACTGGTCGGGGTGCTGGACCTGCAAAGCGACCGTATCGGCGCTTTCTCTAAGACACGCCTGCTAGCGCTACAAACGCTGGCGGGCCAGCTGGCAATCGCCATTAACAACGCCGAGCTGTTCAGCGAGCGGCAGCGCGCCGAGGAAGAGGTGCGCAAATTCAAGCTGGCTATTGACCATGCCAGCGACGGCATTTTCCTGACAGATGTGAATGGCCATATTCTCTATGTAAACGCGCACTTTGAGAAGATGTATGGTTGGTCTGCAGCTGAAGCAATCGGACAAACACCGCGCATTCTCAAGTCTGGCCTCACATCAGCAGAAGAGTATAAACATTTCTGGCAAACGCTCCTGAGTAAAAAGGGCGTGGTGCATGAGGTGATCAACCAGACCAGGGACGGCCGTCTTGTTTTTGTAAACGCTACCAACGACCCCATCCTCAATGAAGAGGAGGAGATTATCGGCTTCCTATCTGTGCAAAAAGACATCACGCAGCGCAAGGAAGCAGAAGCCAGGCTGGCGCGCTCTCTGGCAGAACTAAACTACCTAAATGAGCTGGGACGCAAGGTTGAGGAACGGCTGCCGGTACCTGAATTTTTGCAGTGGGCGGCGAAGCACATCGCCCCTGCCATGTCACACCCAGAGCATTGCCTAACAGCAATCACCCTGGGCGAAACGGTTTACGGTGACGAGCGGGCGCTTTCTTTGCCCAGACACATCGTCGAGGGGCTGCGTATTGCAAATGAATTGGTCGGACGCCTGATTATTGCTTACACAGATAGCAGACTGCTTTTTGAAAACGAGGATAGCACCTTTATCGGCGGCGTAGGGCGCCGCATCAGCAGCTACCTGGAAGAACAACGGCTGCTGGAGCAGATACAGGCACGCGCGGCAGAAATGGAAACGGTAGCGCAAATTGGTACGGCCGTGACTGGCGATCTGGACATCAATCACCTGCTGCAGGATGTGGTCAACCTGACCAAGGAGCGCTTTAACGTTTATCATGCCCATATTTACCTGCTAGACGAGGCAAGCGATGAATTATCTCTGGCTGCTGGCGCGGGTGAGATTGGTCAGGTAATGGTAAGTGAGGGGCGTCGAATCCCGCGGAGGCAAGAGCAGTCTCTGGTCGCGCGTGCGGCGCGCCTGCGCCAGGGGGTTATCGTCAATGATGTGCGCAATGAGCCAGGCTTCTTGTCGCACCCCTTGCTACCGCACACGCGCGCCGAGCTGGCTGTGCCGCTGCTGGCCGGGCAACAGGTGTTGGGTGTGTTGGACGTACAGGCCAGTGAGCCAGGCTACTTTAGGGAAAAAGATGTGAATGTCTATACTACGCTAGCTACCCAGGTTGCGGCGGCGCTGCAAAACGCACGCCAGTTTGCGCAAACGCAAGACGCGCTAGAGAATCTGCAAATTTTGCAGCAAGCGTTTGTACGCGAAGGATGGCAGAGCTTTTACAGCAGCGCGCAGCAGCGTGCGCAAGGGTTTGTGGCTAGTGGCCAGAAGGTACTGCCCATCACAGATGCCACCACTGACCTGCCTGAGCTCATTCACGCACAAACGGCCGTTGTCCAACCTATCCAGCTTGGCGGCGTTAACCTGGGCGGCCTGGGCGTGCGCCTGCCAGACAACAGCCAGCTAACCGAGACACAGCGCGCACTGCTGGAGTCACTGAGCCGCGAGGTAAGCCAGGCGCTGGAACGCGCGCGGCTGGCCGAGCAAACACGCACAGCCCTGGATGAGACCCAGCAGCGTACCAGAGAACTGGCCATCCTCAACGAAATGAGCCAGGCGCTCACAGCACAAACCAGCGTAGCTGGCGTGCTGGAAGTCGTGTACCGCTTCACCAGCCGTCTGATGGACACGACCAATTTCTACATCGCCTTGTATGACGCCGAACAAGATGAAATCGAGTTCGCCCTGAACACGCACGACAAGCGCATAGTCTATCACCGGGAACGGCGACGCGCCGGCCATGGGCTTACTGAATATATTATCAGGCATCGCCAGCCGCTGCTGATCCCCGAAGATGTAGATGGACGTTTACAAGAGTTGGGCGTCACCAGCTATGGCCGGCGTTCGCTTTCTTGGCTGGGGGTGCCGATGGCGCTGGGCAATCAGGTATTGGGTGTACTGGCCGTGCAAAGCTACACCCAGCCGCGCGTTTATAACGAACGACACCTGCAACTGTTAACGGCCGTTGCCAGCCAGGCCGCCATCGCCATCGAAAACGCCCGTCTCATCGAGGCTACCGCGGAACGCGCCCGCCAGGAACAGCTCCTGCGCGAAATATCTACGCGCGTCAGCGCCACCGTAGACCCGGAATTCATTCTGCGCACCGCCGCCGAAGAAATCGGCCGTGCCCTAGGCCTGGAAACGTTCGTTCTTCTCCAGAGCGGCCAGGAAGATGGGCAAAATGGGCACGCTGTGAAAGCTCCGGCAGGTCAGGTAGCGCATAGCGTGGCCCACCCTGCCGGAGAGTCTGGCAAATAAAGCGCGCAGCCGATTAGACGTCTGGGAGAGTGCACATTATGGCATCACTCAAAAAAATTTTTCGCCCACCCGTTTTTGCCGACGAAGACCTATCACGCACAGCCGTTCAACTCAACGCCATCCTGATCGTAACGGCCGTTTTGCTGGCTCTCCTCAGCCTCTTCTCGTTTGTCAACGCGGGGATGAGCTTCAATCGCCCCGGCACCATCATCATAGGTGGACTAAGCCTGATTATGGTTGGTCTGCTCACTGTGCTGCGGCTAGGCCAGGTGCGGTTAGCCAGCTACCTGTTTTTGCTGATTGGCTGGTCTGGCCTTGCTTACCTGAACTGGATTGCTGAAGGCATCAGGGATAATGCTTTTGTTGCCTTCTTCATCATTATTTTGGCTGCCGGTTTGTTGATAGGGTGGCGCGCCGCCCTCCTCTTTACTGCGCTCAGTGCCGCAGCCGGCTGGGTCTATGCCTATGCAGAAAGCATTGGTTTGATAGTACCCGTTCCTGGCGCCTCATTTGACCGGGCGCGTGAATTGACGGCTATCTCCATCATCGTTGGCCTGCTCATCTATTTTCTCATCAGCAGCCTGCAGCAAAATTTGGTGCGAGCACGCCAAAGCAACAGGGAATTAGCAACCCTGAGCGCCGAGCTGGAAAGTCGTGTTGCTGCCCGCGTCCAAGACCTGAGCCTGGCAGCGGGAATCGGCCGCCAGGTTTTACAAGTGCGTAGCCTGGAACAACTCCTAACGCAAGCAGTCCAACTCATTCACGACGCCTTTAATTTGTACCAGACCCAGGTCTATCTGACCGATGAACAGCAAGAGCGCCTTATCCTGCAAGCCAGCACGGGCTACGCTGGCAACCGAATTCTGGCAGCCGGACATCAGTTGCCGCTTGACCAAACCTCGCTGAATGGCATGGCGGCTTTGCGCAAGCAACCCATTCTGGTTAACGATACCAGCCAAAGCAGCAACTACCGCCCCCATCCCCTTCTGCCCGATACACATGCGGAACTGGTGCTGCCTCTGATTATCGGCGATAAGGTGCTGGGCGTTCTTGACCTGCAAAGCAACCGTACAGACATTTTGGATGAAGCGAGCCTGCCGGCCTTTCAAATCGTTGCTGGTCAGTTGGCTATCGCCATTAACAATGCCAGGCTTTTCGGTGAACGTGAGCAGGCCAATGCCTCATTGCAAGAAGCGCAAGCACGCACCCAGACTATTTTGGACTCTATCGCTGTTCCCGTCGTTATTTCCTTTACCCAAGACTCGCGTGTAGCCTACGTGAACGATGCCCTGGCAGAAGTCATCGGCATCCCGCGCGATGAGTTGATAGGTCGCCAGACGCCTGATTTTTACATGAACCTCCAAGAGCGTGCAGAGTTTTTACAGCAACTGCAGGCTAACGGCCGTGTGCAAAACTATGAGACTCAGCTAAAGCGCGCTGACGGCACAGCTTTCTGGGCAATACTATCTGGACACGTCATTAATTATCAGGGCCAGCCCGCTGTACTAGGCACCCTGGTTAACGTTGACCAAAGACGCAAAGCAGAAGAGACAATCGCCCAACGTGCAACACAACTTCAAACGATAGCGCAAATCAGCACAATTGCAAATAGCATCCTGGACGAACAAAGGCTGTTGCAAGAGGTAGTAGATCTGATCAAAACACGCTTTGGTCTCTATCATGCGCACATCTACCTGCTGGAAAGCAAGCAGGAAAATTTGGTGCTGGCTGCAGGCGCCGGCGAAGTCGGCCGGCAGATGGTTGCGGAAAAACGCTCAATCTCGCTGGCGCAAACACAATCCCTGGTCGCGCGCGCCGCGCGCACGCGCGAAAGTGTCATTGTCAATGACGTAGTGAGAGAAGCAACCTTCTTGCCCAACCCCATGCTGCCTGATACACGCGCCGAAATGGCTATCCCCATGATTGCCGGCCAGGAACTCATCGGCGTTCTGGATGTGCAGGCAAACAGGGTAGGGTATTTCAGCACAGAGGATGCCAATATCCAGATGACGCTGGCAGCGCAGGTAGCCATTGCCCTGCAAAATGCGCGTGCCTACACCCAGGCACAGCAACAGGCAATGATAATCGAAAACTTAGGCACAATCATTGTTACCACAGACATGCACGGCAATGTGACCTATGTCAACCCAACCGGGCTGCGCACCCTGGGAATAACGAAAGAGGCTCTCCAGCAAACGCGCTTTACCGATTACTACACCTCAGAATCGGTAAAGCGCTTGCTGAAACAAGGCATTCCCACTATGCAGGCAGAAGGTGTCTGGCGCGGCGAGCTGGTATTGCGCACCCCAGATAATCGGTACATTCCTGTAGACCAGACAATTTCGCTCATCTATAATGCCGCAAGCGGGGAACAGTTTGTGGCTGCAACCATCATTGATATTAGCGAACAGAAACGCGCGGAAACAGCACGACAACAGGCGCTGCAAGAAGCGCAAACTTTCCGTCGTCTGGTTGAGGCGTTTAACCAGGGCGTAGCCATCGCCGAACTGGATGGCGCTATCAGCTATGCCAACCCGGCCTTGCTCGGTTTTCTTGGCTTTGAAGAACTGGCACAATTGCAAGGAGAGTCTATTACCAACTTCTACCCTGGCGAGATACGCCTGACGGCCGAATTGGAAGCCATTCCCACAGCCCTTGAGCAAGGAAGTTGGTCAGGGGAAATGGTTTTGCATGCGCCAAACGGCCGTGAGATTCCCACGTTGGATAACTATACCCTGGTCACAAACGAAGCCGGAGAGCCAACCTATCTGGCACTGGTGATCACCAACATTACAGAGCGCAAAGAGGCAGAAAAGGCGCAACAACGACTGGCTGCCGCACTGGAAGAGCGCCTGCTAGAAGTAAATGCGCTGCAGCGCGCGATGACGCACGCAGGGTGGCAGGCTTTCTTTGCCACCCAGGAACGGCCGATTCAGGGGTTCCATTATTGGGATGGCAACCTGCGCCTAATCTCTGGCTATGAGAGGCCACAGAGTAACGAGTTCACCAATGCCCCACTCAGCGCTACGCAGGTCACCCAAATTGTGCTCGCCCCCGAAAGCCACACAACGGCCGTCCCCATGCAGGTGCGTGGGCAAACCATCGGCCTCATCGGCGCGCGTTCTCCCGATGGCAAGCCGATTGATCGCAAAACCCAGGCGCTGTTGCAAGCCATTTCCGCGCAGGTAGCCGAAGCGCTCGAGCGCGCCCGCCTCTTTGAAGAAACCGAACTGGGGCGGCAGCAGCTAGACGCACAGGCGCGTGAGTTGGCCGTCATCAACGAAGTGGCGCAGTCCGTTTCCCAACTCCTGGAACCGGCTGACTTGCTGGAAACGATTTTCCATCAGGTGCAGCGCGCCATCACCGCCGACGCTTTCATTGTGGCCACCTATGACGAACGCACAGACATGATGAGCTACCCGCTGGTTTATGACGAAGGACAGCGCTATCAGCCCATTCCCGGCCGGCCTTCAGCCGACAATCCCTGGCTACAGGTTGTACAAAGCGGCAAGCCGATTCTACTTAACCGCACGGCGGAAGAAGTGGCTGAGCGCCTGGCACACCTGGAAGAACGGGCTGAACAGCGCCTGGGGCAACCGGGCAAGGTATCTGCGTCGCTGATGTTTGTGCCGCTGTTCCTGGGGCAGCGCGCCATTGGCGCGCTCTCTGTGCAGAGCTATACGCAAGCCGCCTATGGCGAACACGACCTGGCGCTGCTAACGGGAATTGCCAACCACGTGGCGGTGGCGCTGGAAAACGCACGCTTATACACAGAAGCACAACAGCGCGCTGAGCGAGAAGCGATGATCAACGCGATTACAAGAAAAGTAGAAGAGACGCTGACAATAGAGCAAGCATTGGAAACGGCCGTTGCCGAGTTGACGCGCATTTTCCAATCCCCCTATGCCGTGGCAGAAGTTGCTTTGTCCGGCCAAGAGAACGGCCGTTCCATGTTTACCACACACATCTAAAGGAGTAACAAATCATATGGACACCAAAACGATTGACACTACTATCCCCGTTCCAGGTCGTGTGTACGACTACCTGCTTGGCGGCACGCACAACTACGAAGCAGACCGTCATGCCGGAGAGTATATGGCCTCACTGCTCCCCTCTATCAAAAAGTGGGTACGTTTGCTGCGCAGCTTCCTTCAGGAAGCCACCGCACTGCTGGCAAGCGAAGGTTACGATCAATTCCTCGATCTCGGCTCTGGCCTGCCCACCGCTGACAACATTCATGCTATTGCACCAAACGCGCGTGTCATCTATACCGATTATGATGCCATCACGGCCGCCTATGGTCGGGAACTGCTAAAAGACGTGCCCAACACCCGCTTTCTGGCAGTGGACGTGCGCGACATAGACGCCGTGCTCAACGCCCCCGAAGTAGCCCAGTTCCTGGATAACAGCCGCCCCGTAGTGATTGGTTTGAATGGCATGACCTGCTTCTTTACCGAAGAACAGCTACAGTTTGTGCTTCAGCGCCTCTACGACTGGGCCGCTCCCGGCAGCAGACTGTTCAGTACCTTTGAGACCAAAAACCCCAATCTCACCACACCCAGCCTGGAACAATTACTCGGCGTATTTGCGCAAATGGGATCGCCTTACTACTTCCACACAGCGGAGCAGGCAAAGAAGCTGGCACACCCCTGGCAAATTAAAGCGTTCAAACCGATTACTGAGTGGCTCAATGCCCCAGATGTGATTACGGAAGAGGATCGGGCAGGGGTAGAATTGGAATTTTATGGCGTAATTTTAGGCAAGTAAGGTGTCTGGTTAGCTTGATGGTCGGTTAACTGGCTGACACCGACCATCAAATTACCCAGCCTACAAAAAAGCGTTAGCAGTCATACAAAAACTTCACAGTGAGCATGTCTATGACAACTTCAGCAACTCACCTGACTACCGCGCCAACGGCCGCCCCTGCCCACCTGACCGCCCTCCTAGAAAGCCAGGTCGAGCACATACAAGCGGCTGTCCACAATACGCTGCGACAACATATGTTCCAAAATCGGTCGCAGCTCCTGATCCCACGCCATCTGGTTGAGGCCGCCCAAGCCATCACCCAAAGCTATGTTCACTATCTGCACCATCAAGATCAGGAACATCTTGCCGCCATGATGCAAAAGCTGGTAGCACAGGGATTAGGGCATTCTAGCGCTTTGGCCGTCGTAGACACGCTTGACACCATCAGTCACGGCATCCTGGCAGAGGTAGACGCGCAGGCCCTTGCTGTTTTTCACGACTACCGTCTTCAATTTTTGTTGCAATACATGCACTTCCGCGAACAGAGCATTATCACTGCCCGCGAAGAATTTTATCAAAGTGTAGAACAGACGCTTCAACACCAGGTGCGGCTAGAGCGCGAATTACGCCAGCAGCTCTTGGAAAGCAACACCCAACTGGCGCGTGAACAAGGTCTGCTTGTTAGCCTGCTCAACTCCATTCCCGATCTCATCTTTTACAAAGACGTGAATGGCGTCTACCTGGGCTGCAATGCTGCCTTTGTCGAGTTTGTGGGCCGGCCAGCAGAAGAAATTGTGGGTAAGAGTGACTTTGACTTGTTCCCACACGAAGTAGCTGCTTTCTTCCGTGAGCAGGATGCAGAGATGATGACTCGCGGTCAGGCGCGCCATAACGATGAGTGGGTGGATTACCCTGACGGCCGTCGCGTGTTGCTCGATACCCTCAAAGTTCCTTTTTACGATGCCGACAAGAACCTGCTTGGCCTTATTGGCATCAGCCGCAACATCACAGCCGCCCATCAGGCGCAAGAAGAAATACGTCGCCTGGGGTACATGGTCGAGCAGTCGCTAGACGGAATGGCTGTGGCCAATCTGGATGGATTCATCCAATTTGTCAATCCGGCCTGGGCTGCCATGCACGGCTATGCCCCTGATGAACTGATTGGCCAACATTTAAGTATTTTCCACACGAAAGAACAACTGCTTCATGAAGTAGAGCCAATTAACCAAATAGTTACCCAAACAGGACAAACCCAGCGCGCTGAAATGGGGCACGTGCGTCGAGATGGTTCCACTTTCCCCACACTGATGACCATCGGTTTGTTGCGCAACGAGAAGGGTGAGCCCATTGCGCTGGCGGCTTCAGCACAAGACATTAGCGAGCAGAAAGCGGCTGAACAAGAGCTACGCGCGCGTGAGGCGCGCTTCCACACCCTGGTAGACAACATCCCTGGGGCCGTTTATCGCTGTGCTTATGACACCAACTTCACGATGGAATTTTTGAGCAGCGCAATCGAGGAGATAACCCAATACCCCAGCACAGAATTTACAACCCGCCATCTTGCTTACAGCAACCTGATCTACCCAGAAGATGTGCCGTTGGTTAATGCAGCCATCGCTGAGGCTGTGGCCAAACACACCGCATACACCATCGAATATCGGCTGAGACGTGCTGATGGCAACCTGGTGTGGGTGTATGAGAAAGGAATGGCCGTCTATGGCGCGCAGGATGAGGTACTCTGGCTAGACGGTGTCATCTTTGATATTTCGGAGCGCAAGCGCAGCGAAGCGACTCTGGCCAGGCGTGTGCGCCAGTTACAAACAGTGGCAGAAGTGGGAACGGCCGCCGCCGTGACGCTGGAACCTGATGTGCTACTGCAAAAAGTGGTGAATCTTGCCAAGAACCGCTTCAACCTCTACCACGCCCACGTTTACCTGCTCGATGAAGCGGGTATTACCCTGAAACTGGCCGCCGGCGCTGGCGAGGTGGGACAACAAATGGTCACCCAGGGCTGGCAAATTCCGCTCAACCGCGAGCGGTCACTGGTAGCACGCGTTGCCCGCACTGGCCATGGCGCCATCGTTAACGACGTACAAATCGAACCGGACTTCCTGGCCAATCCCTTGCTCCCCAACACGCGGGCTGAACTGGCCGTTCCCATCATCGTCAGCGACGAGCTTCTAGGCGTGCTCGATGTGCAGGCGGATACCCCGAACTACTTTGATGACGAAGATATTTTGATCCAGACCACATTAGCCAATCAGATCGGTGTGGCCTTGCAAAATGCGCGCTCTTTTGCCCGCTCAGAGGCGGCGCGACAAGAGCTGAGCTTGTTGACCCGTCGCTTGACTCATGAAGGGTGGGAAGAGTATCTGCGCCAAAAGCAAAAGCCAGCTCTGCGTGTTGTCGCCGGTCAGCCACCCGAAAATGGCCAGATGCTTGTGCAACCTCTCATGGTGCAGGGTGAACAGCTAGGGCGGTTGGCGCTGGCTGAACCGCAACGCCTTGCGCATGAAGCAACAGAGGTTGTCAAAGTGATTGTGGAACGCCTCAGTAGCCATATTGAAAATCTGCGCCTCAGTGAACAAACTGAGCTGGCATTAGCGCAAGCAGAGGCGCAGGCCAGACGCCTGGCCGCACTCAATGAGATGGCTGCCGCACTTAATGAGGCGCAAGAAACAAGGGAAATTTTCCAGATTGCCGCCGATCAGGTGTTGCACATTGTGCGCGGTACTCACGTCTTAGCGGGGATGCTCAATGACGACGGCACAGCAATTACAATTATGGCTGCCAGCGGCACGGCAACGGCCATTTCCCCCGGCACGAACCTGCACCTGAGTGAAGAGCCTCATCTGGCAACGGCCGTTCATGAGGCTCAGGTAGTGACTTATATCACAACCACAGACGACAGTGAGTTCGCCTCGGTCATCATTACGCCCCTTGTAACCAGCAGCCGCGTGCTTGGCGTCATTACCGTGGCCAGCCGCCAGGTCAACGCCTTTGGCATAAACGAAGAAAACCTGCTGCGCCAGGTCGCAGCCCTCGTCTCCTCCACGGTTGAAAACCGTTACCTGTTTGAGGAAACAGAAAACCGCGCCGAGCAGTTGGCCGCCATCAACCGCACGGCACAAGCGCTCTCACAATACCTGGACCGCGACGAATTGCTAGAGGCTGCTTATCAGCAAATCAAGCAAATCATGCCGCTCGATGCATTCTTTATGGCCTTCTACCACCCCGAAAGCAACACCGTAGACAATCCCATCATCTACGAGGCCGGACAGCGCAGCGAGCAGTTCAACCGCCCCCTCAACCCACAAAGCTACACCGCGCGCGCCATCACTGGCAGGCAGCCATTTCTAGTTAACCTCGTTCGCGAAGAAGCAGAAGCCATTCGCCAGGATCCCTCGCGCCTCATTGGCCTCAAAGGAACCGCAAACTTTCCTGTGTCGCTTATCTTTGTGCCGCTCATTGTCGGTCAGCAAGTCATTGGCGCCATTTCTGTGCAAAGCTATCAGTATAACACCTATACCCAGGCCGATGTAAACCTGCTGGATGGCGTCGGGCGCTATCTGGCCGTTTCACTAGAAAATGTGCGACTCTTCCAGCAGGCGCAAGCACGCGCGCGCCGTGAGCAACTTCTGCGCGAAATTACCGCCAAAGTGCGCCGTTCTGCCGATGTAGATACGGTGATGCGTACGGCCGTTCAGGAAATCGGCCGTACCCTGGGGCGTAAAACATTCATTCATCTTCAAACCGCGCCAGTCCAGGAACCCGCCACATCCCCGGACTCAGCGTAGGAGAAAAGTATGAACAATCCAGGCGACACAAACAGCGTGAACACACAAACCTTCTGGCAAAAAAGTCAGGCCTTGGTCGAGATCGGCTTCGCCCTCAACCGCACAGCCTCTCTGGATGAGCTATACCGCGAAGCCGTGCTGTTGGGACGCAGTCGCCTAGGCTTCGACAGGCTAAGCTTATTCCTCTACGACCGCAGCACCAACAGCATGATTGGCACTTATGGCACCGATGCCCAGGGCCAGCTAAGCGACGAGCGCCATGTTTGCCAGGTCTTGGACGATCCTGAGCGTCTGCGCCTCTTCCAAGAGAGGCTGCCCTACCAAGTGTGGGAAAACACCACTCTTTTTGCCCAAGGCGAACCAGTTGGTCAAGGTTGGAATGCCCTTAGCCTGCTTTGGGATGGCGACCAGGGTTTTGGCTGGCTATCAGCGGACAACCTGGTCAACCAGAAACCGCTGGAAGAGGCTGACCTGGAGCTACTTTCGCTATACAGCGCCTACCTGGGGCAAATTATTGTGGGCAAACAAAAAGAGCTGGCGCTACAGCAGGCTAAGAGTGAGACCGAAGCCCAGGCGCAGGCTCTAGCGCTGGTCAACCAGATTGCTGACACCCTATACCGCTCACACGATGTGCAGACAGTAATACAGCAAGCATGTCACTTCATCACCGCTCATACCCATGCGGACGCTCTAGCCATTCTGACGCTAGACGACAAAAGCCAAAAGCTGCGTGTCATTGCTTCGTACGGGCTCAGCCAGGACAGCCTGAGTGCTGGCGCGGAGCTACCTCTGGAAGGCAGCTTATCCGGCCTGGCGCTAAAGCAGCAGCGCGTGACTATCAGTAAAGACATGCGGGAAGACACACGCATGTTCAGAGGGGTACAGCAACTGCTTCTGGCACAAGGGTTACAAACACTCGTTTCTGTCCCCATTCTCTTCCAGGATAAAGCCTGGGGCGTTATTAACCTCTTCTTCAAAACCAATCGCCTTCCAGACCAGCAAACACAAGAAACTCTGCTTACCATTGGCCACACCATTGGCCTGGCGCTAGAAAATGCCCAGCGCGTATCTCAAATCCAGAAAGAGATCCGCGCCAAAGAATTGCTAGAGCAACAAAACCAGGAAGCACTAGAAATTCGCAACCACCAGCTTGAAATCGGTAAAGCAATCAGCACTGCACAAACAGAAGAAGAGCTCAATCGCATCATTCTCACAAAGGCTTCCCTTTTCCCTCAAGCTGGTGTTAGCCTCTTTATTTGCAGCCAGGAAAATCCTGAGCTTTACACCCACGTTGGGCACAGCGCCAATCAGAATAACCTGCAATTCCTGCCCATCGGCGCACAGGTAAATGCACAGGAGATGCCCGAACTTCTCAACCAATCGGAGCCGGTCATCATTCCACAAGTAGCAAATGCCCGCGTTCTCGGCAAAAAAGCGCACCGTCTGGCAAAACAAGCCGGTATTGTCAGTTGGGCTACCTTTCCCATCACCGCCGCCGGAAAACGGTCAGGGGTACTCATGGTCACCAGCCAGGAGCCAGACTTCTTCCAGGAAAAACAGCGTATCATTTACCAAACCATTGCAGAGCAAGGAGCAATCGCCATACGCGCCGCCCGCCTCTTCCGCGCCACCCAAGAAAGCCTGAGGCGGCGCAGTGAAGAGGTATCCCTGGCAACGCAAATTGCCCAAGAAATTGCCGACGCCGCCAACCTGAATGACCTGTACCGGCGGGTTGTCACACAAATTCACGAGCTGTTTGGCTACTACCACACCCAACTGCTGCGCTATGACCCAACCCTGGATACACTGCTTCTCGTCTACGGGTACGGCGAAGTCGGGCAAAAAATGCTTGACCTCAACCACTCCATCCCGATGAGTGTGGGCATCATCGGCACGGTGGCTGCTACTGGCAAGCCCATTTTGCGCCCCAATCTCCACGCCTATCGCGGCTGGCAGCCCAATCCCCTGCTACCACACACCAAAGGAGAACTGGCTGTTCCTATTAAACTGCGCAACGAAATCCTGGGCGTACTTGATGTGCAAAGTGACAAAGCCGACAGACTTAATGAAAATGATCTGCTACTGCTCGAAGGCCTCTGTGGTCAGATTGCCGTTGCCATTGAAAGCATTCAACTGCGCGACGAAATGGAAACCAACCTGCGTGAACTGACCAGTCTGCAACGCCAGATGAGTCGCGAAGCATGGCTGGCATACAAGCAGTCACGCGCCAACGTTGGTGGCTATCTGTTTGACCGAACCGGTGTTACGCCGCTGGAAAAACAAGCCCGACTGTGGGAAGAGGGTAACGGGCATGCACCCAGTCTCGTTACCGCCCCATTGCAGGTTCGCGGTGAGTCATTTGGCACGATTGGGATTCTGGCAGATTCTGAACACCCCCCAAGCGAAGAAGAGTTAGACTTGCTGCAATCTATTACAGAACAAGTGTCAGAAGCGCTGGAGGCTGCACGCCTTTTCGAGCAAACTCAAGAGGCGCTGCTGGAACAAGAACGCCTGGCTGCGGAACTGGAAACGGTGGCGCAGGTAGCAACGGCCGCTTCTACCATTCTAGAAGTTGACCAGCTTCTCCAGGTTGTGGTAGACCTAACCAAGAACAGCTTTGACCTCTACCATGTCCATGTCTATCTGACTGATGAAATCGGCCAGAATCTTGCTCTGAAAGCGGGCGCGGGCAACGTCGGCCGGCTCATGACGCTCGAAGGTCGCATCATCCCACTCACGACCGATTCTATCGTCGCCCGTGCCGCACGCGAGCGTCAAGTCATTGTCGAAAACGATGTGCAAAAGGTGATAGACTTCTTGCCGCACCCCCTGCTACCCAAAACTCGTGCGGAAATGGCAGTCCCCATGATTGTCGGCAACCAGCTCATCGGCATCCTGGACCTGCAGGCAGAGCAGTCTGGACGATTCAATGAAGAAGACGTTAAGATTCAGCGCACCCTGGGCACCCAGGTAGCGGTCGCCGTGCAAAATGCGCGCCTGTATGCCGAGCAGGTGAAAACGTCGGAAAAACTGCGCCAGGTTGACCAGCTCAAGTCTGAATTCCTGGCGAGTATGAGTCACGAGTTACGCACACCGCTCAACTCCATCATTGGTTTTGCTGACGTGCTGCTAGAAGGGCTAGACGGGGACCTGAATGAGCGTATGGAACAGGATGTCAAGCTCATTCGCAACAGCGGTGAACATCTACGCAACCTGATTGGCGACATTTTGGATATGTCTAAGATTGAAGCCGGCCGCATGGAACTGCGCTATGAGATGGTAGATGTGCGTGACCTGGTAAACGACATTGTGGCCACTGCCATGCCGCTGGCACAAGAAAAAGGTCTGGAACTGATTACCGACATCGAGCCAGATGTGGACCTGGTGGAAGCTGACCGCACGCGCATGCGCCAGATTCTCTGGAACATTACCGGCAATGCGATCAAGTTCACGGAAAAAGGCAGTGTAACCATTTCGGCACAGGTGGACAGACGTAATCTGCTGATGGGTGTGCGCGATACCGGTATTGGTATTCGCCCAGAGGACATTCCAATTGTCTTTGAGCAGTTCCGTCAGATTGATGGCAACCTGAACCGGCGCGCAGGCGGCACAGGCCTGGGTATGCCCATTACTAAGAACCTGGTGGAGCTGCACGGAGGCAAGATTTGGGTAGAGAGTGTGCTCGGCATGGGCACAACGTTCTGGTTCACAATTCCCCTGACCCAGGATATGCGCAACCTGCCAGAGACTGGTCCGCTGATTGAGCGGAGTTATTAGGGCAAGAGCTACCCGAAACGGCCGTTCACTGGTAAAATAAAATTCAGGCATGGTTCATGCTTTCTGGAAGCGGCGTTTGACAATTTCCTGGGCGCCGACAGCAGACCGCATACCACCAGCTAAAAACAAATCGCAGCTGGCGGTCGGTGGTTAAATTTGTAAAGATCATCTAAGCCATGCCATGACTTATTATTTGCCGTAAACAAAGGTAAAGTTTATGACAGAACGAAAAAAAGTGCTCTGCGTGGAAGACAATGCAGTTAACATGATCCTGGTAGAGCGCATTGTAGAAGCGGAAGGGCACGAATTAGTCAAGGCAGAAGATGGCCACACGGCGCTTTCGTTGCTAGAGGATATAGTGCCAGACATTATTTTGCTCGACATTAACCTGCCTGGTATTGATGGGTTGGAGTTGGCACGGCAGTTCAAGGCAAATCCCCGCCTGGCCCCCGTGCCGTTGATTGCCACTACTGCACAAGTATTGGTAGGCGACCGGGAGCGCTGTCTGGCAGCAGGGTGTGATGATTATTTGCCAAAACCGCTGGATATTCGCAAGCTGCGCCAGGTAATGCGCAGCTACCTGAACGATGCAGCATCTCAGTAAGCAAAATCGGGGCTTTCAGGCCCCGATTTTTATTTGCCAGGCTTGCCTGGCTGTTTCAGACGGTCGGTCAACTTCTCTGGCGAAGTTGACCGTCTGTTGGTTCCTATAAGTGATCTGGTTCTAACAACCAATCCGCCTCATCTGCTTCTTGCTCTTCCAGGGGAGCAGGAGGAGCCTGCCCGGCTTGCTGACGGCCGCAATAGCTTTGATAGCTGCAAGTGCGGCAATGGCTCAGGTCCTCGGTCAGCGGCCATTCGTCCAGTGCGTGTGCGGCCTCTATGCGCGCCACCAGTGCCACAATCTCCGCCCAGTTTTGCGCGTGCCAGGCGATATTGTAATGGATAATGCGCGGGGATTCTGGTTGGCTGGCATACCAGTAGGTGAGGCTGATGTGCTGGGGCAAAATGACACGGCCGTTTGCCGTAAGCGCCTGCCCCCCTTCTGCCAGCATGGCCAGATAAAGTCGGGTTTGCCAATCCTGGCGCAAATCCGCCTCGCGGCGCGCTTTGCCCGTCTTCCAATCAAAAAGGTGGGCGGTAGGTTGGTTATTTTCGCTGCCCAGGACCAACAAATCAAAACGGCCGTGCAGCAAATGCCCCCCTACCGGCACAGTCAGGCGCAGTTCTGGCAACGGCCGTCCCGCCGGCAGCTGCAACCCACTGCGCCGAAACGCCCCCCACCAACGGCGCACCTGTTCATCTTCCACCAATTCTGGCGTCACCGGCAGCCCCAAAAAGTAGCGCTCCAGCAATTGATGAAACGCCTGTCCCCGCGCCAGATCCTCCTCCATTTGCTCTGCCAGGGGAGCGGGAGGCCAGGCCAGGCGATGCGGCAAACCCAGGGTCAGGGCAAAACGGCGCTGACAGGTCAAAAAATCTTCCAGGCGTGTGCGGCTAAGTAAAAAGGGAGAGTGAATCATGTCCCATGACGACCAGACTATTGGTTCGTTTGATAATTGGTTAATTAGCCAGCAACCAACCATCAAACCAACCAACCAACAAACTTTTCCAGAAAGCCTCAGTCGTTACCCAATCCCTAATTCACATCAATCAATGTCCTAAAATCTTGCTCAAAAACAGCTTCGTGCGCTCATGCTGCGGATTATTGAACAACTCCGTTGGCGTCGCCACCTCCACCACGCGCCCCTCATCCATAAACACCACCCGGTCTGCGGCGGCGCGCGCAAACCCCATCTCATGCGTCACCACCACCATCGTCATCCCCTCCCTGGCCAGCAGCAGCATTACATCCAGCACTTCTTTGATCATTTCCGGGTCCAGGGCGCTGGTTGGCTCATCAAACAACATAATCTTCGGGTTCATTGCCAGCGCGCGCGCAATCGCCACGCGCTGCTGCTGTCCGCCAGAAAGCTGGCGCGGAAACGCATCCGCTTTCTCTGGAATACCCACGTGGCGCAGCTGCTCCATAGCAATCTCCTGCGCCTCTTCGCGGCTACGCTTGCGCACCATGCGCTGCGCAATGGTCACATTTTCCAATACCGTCAGATGTGGGAACAGGTTAAACTGCTGAAAAACCATGCCTACCTCAGCGCGTACTTTATTGATGTCCGTTTTCTTATCCTCCAGGTGTACGCCATCAATGTATACCGCACCATGCGTGGGCACCTCTAGATGGTTAATACAGCGCAGCACTGTGCTCTTGCCAGAACCGCTGGGACCAACGATGATCACCACCTCTCCGCGGCGCACACGCAAATCCACCCCTTTTACCGCCTCAATATGGCCAAAATACTTATGCAGGCCATCCACCACAATAATGTCGTCTGATTTATACATTTTTCCCCAACCGCCTTTCCAAGACACGCAGCAACAGGCTCAGTGCCAGCGTCATGGATAAATATAGAAACGTTAGAACCAGATAGCTTTCATTGAAGCGGAAGGTGCTGCCCGCATACAGGCGCGCCTGCTGGGTAATGTCGCGCACCGCCAGTACAGAAACCAAAGAAGAGTCCTTGAGCATGGCAATAAAATCATTGCCCAGGGCCGGCAAGGTGTTGCGAATAGCCTGGGGCAGAATGATATGCCGCATTGCCTGGCCATAGGTCATACCCAGGGAGCGTGCCGCCTCCATTTGCCCACGCGGAATAGACTCAATGCCAGCACGGAAAATTTCCGCCAGAAACGCGCCATAAATCACGGCCAGCGCCACAATTGCACGCACGGCGCTGTTGATACTGCCGGTTGGTATCCCCAGTAAACCAGCTAAACCGGGAACAAGCACGTAGGCAACTGTAAAAATCAGCACCAGGGTCGGCACACCGCGCACAAATTCAATGTAAAAGATGGCAATGTTGCGCGGGACAAAGTGACGATTGATGCGCCCCAAGCCTGCAAGCAAGCCAAACAGCAAGGCTAGGGCAAACGCAATAAGGGTGATGGCAATAGTTATGGTGATGCCCTGGCCAATGAAGGCCCAAAACCCACCACGACCCAGGTCTTCTAGCGAACCAGGGTTGCCTTTAATGAACATGAAGGCACGGTTAAAGTCTGGCTGGGTAACGATGACAACAGCCATCACAACCAGAAATGCAATGACGGCCAACAGCCACCAGGGGAATTCGCGCACAGCGTCATTGGCCGTGTCTTTGCCCCTTTTTGTCTCGGTTGTGCTCATCTCTCCTCCTCGGAAAATGACCGCCGACGGCAGACCGCCAACGGCTAACTTGCATTCCATTTTCATTCATCGTGGTGCGCCCCGCTCATGGGGAACTCCTTGAAAATGGTTGATTTTGGATGACGGATTGCGGAATGACGCAGATTGCGAGAAATAATACCGCGAAATGGATAATATGAAAAAAAGCCAGGCAAAAATGCCTGGCTTTCCCCAAACCGAAGTTACTTTTTCAATTACTCCAGGTCTTCGTAGGTGATGGTAAACTTGTCGGAGAAGTATTTGTCGGCCAGCTCATCCAGCTTGCCGTTGGCGCGCAGTTCGGCCAGGGCGGCATTGAAGGGCGCAACCAGGTCGCTGCCCTTGGGGAAGATGAAGCCAAGCTGATCGCTGGAGAGGGGTTCGCCCACCAGTTTGAGCTGGTCGGCATTCACGCCCACATACCCCTGACCGGCCGTTTCGTCCATCAGCACAACGTCAATATCGCCGGCAATGAGCGCCTGTACGGCAAAGGGGAACTGCTCAAAAGCCTGTAGGCGCTCTGCGCCAAATACTTGCACGCCGGTTTCGTAGTTCGTCGTGCCGGTTTGCGTGCCAATGCGGATAGCGGGGTTGTTCTGGACGTCGGCGATGCTGTTGATGCGGGTTTCGTTGGCGCGCACCAGGAGGCGCTGCTGAATGCTGATGTAGCCATCAGAGAAATCTACAATTTGGGCGCGGTCTGTGGTGATGGTGATACCGTCGGCTGCCATATCATATTGGCCGTTGGCAACAGCCTGGATCATGCCTTCCCAGGCGGCTTCGACGTAAACAGGTTTGCAGTTAAGCAAGGCACAAATGGCGTCAATGGCTTCGTAGTCCCAACCTGATGGCTGGCCAGTGGTGGGGTCAATGTAGTTAAAGGGCAGGTAGGCATTCTCCACAGCGACGGTAATTGTCCGGCCACCCAGGTCCGGTAAGCCACTGGCAGAGCTACCCGTGCTGGCCGCAGGCCCGCTGCTGCCGCCACATGCGGCTAAGGCCAGGGTCAGCAGAATCAACAGAATTACAAGGTAGTTTCTCTTCATGATTATTCTCATCTCCTTTGATGTCCCCACGTAGTGATTTCGGGTTGTGTGGGGTATTCTGGCTTTTATTATGACACGGGTAAGCGCATCAGCCAACTATTTTTTGCTGGTAGAGGTTGGTTGGTTAGTGGGTTAGTTGGTTGGTTGGTTTGTTGGTTGGTTTGTTGGTTGGTAGACTTGATGCGAACGAATTGGCGTTTCAATAACTCACCTTACGCAGCCAGTTGAGTGGGGTTGAGTTCCCGCAACTTGGCATAAGCGGCATGAATGGCGGACAAATACAGTTTGGATTTGAGTGCAAAGTGATTGAGTTTGGTATTGCCCTTGAGCAGCTCGAG
>CALEAD010000013.1 GCA_937943625.1 uncultured Anaerolineae bacterium | reverse complement strand
CTGCCGATCATCGTGAAGCCAGCCGCGCCGGAAGCAACGGCCGTTCTGCGCCCGCGCGTGCGCTAAATAAAAAGTTGGTTGAGTTGGTGCCGTTGGATAGTTGGTCAACCAACCCAACCGACAAACAAAAAAGGGTCAGGCGCTTAACGCCTGGCCCTTTTTCTTTGCCAGCTATGAACCTTTTACCGTACCCCAATTGGTAAAAACAACCCATACGGGTAAATGCTAAACCGTACCGCGTTGGATTCGCCCCCGCCCGGCCCAGGGTTGACGACGGTAATTGCGCCATAGCCAGGGAACGCCAGGTCTAGCCCGGTCAGGGTCAGGCGCAGCTCCGTTTCGCTGACAAAGCTGGTGGGGCGGCTACCTCCTTGCCAGTATGCCTGCACCCCCGGCACAAAGTTACGCCCGTGCAGCGTAACTATCAACGGCTGGCTGGCTGGTCCTCTGGCCTGCACCCCCGTAGGCGTGACGTCGCTGAGGGTGGGCACGGGGTTTTGCCCCGGCGCGGCCACGGTGAACGAGACCAGATTAGAACTGCCGCCCCCTGGAGCGGGATTGATGACGGCGACAACGGCCGTTCCCGGCAGCAGCAGCCGCTCACTTCCCACCGTTGCCCGCACCTCTGTGGCGCTGACAAAGGTGGTTGGCAAATTCTCCCCATTCCACTGCACCACTGCCCCGGCCACAAAGTTCGTGCCTAGCACGACCAGAGTGAAGGCCGGCCCGCCGGCGCTCTCTCCTTGCGGGCTGAGCGCCGCGATGGACGGCGTGGGGTTCTGGTCGGCCGGGCGCACGGCAAAAGGCAGGCTGTTGGCCGAGATGCCGCCCCCCGGCGTAGGATTAAAGACGGTAATTGCCAGCGTGCCTGCGGCGGCCAGGTCAGCGGCGGCCAGGCTGGCCTGTAACTCGTTGGCCGTCAGGAAAGTGGTGGGGCGATCTGTGCCATTGACGCGCACGACGGAGCCGGGCACAAAGCCCTCACCCTGCACCCGCAGCGTCAGGGGCGGCGCGCCTACCGGGGCGGAGGCGGGTTGCAGGCTGCTAAGGCTGGCAACCAGGTTAGCCGTGCGCAGTAGCACCACCGCGTCATCAATAAAACCGGTCACGTAAATGCTGGTACCATCAGGGCTAACGGCCGTTCGCGTCGCCCCATGCAATGCCGGCAAGCCAATCACCGGCTGGCGGAAAATCACCTGGCCCAGGCTGATGGCGCCATTGCCGGGATTGCGCGCCAGCACCGCCAGGGCGCGATCCGTATAAGCAGCGGCGTAGATGTACGAGCCATCCGGGCTAATGCTTAGCCCGCGCACGCCGTCCAGGCCGTCTACACCACCCACGCCTTCCATTAGCCGCCCGCCCCAGGCCAGCGTGCCGTCGCCATTGCGCACAAAGCGGGCCACAGCGCTGTCGTTTAGCGCCGCCGTGTACACGTGTCGCCCATCTGGGCTGACGATAACGTCAAAAGCGCCTTCCAGCCCATCCAGCAACAGGCAAAGAGGGACACAGTTGTTGACAATTTGCCCTTCGCGCCACCTCTGCTGGAAGGTGAGCGTGCCGTTAAGCGGGTTACGCTGGTAGGTGGCAATCCGGCCGCTGCCCGCGGCGAGGTAGCTGGTGACGTACAGATTGGCCCCATCCGGGCTGACCGCCAGCCGCCTGGCCCCTTCGATGTTGGTGGTGTCGAAAAGCGTATCCTCATATCCCACAAAGTTGTCGCTGTCGCGGTAAAAGATCACAACGGCATTGCTGTTGGTGGCTGCCACGTAAATGTGCCGCCCATCGGGACTGACCGCTACCCCTTCCGGGCCGTCCAGGCCGGGCAGGAAGGGGCCATACGCCCAAACCTGGTCAATAATCAACGCGCCGCTGCTGCTGTTGCGGTTGAAAACCAGCAAATTGTCTGAAAGGTGCCCGGCCACGTACACCTGCCGCCCGTCTGGGCTGATGGCCAGACCGCGCGGCTGGTTGAGATTGGCGTTGCTCACGGCCGTTACCTGCGTCAGCGCCCCGTTGGTGGGATTGCGGCTGAAAACGGCAATGCGGTTGGAGTTGTAGGCAGTGACGTACACATGTCGCCCGTCCGGGCTGACCACCATATCATAAGGGCCGTCCAGGTTGCTGATGCCGCCCTGGCCGTTGATGTAGCTGGCGCCGCCGCTGAGATGGGGCGCTGGGGGAGCGACTCCCGCACAAATCAGGTTGAAGGACACGCTGGGGCGCAGAGGGTCATTGGTTTGCAGCGTGAAAACGGCCGTGCGCAGCCCCACGTCTTGTGGTGTGCAGGCAATCGGCACCACCACCGGCGCTCCGCCATCATTAATAGTTGTGCTAAAAGCGTTGAACGAAAACTCCAGGAAGTGTGGCCCAGTCAAGTCCACCGGCCCCATCACCAGGGTAGCATTGCCCGTTTCCATGAAGGTCAGGTTCAGCGTAGCAGACTGGCCCACCCGCACCGCGCCAAAGTCCAGCGGCCCCGGCGCTGCCGGCATAGAGCCAAAGCCGGGTACAGGATTGGCCTGCACATTGCACAACAAGGTGTAGCTAACGCTGGGCAGGGCCGGGTCGTTGGTGTTCAGGGTGAGCGTGGCGCTGTGGTTGCCAACGGCCGTGGCGTTGCAGCCCAGGTTCACCGTGCGGCTGCCGCTGCTAAAGGTGAGCGGGAAGGCTGTCTGCACGTTAAACTCGCCCGGATTGGCCCCGCCCAGGGTGGGATTACTGACGTTCAGCGCAGCGCTGCCGGTGGAGAAAATGGTAAAGCTGCTGCTGATGGGCGCACCCACGCTGGTATTGCCGATCAGAATCGGCCCCGACTGCACCGGCGTAGAGCCATAGCCGGGCACGGCCGGATCCGCCTCAAACGCGCCAATATCGCAGGTGCTCCCCTTGGGGCGCAGATCGCCGCGCTGGTCTTCGCCATCCACCGGCGCGGCGGCGCAAACGGCGTTATTGCCCGCGTCAATGGCTGGGCTGCCCGGTTGCAGCGCCTGCGTCAGCAGCGAAGCAATGGCCCCCCCGTTGAAGAAAGGAGCCTCTAGCAGCGGGTCGGCACTGGTGATGCCCCCGCCGCAGGCTGTGCCGGGGAATTGCAGATTGTTGCCGTTATTTTGCGGCAAATCTCCAGCGCAGGTGCCGCCCAGGCCGGTGCTGCCCACTTCAACAATGCTGTTCCAGAGGGCGATGCGGTTGATGCGCTGATTCTCAGCGTTGAAGTTGAGCATGGCGCCGCCGCTGCTGGCCTGGTTGCCGGAAATAGTCACGTTGCGCAGCTCGATGATGGCGTCGCGGGTCACGTCGTTGTTGTATAGCGCCCCACCCTGGCCCAGCCCGGCCACGTTGAGGAAAAAGGAGCTGTTGGCGGCGCGCACCGTGCCGCCCAGGTTATAGATAGCGCCTCCCTGCCCGCTGATGTTGCTGGGGCTGGGCGAGGCGACGTTGCCGTTGAAGGCCGTTTTAAGCAGGTGTAAATCCCCTTCGCGCACGAAGATGCCGCCTCCCTGCCCGCTTGTATTCCCGCCGGCAATGTTGGCATTGAAGGAGGAATTGATGACGGTGACGGGAATGTCGCCAGCAATTTGCATGGCCCCGCCAGAGCCGCCTGGGGTCAGGTTGCCGTTGAAGGCAGTGCGCTCAATGGTAATGCTGTTTTCTTCGTAGCTGTTGTCAATGTAAATGGCCCCACCGCCGTGATCGCTTTGCGCGCCGGTGGCAATGTTGCCGGAAAAGATGGAGTCGCTTATCTGCATGGGCGACGTGGTGATGAGGGCAATGGCCCCACCTTTTTCCCCGGCGATGTTCCCGGCAAAGTTGCTGCCGCCAATGAAGAGGGTTTCGCTGACGCCGCCCTTGAAATCAATGGCGCCGCCGTTTACGGCCGCTTTGTTACCGGAAAAGTTGACGCCCAGCAGGTACATGGCGGCGTGGGTCTGGATGGCGCCGCCGCTGCCGGTGGACTCGTTGCCGATGAAGGAGACGCCGAGGGCGTTGATTTTGCCGTTACCGTTGCCCTGGATGGCTCCCGCCAGGCCGCTTTTGCCGTTTTGCAGCGTCATGTTGATCAGGGTGAAACGGCCGTTGCTCGAAACCGTGAACAGATTGGTGGCCTGGTTGCCGTCCAGGATAATGGGGCCGCTGAGGGTGATTTGGGAGTTGATGCTCATGGACTCCACAAAGGTAATTGTCCCCGACACGCTGAAGGTGATATTGTCCGCGCCGCTGCCGCCGGGGCAGTCGTTGGTGCTGACGGGCGCGTCGTTGTTGGCCGCCTCAATCGCTTCGCGCAGAGAGCAAAGGCCATCGTCAATGGTCGGATCGCTGAGTGGCTTGTCGCTGAGGGTGTTGACGACAATGGTTGCGGCGTGAACGGGGGAGGCAGAGAAGAAATACAGCGTGACCAGCAGGATAACGGCCGTGCCCAGCCCGCGCCGCCATAACATTTGAACCCATGAATTTGCAAACATAACTTGCTCCAATAGCGCCAGACCCAAGCGGTTTGTAATGCCGACTTTAGTCGTCTGCCCGCTAAAAGCGAGCACTACGAACCATTCTCGCAGCAATGCCAGGCGCAGTTTGTAGTGCCGACTTTAGTCGGCTGCCCGCTAAAAGCGGGCACTACGAACCATTCTCGCAGCAATGCCAGGCGCAGTTTGTAGTGCCGACTTTAGTCGTCTGCCCGCTAAAAGCGGGCACTACGAACCATTCTCGCAGCAATGCCGGGCGCAGTTTGTAGTGCCGACTTTAGTCGTCTGCCCGCTAAAAGCGAGCACTACGAACCATTCTCGCAGCAATGCCAGGCGCGGTTTGTAGTGCCGACTTTAGTCGTCTGTCCGCTTTTAGCGGGCACTACGAACTTTTTTGCGCTGGCATTTCCGCTTTGCTCTGTGTCTGGCATTGTCCAGTTAATTTGTGGTCAACGAAAGGATGAGGATCGAGGCATCCTCGGCGGTGGCATTGTCGGCCACGCGCACCAGGGTCAGCGTCTGTTTGCCCTTGGACCAGGTGCCGGTTTGGAAGAGATCATTACCCTGGTTAACCGAATCCATGATTCCGCTGGCCAGGTTACCGGCCATGCCTCCCGGCCCGCTTTTCCAGCCAGTGCCCCCCAACTGATCGTTGTAGAAGCGTTGCACCTGATCCCAGGAAGTTCCGGCCGGTAGGCGGTAGGCCATTTGCGTGGTCTGCCCGCCAACGCCAATGCCGCTGCGCAGTTGGGCGTCCTGAGCCATGTTGTCAACCAGGGTATCAGCTACCGGGTCAGCACCGGGCTGCAGAGCGGTGGCCTCTGGATAGGCGGGGATGTCCTGGAGGGTGACGGCCGTTCCGCCAGAACACGCGGCTAAAACCAAAATGAATCCCAATAAAAATGCGATTTGCTTCATTTACCTTCTCCTTTGTAGATGTAACCCAGGTTGCCAAACCTGGTACGCGCAGGTTTGGTAACCTGCGTTACATGTTTGGTGGCGCTTTTGCGCACCATGCCCTGTCTGCCAGGATAGAGCAAATGCAGGCAAATGTCAGTGCTTAAAAGTGACACCGTTTTTGACACCCTTTCTTCTCGTCACTGCTATAATCCGCAGCGATGAATGAGCCGGAGTCCTTCTCCAACTGGTTAAAGCGACGTCGCCGGGCGCTGGACCTCAGCCGCGCGGCGCTGGCGCAGCGCGCCCACTGCTCTGCCAGCGCCATTCGCCGCCTGGAAATGGGAGACTTACGGCCGTCGCCCCAGTTGGCCGGGTTGTTGGCCGAGGCTTTAGGCGTGCCGCAGGCGGAGCGGGAGGCCTTTGTGTTGTATGCCCGTGGCGTCAGCCAGACGCCGCCGGCGCCGGATGTCTATTCACCCGCTTTCCCGCCCGCGTCTACTACGCTGCCGCCGGACGCCATACCCGCAGAAATAGCCTTTGGCAGCAATTTACCGGCCTCGTTAACCAGCTTTGTTGGTCGCAAGCAGGAGGTAACGGCCGTTTGCGACCTGCTGCAAGAGCCGGGGATACGCCTGCTCACTCTCACCGGCCCGCCAGGCACGGGCAAAACGCGCCTTAGCCTGGAAGTGGCGACACAACTGTCTGGTTCTGCCCTCTTTCCCCAGGGGGTCTGTTTTGTGCCCCTGGCCCCCATCAGCGATGCCAAGCTGGTATTGGCGGCCGTGGCCCACGCCCTGGGGGTGGCCGAGCCGCAGCGCGCCGGGGAGGGCGACCTGCCGCTGCGCCGTGCCGTGCAGGCATCCTTGCGCCCGCGCCGCCTATTGCTGCTGTTGGACAACTTTGAACAAGTGGTAGACGCAGCCCCACTCATTACCGACCTGCTGGCGGCTGCGCCGGGCGTGAAGGCGCTGGTGACCAGTCGGGCCGTGTTGCACCTCTATGGCGAGCATGAGTTTCCCGTGCCGCCGTTGCCGCTGCCGGATGTGCATAATTTGCCCACGACGACGGCCGTTTCCTACCTTTCTCGCTATCCTGCCCTGCGCCTTTTTCAGGAGCGCGCGCGGGCGGTGCGGCCAGACTTTCGCATCACGGCGGAAAATGTGGCCGAGGTGGCGCGCATCTGTGCCTGGCTGGATGGCCTGCCTCTGGCCATTGAGATGGCGGCGGCGCAGATGAAGTGGCTCACGCCGGGCCAGGCGTTGGCGCAACTGCACCAGCGCCTGATTCTTCTCACCGGCGGCCCGCGCGACCTGACGCCGCGCCAGCAGTCCCTCAGCGGCGCGATTGAGTGGAGCTACCGCCTGCTGCCGCCGCCGCAGCGCGCGCTCTTCGATTTGTTGGGGGTATTTGTCGGCGATTTTACGGCAACGGCCGTACAGAGCGTCATTGAGAGATTGGCGGCCGGCGTTTGGCACCTGGACATAGGACAATCCCCAGCCTCCATGCTTCAGGCGCTGGTGGAAAAAAGTCTGCTTACCTACGTTCCCGGCCCGCAGGGCGAACCGCGCTACGCCATGCTAGAAACGCTGCGCGAATATGCCCAGGCAAAGCTGCAAGAGCAGGGTAAGATGGCGGCCGCCCGGCAGGCGCACGCCCACTACTATGCGGCGCTGGCGCGCGCCGCTCAGCCTTTCCTCAGCCAGGGGGATGAGCAGGTGGCCTGGCTGGACCGCCTGGAGCGTGACTATTTGCAACTGCGGGCGGCGCTGGCGTGGGGGGTGGAAACGGCCGTTGACGCCAGCTTTGTGCTGGAAATGGTAGAAAACCTGCATCATTTCTGGTACGTGCGCGGCCACCTGAGTGAAGGAAGGCATTGGCTAGGGGCTGCCCTCTCTTTGCCCGACGCGCCGCACCCGCTGGTGGCGCTGGCGCTGAATCGTGCCGGGCAGTTCGCCCGCCTGCAAGGGGATTTAGCCCAGGCGCAAGATTTCCACGAAAAAGCCCTGGCCATGCAGCAGACCATAAACGACGAAGTGGGCACATGCCGCTCATTAGAGAATCTCGCCATCCTGGCTGGGTCACAGGGGGATTACGGCCGTAGCCGTGACTTGTTGCAGCAAACGCTGGCGCTACGCCGCAAGCTGGGTCAGGGCGATGAGATGATCTCCACCCTGAACAACCTGGCCATCGTGCAGCGCCGTTTGGGAGACCTGGCCGCCGCCGCAGCGCTGTACCGGGAATGCGCCCAGGTGTGCCGCGCCAATGGCAACCTGCGCCATCTGAGCTTTGCCCTGCATGGCCTGGGCGAGGTGGCTGTCAAGCAGGGCGATGCCGCCGCAGGGCTGAATCACTTTTGCGAAAGTATCCGTCTGCGCCAGCAGTTGGGCGACCGGCCAGAGCTGACTATTTCGCTGCGCGCCATGGCCACAGCACGCCTGAGCCTGGGAGATGCGAACACGGCCGTGCAGCTCTTTGCCGCCAGCCAGCGGTTACAGCAGGAATTAGGCATGACGATTCCCCCCCGCTACCAGACTGAAATGGAAGAGACGCTGGCCCAGGTGCAGGCGCAGTTAGGGGAGACTGCCTTTAACCAAACCTGGGCTGCCGGACACACATTGACCCTGGATGAAGCCGTGAGTCTGGCGTTGGCGTGAGCTGAAGAGAACACGCTGGCGCAATTTGCCGGATTTGTGAAAATTGCTGCTATCCGTTTTTTTTCAGGAACGGATAGCAAAGGAGCGGTTTGTGAATAAACAATTGAGTTTGCTGAGCTGTTTGCTTGCCCTGCTGGTGCTTCTTGCTGCCTGCGGTGGCCAGGCTGAACCCACGCCAACGGCCGTTCCCGTTGCCGAAGTCGAATCAGAAACGCCCACGGAAACGGCCGTGCTCCCAACCAACACCCCGGCCCCGACCAGCACGCCGCGCCCCACCAACACACCCATGCCGACGCCGACGCCAAAGCCCACGTTTGCCCCCGTCTTTGCCGAGGCAGCGTGCCAGTTTGAGACGCCGCGTGGCCGTGATGCGCGCTGCGGTTACCTGACCGTGCCCGAAGACCACAATGACGCAGGCAACGGCCGTACCATTCGCCTGCACGTTGCCATTTTCCCCTCAGACAGCGCCAGGCCTGCCCCAGACCCCATTCTCTACCTGGAGGGCGGCCCCGGCGGCGACGCCCTGGAAACCGTCCCCTTCATTTTTGCAGATCGCTTCGCCCCCTTTCTGACCAACCGCGACTTCATCATGTTCGACCAGCGCGGTACCGGTTACTCCGAACCCTCCCTAGCCTGCCTGGAATACACGGAGCTGGTGTTCAGCACCCTGGAAATGTTGCTCGAACCAGAGGAAGAAATGGCACTGGTGCTGGAAGCATTGACTACCTGCCGTGAGCGCCTGCTGGCTGAAGGCGTCAACTTTGCCGTTTACAACAGCGCCCAAAGCGCCGCCGACGTAGAAGCATTGCGCCTGGCGTTGGGCTATGAGGAGTGGAATCTACTGGGGGTCTCCTACGGCACGCGCCTGGCGCAAACCATCATGCGCGATTTTCCCACTGGCGTGCGCAGCGTGGTGCTGGATTCCAGCTACCCCATCGCCGCTGACCTGAACGTAGAAGTGCCTGCCAATGCCGCGCGCGCTTTTGCCGCCCTCTTCAATGCCTGTGCGGCGGATACTGCCTGCGCCACAACCTACCCCGACCTGGAAACGGTATTCTATGACACGGTGGCACAAATGAATGTCGCGCCAATTACGGTGCAGGTACAAAATTTGCTCACCGGTGATCGCTACAAAGCGCGCCTGCGTGGTGATGACCTGCTTGGGGTGGTTTTCCAGTCTCTCTACGCGGCAGAAATCATTCCCGTCTTGCCACAACTCATTTACGAGGTGGCCGACGGCCGTACCACGACCCTGGGCGCACTTCTTTCCAGTTTCCTCGTAAACACCGAATTTGTCAGCGTGGGCATGCAATATGCGGTGCAGTGCCACGAAGAACACGTCTTTAGCGCGCCGGGAGAAGCAGTGGCCGCCGCCGAAGCCTACCCCGAACTTTCGCCCCTGTTTGTGCCCAGCGCCCGGCTTGATGAGCAGGTGTGTGCGCTGTGGGGCGCAGGCGCGGCCGATGCGCGCGAAAATGAGCCTATCTCCAGTGACATTCCCACCCTGATTCTGGCCGGGGAATTTGACCCCATCACGCCGCCAGCCTGGGGCGAACAGGTAGCCGACACGTTGAGCAACGCCTACTTCTTTGTTTACCCCAGCCTGGGACATGGCGTCAGCCTTTCTGATGCCTGTCCGCGTGAGATGGCGCTGGCCTTTTTTGCCGACCCAGGCAAAGCACCGGCTGCTGCCTGCATCGCCAGCATGAGTGGCCCCACCTTTGCCGGCACTACGGCCACTGAGACTGGCATAAATCTGGTTCCGGTGACCATTGATTTGGGCTTCTTGAAAGTGGAAAGTGTTGTCCCAGAAGGATGGCGAGATGCGGGTGCAGGCGCTTTTGTGCGCGGCAGCTCCGCGCTAGACCCGACCACACTGTTGCAACAGGGAACGCTGCGTTCCGTTTTCTCTGCGCAATCGTTGCTGGAGCTGCTGACCAGTCAGTTGCAGCTTGCCGCTGTGCCGAAGAGTACGGGTACGTATGAAGTTGGCGAGCGCGTCTGGACACTGTATGAGGCCACGCTGCAAGGCTTTCCCGTGGACCTGGCCATGATTGAGGAAGAGAATTACGTCTACTTTGTCATGTTGGTGAGCACGGAAGCCGAGCGAGAGACGCTGATCACGGCCGTTTTCCAGCCCATTCTCGCAGTGATTGCCGTGCCATAAGGGTGAAATAGAGATGAGAGGCTGAGCTTGCCAATCGCCACTCTTCACCCCCTTACCCCCGCCACCCCGGCACACGGTCGCGAATCTGGCGAATGTGCGCCGGGGTGGTGCGGCAGCAGCCGCCAATTAGCGCCGCACCTAGCTTGCGCCATTCGTAGCTGTACGTACCAAACTCCGCCGGTACACTTAACCCCCGCCACTGTTTGCTCACCGCGTCATAAGTCTCCCCAGAGTTAGGGTAGACGATAATGGGCTTACTGCTGGCTACTTGCAGCGCGCGAATGAGGTCGGGAATGTAGCGCGGCGGGGTGCAGTTCACGCCAATTGCCACTACCTGGGGATGATCGGCGAGAAAGGTGGCACATTCAGCGATGGGCGTGCCGTCGCTGATGTGTTGCCCATCGCGACAGCTAAAACTGAACCAGGCTGTGTATGCTGCTGTTTCGCGCAGTAGGCGCGCCAGTGCGCGTGCTTCGGCAAAGGAGGGCAGGGTCTCGCAGGCAAACAGGTCGGGTTGTGCCTGTGCCAGGATGCGCCAGCGCCGCCGGTGGAAAGCCAGCAATCCCGCTTCATCCAGGTCGTAAGCGCCGCTGTATTCAGAACCATCGGCCAGATAGGCGCCATAGGGGCCAACGCTGGCGGCTACCAGCGGGTAGAGACGGCGCGTCTGGTCGGCGTGCTGCCAGAATTGCGCGCGCGCCTCCTGCGCCAATTGCACGGAAAGGCGAATGAGCTGCGCTGCGGCCGTTTCTGTCATCCCCTGGCGCACAAAGCCCTCAATGCTGGCCTGGTAGCTGGCAGTGATGGCGCAGTCTGCGCCGGCCCAGTAGTAGTCCAGGTGTACTTGGCGGATCAGATCGGGGTTGTCGCGCAGCAGCCGCGCCGACCAGAGAGCGTCGCTTAGGTCGCAGCCGCGCGCCTCTAGCTGGGTGGCCAGGCCGCCATCTAGCACCAGCACGCCTTGTTGCCTCAGGAAGGGTTGGATTGGCGTGGAAATTGTCAACATTAATGCCCCAACAGCGTCTCCAGCCGGTCTACATAGCTGGCCAGCACGGCAAAGGTCTTTTCTACCGGTTCTGGGGTACGCATATCTATGCCGGCCAGCTTCAGTGCATCCACGGGGTAGAGCGAGCCGCCCGCCTTGAGGAAGGCCAGATAGTTGTCTATGGCGCCGGGCTGGCCTGCCAGAATGTCTGAGGCCAGCGCGTGCGCCGCGGAAATGCCGGTGGTGTATTGGAAAACGTAAAAATTGGCATACAAATGGGTGGGGAACTGTGCCCAGGTAATACCCACACGCTCGCGGTCCATTTCCACTTCGCTGCCGTATCCTTCGGCAAAGAGGTCGGTCATCAGCGCAATCAGCCCTTCGGCCGTGAGCGGCTGCCCGCGCTCGACGCGCTCGTGGATTTCCAACTCGAAGCGCGCCAGCGTGGGCATGATGAAGAAGTAGCGGTGGAAGTTGGACATCGCTTCCTCAATGACGGCAATCTGGAAGTCGCGGTCGGGCTGGCTGCGCAGCAGATAGTCACGCACCAACGCCTGGTTCAAGTTAGAGGCCACTTCGGCGGCAAAGATGGAGTAGCGGGCGTAGAGGAAGGGCTGGTTTTGCCAGGAGTAGTAGGAGTGCATGGAGTGCCCCAGCTCGTGCGCCAGCGTGCTCATGCTAAACAGGTCGTCGCTGTAGCTCATGAGGATGAAAGGGTGTGTACCCTGTACGCCGCTGGAGAAGGCGCCGGCGCGTTTGTTTTGGTTGGGGTAGATGTCTACCCAGCGCTGTTCGAGCACGCCACGCCGCAGGATGCTGACGTACTCGTCGCCCAGGGGCTTCATGCCCGCAGAAATCCACTCGACGGCCTGTGAGAAGGGAACGTGGGGTTTTACGGCCGTTAACGGCGCTTTGATGTCGTACACGTGCAGTTTGTCGTAGCCCAACGCTTTGCGGCGGATAGCCCAGTAACGATGCCAGGTAGGCAGATTTTGCCGAAAGGTGGCAATGGTGTTGTGGAACACTTCGACCGGAATGTTATGGGGGTGCAGCGCCGCCTCTAGCGAAGAGGCGTGCCGCCGCGCGCGGGCGCGGAACACATCTTGCTTGATGCCGGCCGCTTGCAGTGCGGCCATGCTGTTTTTGTGTGCCAGGTAGGCGTCGCAATAGTTTTGCCAGGCGGTGCGGCGCACTTCGCGGTCGGTGTGCGTTAGCAGCGCGTTGATGGTTCCCTGGGCGACGGTGAATTCGTCGGCACCATTGCTGGCGCGTGCAGGGGCAAAGGTCAGGTCGGTGTCGGCGAGGATGCTGTGGGCGGAAACGGCCGTTCTAAACGCGTCTGTGACCAGGCCCAATAGCTCCTCCACCTCTGCGGAGCGCACGTGCGCCTGCTGCCTTTCCAGATCGTCTAGCTTATGCGCCATTATTGCCAGGCGTGGTTCCTCCTGCAGCCACTGGCGCAGCTTGGCAAAGCCAATGGTCAGCAGCTCTGGCTCCATGAAGGCGGTAGTGGCCGCCACCTGGCCAAAGAGACCCTGCGCGCGGTCTGATTTGGCCGCAGCGGCGGAATCGGCCGTGTCTACCTGGTAAAACATGCCTGCGTAGATGAAGACCTTGCCCATGATGGCATAAAGCTGCTCCAGCTCGGCGAGGAAGTCGGCCAGCACGCTGGCTGCTGTGCCCAGGCGCCCCTGAAAGGTGGTGATGGTTTGCAGGCGCGTTTGTACTTCTTGCACGGCCGTTTCCCAGGCTTCGTCTGAGGGAAACACCGAATAGGCATCCCAGGTATGCTCGATAGCAATTTCACTCCGTTTGGCTAATGTGTGGTTCATTCGTTTCTCCTTAGTAAGTGACCGCAGACCACTGACAGCTGACCGTCCTTGCTTCTTAATCTCCTCCCCATAAAACCCTGCTCATTATAAGACATTCGTTGGAAAGGGGGAAAAATGATTGACCGGCAAATGATTAATATGCCAAAATCGGGCAAAAGATTAATATCCAAATCAAATAAAATTTTTACGTGAGGAGTGTAACATGGCTGGCGTAAATTGGATAATCTGGGTAATGGCTTTACAGGCGCTTCTGGCGAGTCTGTATGTGCTACAAGTCTTGAAACGCCAGCGTGATGCGCAGAAAACGGCCGTTGCCAAACCCGTACCTATCAAATAAGTAACCGCACAGCGGAGCAGGGCCAATAGGGAGAGCATAAAGATGGGTGAGCAATGCATGCGCCTCACGCACCATGTTTTAATCATCCCCCCGCCATCTGTTGTGTGGAAAGGAGGAGCAAACGATGATCTTTGACCCAATGTACTTTGTCTTCGCGTTGCCTGGTTTGCTACTAGGTTTTTGGGCGCAGTCCCGCGTGAAAAGCGCATTCAAAAAATACAGCCAGGTACGCACCTTGCGGAATATGACCGGAGCCCAGGTGGCCCGTGCCCTGCTCGATGCGCAAGGGCTGTATGACGTGCGCATCGAAGAGGTACAGGGCATGTTGACTGACCACTATGACCCGCGCCACAAGGTGCTGCGCCTTAGCCCAGACGTGTACCGCACCCCCAGCGTGGCTGCGGCGGGCGTAGCCGCCCACGAAATGGGGCACGCGCTGCAAGATGCGCGCGGTTACGCACCTTTGCGCCTGCGCAGCAGCCTGGTTCCGGCGGTGCAGTTTGGCAGCACCCTGGGGCCATGGGTATTCATTGCCGGACTTTTCCTGCAAATGACGACGCTGGCCTGGGTGGGCGTCATCCTCTTTGCCGCCAGCGTGGCTTTTGCCCTGATTACGCTGCCGGTGGAATTTGATGCCAGCCGCCGCGCCAAAGATTTGCTCACCAGCAGCGGCCTAATTGTGGGCAACGAATCCAGCGGCATCAACAAGGTGCTGGATGCGGCGGCGCTGACCTATGTGGCTGCGGCCGTTACGGCCATCGGCACACTTTTGTACTATGTGCTGCTGCTCACGGGTGGTCGCCGCGATTAAGAAAACGAGTTTTAAGAAAACGAGTTAGACTTATAGCCCGCCAGATCAGTTGGTCTGGCGGGCTTTTTTTGTTCGATGTAAGGTGTGAAACGTGAAACGTGAGAGTGCTTCTTTCACGCTTCATGTTTCACAGGTAAAGATATGATAAAACCAGGTTGGTTGAAAACATCATCGCGCGTGCCTGCTGAATACCGGGCTAATTTTTGGCACCTGTACCTGGATATTGCCTGGTTTGGTGTGCTCAGCGGCAGCGCCATTGCCTTTGTGGGGGTGTTTGCCGCGCGGCAGGGGGCGGATGCGCTGCAAATTGGCCTGCTGAATGCGGGGCCAGCGGTGGTGAATCTGATTTTCACCCTGCCTGCCAGCCAATGGTTGCGTAATCAGCCAATTAGCCAGAGTGTGTTCTGGACGGCCGTTTTCTATCGCCTGGGGTACGTGGCCTGGATTTTCTTGCCCACTTTTTTGTTGCCACAGGGACAGGTGTGGGCGCTGATTCTGATTACGCTGCTGATGACCATACCGGGCACGGCGCTGGCGGTGGGCTTTAATGCGCTGTTTGCGGGGGCAGTACCGCCGGAGTGGCGGGCGCACGTGGCCGGCGTGCGCAATGCGCTGCTGGCAGTAGTGTACATTGGCGTTTCCCTGCTCAGCGGATGGCTGCTAGACGCGCTGCCCTTTCCCCTGGGGTATCAGGTGGTGTTTGGCCTGGGGGCGTTTGGCGGGGCCATGAGTACGCTGCATTTGTGGTTTGTACGGCCGTTAAACGAAAACCCGTTGCCCTACAAACAGCCGCGCTCCTTCTTGCCCGGCCCTGGCCTCTTTCGCTCCTGGGCCGACGGGCTGCGGCAAACGGTGGGGCTGCGCTTTCTCACGCGCGTGAATAACTGGCAGGAGTTGCTGCAAATTTCGGTGCTAAACGGCCGTTACGGGCAAATTGTCGTTGTCCTCTTCTTCTTTCACCTGGCGCAATACCTGGCCATTCCCATCTTCCCGCTCTACTGGGTGAACAAGCTGCACCTGACCGACCAGCACATTGGGTTGGGTACGGCGCTCTTTTACGTCAGCGTTCTTATGGGCTCCACGCAGCTTGCGCGGCTGACGGCGCGCTTCGGCAATCATCGTTTGGTGGTGATGGGCAGCATGTTGATGAGCCTGTACCCGGCGCTAACGGCCGTTACCCGCGACCTTTCTCTCTTTCTGTTCACCTCAGTTGTGGGGGGCATTGCCTGGTCATTGGTGGGCGGGGCCATTGCCAATTACCTGCTGGAAAATATTCCCGAAGACAACCGCCCCCCACACCTGGCCTGGTATAACCTGGCGCTCAATGCCGCTATTTTGCTGGGTTCGCTGAGCGGTCCCGCCATCTCTGCCCAATTGGGGCTGGAAACGACCCTGGCAATTGCCGCTGCTGCCCGGCTGTTGGCCGCCATTGCCATTTCCGCGAAAGGGTAACGAGTTGGGATTGCAAATGGTGGACTGCAACCCTACGGCTCACGGTTCACGGTCGTTAGCGCCTGTTGCCCCAGGGCAATAGCTCCCAACACACCGGCGCGGTTGCCCAACCCCGGCGGCACAATGTACTGCGCAATCTCTGTAAGAATGGCAGGATGCTGCACGTACCCGTTCAGGTAAGTTTGCGTCTTGTGCCGCAGCAGCGGGAAAAGCTGCGGCTGCTCCATCACCCCGCCCCCCATGATGATGCGTTGCGGCGAGAGTATGCAGATAAAGGCGCGCAGCGCCTGCGCCAGGTAATCTGCTTCTAGTTCCCAAGCCGGGTGGTCGGGTGGCAGTTCGGCGGCACTGACGCCCCAGCGCTCGCCAATGGCCGGGCCGGCGGCCATGCCTTCCAGGCAGTCCCCGTGATAGGGGCAGCGCCCGGCGTAAGGGTCTTTTAGCCAATCATGCGCCAGGCCAATGTGTCCCATCTCTGGGTGGATGAGGCCGTGCAGCAAACGACCGTTGACCATGGCCCCACCCCCTATGCCCGTGCCAACTGTTAAATAGATGAAGGTATCTAGCCCCTGCGCCGCGCCCCAGCGCCATTCTGCCAGCGCCGCGCCGTTGACGTCTGTGTCAAAGCCAATGGGCACAGGGAATGCCTGCTGCATCCCTCCCACAAAGTCCACGTTGGCCCAGCCCGGCTTGGGCGTGGTGGTGATAAACCCATAGGTAGGCGAGGCCGGTTCTGGGTCCAGAGGGCCAAACGCGGCAATGCCAACGGCCGTTAGCGGCCCCCACCGCTCCTCCTGCGCGCGGAAAAACTGCACTGCCCGGCCAATTGTTTCCGCCGGTGTCGTCGTAGGGAAACGCACTTCAGCGCGCAGGTCATCTGGCCCCGTGCTTACCGCGCAAACAAATTTTGTGCCGCCTGCTTCAATGCCGCCAATCAGTGCCACTTAAGTTACTCCCTTGAAGATGACCGCAGAGCGCTGACGGCAGACCGCTGACGGCAGCCCGCGCTCACACCGGCAAAATCGTGGAATTAATCGGCAACCTCCCCTCGCTATCCCTTTAGCCTTAGGGCGCGATGGTTTTCATAGAGCAGCCAGAGACCAATGGCGATGAAAGAGATGGCGCTGATCAGCTCTGGGTGATTGCCCAATATCAGCATCAGTAGTGCCCCCAGGGCAAAGCCGCCGGCCGGGTATTTGGCCCACTCAACCGGGTAACGGCGGTGCTGTCGCCACAGCACAGTAAAAGTGAGGGCAATGCCGGTGAAAAGCACGAAGCCGGGCAGGCTCATGAACCCACGAATGTGAACGGCCGTACCCACCAGCACCGTCACGCCCACGCTGGCAAAAATGCCTGCGGGAATTTGCGCCCACCAATTCTCTGGGTAGCGCCAATAAATCACGCCAAACAGCAGCGCTACGGCAAACATAAAGAACGCGCCCACATATTCCCCGCGCACATTGCTGCCAAACCCCACCACAATCCCCAGCACCGTCAGCACGTAGGCGGGAATGAGCGCCCATTGATAGGCGCGCCGCCACATGAACAACACCATAAAGGGCAGCGCCAGGCCAAACAAAATCATCCCGCCAACCCACTCCCCTGGCAACGTTTCTGCCAGCAGCAGCACGGAGCCAATCATCAGCAGCACCCAAAAGGGGATGAGACCCCACCAGTTTTGCTGTTTATCTTGCCAGAAAGCCACCAGGAAAGGAATGGCGCAGCCCCACAGTACCAGCGTGCCCATAAAAGCTCCGACGATGTTTGCGGCCGCCAACAATAGTATCAAGGCAATGGCGGCCGTTGTCACAGCCGGAAACAGCCACCACCACATCCGCCCCTTGCGCACGCCATAGTTAACAAAAAAGCCCGCACTGGCCACGCCGAACATGATTGCCCACGCCAATGGCGCAATTTTGGGCAGATAGCCCAGGCTCTGTGCCAGGAAGATGCACCCCACCAAAATCAAGCCCACACCCCCAACAATATCGAACCATTGTTTTTTCATGTCACTCTCCAGGAACGGCCGTTAACCATCCTCCTCTATATTTTAATCCTTTTTTAATCATTTTGCATGAGTTTATGATGCAGCAAAGCTGCGCTACGGCTGTTTTCAGGATGGTTAATTTGAGGCAAGTGGCAGAGGACAGATATACTCTGCACCCCCGTTCCCTGCCTCCCATCTCTTCCTCAGGTATAATAGCGGCCAATATGAGCAACAACCCCACCTGCACCCACCCTCTTTTTCATTATGTTTACCTGATTTGCCTGCTCCTGTGGCTGACGGCGTGCCAGGGGCAGCAGGCAGAAAGCGCCGCAAACAGCGGCGCCAGCAGCCGTGGCAAAATCCTGCTCTGGCACAGTTGGGAAGGCACAGAAGCGCAGGTGCTTTCAGCCGTGTTGCGCGAATTTGACCAGATTTACCCCAACCTCTCTGTCATCAGCCAGGCTGTGCCCGCCAACGAGTTGCGCCAGCGCTATGAGCAGGCCGCCCGCCTGGGGCTGGGGCCAGACCTTTTTATTGCCCCTGGCGAATGGCTGGTTCCGCTGGCCGAAGCAGGGTTAATTCAAGACCTGCGCGCTTATGAGCCAGCGACCGAGAATTACCTTTCCAGTGCCCTGGCCAGCCTGACATATGAGCAGGCGCTCTATGGCCTGCCCCTGGCCTTGCGGCCAATAGCGCTCTACTACAACACGGCCCTGGTAGATAGGCCAGCGGCCACGCTGGATGAATGGCTGGCGCAAACGACCAACGGCCGTTCTGCGGCCATTAACGTGAATTTCAGTGCCGCCTTCTGGGGTATTCAGGCATTTGGCGGCGACCTGTTTGACGACACGGGGCGAACAGTGCTAGACCAGGGGGGCTTCGCCAACTGGCTAAGCTGGCTGCGTAACGCCCAATCTACCCCCGGCATGATCCTCAGCCGCGACGTAGACAGCCTGCGCGACCTCTTCTTTTCTGGCAAGGCTGCCTATTACACCGGCAGCCCAGATGACCTACAGGCGGCGCGCGCGGCGCTGGGTGCAGATGGCGTCTCCGTCGCCGTGCTGCCTGCCGGCCCGAACGGACCATCTGGCCCCTTGCTGCATGTGGAGGCCATTTACTTCAACCAGGCCGCGCCCGCGGCGCAAACGCGCCAGGCGCTGCTGCTGGCAGCTTTTCTCACGAACGCTACGCAATCTACCACGCTGATGCGCGAGCTGGGGCGCGTGCCCGCTAACCGCACCGTGCCCGTAGACCCGCGCCTGCATCCTGCCGAAGCTGGCTTTGCCGCGCAGGCGCGCACGGCCGTTCCCGTTCCCCACCTTCCCCAGGCTGCCCTGGTTTTTAGCCGCGGTGACGAGATTACCCGTTCTGTGCTGGAGGGCGTCTTAGACGTGATCGAGGCCAGCTTGCTGCTGACCAACGAGGTGAATGATGCTTTTGGCTATGACCGCCTGGGTGCGCCACAAGAGGTGTGCCGTGCTTCTGGTGTGATTAACGTCTGGCAGGTGGAAGACGGCCGTTTAGCCAGCGTGCTGCGCCAGACAGCCGCCGATTACATGCGCCTTTGCCCCAACGCTTTTGTCATCGTCAGCGAACAGGCAGAGGCCGCCATTGAGGCAATGTACGCGCAACCCGCGCCGCTCCAGAGCCAGAACACCCGCGCCAGCCTGATCCTGGGGCCAGATAGCTGGCTGCTGCCCTTTGCCCAGGCCGGCTCTATTCAGCCGCTTACTGGCCTGCTTTCCGCCGAGATGCGCCAACGGTTTGTGCCTGCGGCGTTGAGTACCGTAGAGATCGGGGGCGACCTGTATGGCGTGCCTTATTGGCTAGCGCTAGACGTGTTGTATTACAACAGCCAGCTTGTCAGTGACCCGCCCGCTACACTGGCGGAGCTGCGGCAAAAAGCCAGCGAAGGGCGCAGGGTAGCGCTGACATTAGATTTCCGCCGCGCCTACTGGGGAGCGACTACTTTTGGCGCGCAGTTGTTTACACCAACATACCGCCTGGCGCTGGCGCAAACTGGCTTCGCCGATTGGCTGGCCTGGCTGGAACAGGCGCAGCGCGAACCCAACATCTGGCTGATGCAAGACCTGGCGCAGGCGCAGGCGGCATTTGTGGCGGGCGAGGTCGCCATGTTGATTGGGCCAGCTTCGGTGTTGGGTGCGCTGGAAGCGCAAATGATGCCAGACGTGCTGCGCGTGACGCGCCTGCCCGCTGGCCCGCAAGGCGAGGCACGCCCTTGGCTGCAAACGGCCGTTTTTTACTTTTCTACCGGTTTGAACGAGGAGCAGCAGGCCCTGGCGCTCGATTTTGTCACCTTTGCCACCAATAGCGCCAACCAGACGGCGCTGGTGACGCAAACGCGCCTGGTTCCCGTGAATGTGAACGTCAATACCGAAAATACGCCGATTATCAGCAGCTTCTTGCAGCGCGTAAACAACGCCTTTGTGCCGCCAAACGTGCCGCAGCTAACGGCCGTGCTGGAATATGGCCCCCAGGTCTATACAGCGCTGCTGCAAGATGGTATTCCACCTGCGGAACTGGTCTGCCAGATGACGCGCACCATAGACGCCGCCAACGGCTTTTCTGTGGCTGCTGCTGATTTGCCTGCCATATGCCAGGAGGGTGATTAGGGATTGAAGATTAGAGATTGAGGCATGGTTCAGGCGATCTTTACAATTTGACCGCGACCACCGACCGCCGATGGCGATTTTGTCATGATAGGCGGTCTGCTGGTGGTGCTGGTGGCAGTCTACGCTCAGAAATTTTTGTAACGCACCGTTTCCAGAGAAAATGAACCATGCCGAGATTGAAAACGGTCAGTTTCCAATCTCCTATACCCCAACAGAGGTAATTATGTCTACTGACCCACGCATCAGCCTGCTCATCGAGCAGCTAGAGACCTTCCAGATTATGCTGGCACGGCCGGTGGTGCAGCGCCAGCTTTTGGCTGTGCTGCTGCTGACGTTGTTGGCCTGGCTGCTGGCACGCGCCCTGCTGACCTGGTTGCACCCGCGCCTGCTCAGCGCCGTCCATGCGCACATTGGCCCCCACTCTTCCTCGCCCTTGATGCGCATGTTACTGGCGGCGCGCTATCTCTACTTCCCGTTATTAGGGCTGGCGCTGGTGCGCCTGACGGCGCTGCTTTTTGCCCTTTGGCAGCTCAGGGGAGGGCTGATTACAACCGTCGGCACATTCTTCTGGGTCATTCTCATTTACCGCATTTTGTTGTCGTTGCTCATCTTCTTCCTCACGCCGGAAAATGCCGAGTTATATCGCAAGCGCATTTTGCTGCCCCTGTTTTCCTTTGTGGTGCTACTCATCACCTCTAGCCAGCTTTTTGACCTGCGCACCATTTTGCAGATTGAGCTGTTGAGCCTGCTGGGCGCATCATTAACAGTGGGGCGGCTGCTGACGGCCGTTATCTGGCTTTATGCCTTCCTCATTTTTGCCTGGATAGTCGAAGAAGCGCTGCGCAAGGGCGTTATGCCTCGCACTCAGGCGGAGCCAGGCATGATCAACTCTGTTGTCACCATCAGCCGCTACCTCATCGTCGGCACAGGTATTTTACTCTTCTTCAGCACCCTGGGGCTAAACCTTACCTCGCTGGCGCTCATTGGCACAGGCCTTTCCGTAGGCATTGGCTTTGGCTTGCAGCAGATTATCGCCAACTTCATCAGTGGCATTGTGCTGCAATTTGAGCAATCGCTGCGCCCTGGCGATGTGATTGAAGTGAACAATCAGCTAGGCACGGTTGAGAAGCTGAATATCCGTTCGGCGCTGGTGCGCACGGCCGATAACGTCGAGGTGATCATTCCCAACCAGACCTTTCTCACCTCACAGCTCATTAGCTTTACCAAAACAGAAGCACTCACCCGCCTGGGCGTTCCCGTCGGTGTGGGGTATGGCAGTGAGCCGCGCCAGGTGCGCGAAATTTTGCTGCAAACAGCCGCGCGCCATGCTCTGGTGCGTGATAATCCGCCCCCAATTGTTTTCTTCAACGGCTTCGGCGATTCTAGCCTGGACTTTGAGCTGACTGTTTGGGTAGAAGACCCGCTGCGGCGTCGCGCTGTGCGCTCGGACCTGTACTTCATGATTTTTGAGGCGTTTGCGGCGCACAACATTGAGATTCCCTTCCCTCAACGTGACCTGAACCTGCGGCATGGCTGGCAAGCGTTTGCCCAGGCGATGCAAAATGTGAAGCGTGAGGCGGGACACGTGAAAGAATGAGCGCACCTGTTCCTTTGCGCGCCGCGCGTCTGACCATTTTATGATCCCATTTTCGTTTTTGCGCAAGCGCACCGTCTGGCTGCTGCTGTTTTTGCTGCTGTTTTGGCTGCGTCCGCCTGTGGCTGTTGCGCACCCGGCCGATATGTACACGCAGACATATACCCTGCGCCTGACGCCAACGGCCGTATCGTTGACCTACACCCTCTCTCCTGGGCCGCTGCTGGCAGCCTCTACCTGGTACGAAGCAGACGACAATGGGGACAACGCCGTCAGCGCAGAGGAGGCGGCCCTATGGCTGGCGCCGCTGCTGGCCAACTGGCAAAGTGCCTCAGGGGGCGTGGCGCTTAACTGGCAGCTAACGGCCGTTGCCTGGCCCGCTAGTTTGCGCGAATTTGAGCTGGGCGACGCCGTGATCACGGCCGAACTGTGCGCCGATTTCCCCCCCGTCGTCCCAGACTTCTCTTTTTACAACCCCTACGCCGAGGCGATAAGCATCAACTGGTTTTACGTTTATGGCACAGAGGGGGTGTCATTTGTGCGGCCGCAGCAGGAAAACGGCCGTCTCACCCTCATGCTATCCTTGCCTGACCAGAACCCATTGCCCCTGCGCTACTGGGACAGTGGCACGCCGGCCCTGGCCCCCGGCGCAGCGGTTGTTGGTGACTCTGTGCCCGAAGGCGTGCCCGCGGACATGCCGCCCCCGCCCGGCAGCGCGCCGCCGCAAGACACGCGTCCCTACGCTCGCCTGACCGGCCTGCTGCGTAACTCGCAGCTAACGCCCCTCTTCTTGCTGTCGGCGCTGGGGCTGGCGCTGCTGTTGGGCGGTATGCACGCCCTCACCCCAGGGCATGGCAAGGCGCTGGTGGCTGCCTATCTGGTGGGTGCGCGCGGCACAGCGCGGCATGCAGCGGCGCTGGGCGGTGTGGTCACCCTGACGCACACCGGCTCCGTGTTGGCAGTCGGGCTGATTACCCTGCTGGCCTCGCGTTACCTGGTGCCAACGGCGCTCTTTCCTGTGCTGGAGGTGGCTTCTGGGCTGCTGATTACGGCCATGGGCGCAATGCTGCTGTGGCAACGCTGGCGCGGCTGGCGCGGCGTGCAGCAAAAACGGCAGCGTGAAGCACGCCTCAATCTCCAGGCGCCAATTCCCAATCCCAAATCGCCACCCCCTACCTCTCAATTCCCCCGCTCTCCGGTGCGTCAGCGCATTCCCATTGGCGCCGAAATTGCCACACGGCCGTTCGACGCGGCGTTGCGGGCGGATGACGCTACGGTGTGCTGGCGCGCGCTGGTGGGGTTAGGTATCAGCGGTGGGCTGGTTCCCTGCCCAGACGCGATTGCCATTTTGCTGGTAGCAGTGGCGCTGAATCGCCTGGCGCTGGGGCTATCGCTCATTGTTAGCTTTAGCCTGGGGCTGGCCGCAGTGTTGATTGCCATTGGGCTGACGATGGTGCAGGGTCGCCAGCTTTTGGCGCGCTTTGGCCGCATAGAACGACACGCGCCCACCATTGCCCTGCTCAGCGCCCTGATTGTGCTGGCATTGGGGCTGGGGCTGACGTGGAATGGGGTCAGCGGTGCGGGGTACCTGACGCAAAGTCGTGTGGAAACGGCCGTTGCCGCCTCAACCCCCCCGCGCGCCAGCCTCAAATCGGCCAAACCGCTCTCTGCCTTTTCCCTGCAGACGGCGCGGGTGCTGTACGTGGTGCTGGACGACCTGGGCATGTACCAACTGCACAGCGTGTCTGCCGCTGGCGCGGGGGAAGCGCCGGTGATGTTGACGCAAGCGCCCTATGGTATCTGGAACTTTACTGTGTCACCGGACGGCCGTACCGTTGTCTATGCCGCCCTGCGTGCTGACCGGGGGAGTGATTTGTGGCTGTGGCAGGCAAACGGCCGTCACGAATTGCTGCTGGCGTGCGCCGAAGCTGGTTGCCGCAACGCCACCTTTGCCCCAGATGGCACGCGCCTGGTGTACGAACGGCTGGACACCTCGCCAGACAATGTGGCCGGCACAACCACGCTCTGGTGGCTGGATATGGCCAGCGGCGAAACCGCCCCCCTCTTTCAGGATGCCAACCTGCCCGGTTTTAGCCCTGCCTGGTCGCCAGATGGCCAATGGCTCAGCTACATTGCCCCGGCCATGCCCACCAAAATTCAGCTATACAACCTGACAGACGGCCGTAGCCATGAATTCCCCACCCTCACCAGCATGTCCGTCGTCTGGGCGCCAGACGGCCGTTCCCTGTTGCTGACCGACATTAACCGCGCCACGCTGCGCGAGGGGGCACAGGCGCTGACCCATCTGCTGCGCTTTGACGTGGCCACAGCGCAGTTGTCCGATATCAGCCAGGCTGAGACAGTCAGCGATAGCTGGCCCGCCTGGTCGCCGGATGGACAATGGGTGGCGTTTGTGCGCCGCATTTTTAGCAATGGGCAACCGGAGCGTGGCAATCAGCTCTGGCTGATGCGCGCCGACGGCAGCGAAGCGCGCGCGCTGACGCAAACAAATAGCCTGCTGCACCAGGGGGTGAGCTGGTCGCCAGACGGCCGTTACCTGCTCTATCACCGCTATGACCTGGAGACGCCGCTGGCAAAACCAACGGTCTGGCTGCTAGAGGTAGAAAGCGGCATGACGCGGGAACTGGTCAGCCCCGGCAGCCAGCCGGCGTGGCTGGTGGAAAATTAGCGGGGCGGGAATTGGGCGCGGGCCATAACGCGCTGCCGTTGGGGGGATGTGTTCAGAAAGTTGACCGCCGACCGCGATTTTGCCAGTGGTGGGCGGTCTGGCCGTCGGGGGGGCTGCGGTCATTCTTCTAAGATAGTTTGCAGCAGCGCCAGCTCCTCCTCGCGGCTGCTGACCTGGCCGTTTAGGCGTGCTGCCAGCAGTGCATCTAGCCAGCGGGCAAAGTGGGGGCCGGGCTTGTAGCCCATGGCGCGCAGATCGTCCCCGTTCACGGCCGTTCGCACGTGCCGCCATTCGTGATAGTACCGTTCCAGTAACTCGGCGGCCGGGCCTGGGGCGCAGGCGGCGCGCCCCACCAGCAGCACGCGCGGCGGAAACAGCCGCAACATACGCTCACCCTCCCCTGGGGAAATACGGCCGTTGACCGTTTGCAGCAGCGCCACCAACCGGTTGGCAGCCGCTACGTCGTCGCGCGTGCTCTTGCGCACGCGCAGGCGGCGCATCATCCCTTCCTGCACAGCCTGGGGCAGTGTCACCATCCATAGGGCAAAGTAGGCAAAGGCGGGCGTTTCGCCGCGCAGGGCGGCGCGCCACGAATTGTTTGCCAGCAGCTCCGCCAGGCGGTCAAAGGAAACGGCCGTTTCTGGCAGCCATCTCAACTGCGGCGAAAGTTGCGCCAGCACCCCCAGCTCATCCAACCGCGCCAGCACCCGCGCCGGCTGCGCCTCACGTAGAGCCAGTTCCAGCTCGTGGCGAATGCGGTCGCCGGTCACGCGGTCCAGCATGGGCAGCGCATCTACCAGCAATTCGGCCGTGCGCGGCTCGATGGTAAAGCCCAGCCGCTGCTCCAGGCGTGCCGCGCGCAACATGCGCGTGGGGTCATCTACAAAGCTAATGCTGTGCAGCACGCGGATGAGCTTTTGCTGCAAGTCGCGCTGCCCGCCATAAAAATCCAGCAACTCTCCCAGGTGTGCACCATCCAGGCGCACAGCCAGGGTATTGATGGTGAAATCACGCCGGTGCAGGTCGAGCTTGATGGAGCCACGCTCTATTTCTGGCAGCGCCGATGGCCGGCGGTAAAACTCGGTGCGCGCCGTGACAAAATCAATTGTTGCCGGTAGTTCACCTACGTCGTTCAACACCTCCTCACCCAGCACCGCCTGCCAGATTTCCGGCGTGGTGAACCATTTGGCGGTGCCAAAGCGGCGATGTGTGTGTACCTGCCCGCCATACTGCGCCTGAAGCTGGGTTGCCAGTTCGATGGCGTCCCCTTCGACCACCATGTCCAGGTCCTTTGCAGGCAGCCCAAGCAGCAGGTCGCGCACCAGACCGCCGACAAAATAGAGCGGCCTGCGCAGGCGTTCGGCTACGGCGCTGACGGCGAGCACCATGCGCCACATGGCCGGGGGCAGCTTTTCCGCTAACAGATCGCGCATGTGGGCAACGGCCGTTTGTGGTGCAGGCTGAAACAGGTGATTGAGCAAGTCGGTGCGCGTGACAATGCCAATAAGTTGCGTTGGCTTGTTCGCGTCGGCGTGATCAGCTATTACAGGGATCTGGCCCCAGCCCTCGTTCAGCATCAATTCCTGCACGCGCTCAATCGAGTCGCTGGGACGGACGGTGATGCTGCCCGCTTTCATCACGCGGCCCACGGGAAAGCGCGCCAGGTCGTGGTTAATGGCGCGGTCTACGGCGCGGCGCGTGAGCAGCCCCACCAGCCGCTCCCCTTTTTCGTCTAGCACCGGGTAGCCCTCGTAGCCAAAGCGCTGCATCAGCACGGCCGCTTCAGCCACACTCATATCGGCCGTTAGCGCCTGCACCCCATGGGACATAATTTGCGCCACCCGCGCCTGCGGCTGCACGGCGGTGGGCAGCAGCGCCATGACTTGCTGCTGTACCGCCAGCAAGCTCTGCCTGGGAACGAGCGCGGCGGCAGCACGACTATGCCCACCGCCGCCAAGAACGGCCGTTACCTGCGCCACATCCACGTACTCCTCACTGCTGCGCGCCACAATTTGCACATCCTGCCCAAGCTGCACCAGCACAAACAGCGCCGCCGGTTGCAGCGCATCGCGCAGGCGGTGGGCAATCGAAGAAATCTCATCGCCAAACCCCTCTGGCGCCTGCGCGGCAGCAATGACCACCTGCCGCCCGCGCACAGAAACCCAGCGTGCCGCGCCGAGAAGTTGGTCATAAAGCTGCTGCTGTTCCGGCGTGAGAGGAATGTTCAGAAAGCGGCGCGCCACGTGCAGCATCGCTCCCTGTTCCAGCAGCCAGGCTGCGGCGCGCGCGTCTCGCGCCGTTGTCGTGTCATAAGTCAGCGTACCCGTATCCTCGTAAATACCTAACAGCAGCAGCGTCACTTCCTCTGGGGATAGCGCAAGACCGGCCGCTTGTAGATGCTCAACCAGCAGCGTGGTTGTAGCGCCCACCTCTTCAATCTGGCAGCGCCACTCCTCCTTTGGCGCATAAGCCGTGTGGTGGTCAAACACACGTACCTGGGGATGTTTGACGACACCGCGCACGCTGAGCGGCGTTTGCGTATCTACCAAAATCAGCTCATCCACGCGCACTTTGCGCCAATCTTCCGGGTGAATAAAGGGCAGTGCGCTCCAGTAAAGATTGAGAAACTGCTGCACGTTGCGATTGACGCGGCGCGGCAGCAGCGGCACACCCTGGGGATACAGCTTGTGCGCCGCCAGTTGCGAAGCAACAGCGTCAAAATCGCCATTTTCGTGCGTGAGAATGAGGAGCATGCTGGGATTATACCTGATTTTGTTTTACCTCTTGCTATTGGCTGCCGCTGCTTGCTACTTGCCCTGTGTGACAACTAATGACACAAATTTTAGCCAATTCTTGACTTATTAGAACGTCAGGGCTATTATTTTGTAGAACAAACGTTCTTCTTCTTTTTTTTGGATGCACGGCAATAGCGAAAGAAAATTCAGAACATATGTTTTACTATTCTAGCAAATTCGCCCATAACTGCCCAGAGTCGTTTCAACGCGGTACGCCCACTTAACCACACCCTGATTTACCACGCACTATTTTAAGACGCCCATTTCCTGACGCCGCTGCACCTGTTTCTGGCGCCAGCCTGTGGGCCAAAGCAAGAGGAGATGTCAAGATGAGGAACGAAGAATACTTCTCACCGCAGAATCAGTTGGGCGCACGCCTGGCTGCCTTGGGCCGTGTTGGGCCGCGCCGGGCCATGGTGGGCGTCATTTTAATGATCTCCCTGGCCGCTTTTGAGATGTTTAATTTTGATACGACCCAATACGCGCTGCGCGACCTGCTTGGCGATGTTGAGTTTTTGGGTCTAAAGTGGGCCAGCATTCTGGCCATTGCGTTCTGCTCGATTGACTTTGCCGGTCTGATCCGCCTGTTTACGCCGCAGCGGGGAGCAGAGGAACCAAAAGAGGTTTGGTATTTGATGGGGGCATGGCTGCTGGGCGCGACCATGAATGCCATCATGACCTGGTGGGCGGTTTCGCTGACGTTGCTAAATCACAGCTTTGGCAATGAGGTGCTTTCGCGTGAAGAGCTGCTGAATACGGTGCCAATTTTTGTGGCGGTGCTGGTGTGGCTGACGCGCATTCTGTTTATTGGCGCCTTTACCGTTGCCGGTGACCACATTTTTGACTTTGGCAATGCCAGGCCCCAGCCATCGCAGGCGGCTTTGAGCGGAGTGATGCCGGTGCGTGCGGCGCAGGCGCTGCCGCCGCAGCCGATGCGGGCCGCTCAGCCACAGCCTGTGCGGGTACAGCCAACGCAAGCGCAGCCCATGCAGGCGCAGCCAATCAGTCAGGTCATTAATCGGCAGCGGCAAACGCCGCCGCCGCCCCCAGAACCGCTGATTACTTATGACCCGTATGAGCAAATGGAGCCGCCAGCACCGCTACCGACGACGCCGGGGATGCCACAGCGACAAAATTCGCGGGTGCGCCAGCGTCCGCCGCGGCCAAATGGGGAGATTCGGCGTACGCCAACGGCCGTTCACGCCAGCCCCCGGCAAAATTAGCGATGGGAGATTGGAGATCAGGGATCGTGTAATCCGTCAATCTCCAATCTTCACTTTAGCCTAAACTGAGGTAAACTATGGCTCTACATGAATACCAGATCACTTTTCAGGTGATTGATACGCCGTTGAGCAAGTCCCCTTATTGGGCCGAAGAAGAAGTGGCCGTAGACGACCACGCAACGATGGTGCAGTCCATGATCGCAGCAGATGTGCGCCAGCGCATGATGATGGTGCTGGCAGTGGTGCTATTAATCATTGTGTTGGGCGGGGCGACGCTGGCGCCGCGCACGCAGCCAGGCGAAGCGCTGGTGGCGTGGGAGATGGCGAATGGAGTGTTGCCAACGGCCGTTACTGCGGAAATGGCTGCTATACAACAAACGGTCGTGCAGCCTCCCACTGTCACGCTTTCCCCCGTTTTTGCTGCCCCTGTCCGCTACTGGGAGCCGCAAATTTTGGCCTGGGCTGCAGAACATGGCCTGGACCCGGACATTGTGGCCACCATCATGCAGATCGAATCTTGCGGGGATCCCCGCGCCCACTCCCATGCTGGGGCTACCGGCCTTTTCCAGGTAATGCCCTTTCACTTTGAGCCGGGCGAAGATGCGTTTGACCCGGAAACGAACGCCTTTCGCGGCATGAGCTTTTTCAACTACGTGCTGGGCCTGAGCAAGGGCGACATTGGCCGCGCCCTGGCTGGCTATAACGGTGGCCCGCGCGCAGCTCTCAGCCCCTGGGATAGCTGGGTGTCGGAGACGCGCCGCTATTACACCTGGGGCACGGGCATTTACGCCGATGCGAAGGCAGGGCTGACGGAAAGCCCGGCGCTGCAGCAGTGGATGCAGGCGGGCGGCGCCAGCCTGTGCCGCCAGGCGGCGCAGCGGTTGGGATTGGAATAGAAACAGAGTGGCCAGGTGGCTTTTTATGATCCGCACAAATATGGATCGGTCACTGGCACGAGCGCGCTTCGGCGCGCTTTTCGTTGTTTGCGGGAAGTGGGTATAATTCCTGACCATGTTTGAATTTGAAATTGTTTGTGAAGATGGGGAGAGCGGTGCGCGCAACGGCCGTTTCCACACTCCACACGGCATCATCGAGACCCCTGTCTTTGCCCCCGTTGGCACCCAGGCCACCGTCAAGGCGCTGCGCCCTGCCGATTTGCAAGAAATGGGTGCCAGCCTCATTCTCAGTAACACGTATCACCTCTACCTGCGCCCCGGCGACGAGCTGGTGCGCGACCTGGGCGGCCTGCACCAGTTCATGCAGTGGCCTGGCCCCATCCTCACCGATAGTGGTGGCTTCCAGGTTTTCAGCCTCAGCCGCAGCCGCAAGCTGGATGCAGACGGCGTTACCTTTCAGTCCCACATTGACGGCAGCCGCCACCGCTTCACGCCTGAACGCAGCATCGCCATTCAGGAAAACCTGGGCGCAGACATCATCATGGCCTTTGACGAGTGCCCCCCGCCCAGTGATTATGCATACATCAAAGAATCCCTGATGCGCACGCACCCCTGGCTGCTGCGCTGCCTGGAGGCGAAAAGGCGCAGCGACCAGGCCCTGTTTGGCATTGTGCAGGGTGGGATTTTCCCTGACCTGCGCGAGCAGAGCGCGCGCTTTATGATGGCGCTGGATTTGCCCGGCTATGCCATTGGCGGGCTGGCGGTCGGGGAGACGAAGGCGGAAATGACAGCCGTATTGGACACCCTGAACCCTATTTTGCCGCGTCACAAGCCGCGCTACCTGATGGGCGTGGGCGCGCCAGAGGACCTGGTGAATGGCGTGTTGCGCGGCATAGACATCTTTGACTGCGTGCTGCCCACGCGCCTGGCGCGGCACAGCACGGCGATGGTGCCAGGCGGCAAGCTGAACCTGCGCAACGCCCAATACATGCGCGACCCGCAGCCGATTGCTTCCGATTGTGCTTGCTATACCTGTCGCCACTTCAGCCGCGCCTATTTGCGCCACCTGGTGCTGGCCAACGAAATTCTGGCGCACGTGCTGCTGACCACCCATAACGTTCACTTTTTGCTGGAGCTGATGCGGCAGATGCGCGCTGCAATTGCCGCTGGCACGTTCAGGGCGTTTGCGCAGACGTTTCTGGCGAATTATGCGTGAGGTGTGAAGCGTGAGCCGCTTCTTTTCACGCATTCAGGTTTCACGAAAGAGAAACGATTCATGAGCATTCTAGAAGCAATTATTCTCGGTATTTTGCAAGGGGCAACGGAATTTTTGCCCATTTCCAGCTCTGGCCATCTCGTTCTCATTCCCTACCTGTTCAATTTGACAGAGCCGGGGCTGACGATGATTTCGATTGTGCACGAAGGCACGCTGCTGGCGGTGCTGGTCTATTTTCGCCGCGATTTGTGGGAAATTATCAAGGGGGTGCTAGAGGGGTTGCGCCGCCGCCAGCCGCTGGCAACGGCCGAATCGCGCTTGGGCTGGTTTATTGTCTTAGGTTCCATTCCGGCAGCGGTGGCTGGCCTGCTCTTTGCTGATTTTTTTGAAGAGGTATTTGGCACGCCGGCAATTTCGGCCGGTTTTTTGCTGGTAACGGCCGTTTTCCTGGTGACAGGCGAGCGATTGATGACGGGCCAAAAGAACCTGACGCACCTGACCTGGCTGGACGCGCTGATTGTTGGCTTCTTTCAGATGCTGGCGCTCTTCCCCGGCATTTCGCGCAGCGGGAGCACCATCACTGCCGGGCTGATGCGCGGCTTTGATCGCGCCACGGCCGCCCGCTTCAGCTTTTTGCTCGGCATTCCCGCCATCTTGGGCGCAGGGCTACTCTCTGTGCTGGACATTTTGCAGGCGGGCAACCTGGGCAGCGAGTGGCCGGCAATGTTGGCAGGTTTTGTGGCAGCGGCCGTTTCTGGCTATGCCTGCATCTACTTCCTGTTGGCCTGGCTCAAGCAGTACAGTCTGACCATTTTCGTTGTTTATGTCACGTTGCTTAGCGCTATTTCCTTCCTGGTTATTGCCCTGCGCGGCTGAGGGGGGGAGTGGAGGCTGGATATTCGCTCTCACTGCAGACCGCAGGCCGCAGACCACTGATAGCAGATGCCATGTTTCCCCGCTTCCTGGCCTCGTTGTGCCTTCTGCTCTTGCTTTTGCCTGCCTGCCGGCCGGCGCCATTGCCGCTGCCAGAGACGATGCCAGAGCCAACGCCGACGGTGTTACGCATTGGCGTGGAGGACACGGCCGTTTCCTTTCTCACCCTGGCGCATCATCCCGCGTTTGCCCTGCAAACGGTGGCGGCCAACACCGATGCCCTGTTTGCCGACCTGGCGGCGGGCAAGCTGGACGCGCTGCTGACGCAGCACATCCCGGCGGGTGCGGTGGTGTGGTTCAACCCGGTGGCGGTGGATGCCCTGGTCATCATTGTGCATCCAGACAACCCGCTAGAGGCGCTGACGCGCACCGAAGTACAGGCGATGTTCAACGGCCGTATCACCAATTGGGCAGAGGTAGGCGGCCCTGACCTGCCCATCCTACTGGTGACGCGGGAGCGCGAGGCAAGCGCGCGCGCCATTTTTACGCAGCGCATCATGCTGGAGCAGCGCCTGAGCATCAATGCCATGGTGGCGGCAGCGGATACGGCCGTACAGCAGCAGGTGGCCACAAACCCAGGAGCCATTGGCTACACCATGATGGGTGCTGGGCAGGGCGCAAACGTGCTGGCGCTAGACGGCATTGCCCCCCTGCCCAACATCGTCAGCGCCCAGGCCTACCCCATCAGCGTCCCCCTCTACTTTGTCAGCCTGGCCGAGCCGCAGGGCGAGCTGCGCGCCTGGCTTTCCTGGCTGCAATCGGCCGAGGGTCAGCAGGCAATTGGTAACGTTTACGGCCGTGTGCGGTGAGCAGGGTCAGGCAGCAAGCGACAAGGGATATGGGCAAAATGCAGCCTGGCGCTCATAACCTGTCCCCTGTGGCCTATTTTCCGCCTCCTGCCCCCTTCTTTCTACTGCTTTTCCGCGTCAAATCTGCTATAATCCATCGCGAAAAGACGACCGTCATCGAAGCACTCAATAGCTGGTCCGAGCAAAGCCTGATTTCTCTTGAATCAGGCTTTTTTGTCGAACACAAGGAGTAACACCATGAGCAAAAGCCAAAAATTTATTGAACTCGAAGAAACCTACAGTGCCCACAACTATCATCCCTTGGATGTGGTAATTGAGCGTGGTGAGGGCGTGTGGGTTTACGATGTAGACGGCAACCGTTATCTGGATTGCCTTAGCGCCTATTCGGCCGTGAACCAGGGGCATTGTCACCCACTCATTCGCCAGGCAGCCATAGAGCAGATGGGACGCATCACCCTCACCTCGCGCGCTTTCCGCAACGACCAGATGGGTCCATTTGTGCAAGAGCTGTGCGAAATGACCGGTTATGATATGGCGCTGCCGATGAACAGCGGCGCCGAGGCGGTGGAGACTGCCATTAAAGCAGCGCGCAAGTGGGGCTATTTGCAAAAAGGGGTGGCAGAAAATCGCGCCGAAATCATCGTCTGTGAAGGCAATTTTGCTGGCCGTACGACGACCATTATCAGCTTCTCCAGTGAACCGCAGTATAAGGAGGATTTTGGCCCCTTTACCCCCGGCTTTGTCATGGTTCCCTACGGAGATGCGGCCGCGCTGGAAGCCGCCATTACGCCGAACACGGTGGCGTTTATGGTGGAGCCGATTCAGGGCGAAGGGGGTGTGGTTGTGCCGCCCCCCGGTTATTTGAAGCAGGCGGCAGATATTTGCGCCCAACACAATGTGCTGTTTATCGCCGATGAGATTCAGACGGGGCTGGGGCGCACGGGCGCGCTGTTTGCCTGTGACCATGAGGGTGTGCGCCCAGACATGATCACCGTGGGAAAAGCGCTCAGTGGTGGCTTTTATCCGGTTTCGGCTGTGCTGGCCGACCGCGAGGTTTTAGGCCTGTTTCGCCCTGGCGACCATGGCAGCACGTTTGGCGGCAATCCGCTAGGGGCGGCAATTGCGCGTGCGGCGCTGCGCGTGATTCGGGATGAGAAGCTGGTAGAGCGCTCGCGTGAACTGGGCGCGTACTTTCAGCGTCGCCTGGAGCTGATCGAGAGCGAATATGTGACGCAGGTGCGCGGCAAGGGGCTGTTTATTGGTGTAGTGCTCAATCGCCCCGCACGGCCGTTCTGCGAAGCGCTGCGTGACCGGGGCATTCTATGCAAGGAAACGCACGTCAACGTCATCCGCTTTGCGCCGCCGTTAGTCATTACGCGCGAGGAGCTGGATTGGGCGCTCAGCCAGATTGAGCCGGTGCTGATGGGAGAGCTGGAGTCGGTGCTGGCATAGGAATATAGTTTGTTTGTTGGTTGGTTAGTTTGTTGGTTTGATGGTTGGTTTGTGAGCTAAAAACCAACCATCAAACCAACCAACAGCCCATCAGTTGGCCAGATAATCAATAAGGCCTGACGGACCTGCAAAACCTGTTTAGCAGATAATCTGGCTAAAGCTGTCACTGCGAACCATTTAATACATTGTTAACAAAATAACCTAAACTTTTCCGTGTCATTCCGAGGAGTCTTCGACGAGGAATCCCTGCCACTTATAAAGGAGAGGGATTCCTCGAAAGGAGAGGGATTCCTCCCCATTCGACTTCGCTCAGGGCCGCAGGCTCCGCTCGGAATGACAGGCAAAGCGTTAAGTTAAGAAGAGTTATTTAACGATGTATTTAAGGACCCGGCGCAAATTGATATAACGCCCTGCAGTCTGGTGAAATTTGCGCTGACCGCTGGAGCCGTAATGCGATTTTGGCAAATCACGCTACAATGGCGGCCAGCAAAAACGCCAGTATCCAGTAACGCTGCCCAGGCAGATGAAAAGCGAGAGCAGAGTCCGGTCTGGCTCTCGCTTTTGTTCTGGATGTTTTCGCAGGGGTTCAATATGGGTGCAGCATACCACTGTGGATGAAGCCGTAATGCAAGTTACCAAACCTGTACGTATCGGGTTAAGTTTGTAGTAACCGCTTCAGCGGGTAACCGGCTAAAGCCATTACTACGAACCCCCAAAAAGTTAGTTTGTTGAAGTACCGGGCTATATTTTCAAGGGAGAATGAACACGGAGGGCATGGAGGAGTCACGGAGATTTTGTAGGAGATTTTGTAGGAGATTTCACGAGTGGGGCACAGCACCACAAATGAAAACGGAACGCAGGCTTTATTTACAAGGTAGACTGCAGACGGCGGTCGGCGGTTCGCGGTCATTTTCGCAGGAGCGCCGGCAACGAATGGGGCGAATGAAAGAATGAGTTAGCGGTCGGCGGTCATTTCCAAAGGAGACGCAAATTAGATGGCGCAAGACACACCCAAATCATACCGCAATTTGGTTTTATACGAAATTTACGTGCGCAATCATGGCAAAGAAGGCACGTTTGCCAACGTCACGGCCGATTTGCCGCGTATTAAGGCGATGGGCGTAGATGTGATCTGGTTTATGCCCATTCATCCCATTGGCCAGCTTAACAAGAAGGGTAACCTGGGCTGCCCATACTCCATTCAAGATTATCGCGAGGTGAACCCGGAGTATGGCACCAAGAAGGAGTTTGAGCTGCTGTGCCAATATGCCCACGCCCTGGGGCTGAAGGTGATGATTGACGTGGTGTATAACCACACCAGTCATGATGCGTTGCTATTGCAGCAGCACCCGGAATGGTACCATCAGGACGAAAACGGCCGTCCTGTAACCACCGTGCCCGAATGGAGCGATGTAATTGACCTGGACTACAGCCACCAGGGGTTGTGGGATTACCAGATAGAAACGCTGCAAATGTGGGCCAGATTGGGAGTGGATGGCTTTCGCTGCGATGTGGCTTCCATTGTGCCGCTGGAGTTCTGGAAGCGGGCGTGCACGGCCGTTGCCCAGGTCAAACCTGGCGTCATCTGGCTGGCCGAGTCGGTGCATACTGTTTTTGTCATAGACCGGCGCCGCCACGGGCTGATGGCGCATGCCGATGGCGAGGTGCACGAAGCATTTGACCTTTCCTATGATTACGACATCTGGCCGGTGTGGGAGAAGGCAGTCAAAGACCCGGCGATGCTGCCGCACTACGCCAGCCTGCTCTGGTTCCAGCAAGGGATTTACCCGGCGCACACCATCAAGATGCGCTGTGTGGAAAATCATGACCAGCCGCGCATTGCGCGCCGCGCCCCCAGCCGCGCCCAGGCGCTGGCCTGGACAGCATTTCAGGCGTTTAACGAAGGCGCATTTCTCATCTACGCCGGCCAAGAGTCGGAAAACAGGCACACCCCTGACTTGTTTGACGTAGACAAGGTGAAATGGGGGGCTTATAGCGCCCAGGCGTTTCTGACGCGGCTATGCCACCTGAAGAAGCATCCAGCACAAATGAATGGCCAGTTTACGCTGCTTGCCTGCCAGCCGGCGCTTGCCGCCTTGTGGCAGGCAGAGGGGGAGGGACTGTATGGCGTGTTTAACGTGACGGGCGAAACAGCCGTAATGCCTACACCGCTTCCCGATGGTATTTATGTTAACTTACTCGATGACCGGCAAATAGAGGTGCGCGATGGCGAGATGGCTGTGCCCGAAACGGCCGTGCTCCTCTCTTACCAGGGAACCATTGATCCCATGCCCAATCTCATGCCCAACATTCTGTTCGGCCAGTAGAACTTGCCCGAAGGTGGCATAAGATTTGTCGTGCTGCTTTGATGGTAAGTCCAGCCTAAAGTCGGTACCATAGCAATTTTCAATTGGAGCATCGTTCGTAAAGCTGTGCGGAGCGCCGACAGCCTACCTGTCCTCCTGCTGAGAGTCGCGGTGGTCTGCCGTCAATGGTCTGCGGTCAAATCAATGCGTTAGATCGAGAATCGCTGGATTAATGCACGTGAAAATTCGTGCCTTATCCGCTAAAATAGTAAGGGTAGCTTGACTGACTAATTTATTTATGGACAAGAAACAAGCAAACGAAGACTTACAAGCCCTACTATTCATATTGCCCCCGCGTTTACGGCAAAAAATAGAAGAAATTGGCCGCGAGGATGAGCTGATAGAGGTTATTCTCGACCTGGGCCGTCCCCCCTCGGCGCGCTACGTGGATGGCGAACAAATTCTGGCCAGCGAAGAAGTGACCGAAGCGGAGATAACGGCCGTTGTCAACGGCATTGGCGATTTCGACGACGACAACCGCGCCGGCATCGCCCGCACCCTGCACCGCATCTCTGGCATCCGCAACCGGCGCGGTGACGTGGTTGGCCTGACCTGCCGCGTGGGGCGCGCCGTCTACGGCACCATAGACATCATTGCCGACATCATTTCCGAAGGACACAGCGTGCTGTTATTAGGCCGCCCCGGCGTGGGCAAAACTACCATGCTGCGCGAAATGGCGCGCGTGCTGGCCGAACAAAAGCGCGTCATCATCGTAGATACCTCTAACGAAATTGGCGGCGATGGTGACATTCCCCATCCAGCCGTCGGGCGCGCGCGACGGATGCAGGTTCCCCGTCCGTCGCACCAGCATGAGACGATGATCGAGGCGGTGGAAAATCACAACCCAGAGGTCATCATCATTGACGAAATCGGCCGTGAGCGTGAAGCAGCCGCGGCGCGCACCATCAATGAGCGCGGCGTACAGCTCATTGGCACGGCGCACGGCAACACGCTGGAGAATTTGCTGCTGAACCCCACGCTTTCGGACCTGGTAGGCGGCATTGAGAGCGTCACCCTCTCTGACGAAGAGGCACGCCGCCGCGGCACGCAAAAGACAGTGCTGGAACGCCGCGCCCCCCCCACGTTTGACGTGCTGATTGAAATTCAGGACCGCGAAAAGCTGCTGGTGCACAAGAATGTGACCGACTCTGTGGACGCAATTTTGCGCGCCCAGCCGCTGCAAGTGGAAATGCGCGCCCGCGACGCCAGCGGCAAAATTGAGATTCGCGCGGAACAGATGGTGGTGAATGCGCCAGCCTTGAGTGGCCGCCGCGAAGCACGCCCTGGGGGAGGTGAGGGGCGCAGCATGGCGCCGGCGCGCGCGCGCCGCGAGAATGGCAGCGCCGAAGGGGGTGGATACAGTGCAACCGGCAACGGCCGTACCGCGCGCACCGAAACCAACGTCATAGACCTGTCTGCGCCAGAGCCAGGCGGCAAGCGCATTCGCGTCTTTCCCTATGGCGTGGCGCGCAATCGTCTCTTCCAGGCGGCCAAACGGCTGAACGTAGCGCTGGAAGTGGTGGAAGAGCTGAATGACGCCGACGTGCTGGTGACGCTGAAAAGCTATTACCGCAAGCGCCGTCGTCTCATTAGCGACGCCGAACAGCGGCGCAAGCCTGTTTACGTGCTGCGTGCCAATACCGTCAACCAGATGGAGAGCTTCTTTATCCGCGCGTTGGATCTGGAGGCAGCGCCTTCTGACCCTTTTGACCTGGCCATTGCCGAGGCGGAGGAGGCGATTCAGCAGGTAAGTTCAGGCCAGGCGGCCTACGTAGACTTAACGCCTGTGGGTTCGGCGCTGCGCCGCTATCAGCACCAGATGGCGCGCCAGGCGAATCTTGTTTCGCATAGTTATGGGCAGGAACCGGGCCGGCACGTGCGCATCTTCAGTACGGCGCGCAACAGCTAAGTAAGTGCCGAAACGCATGGGGCTTTATAACTTTCTGACCGCAGACGACCGACGGCAGACTACCCCATCACTGGCAAAATCGCGGTCGGCGGTCAAATTGTAGAGGTCGCTTGAACCATGCCCTGGTTTCCCATGTTTGTCACCTTTGAAGGTCCCGAAGGCAGCGGCAAGACCAGCCAGATACGGCTGCTGGCAGAGTTTTTGCGCGCGCAGGGCATAGCGGTGCTAGCCACGCGGGAGCCAGGCGGCACGCGCATTGGCGACCAGATTCGCGCCTGCCTGCATGATGTGGCAAATAGAGAGATGACGCCAGAAGCAGAGGTGCTGCTTTATTCTGCATCGCGGGCGCAGTTGGTGGCAGAGGTGATTCGTCCAGCGCTGGCAGTGGGGCAGGTGGTGTTGTGCGACCGTTTTTTTGACAGCACGATGGCATACCAGGGCTACGGCCGTTCTCTGAACCGTCAGCAGCTGTGGCAAATCACCCAATTTGCCACCGGGGGATTGATGCCGCACCTGACCTTTTTGCTCGACATAGACGTGACGCGCGGGCTGGCGCGGCGCATCGCCAATGCGGTCGAGATAAACCGCCTGGATTTAGAGCAGATTGATTTTCATGAGCGCGTGCGCCAAGGCTATCATGCGCTGGCGCAGGCTGATGCGGCGCGTTGGCTGATTATAGACGCTGACCGCCCGGTAGAAGTTGTGCAGGCAGAGTTGCGCCGTCTGCTGCTGGCGCGTCTGGAAAAGGGTTAAGCCGGAGTTCAAGCTGTTCCGGCAGGGGGGCTCTACTCATTTTTCCGCGGCTCCCACTCAACCCCGCAGGCATGGCTCACTGCCATCAGCGGGCTACCGTCTGCGCGCAAACTTGTCAATACAGTTCCAATCACGCCGCGATCGGCCGTTTAAGCGCCAATCGTTAAAAGTCGTCAAAATCCCCCATGCCGCCCATGTCTGGGCCGCCCATGCCTTCTGCCAGCTCGGGCATAGATTGCTCAATAGATTCAGGGGATTCGCCACGTTCTAGCCGGTCCACTACCTCGTTAAATTCATCCCCCAGGTCCTCGCCCATTTCCTGGCTCATTTTGCGCATGAATTGCCCCAGCGATCTGGGGTCATTTTCATCCAGTCCGGCCAGGGCGCTATCGTCCATCATGCTGTCCATGCGCGCATCCTCCGATTTGGCTACGGCCACACGGCCGATTTTGCGGCGCAGCTTTTTGCTTTGGCAATGGGGGCAAACGGGAACGGCCGTGTCGTACTCGGCATAGGTGAAAAACAGGCGCACCACACGGCGGCAATCGTGACAGATGTAGTTGTAGGTGGGCATAGTTTTTGTACCTTTTTCTGCTGGTTTGTTAAAATCATTATACTTTTCTGCCAGACAGGTGCAACTGTGAACGAACCCAATCCCTATCAGACCCAACGCTATCCGCTACTCATTGTCATCTCCGGCCCCTCTGGGGTAGGCAAAGATACCATTGCCCGCAGCCTAATAGACCGCCAGCCAGACTCCTTTTACTTTGTGGTGACGGCCACCACGCGCCCACCACGTGAAGGGGAAGTCAACGGCCGTGATTATTTCTTTGTCTCGACCGATGAATTTGCGCGCATGATTGAGCAGAACGAGCTGCTGGAGTATGCCATTGTCTACAACGATTACAAAGGCGTGCCCAAGCAGCAAATTCGCGATGCCCTGGCCAGCGGCCGTGACGTGATTATGCGCGTAGACGTGCAGGGGGCGGCCACCATTCGCAAGCTGGTTCCTAACGCCGTTTTTATCTTTCTCATCGCTGAATCGGAGGAGGCGATGGTGAAGCGGCTACGCGAGCGCAAATCAGAAACGGCCGAAGGGTTGCAGTTGCGTGTGGCTACGGCGCGGCAAGAAATGAAACGACTATGCGATTTTGACTACTGCGTGGTCAATGCCGACCAGGCGCAGGAGCGCTCTGTGGAGAGTATTCTGGCTATTATGGAGGCGGAGCGGTGCCGCGTGGGGCGAAAGCCAGTTGTGCTGTGAGCCGTGAACCGTGAGGCGTCAACCGTCGTAGTCGGACTACGGACAACGGACTATGCCCTCAACCCACCCACAAAACCCATACCCACGTGGCCAGGCCAATGAGCAGCACAATGCTCAGGCCGGAGAGGGTGGCCAGCTTGAGCACGCGTCCTTCGTCTGCGCCGGGGACGGTGCTACAGCCCACGATGACTTTGGCGGGGGCAAAGAGGCCGCCAATGGCGCCGCCGGCCGTTTGTGCGGCGAGGATGACGGGCACAGAGAGATGCAGGGCAACGGCCGTTTGCTGCTGTAACTGCCCAAAAACCACGTTGCTGTTGGTGTTGCTCCCCGTCATAAAGGCGCCCAGTGCGCCAATGAAGGGGCTGAGCAGGGGGAAGATGGGACCCGTGTTAGCGCTGAGCGCCTGCGCCAGCATTTGTGTCATGCCTGCGTGCTGCATGGTTTGCGCCATGGCCACCAGCGTGTAAATGCCAATGGTGGGTTTGATGGAACCTTTTAGCGTTTTTTGCCAGATGAGGCGACCGTTGTAGCGCCCATCTTTCTTCATGGGCAGCGGCCCGCGCCAGTGATACCAGGCAAATACCAGCAGGCTGGTGTATAGCAGCAGTGCTCCTGCGTGGCCAAACACATCAATGGCGCGCGCCGGCCCTGCGGCCACTGTCCATCCGTAGCTGGTTTGGGTGGCGGCAAAATCAGGGGCAACCACCCAAAAATCAAGCACGTCCCCCAACCAGATTTGCCCCATGGCCACAACCGCAATCAAAATGGCGTAGGGAAAGAAGGCCCAGAGCAGCCTGCCCAGGTCAAAGCGGTTTTCTGCCTGCGTGCGCTGCGCGGCCAGCCGCACAAAATAGACCACCGCCACAACCAGGCCGGCCAGACCGCCGCCAAAAGCAGCCAGTGTCCACAGCCCCATTACAGCCAGACCCCACTGTACGGCCGTCATTACCAGGCCAATACCCAGCAAAAACCCCCCTTGCCGCCACAACGCTTGCCGGCCGCCTGCCAGCCACAAAACGGCCGTGCCCGTCGCCAACCCACAGATTCCCAGCATAATCCCCGTCTCGTTGGCCAGCAGCTCGCCGGGCAGCCCTGTGGTGGCCACCAGAGAGATAAATGAGGAGCCAAGCGAGCCAAAGGTCACTGCCCAGGCGTGCCCTACCAGCGCCATGGTCACGGCTACGTCGGCGGCAAAGCCCATGCCCACCAGCAGGGGGGCAACCACTGCCGCTGGCACGCCAAAGCCGGTCGCCCCTTGCAAGAAGGAGCCAAAGACCCAGGAGAGCAGCAACGCCTGCGCCGCACGGCCGTCGGCCAGCTTAGGCAATTCCTGGCCAATGGCGCTGATGACGCCCGCCTCGTTGACCACGTGGTACAACAACAGCGCCATCCAGATGACGTAAAGCACAAACAGCGCCAGAAAAATGGCGCGCCCAGCCGCGATCAGCAGCAAAGGCAGGTTGGCGCCAAAGGCAAACAGAGAAACGACAACGGCCGTTGCCCAGCCCATTATCCCCGCCTTACTTCCTTCCCAATTGCGCCCAATCATCAGATACAGCACCATGAGAATGGGCGCAGCCGCCAGCAAAACAGTCCAAATCGTCAGGGGTGGTAACATAGCGCATGAGTATAGCATGAGGCATTTAAGAATACCTGCCAGCTTTTGCAAACGGAGTAGATCTAGCCATACGCAGAATCGCCCTGATGTGTCAGCATGCGCAATCGAGTACATTGATTTAACCGCAAACCATTGATGCCAAACCGCGGCGACTCTTAGCAGTGGCACGAACGGCCGTTGGCGGTCAACACAGCCTTTATGAACCATGCCCAAATTGAGAATTGTTTCTGCTGCGTCGTTATTTGACGCAGCAGCACAAAAGCCATAAAATCAACAACCAGATCAAATATGGTGCAACCATGCAAACTTCATCCTAAAAGCTGCAAAGCACGCTCTTAAGCGTGGCGGTTAGATAGGGTTCATCTGCAACTCTTGTCTCTTTGGCTTCTCTGGCTGGACATTAATTTTGTTCACCGGTGCTACAAAAGCTGCATTGCTAATCCCTGGCAATGATCATGCACACATTTTCCTCTAGTTACATTTACTTAAGCCAACCCTTCCATAAGCTCACAGCCTCACCTGCGGTGGCAAACTGCTGGGTAAGCTTTGTTATCCTTTTTCTACCTTGCTACCTGACATCCACACACGCTTGTCTGTTCTGGCTCCCTTCCCTCTTAGCGCCTACCGACCGTTTCACGTTTTACGCCACATGTTTCACAGTTTACAGTTTGCTCGTTTACTGGTTTTCAATTGCAGTGCTCCATAGATGCCAAAATGCCACACAAAGGCCGGAGTCTGCGTTATCGTCTACTGGTCTATTCATTGGAGAAGTAAACAAAACGCTGCGTATCTGCCAGCTCAGGCTGGCAAATGGAGGAAGTATAGATGAGTTGATGTGTAGCTGAGAGATTGAAAATACAGGTACCAGTTGTTTCTAGCAGTCAGTCAGAACTGAATTGTTGCTGGCACGCTCCCACAAATTTCTGACCAGGACCAGCCGCCCGGCTGGAATATGCAGAAAACTAGTTTTTTAAGGAAGGAAAAGATGCAAGTGAACTCAAAAGCAGTTAAGTTTTTAGCCATTGTCACCCTGCTCGCATTGACGATTGCAACCTTCACGACGTTTGCGGCAGCCAGAGAGGCGGATCGCGCGCTTCCAGCTGCAGCAGCAGAAGGTGGCGCTCCATTCGCGCTGGCCTCGGAAACGGCCGTCGTCTATGGCGTCAGTGAGACAGGTTTGTATATTATTACGTTTGCCGATCCCGCGCTGCCCAGCTACAAGGGTGGCATCGAGGGTCTGGCAGCCACCAGCCCAGAGGTGACCGGCGCGCGCCGCCTGGATGCGCAATCGCCAGCGGCGTTGGCCTACACCGAGTACCTGCTGCAAAAGCAGGCGCAGTTTACCGCTGCCATGGAGCAGCGGCTCGGCCGTTCGGTAGAAGTCGTGTTCAACTATACGGCGGCGCTCAACGGTCTGGCGGCGCGCATCAGCCATGAGGAGGCGCTGCAAATTGCGAAGATGGACGGGGTAACGGCCGTTTACGGCGACACCCTGGGCGAGTTGACCACCGACGTCGGCCCGCTGCACATCGGCGCGGCCAACATCTGGAGCGGCAACACCGGTCCCGATGTGGCCACCCGCGGCGAAGGTGTGATCATCGGCGTCATTGACTCTGGCATCAACTCGCAGCACCCCTCCTTTGCCGCAACTGATGGTGATGGCTACACCCACACCAATCCCTATGGCGCCGGCGTCTACAAGGGCTGGTGCGTGGCCAACCCCAGCTTCTGCAACAGCAAGCTCATTGGCGCCTACGGCCTCAACCCGGTAGGTGGAAACCCTGAAGACACCGACGGCCACGGCAGCCACACCGCCAGCACTGCCGGTGGCAACAAACACACCGCCATCTTTGACGTAGGTCCCACCACCTACAACATCGAGATTTCTGGTGTGGCCCCTCGCGCCAACATCGTGGCCTACAAGGTCTGTAACCCAAGCTGCCCCAGCACCGCCAGCGTCGCTGCCGTGAACTCGGCCATTAATAACGACCAGGTAGATGTGCTCAACTACTCCATCTCTGGTGTAGACAACCCCTGGGTAGACCCCACCGATCAGGCTTTCCTGAATGCGACCAATGCCGGTATCTTTGTTTCCGCATCGGCTGGTAATCAGGGCCCTGGCGCCAGCACCGTGGCCAAGACCGGACCCTGGAATGCCTCCGTGGCGGCCAGCACCATCAACCGCATTGTGGCCAACACCATAGACGTGACCGGCCCCACGATCCCACCAGCGCTGCAAGGCATGGCGGCCGTCCCCGGCGAAAACACCTCGCTGCTAGCCGATCTCAACGCGCCTATCCGCTACGATGCCACCAACAACACCGGCTGCACGCCCTTCTCGGCTGGTTTCTTTAATAACGCCATGGCGTTAATTCAGCGCGGTGGGTGCACCTTCCTTACCAAGATCAACAATGCCGCCGCGGCGGGCGCTGTGGGTGTCGTGATCTTTAACAACGTGGGTGGCCCGCCCATCAGCATGGGTGGTGGGTTGCCGGCCACGCCGCCAGCTTTCATGCTCGACTTGAATGATGGTATCGGGCTGCGCGATCACATCCTTGCCAACCCCACCAACTCTACCGCGCGCGTAAACGCCGCCACCTCCTACCTGATCAACAACGACTGGGAAGACATTGTTGCCGGCTTCAGCTCGCGTGGCCCCAGCCAGTTCGAAATTCTCAAGCCTGACTACATCGCTCCAGGCGTAAACATTCTGGCGGCTGTCGAAGCTGGTATGACCCCGGCGCAGTATGGCTTCCTCCAGGGCACCTCCATGTCCTCGCCGCACGGTGCAGGCGCGGCAGCCCTGATGATGGCGCTCTACCCAAGTTGGACGCCCCCCGAAGTGAAGTCAGCGTTGGCGACTACGGCCGTAGGTGGCCTGTTCAAGCAGGATGGCATCACCCCGGCCGATCCCTTTGACGTCGGTTCTGGTCTGCTCGCCCTGGGCGGCGCGGGTACGGTGGGCCTGGTCTTTAACGAGACAGGCGCCAACTACGCTGCCGCCAACCCGGCCCTTGGCGGTGACCCCAAGACGCTCAACCAGCCGAGCGTGGTGAACTACAACTGCGGCGGCATCTGCACCTGGACGCGCACGGTGAAAAGTGTGCTGCCTGTGCCCGCGACTTACACTGCCAGCTTCGCCGGGCCGGTCGGCATGAGCGTGACGGTGACGCCTAGCACCTTCACCATTAACCCCGGTGAAGAACAGGTGCTGACCATTAGCGCCAATGTGACCAGCCTGCCGCTGAACGTCTTCGCTTTTGGTGTTGTGACGCTGGAGACGGCCACGAACTGGCCCAATGGCAGCAACCCGGCAGCGGTTACGAACCTGCTTGATGAGCAGTTTACGGACACCACCTTCCCACCGGCCGGCTGGGCCGTGTACAAGCTGCAGGGTACTGGCGCAGCGACCTGGGTGCGCGACACAGCTCAATCCTACAGCCCCCCAGCCTCAGCGCGGCGTATTTATGGCTTATCCGCTGACGGCAATCAGGATGATTGGCTGGTTACACCGCCGCTGACGCTGAATGGTTCCGTTTTGACCTATTATGATCGTGGCCAGTGGATGGCTGACTACGGCTACAGCGGCGTGTGGATTTCTACAGGAAGCTGTAATCCGGCCGACAATCAATTTGTTGAGCTGCTGGAAACGTCAGATATCCCCAACAATGCCTGGCGCGCCACGCCAGTAACCATTGATCTGGCTGCTTACGACGGGCAGACCGCCTGTCTGGCATTCCGTTACAGTGGCCTCTTCGCCCACACCTGGTGGATTGATGACGTGCTGGTGACCAGTCAGCCTGTGACCGCTCTGCCTGTTGCCGATACCAACATTCCCGTGGTGGTGCGGCCGACTGACGCTGTTGCCAACATCAGTGTGACCCCCAGCAGCCTCTCCTCCACGCAGGCGCCTGACACCATAGTTAACCAGACGCTGACCATTGCCAACACCGGTACCGCGCCGTTGACCTGGAACATTGTGGAAGCGCCACTGGCCATTCGCCTGGAACTAACGCCCACCGGGTCAGAATCCCCTGAGGCGCCGATTATGTTGGCCGTGGATGATGGCGTGGGTGAAAACGCCATTGGCCTGACTGCGGGTGGCCAGTTCTTGTGGTTCAACCGCTTCAGCCCCAGCATCGGTCAGTTCCCAATCACGCTTGACCGCGTGGACATCATGTTTGGCTATCCTGCTAATTCGGGTGGCGTTAACGTAGGTGAACTGGTAGACATCTACCTCTATGAAGATGCCGATGGTAACCCGGCCAACGGTGCCACGCACCGCGCTTCGCTGACTAATCAGGCGGTGCAGGCGGTCAACGGTACTACCTGGTCCACCTACAACCTGTCGTCTCCGGTAACGTTTAATGGCCCCGGCGACATCCTGATTGCCGTGGTGAACCGCACGGCGGGCGTCACTGCCGGTACTTTCCCGGCCGTGATTGACCAGACGCCGCCCAGCCAGCAGCGTTCCTGGGTCGGCATTTACAGCGGCAATCCGGCCAACCCGCCGGTGCTGCCCGCACCGACGTTCGGTACCATTGACAGCTTTGGCTTTCCTGGTAACTGGCTGGTGCGCGGCTTTGGCACCAGCGGCGCCGCTTGCGACAACCCGGCCGACGTGCCCTGGCTGAGCGCTGCGCCTACGGGCGGTACGCTGCCCGGTGGTGGCAGCACCAACGTCACCGTCAGCCTAAACTCGACCGGTCTGGCTGTGGGCACCTACAATGCGCTGCTGTGCGTCAACAGCAACGATCCAAACACGCCGGTAGTAGAAGTGCCGGTGACGTTGATCGTCGAAGAAGCGACGGATGTGCCGGACATTGACGTAGATCCGCTGTCATTGGCCAGCACGCAGCCAACCGGCACGACCACGCAGCAGACGCTAAGCATTAGCAACGTGGGTACCCTGGACCTGACCTGGCAAATCTTTGAAGATGCGACTGCTGCGCCTGAAAACGTGGTGTGGAGCGATAACTTCGACAGCTACGCCACGGGCAGCCAGATGCATGGCCAGGGTGGCTGGAAGGGTTGGCTCAATGACCCGGCGGCTGGTGCGCTGACCAGCAATGTGCAGGCGCGTAGCAACCCCAATTCGGTAGCAATTCTAGGCGCCAGCGACCTGGTGCATGAGTACAACGCTACAAATGGTCAGTGGGTGCTGACGGCATGGCAGTATGTGCCCGCTACCTTCACGGGCCAGTCTTACTTCATTGTGCTCAATAGCTACGACGATTCTGGCGTGGGCCTCAGTTGGTCTACCCAGGTGATGTTTAACGGTACCACGAATCAGGTGTTGAACGATGGCGGCGTTTCTGGCGGTACGTTGCCGCTGATTCGTGGTCAGTGGGTTGAGCTACGCCTGGAAGTGGACCTGGATGCGGATGTTGGTGCCTTCTACTACAACAACCAGCTTCTGTACTCTGGTACCTGGAGTAACCAGGTGAGTGCTGGCGGGGCGACGAGCATCGCTGCCGTGGACCTGTTTGCCAATAATGCTTCGGTGATCTACTACGACGACATGAGCCTGGAGGATGTGACCGGCCCGGCTGCTTGCGATGCGCCTGACGATATTCCCTGGCTGAGCGTAACCCCAACCAGTGGCATGACTGCGCCTGGAGACACAACGGCCGTACAGGTCACCTTTGACAGCACCAGCCTGACCAATGGCACGTACACCGGCAACCTGTGTGTGACCAGCAACGATCCCGATCTTGGTCCGGGCAACGGTACCGATCTGGTGATCGTGCCTGTCGAGCTGACGGTGGTTGAACCGGCCTACCTGCGCGTGGGGCATCTGGCGCCGTTTGCGATGGATCCGGGTACGGCCGTAACGGTGACGCTAAACGGCAATCCCGCCCTGACCGACTTTGCCTACGGGGACTCC
>CALEAD010000012.1 GCA_937943625.1 uncultured Anaerolineae bacterium | reverse complement strand
CACTGAGCAGAGTTGTTACGCAGGCCGCTCCCTGCGTTTTGGCAATGGGGTGATTCAATTGCCCCTACCGTTTTTCAAAGGCATTTGTTTTTCGTATTTTTGAGCCATTTCGGCTCTGATTGCACAATAGTTACGTTAAATACAGCTCACAGGGCAATTACAAGGCACCCAGTATGATTCCAAACAGTTTTGTGCCTGGCCAGAGATGCTCTACAGCCGACTGCAGATACTAACACACCCACTAACACACCCATGCACACGCCTACACCCACCAACACACCAACCAACACGCCTACTATCACACCCACCCCAGCACCGCAATACGTTCTCTACCCGCCTTTCATCAAAAAGTAGTGCGCTGAATACTGCCCCATCCCTGCCCACAAAGAGACACAAGGGCTTGAGGGTTTTCCCAAACCTTCAGGCCCTTGCTCATTATCCCCACGAAAGCGCAAAATTTACCCGTTTTCATAGGGACAATTTCCTTGTTTTGCCCCCGGCCCCCTACTACAATCGAAAGTGAGATTGATCATAAAGGTTCTCTGGATAGGTTTGATGGTTGGTTGGTTTGATGGTTGGTTTTCAGTCAACAAACCAGCTATCGAACAGCAAGTCTCAATCTAGTACTGGAGTCTGGCTAAATTTGTGCAGACCTCTGTGGTCGTAACGCGATTTTGCAAATCGCGCCACATTGGCAACCAGCAAAAACGCCAGTGTCCAGAGCCTGATAGACAAAATCAACCATCTGACCAACACAAGTTTTTGGAGGTGTAACGTGAGCAAGAATGGTACAAACGGGCAAGATGCCCCCGGCGTAGTAGGTAGCATTAAGGTAAAGCGCGGGCTGGCGCAGATGTTGAAAGGCGGCGTGATCATGGATGTGGTGACGCCGGAACAGGCCGTTATTGCCGAAGAGGCAGGCGCGGTCGCTGTCATGGCCCTGGAACGTGTGCCGGCCGACATTCGCGCGCAGGGGGGCGTGGCGCGCATGTCGGACCCTGGTCTAATCAAGGAAATCATGCAGGCCGTCAGCATTCCGGTGATGGCCAAGGCACGCATCGGTCACTTTGTCGAAGCGCAAATTTTGGAAGCGATTGGCGTGGATTATATAGACGAAAGCGAAGTGCTGACTCCCGCGGACGAGATGTACCACATTAACAAACACGCCTTTAAGGTACCTTTTGTCTGCGGCTGCCGCAACCTGGGCGAGGCGCTGCGGCGCATTGGCGAAGGCGCGGCCATGATTCGCACCAAAGGCGAGGCGGGTACCGGCGACGTGGTAGAAGCAGTGCGCCATGCGCGCACGGTGCTGGGTGAGATTCGCCGCTTACAGCTCATGCCAGATGAAGAGCTCATGACCTACGCCAAGGAAATTGGCGCTCCCTATGAATTGGTGGTGGAAACCAAAGCACTGGGCCGCCTGCCAGTAGTTAACTTTGCCGCTGGCGGCATTGCCACCCCTGCTGATGCAGCCCTGATGATGCAAATTGGCGTGGATGGTGTGTTTGTTGGCTCCGGCATTTTCAAGAGTGGCAATCCGGCGCAGCGGGCAAAGGCGATTGTGATGGCCACTACCTATTACAACAATCCGCAAATTCTGGCGGAAGTGAGCGAAAATTTGGGTGAGCCGATGGTGGGCATTAACGTTAGCAGCCTGCCGCAGAGTGAGCAGTTGGCCGGGCGTGGCTGGTAGGACGTGACGGCAGATGGGTTTTTCATAATGAAGATACGCTCGCTGGATCCTGACCGCGATCAGGCGGAATGGCTGCGCATGCGGCTGGCGCTGTTTGATGAGGAAGATGTGGCCAGCCAGCAGGAAGAAATGGCAGTGATGCTGGCAGCAATGCTGGCTGCGCCACAGGAAAATGGTGTGTTTGTGGCGGAACGGCCGTCCTCTGGGCTGGCCGGGTTTGTGGAAGTGGGTAGCCGCAAATATGCCGAAGGCTGCACCACATCCCCAATAGCCTACCTGGAGGCGTGGTACGTGGATGCCGACAGCCGGCGACAGGGCATTGGTAAGGCGCTGGTCGCCATGGCCGAAGCCTGGGCCAGGCAGCATGGCTATCAGGAGATGGCTTCCGACACGGTGATTGATAATGTCGTCAGCCTGGCCAGTCACCTGGCAATGGGATACGCGGAAGTAGAGCGGCAAATTTGCTTTATCAAGAAGTTGTAGGATAGCGATGAAAATAGGCGTGCTTGCCCTACAAGGGGCATTTATTGAACATATCAACATGCTGCAATCCCTGGGCGTGGAAGCGGTGGAAGTACGTCTACCAGCAGACCTGGAAGGGCTGGATGGGTTGATCATTCCTGGCGGTGAATCTACGACCATTGGCAAGTTGGCCACGCGCTTTGGCCTGATAGAACCGCTGCGCCATTTTGCCGCCGAAAAGCCAGTGTGGGGAACCTGTGCGGGCATGATTTTTATGGCCAAAGAGATTGGCAACGGTTCTGCCGGACGAGATCAGCCGCTGCTGGGGGTGATGGACGTAGCCGTGGAGCGCAATGCTTTTGGCCGCCAGGTGGACAGCTTTGAAGCGGAATTGGCTGTACCAGTAATTCAAAATGGGGAAACACGGCCGTTTCCCGCAGTCTTTATTCGCGCCCCCAGGCTGGTGGCAGCTAACGGAGATGCCGAAGTGATTGCGCGGTTGCCGGACGGTACGGCCGTTGCCGCGCGACAGGGACACTGGCTGGTCACCTCCTTTCATCCGGAACTGACCAATGATTCCCGTTTTCATCAATACTTTTTGCAGTTGGTGGAGAATAGAAAACAGGGGACAGGGTATAGGGAACTGGCGGGATGAACCATGCCTGTTTTTATTTTTGTGGAAGAACAACGGTAAAAACAGCGCCGCCTTCGGGGTGATTCTCTGCCCAGATACGGCCGTTGTGCTGTTCCACCACCTTACGCGCAACAAACAGGCCCAGGCCGGCGCCGCTGCCACCGAGTTTGGTGGTAAAAAACGGCGTAAAAATCTGCTCCAGCAGTTCTGGGGGAACCCCACGCCCCTCATCGCGCACGGAAACAGCAACCTGTTCCCCCCCCTGCCCTGAGTCATTTGCCACCGCCCAGGTGCGCACATAGATTTCTCCCCCGTCTGGCGGCATGGCGTCTCGTGCATTGTGCAACAAATTGACCAACACCTGCGTGAGGCGATTGTGATCACAAACAATAGAGGGTAAATCCTCAGCCAGGTTGGCATGGATGCGCACTTTGTGTTCCTTGCGAAGCTGCGGCTGCACCAGGGTCAGGGCATCTTCCACGATCATATTCAGGTTGGTAACGGCCGTTTCCAACCCCGTGTTGTGCGCATAGTGGCGCAGCACCTCCACAATGCGCGTGCTGCGCCAGGCGCTGTGCTCAATCATGCGAATGTAGTGCAACAGCATCTCCCCATCCATGTTGTCATTGTTCACCTCATGGATGAGATTACTGCAAGTTGCCGTAATAATGGAAAGCGGGTTCGTCAATTCATGCGCCACACTAGCGGCCAACGTTCCCAGGCCAGCCAGCCGCTGCGTGTGCAGCAAAGCGTTCTCTGCCTGTTGTAGCTCCGTCAGATACATCATGGAGATTAGCTTATCCTCTTTGCCCGCCTTACCGAGGGGAATGATAGAGACAGAAGTGGGGATAGAGCGGCCGTCCAGCTGTGTGAGCACCGTTTTATAATGATGTAGCGCCCCAGGCAGCTTCAGTAACGCTGCAGGCAAGAAACGCTCTCCCGGTTCACCAATCACCCCAGTATTCTCCGCACCCAGCATTATTTCTGCCGTCTGATTAGCAAATTTCACAAAGCCACTGCCATTCAACAGGAGCACCCCACCCGTCATAAACGGCAGAAATGCTTCCGTTAACTGCCAGGCACTGGGTTGCTTCTGCTCCGCCATGCCACCTTTTCCCAATAATGTCCAGCCCCCTGTAGCATACGCCAGCCCCCTACAGGCGTCCGTATGCGCCCCGTAAATTCAACGTGAAGGGGCCGTGAACGGGGAAGGCGTGCTGTCGTGACCGCTATTTGCACACCATGCCTATCCAGCCCAGTTACCGGGCAATGGCTTGCTGTTCAGCCAGTTGGGCAATGCGGCGCGGCATTTGCGCAAAAATGAGCGCGTGCAGCGGATACAGCAGGTACCAGTAGAGCAGCCCACCCAGCCCCTTGGGCGCAAAGTAAGCGGTCTGCACCAGGGTAGACCGGTCAGCGCCATCTGGTTCCACCTCAAACTGTAGCCAGGCGCGCCCCGGCACTTTCATTTCGGCGCGCAGGCGCAGCAAACGGTCTGTCTCCACGCTCTCCACCCGCCAGAAATCGAGGGCGTCGCCCACGCGCACATCATCCGGGTCACGACGGCCGCGTCGCAGGCCCACACCACCTACCAGTTGGTCGAGTAACCCGCGCGCCTGCCAGGCCCAGTCGAAAGTCAGCCAGCCGCGCGCACCGCCCAGGCCAGAGAAAATGCGAAAAACGTCAGCCGCGGGCGCCTGCACGGATTGCACGCGCCGCTCAATAAACATGCCCTGTTCCAAATGAAAGTGGGCCGGCCTCTTATCACCAATGCTGCTGCTGAGCGCATCGCTCCAAATGGATTCGATGTCGCCCTCACGCAAGCGCACCAGGGCGCGGTCTACCGAGGTGCGATAGTCGGCGGGCTGAATATGGGGGAAAATCTCGCGCGCGCGTGGGTTGTTGACGATAACCTCTGAGCGTAATCCTTCGATTAACGGCCGTACAATGGTAGCCGAAAGCGGCGTCATCCAGTGTACCCAGTAAGAAGAGAGGCGCGGCGTCAACACCGGCACGCGAATCAGCCAGCGTCGCAGGCCACGCACTTCGGCGTACTGCTGCATCATCTGCGCATAGGTCAGCACGTCTCCGCCGCCAATTTCAATGATCTGCCCCACGCTGGCCGGCGTTTCCAGGGCATCAATCAGGTAGGCTAGCACTTCGCGAATGCCGATAGGCTGGATGCGCGTATCAGCCCAGCGCGGCACAATCATGATTGGCAGCCGTTCAGTCAGGTGCCGAATCATCTCAAAAGAAAGGCTGCCAGACCCTACGATGACGGCGGCACGCAGCTCCGTCACCGGGACACCAGATTCACGCAAGGCGGCGCCTGTCTCCTGGCGGGAGCGCAGGTGCGCCGAAAGCTGCACATCCCCTTCGCGACCAAGGCCGCTGAGATAGATGATGCGCTGCACGCCGGCCGCACGCGCCGCAGTGGCAAAATGACCTGCCGCAATCAAATCGCGGTCGCGAAAGTCGTGGTTGCCGGCCATGCTGTGAATCAGGTAATAAGCTACAGATACGCCCTGCATGGCGGGTAAGAGCGAGTCTAGCTTGAGCACATCTCCAGTAGCAATCTCGACTTGCGTGTGCCAGGAACGGCCGTACAGCCGTTGGGGATCGCGCACCAGCACCCGCACGCGATAGCCAGATTCCAACAAACGAGGGGCCAGGCGCGCGCCAATGTAGCCGGTTGCCCCTGTTACCAGCACCAGTGGTTTTGCCTGGTTTTGCGCTAACTCTTGCATAGGCACATTATCTCCCTTGAAAATAACCGCCAACCAGCGACAGCCCACTCCCCATCCACACCCAGACTATACCACAAATCGCAACTCCAGTTCCCTGACCGCGTATAAACTTTAGTACGCATCAGCGAGCGCATTGATTTGACCACAGACCATTGGCGGCAGACCACCGTACCTCTCAGCGAGGGAAAGACCCGCCGTTAGCGGTTGGCGGTCCACACAGCTTTATGAACCATGCTCAACTTGAGAATTGCTGAATACGCACCTAACAGTTTCCCCCGCGCGCTGCATCTTTGGTATAATCAGCTTATGCAGCCCCAGTGAAAACAGGCGCGGCAAAGGGAATGCTCATGCTTCAAGAGTTTTTAGCCTCTGGCACACTCAATATCGTTTATGCAGCGGCCGTTTTCATCAGCTTCATTTTTGCCGTCATCATTCTCCTGGGCGCGGAGTTGGGTGATGCTATTGGCCTAGGCGGGGAGGCAGATACCGGCACAGATTTTATCAGCGTCAGCCCATTTGCCCTGGCCATGTTTGGCGCCTCATTCGGCATCACTGGCCTCATTACCCGCCTCTGGCTAGCGATGAACGCCATTCCCAGCGTTGCAATTTCGGCAGGAGCAGGTTTCGTTGTTGGCATTGTGGCGCAACTATTCTTCATTTACGTACTGTCACCCAGCAAATCTAGCCACTATAGCCTGCAACAAGATGCCCTACATCGTCAGGTCGAGGTCATCACCACCATCCCCGCCAACGGCCTGGGTGAAATCGCATTCGACAATGTAAGTGGCCGGGTGAAATTAGGCGCACGCTCTGCAACCGGCAAACAAATCAGGCGCGGTACCCTGGTGCGCATCGAGCGCATCACTGGTCGCGTCGCCATTGTAACCCCTGTTGAAGAGGAGCATGCGTAGGATTCATAAGTGGTGAGAGGCTCCTATGCCTCTTGTCTCTGTTGTTTTGTTACAAATTGGCCGAATCTGTCACCGGTAACTTGAGATGACGTTACCCAATTAACGGCATGGTTCATGACATGTTGCAGAGGTGCTTTACAATTTTTCGACTGCTGATGGCCGACCACCGACCGCAACACTGGAAAGACATGGCAGTCTGCGGTCGGTGGTCGGCGGTCAAATTGTAAAGCTCGCTTGAACCATGCCCAATTAACAAAAGGAGAGCCTCTATGGAAGGTATTTTGGCTGTAGCAATTCCGGCTGTTGTCTTTGTGTTGTTTACGGTGCTCTTTGTCTATGCCAGCCGCGTGAAGAAAGTCGGCCCTAACCAGGTTCTGGTGATCTCTGGCCGCGGTGAGGGGCACAAGGGGCGTGAAATGAGCGGCATCGAGAGCAAATTCCGCATCGTCACCGGTGGCCGTTCGTTCATCTGGCCCATCCTGGAGCGCGTGGATGACCTCTCGCTGGAAATCATGACCATTGACATTACTACCCCCGACGTGCCCACCCTGCAAGGCGTGCCGGTCACGGTAGACGGCGTAGCGCAGGTGAAAATCGGCAGCGACGAAAACTCTATCAGAACGGCCGCTATCCAGTTCCTCTCCAAGAGCCAGGACGAGATCAAATACGTGGCGCACGAAACCCTGGCCGGCCACCTGCGCGCCATCCTCGGCACCCTGACCGTCGAGCAGCTATACAAAGACCGCGAAGCCTTTGCGCAAAAAGTGCAAGAAGTCTCCGGCGAAGACATGGCCAGCATGGGGCTGGAGATCGTCTCCTTTGTCATCAAAGACATCAGCGATTCCGAAGGGTACCTGGAAGCACTCGGCCGTCCGCGCATTGCCCAGGTCAAGCGCGACGCCACCATCGGCGAGGCGGAAGCAGCGCGTGACGCCACAATTGAAAGCGCCCGCGCGCGCCAGCAGGGCGAATCGGCCAAATTTGAGGCCGAAACAAAAATTGCCGAAAGCCGCAAGCAGTTCGAGGTGCAAAAAGCCGCCTTTGAGGCCGAAACAAATCGCAAAAGGGCAGAGGCAGAGCTGGCTTATACGCTGCAAATGAACATCACCAATCAGCAAGTCAAGGCTGAGGAAGTCGAAGTGGAAGTAGTCGCCAAGCGCAAATCCATCGAGGTGCAGCAGCAAGAGGTGGCACGGCGCGAAAAAGAGCTGGATGCCACCGTGCGCAAGCCAGCCGAAGCGGAGCGCTATAAGGTGCAAACCCTGGCCGAAGCGCGACAGTTCCAGCTGCAAACCGAAGCAACAGGTGAGGCAGAAGCCATCCGCCAGAAAGGTCTGGCTGAGGCAGACGCAGCGAAGGCGCGCGGCCTGGCCGAGGCCGAAATTCTGCGCCAGAAGGGTCTGGCCGAGGCGGAGGTCATTCGCCAGCAAGGTCTGGCAGAAGCAGAGGCCACGCTGAAAAAGGCGGAAGCGTGGAAGGAGTATACGCAGGCGGCTGTTATTCAACAGCTCCTGGACAGGTTGCCAGAAGTGGCGGCCGCCGTGGCACAACCGCTGGCAAAAACGGAGCGCATTGTCATCGTCAACACAGGAGGAGATGGCAACGGCGCTGGCGCAGCCAAAATTACTCAAGATGTCACCAACATCATCGCCCAGGTGCCAGCAACCATTGAAGCGCTGACGGGCATGGATCTGATCGGGGCGATTTCTCACCTTCCGGGACTAAAGGCGCAGCCCAAGGCAGGTGATGAAGAGGGGTTAAGTTGATGCGGCGATTCTGGCAAACAGGTTTGGTTTTGGCGGGGGCGCTGGTAGCCTGGTTGATGGGGGCCAGCCCTACCAAAGCGGCGAATTGTTACGTGTATGCGGACAGCATCGGCCACGTGTGTACGCCGGAAGCATCCCAGCCCACCTTTGTCGAACCAGAACCGCAGCCGCGCAGCATTATTCGCAATCGCACTTATGCCCGCCTGAACGATCTGATTAACGTATACAGTGCCCCCAGCCTGGCAGCACCTATTGTGCGCAACGTGGGAGATGGGTTTCTTTTTGCTACAGTAGAGGATCGCGTAGAAAGTGAAGGGCAAGTCTGGTATGTGATCAATTATGGGGAGTACGTGCAGGCACACGATTTGCGCCTGGTGACAGCATCGCGTTTTGCTGGGTATCAGATAATGGCACAACCGCAACGGCCGTTTGGCTGGATTCTGGCCCCCGTTTTCCCCAGTCGTGCCCCAGGCCTGCCCCATGAGCCAGGCACGCCGAAACTCGACCGGTACACCTTTTTCCAGGTATACGATGCCAGGCTGATAGAAGAGCCAGATGGCAACTGGTTGTGGTACAACATCGGCGGTGGCTACTGGGTACGGCAGACCTTTGTCAGCCTGGTAGACGTCAAGCCGCGACCGGTAGAAATTGGCGCCACTGAATTCTGGGTAGAAGTAGACCTGTACGAACAGAGCTTTGCCGCCTACGAAGGCGACCGGATGGTTTATGCCGGTCTGGTTTCGAGTGGTCTGAACCGCTGGCCCACGCGCGAAGGTCTTTTCCAGGTATGGAGCCGTCACCTGCAAACCAAGATGTCCGGCGCTGAAGGGCAAATTGATTACTACTTCATCGAAGACGTGCCCCACACGCTCTTTTTTGACCATGACATCGCGCTTCATGGCGCATTCTGGCACGACCGCTTTGGCTACAAGCATAGCCATGGCTGCGTCAATATGCCTCCGCGCGCCGCTGAGTGGGTGTACTACTGGTCAGAGAACGCGCCTAACGCCCTGTGGGTGTGGGTGCATTCCTCTGACCCCAACAGCTACTTTGAGCGCCATGATCCATTGGAAAACTTTGCCGGCCCATAACCAGTCTGAGGGATTAATTATGACACTGCGCGCAACGGCCGATTCCTGGAAGATCAAACCGATGCCCACGCGGCAAAAACGTCTGCTGATCACGGGTAACTATACGCCCGATGAGATGCAGCGCATCGAGCGCGGCTTTATTCCCGCCACACAACAGGATAAATGGTTTATTTACCTGGATGGTGAGTGGCTACACTTTCACCGCAGTTGGACGGGCACATGCATTTTCCAGCTGCACTTGGTGGCCAGCGAAACGGGCTTCCAGGCAGATGAGCTGATTGTCAACCAGGACCCATCTGAGTACAAGATGAATGATGACGCTTATAACCTTTCCCTGGTTGCGTACCTGATTGACCATTTGCTGCTCCGCCGTTTTGCGCAATTGCCCTTGCCCGGCAAAATGACGGAGCAAGACCAGGCGCGTCACCATCAGCACGTGATGGGTCGCCGACCAGGACAAGACGGCTCTGTTCCCCTGACGCTGCTGAGCAGGAATTAATGGGCTGCCCGCTAAAGCGGTCAATACGAACTTTTCCGTGCCGTCCCGCCCACCCGCATTGTTTCAAATTTACAATTGCTGAATGGCCTTAGCCAGATTTGACAGAAACGACGCCTGAGGGTATATTAGGGTCAAGTTTCAAAGATTTAAGAAGTTGTAAGTTCTGACTAAGCTATTTGAAGACGCTGTCTGGATGCAAAGTCTGGACAGCGTTTTTTTGTTGCAGCAGTTGTTGAGAACCAAAAACGTTCTGAAATCGAGGAAGCACGAAAATTTTAGAAAACATAAGGAGTTTTCAACAATGAGTGAACAACGTGTCACCGGAACCGTGAAGTGGTTCAATGATCAAAAAGGATTTGGTTTCTTATCGCAGGCGAACGGCAGTGATGTCTTCGTACACTATTCTGCGATTGAGTCCCAAGGCTTCCGCAGTCTGGCGGAAGGGGACGAAGTCGAGTTTTCGATTGTCCAGGGACCAAAAGGCCCGGCCGCGGCAAGCGTGCGCAAAATCTAAAAACACGGATTCCGTGTCATTGCAGCAAAAGAGGCTAACCAGATGGTTAGCCTCTTTTTGTTTTCTGGTAACTACTAAGCCTGAGTGGTGCAAGGCACTGGCCAGACGATTCTAGCCATTTGTAACTCCTGCGGCCAGTGCCTTGCACCTGAGTCGTTACGTTTTCTGAACAGTGGCGTTTTTTCGTTACCAGTGCAGTGCGTTTGGCAAATCGCATTACAGCACCAGAGATCGGTGCAATTTTTCCCAAACTCCAGTTGTTTTATCCTGGCAGGTACACGGCCGTTACAACTCGTGCTAGAATTGCGCCACACAGCAAGATCATACACCAACCCGAACCCGGGACAGGTTGTAAAGAGAGAAAACGATGCAAAAGCAGATTCCTGTAACCCGTTCTTTTCTGGCAGCAGACGCGCTGGCGGAAGTAATCAATGACGAGTATGACTTGGGCGCTCTGGTAGCCTGCAAGCTGTTTACCAAGGTGTTGCGCACGCAAGACAACGATCATTACAAGGTGCTGGCAGGGGGACGCAAGTATGTGCTGCGGGTGTACCAGGTGGCTTCACACCTAAACCGGCAAGAATCAGATTATGAGTACGAGCTGGCCTGGCTGGATTATCTGCGTGAACAGGGGTTGCCAGTAGCCTATCCCATTAAGCGCAAAGACGGCCATTTCCTGGGCACTGTTCTGGCGCCAGAAGGGGTGCGCTACATAGCGCTTTTTAGCTTTGCCAATGGGCAACCCATGAATCCGCGCAACCCCAACCAGCTTTTTGCCCTGGGTGCGCACATGGCCAAAATTCACGTGGTTTCTAACAACTTCCAGACGGCGCACAAGCGGCAGCCAATGGACCTGGCGTTTCTGGTGGATTGGCCGGTGGCGCGACTCAAGCAAATTTGGGGACATCGCCGCAGCCGCCAGCGTGACCTGGATTTGTTGGTGACGTCTGCGGAGGAGGCAAAGGAAGAAATTTTGGCGCTGATCCGCAACTCGTACCACACAGAGGATAGCTGGGGGCCGATTGGCGGAGATTTCCATAGCCACAACACCTATTTTGTGGATGATCACAGCCCGACGTTTTTCAACTTTGACCTGTGCGGGCCGGGTTGGCGGGCGTATGACATTGCCACGTTTTTGCTGAATACAGATCTGCTAAACGTATCGCAGGATTTGACGGAAGCGTTTTTTGCCGGCTACTACTCGCAACGGCCGTTGTCCAACAACGAACACGCCGCCATCTCCCCCTTCCTGACCATTCGCCGCGTCTGGCTCACGGCCGCCTTTACGCGCGACGACGTGCCCGTCGGCTATTCCTTCATCGCCCCAGCTTAATGGACTACAGTTTCGCCATCAACTGCGCCAGTTTCTCTGACGACGGCCGTAATTTTTCCGCGGGCAGCTGCGCCAACGGCGTCTCACCCAGGCGCAGCGTTTGTGCCAGGTTGGGGCGCTGCGGATTGTAGTAAATTAGCCCCGTAATAAATTCCTGCTGTTGCTGTGCCCATTGCAACCGGTGCATCGCCCCCAGGCGGTCTGTGGGGTCATAATCCTCCTCCAGCTTGCGCAGTTGAATGTAAGAGCCATCGGGCATATCTACCAGGCGCATTTCCCCCGGTTCATACGTCTCGATCACAATTTCTGCGCTGGGGGGGACCCAGCCCAGTTCATGCAGGGGGAGCTCATGCTCCTTGCCGTAGCTGTAGCTCTTGGTCGAGCTATCGTGATTGTTAAAGGCCACACACGGACTGATGATGTCGAGCACAGCCGTGCCGTTAAAACTCATGGCCGCCTTCAGCAATTCACGCACCTGCGCCGCATCGCCAGAAAAAGAGCGCGCCACAAAGCCCGCCCCGGCAATAATCGCCTCCATGCAAATATCCACCGGCGGGAACTCATTTTCACCCGCATATTTCAACACCTGCCCCTGATCGGCCGTGGCGCTAAACTGCCCCTTAGTCAGGCCATAGACGCCATTGTTTTCCACAATGTACACCATGCGCACATTGCGCCGCAGCAGGTGCTTAAACTGCCCCAGGCCAATGCTGCCCGTATCCCCATCCCCGCTGACGCCAATAGCGCGCAAGGTATGGTTTGCCGTCAGGGCGCCGGTGGCAATGGCCGGCATACGGCCGTGCAGCGCATTAAAGCCAAACGACTGCCCCAAAAAATAGGCCGGCGACTTGCTAGAACAGCCAATGCCGCTGAGCTTAATCACTTCATACGGCCGTATACTCAACTCATACGCCACCTGAATAATCTGGCTAGAGATGGAGTTATGGCCGCAACCCTGGCACAGCGTACTAGGCCCGCCGTTATAGTCCGCCCTTGTCAGGCCAATTAGATTGAGTCGTTCTGGTCGTGTTGCACCCATTTTCTTACTCCCAAAAATCATGAGCCGTTAGGACCTGATTCAAAACATCCTTACAGATCCGGCCGCAGACGGCCGACAGCAGACCGCCCATCACTGGTAAAATCGCGGTTGGCAGGCAGTTGTCGGCGGTCAAAAAATTGTCAACCATCTTTCCAGCACATTATGAACCATATCATCGTTAGCTTTTAGCGCACTCTTTCCACGATCCAACGTGCCGTTAAGGGCATCCCGTCTAAATGGGCGATGGAGAGCAACCTTGCAGCCATCTCCGGCACTTCTGTTTGCAAAATGGTACGCAGCTGGCCGTCACGATTTAGTTCAATGACAAAATTCCGTTCATGGCGGGCAATGAAATCTTTGACAGCCTGGTTGATAGGTAAGGCGCGAATGCGCATAAAGCTGGTTTTAATGCCCTCCGCCGCCAGCCGGGCGCGTGCTTCATCAATGGCGTACTTGCTCGTACCAAAGGCAATGATGCCAAAGTCCGCGTCTGGCGTCTCGTCAATGATCGGCGCGGGAACCAGGGCGCGCGCCGTTTCGAATTTACGTGCCAGGCGCGCCATGTTTTGCGCCCAATCTTCTGGCTTTTCGCTGTAGACGCCATTTTCGTTGTGGCCGGTGCCGCGTGCAAACCAGGCCGCCTTGGGGTGTGTATTGCCCGGTAAGGTGCGATAGGTAATGCCGTCACCATCTATATCCTTAAAGCGCACAAAGCCGTTGCGCTGCACCTCTTCGGCCGTCAGCACCTTTCCCCGCTGTAGCGGCTGTGGCGGGTAGCTAAACGGCGGCGACATCCAGTTATTCATACCCAGGTCCAGGTCGCTCAGCACAAAAACCGGCGTTTGCAACGTTTCCGCCAGGTCAAAGGCGGTGTAGCCAAATTCAAAGCACTCTGCCACCGTAGCCGGCAGCAAGATGACGTTTTTGGTATCACCGTGGCCGAGATAATAAACAAAGAGCAGGTCTCCCTGGCTGGTGCGCGTGGGCAGCCCGGTGCTAGGGCCAACACGCTGCACATCCCAGATCACGGCGGGGATTTCGGCAAAATAGCCCAGGCTGGCAAACTCCGCCATCAGGGAGATGCCGGGACCAGAAGTGGCGGTCATGGCGCGCGCGCCCGCCCAGCCTGCGCCCAGAACCATGCCTATCGCGGCCAGCTCATCCTCCGCCTGAATCACTGCATACGTGGGCGCGCCGGTCTCTTCATCCTGGCGCAGTTGTGGCAGGTAGCTGTTCAGGGCGTCTACCAGGCTGGTGGAAGGGGTGATGGGATACCAGGCGACGACGCTGACGCCGCCAAAAATTGCGCCCAGGGCAGCCGCCTCGTTGCCAGTGATCAAAATTTGCCCGGCGGTGGCGTTCATCAGCGCTACCCCATAGGGGTCTTGCTTGGGCAGGTTTTCTGTGGCCCAGGCGTGAGCAGCACGTACAACACCCATGTTGCTGGTAATGAGCGATTGACGGCCGTTAAACTGAAAGCTCAGCGCCTCTTCTAGCACCTGCAAGGGAATACCCAGCAAGTGCGCCAGCGCCCCCACGTAGACCATGTTGGCGATGTAGTCGCGCTGTTTCCCCTTTGTGCCCGTGTCGCGGATAAACTGGTTGACGGGGATCGCATAGTAGGTCACATCGGCGCGGTGCGGCACGTCGCGCCAGTCGCCATTGACCAGGCAAACACCGCCGGCGGGCAGCGCCTCAATATCTTGCGCTGCAGTGGTAGGGTTAAATGCCACCAAAATTTCTGCGGTGTGACGGCGTGCCACATACCCATCGCGGCTGACGCGAATGTGATACCAAGTGGGCAGCCCCTGAATGTTGGAGGGGAAGATGTTTTTACCATTGACGGGAATACCCATCTTGAAGAAGGCGCGCAGCAACGTCAGGTTGGCGGTCTGACTGCCTGTGCCGTTTACGGTAGCGACCACCATCGAGAAATCGTTGATAACAGACGGTCGTTGACCAACGGCCGTTTCGTTTACAGGCAAATCTGCAATCATGTTTATTATTCATCCTTCAAAGCAAAGACAAAAACACCATCATGGGCATACAATAGCGCAAGAGCGGGGTTCTTGCCAAGAGCCGCCGGGTCAAAAAAGCCGCCGCGCGCGCCCACAAAAATATGGCTGACTCCCTGCTCTTTCAGCCAGGCCGCCTGCGCCGGGTCATGCCAATCCATCACGCCAACGGCCGTTTCATTAAATGCCAATACCCACGCCGCCAGCGCCGTGCTGTACATATAATCCGCCGGCGGGGTCGTCGTTTGTCGGCCAGTCAGAGGCGTCAGCCAGGCGGCGCCATCTTGACCCGCCCACGCATTCCCCAGCCAGCGCCAGCTATTCACCGCCAGCAGCGCCTGCGGCGGCAGATTGGCATCCACCCAGGCGATACCCGCCAGGTCAGGCGGCTGCACCAGAATGGTTTGCGGGTTCAGAATGGCAATCTGGCTGCGCACGCCAAACAGCAACAGCGCCAGCAGCAGCGCCCCGGTGGCGGCGCTGGCCGACAATTGCAGCCACCAGCGCTGGCGTGCCAGCCAGCGCCAGAGCTGCTCTCCCATCAGGCCCAGCAACATGGCCTGGGGCAAAAAGAGGGTGATATACATGCTGTTCAGGTTAAACAGCCACGTCTCTGGCAGCCCCAGCCGCTCCCCAGCCAGCAGCAGGAAGAGCACGCCCACCCACGTGACCAAAGCCAGTGGCAACAGCGCCCGGCGGCAACGGCGCAACACCTGCCACAAAACGGGCAACAGGCACAGGGCACTGGCTATGACGAAGGCACGCTCCCAGCCAGCCGTCAGGTAGCCGCTGGGGAACGTATTGTAACCGCTGCCGCTGCTGTCAAACGCACTCAGGGGATCCGCTACGGCGCGCAGGTAGAACAGGTGCGGCGCAACCAGCAGCAGCCCGCCAACCGCCGCCAACAGCAGGTAACGGCCGTTTCTGCCCGCGCTCAGCAGCCAGACCAGGGGCACAAATGGCAAATAATAGGTAAACACGCGAAAATGCAGCAAAAATAGCCCGGCCGTCAGCAGCGCCAGCAGCCACCAGGCACGCTGCCAGCGCCGTCCGCCACGCAGCAGCAGCCAGGTCAACGCCAGTGTCAGGGGCATCACCAGCATGGCCGCAAGCTGCGTCAGGCGCCCCCAGGTGGCGTAGTAGGCAGGGAAAAGAAAGGGCAGCGCCACGAGAAAGGAAGCCAGCAGCGCCGCCAATGGCCGCCGCGTAAGCAGTCGCAGGGCCGCATACACGGTCAGGGGAACCAGCGCATTCAGCAGTTGGCCAAAGGTGAGCAGCAAATCGGGCAACGGCCGTTGTGTCAGCAGTGCCAGGCTGGCAGTGAGGGTGTGCAGACCATAGTGGTAGGGAAAACGATCAACCGGCAAATAAGCACCATAATCGCGGATGACCTGGCCACTATCACGCATGACGGCCGTGATCAGCGCATGGCGGCTGGCATCCACCCAGGGGGGTGCAGCCAGATCACGCACCGCCAGCAGGCGCACAGTTAGCCCCAGCAATAGCACAACCAGCAGCACTCCATCCACAAGGGAGAGGCGGGGTGAGAAGAGTGGATGCAATGGAGTGATTAGCGCCTGGAGAGTGGCGGTTGGCACTCTCCTGCCGCCACTCTCCTGTCTGCTGATGCCCACTGCCCAAACAGCCAGCCAACCCAGCACCAGCAGCAGCCACAGCGACCAGGGGCGCCAATGCCAGCCGAGCAGTGTGCTAAATTGCCACACCAGCGGCCACACGGCCGTACCCAAAGCCAGTGCCACCCCCAGCCACGCCATCCCCCCGCCGCGCAACGGCCAGAATTGCAGCAGCAGCGCCCCCGGCAGCAACAAAAAAAACAGTGCCAGCAACAAAAAGCCTCCCTCTCGCCACAGCGCACCACCCAGGTAAGCCAGGGCGCTGCCCCAGGTAAGCTGGTAGCGCGTGGTAAACATCAGGTCGGCCACGTCTATAGGCGGGGCAACGGCCGTTGTCCCATCCTCCCCTTCATATCCCAGTGACAGCTCCCCACCGGCGTGCACATCCAGGCTATACCCCCACAGCGCCACCTCATTCCGCTCCGCGCCGCGCAGCGAAAGCGTATACACCTGCCCCGCTGAACGGGGCTGCGGCGCAAATTGCAGCATGTGCGTCTGGCTGTGCGCAATTGTCGCGTTGGGCAGCGAGGCCTGGCTTACCGTCTGACCGGCAGCATCGCTGAGGCGCAGGTGAATTTGCCCGGTAGACGCGCCAGCGGCGCTGCCATCATCGGCGCGGGCGAAGCGTATTTCCAGCTCACGCAGGCCATCATGGCGCGGCGTGAACGTTTGCTGTAAGGTGAGCGCGCCGTTGGGGATGAGGGTGATGGCATTGTGGCGCGGTTGGCTCAGGTCTATGGCTATGATGGGGGAAAATACCTGGCGCAGGCTGCGATGCGGCAGTGCGCCCAGCATGCCCACAAGCAAAAAGAGTAGCCCCCCCAGTAATAAGGCCAGTGCGCACGCCAAACGGCCGTACTGTGCCCAGTTTGACAACTCCATGCGCGCTGGTTGGCTACTCATGGCTGGGAGGGAAAAGCGGGCAAAAAGGTCTGGAAAACGGCGCGCAGCACAAAGGTGTCTGCCAGCAGCGTTTCCCCCTGGCGGCCGCCAAAGGCATAAATGCGTGTTTCCACATTTGTGACCGCCGGGGCGCGCCAATGGCCGGCATCAGCCAGCATGGGCGTATCCAGCGTGTGCCAGGATTGTGTGGCAGGATTGTACTCTTCGCCATAGAGGATACCACTTTCCGGCTGCAGCCCACCACCGAGAATGTATAGCTTGTTGAGCAGCACCACACCGCCGGCGCCGGCGCGCTTTTGCAGCAACGGCGGGCAATCATGCCAGCTGTTTTCGTTTGTGTCGAACACGGCACAGTCGTTCAATTCGCTTTCGCCATCAAACCCACCCACGACATAAAGCGTGCTGCCTATCGTCCCCCCAGCGGTGTAGGCGCGCGCGTGCCTCATGGGGGGCAACGGCTGCCAGGTATCTAGCGCTGGATCGTATTTGTAAGCAGTGTGGACATAAGCCTGACCATCCCAGCCACCGAAAAAGTAAAGATGGCCTCCCTCTTCGAGCGCCAGGCCGCCACTCAGGGGCACGGGCAAGGGAGAAACATTGCGCCAGAGATTGTTGGCCGGGCTGTAAACCTCGACGACGGCCGTTGGCTGGCCATCCGCGCCACGTCCACCGGGAAGATAAATTTCGCCAAAGAGCACAGCGGCCGTTAAGTCGGCAACGGCCGTTGGCTTGGGCACACCGTGCTGCCACTGGCGTTGCGTGGTGTTGTACACGTCCACGTCATTCACCACCCCGGCCACCCCCTCGCCACCAATCAGGTAAATGTCCAGGCCGATGGCGGCGATGCCCATGCCTGCGCGCGCAGCCGGCATCGGGCGGCTCAGCAGCCAGCGAGAATCCCCCAGCGGCTGTTCGGTAAAAGGTTTGGCCACTTCTGTGGGCGTGGCTGCGGCCGTGCCTGTAAAGCCATTTTGCTGCCAGATGAGCAGCCCAAGCAAGATCGCAATGGCCAGCAACGCCAACCCCAGGCTGAGCGTGCGCCAGGATAGGGAGGTAGGGGCAGGGGCAGCTGGCGGAGGGGCAACGGCCGTTAGCTCTGCCATAGGCGCAGCAACCACTTCCCTGGGGGGGGGCATCTCTGGTGCAGAAACGGCCGCAACCAGAGAAGCGCTCTCATCTGTGGGTTCCAACCCCGGCAGCGTCACCAGCCCCTTTTGCAAGGCCAGCGCTGTCGCTTCGGTGCGCGAAGACGCCCCCAACTTGGTATAAATGCGGCGCAGATGAACCTTCACCGTATTTTCGCTAATGACCAACTGCGCGGCAATCTCCTTGTTGGAGGCTCCCTGCACCATGTAGGTCAGCACATCTCGCTCACGGTCGCTAAGGGGTTCACCAGTTTCGGGCATAGGCTTGTTTATAGCGCGAGTGGGGCAAAGTGACAAAAGTTTTTTAGCCTGTGTGCGCCGTGGCGGGCACCAATGTGATCAGCGCCATTTCCGGTGGCGCCAGCAGGCGCACGCGCGGTGCGCTTAGCCCCTCCAGCCCCAACCCCCGGCTAACATACAGGTGCGTGCGCCCCTCGCGGTACAGCCCCATCACATAGCGCCGGCCAAGCTGGGAACTGGTCAACAAAGCGCCAACCAGCGGCAGCCGCACCTGTCCCCCGTGCGTATGGCCACACAAATACAGGTCAACGCCGTGCGCCACTGCTTCTGGCATTAGCTCCGGCGAGTGATAGAGCAAAATTTGCGGCACGCTGTTGGGGGCGCTGGCGTGAAGATGCGCCAGCCGCGCGCGGTCGGTCGGCAAGTGATGCGTGCAATCCATGCCCAGCAGCACAATCGCGCGCGCCTCGTCCAACCTGATTTCGTGCCAATCGCGCCGCAGCAGGTGAATGGGCAGGCCGTCAAAAATGGGCACGACCTCTTCACGTAAGTCTACAGTGATGCTGCCCAACGTGGCATACACACCATGCGGCGCATCCAGCTTTTGCAACAGGTCGCGCACCTGCGCATGGGTGACGGGGTCCGTGTTGTAAGAAAGATTGACATAATCGCCGGTAATGACAATCAGGTCAGGCTGGCATTGCTGCGCCAGATGCAACACGGCCGTTTCCCGTCTGGTTAGCCGCTCGATATGCAGGTCACTAATGTGCAGCAGGCGGATGGGGGCAGCCGTTGGCAGCAGGCGGTCTGTGGCAATGGTCAGCCTGGTCAGTCCCACACGGAATGGTTCAATCACAAAGCCCCACACAGCCAGCAAGGTGGCCCCTCCCTGCACCAGGACGAGCAGCGCCAGAGCCAGCCAGGGGGCGCCCCCATACACCAGTCCAGTCAGCAGCAACGCCGCGACCAGGCGCGGCAACGCCAGCACCACCCACTGCGACTTCCACGGGCCAAAAGAGAGACCGCGTCGCGGCAGCTGAACCAACAGTAGCATATCCAACAAAGACGCAACCAGGAAAACGGCCGTTGCCCACCCCGCCACGCCTAAATTAGCTCGCGCCCACCACCAGACCAACGCAACCAGCGACGCCATCGCAGTTGCCAGCGCGGCTATTCCCCAGGCTGGCCAGCGATCCGGCACACTCAGCAGTACCATTGCCTTGTGCAGCCACCCTTCGCACAAAATATCGTGCGGTTCCTCATGCAAATACTCACTGCTCATACGCAGAATCTTTCCGGTCAATTTAGCATTTCAGCTTGCAGCCTCAAACCATCGCAGCTATTTTCACCCCAATTTCCCAAAGTTGCCACCAAAACAGTACGTAAGGACTATTGCAAGAATCAAACATTAGAATTATGATGAGGAACAGTTGTTTACTTTCACATTCAATTCTTACGGAGGTCCTAAATGTTATTCTTAAATCGTGAACAAGGTCAAGGTCTGGTAGAGTACGCGCTGGTTCTGGTGCTCGTCGCTGTGGTCATCATCGCCATCCTCACGCTGCTCGGCCCGCAGATTGGTAACGTCTTCAGCCGTATCACCAGCGGCCTCGGCGGCTAATTTTAGTCACAAGAAACCTATAAAAAAGCCCCACCCCATCCGGTGGGGCTTTTTTGTTTTGCCAACTGCTCATGCTGCCTGACTATACGCCGTATGAACAACGCCAATAGACGGTATCGCGGCTGTAAAACCAGATTCCTACTGGTCTGAAAAGTTACATTCCAATTGGTACCGAGAGACTATTGCGAAAACCTGGCTAACCAATTACTATATTCACTAGTACGTAACTTTTTCATTCAATTCTATGGAGGTCCTAAATGTTATTCTTGAATCGTGAACAAGGTCAAGGTCTGGTAGAGTACGCGCTGGTTCTGGTGCTTGTGGCCATAGTCATCATCGCCATCCTCACGCTGCTCGGCCCGCAGATTGGTAACGTCTTCAGCCGTATCACCAGCGGCCTCGGCGGCTAATTTTAGTCACAAGAAACCTATAAAAAAGCCCCACCCCATCCGGTGGGGCTTTTTTGTTGCCAAAGCTGACGGCCGTTTGCGAAACGGCTATAATCAGCAACCTATGAGCAACCAACCAAAGCCCAACTACCCTAAACGTGTGCCACTGGCGCAACTCCCCACCCCCATCCAGCCGTTGGCGCGCTTAAGCAAGCACCTGGGCGGCCCCACGCTGCTCATCAAACGGGATGACCAGACGGGTTTGGCCGGGGGTGGCAACAAGGCGCGCAAACTCGAATTTTTAGTAGCAGAAGCGCTGGCACAGGGCTGTGACTACCTGGTGACGACTGGCGCCGCGCAGAGCAACCACTGCCGCCAAACGGCCGCTGCTGCCGCCGCCTATGGCCTGGGGTGCAGCCTGGTGCTAAAGGGCAATCCTCCCGCTGCAGTCACGGGCAATTTGCTGCTCGATGAACTCCTGGGAGCACACCTCTATTGGAGCAGCGATCAAGACACGGTCGCGCTTATGGGCGCGGTGTGCGCTGAACTGCGCACGATGGGACATACGCCCTATCAGATTCCCCTGGGCGGCTCTAATGTGGTGGGCGCGACCGGCTATGTGCTGGCTATGGAAGAATTAAAAACACAGATAGCAACGGCAAACCTGAATATAGACTTCATTATTGTCGCCAGCGGCAGTGGCGGCACACAGGCGGGCATGGTGCTGGGGGCAACTGTGTATGACTTTCGCGGTGAGATTTTGGGCATTAGCGTCGCCGCCGAGACGCAGGCGCTGCATACGCAGGTGGCGGCGCTGGCGACGGCTACGGCCACGCACCTGGGACTGGGCACGCTTTCTCTGGCCGACCGGGTAAACGTGAATGATGATTACGTGGGCGAGGGATATGCAGTGGTGGGTGAGAGTGAGCGCGAAGCTGTGCGTATGGTAGCGCAACTGGAAGGGATTTTGCTCGACCCAGTTTACACCGGGCGGGCTATGGGTGGTTTGATTGACCTGATTCGCTGGGGCGCTTTTACCAGGAGGCAAACTGTGCTGTTTTGGCACACGGGGGGCGCGCCGGCGCTGCCTGCTTTTGCCGAAAAGCTGGGTTGAGCTATGAAAGTTATCGTTGTGGGGGAAATCCCGTTTCTTACCGAAGTAGGCCAGGTGTGCCTGGCAGCCGGTCATGAAACCCACCTGTATCTGGCTGAGGACATGCAGAGCGCGCAGGAAAACGGCCGTCTCTGGCAACAGCTCAGTGACGCCGACGTGGCAATTGAACTGTATCACGAATCGCTGTCAGATAAGCGCCAGCTGCTGCGCGCACTGAGCCAGGGGTTGAGCGCGCGGGCGCTGATATTGAGTTCGGCACTGAACAGTAGCGCCACGCAGGCCGCTTCCTGGTTGGACGCACCGCAACGGGTTGTCGGCTTTGCCGTTTTGCCGCCGCTGGGCGCCACGGGCGTCGTCGAGCTGGCGCGGGCGCTGCAAACAGCCGATGCCGCCCTAGCAGAGGCGCAGGCGTTCTGGCAGGAAATGGGGTGGGAAACGGCCGTTGTCGCCGATGGTCCAGGGCTGGTGCGCGCACGCACCGTTTGCTGTCTGATCAACGAAGCCGCCAGCGCCGTGCTCGAGGGGGTCGCCAGCGCCGCGGACATTGATCAGGCGATGCGCCAGGGGGCCAACTACCCGCGCGGCCCCCTGGCCTGGGCCGACTACCTGGGCCTGGATGCGGTGTTGGGCGTCATGCAGGCGCTCTTTGCTGAGTGGGGGGAAGATCGCTATCGTCCCTCCCCCCTGCTGCGGCGATTGGTCATGGCAGGCAGGCTGGGGGAAAAGAGTGGCATCGGCTTTTATGTGCACAAAGCAAAACCATGAGCGTGAAATATTGCCACATCTGCAACCAAAACAACTTTGTCACCCCACGCTCTGACCCAGAGGCGCTGGCGGCAGGAGAAATTTGCCCCGTCTGCTACCAACCTACCTGCCGCCGCCACCTGACGATTGTGCGCTGGCGCTGGCGCGAAAGTGGCGAGCTAGATGCCGTCCTCATTTGCCGCGACTGCCAGCGCAGCTATGCGCACCGCAAATGGGATGTGCATAACCGCGACTGGATTACCTGAGGGCTGCTGGCCGCCCGATAAGGCCGTAAACAACAACGCCCGCAAGACAGCGGGCGTTCCCATACGGTTTAATCTGACGAAATTAGTTCGACGAAATTAGTTCAGGTGCGGCAAAATCTTGGCAACAATGCGGTCTTTTGGCCAGGCGCCGGTAATGCGCTCCACCACCTGCCCATTCTTGAAGAGCATGATGGTGGGAATGCCCACGATAGCGTAGCGACCAGGGGTTGCCGGATTGTCGTCTACGTCCATCTTGGCTACACGCACTTTACCTGCATACTCCTCAGCAATCGCCTTAACGGAGGGGGCAACCATGCGGCAGGGGCCACACCAGTCAGCCCAAAAGTCTACCAGCACAGGGGTTGGCGAGTTTAACACCTCGGTTTCAAAGGTGTCGTCAGTTACGTCAAAGGTTTTCCCTTCAGCCATTGTTTTCTCCTTAAAAATGCGGTTCAATTCTTTCAGACGCGGCAACGTGTGATATGCTTGTGATACAATGCTTCACAGTTTACCCAATGAAGGATGTGTGTCAAGCAATTTTATGTGTCTCATATACAGACGTGAAGCGTGCAGAAATTCTCCTGGTTGAGGGTGGATATAAATGAATCAGAATCAGTTGTTAATTGTCAACGGCCGTCTTGTCACCTGGGTAGATGGCGCAGAGATTGTGGAACAGGGGGGGCTGCTGCTGCAAGACGGCCGTATTGCCGCTATTGGCCCCTCCGCCAGCCTCATGCAGGCACACCCAGACGCCCCGCAGCTAGACGCCAGCGGGCAGCTTGTGATGCCGGGTAACATTTGCGCCCACACCCACTTTTACGGCGCCTTTGCGCGCGGCATGGCCATTCCTGGCCCTGCCCCCAAAGACTTCCCTGATATTCTAGAGCGGTTGTGGTGGCGGCTAGACCGCGCCCTGCTGGACGTAGACGTGAAGTACAGCGCCCTGGTCTGCCTGGTAGATGCCATCAAGCACGGCACAACCACCCTCATAGACCATCACGCCAGCCCCAACGCCATAGATAGCTCGCTAGACCAGATTGCGGACGCGGCCGAGGAAGCGGGCGTGCGTGTGGCCACCTGCTATGAAGTCACCGACCGCAACGGCGCCACGGGAACACAGGCAGGCATTAGTGAAAATGTGCGCTTTCTGCATTCCCTCAGGGAGCGCGGCAGCGGCTTGCTGGCAGGCACATTTGGCCTGCACGCCTCGCTTTCCCTAAGTGAAGAAACGCTGGCGGCCTGTGTAGAGGCCGCCAGCGACCTGGCTACCGGCTTTCACATTCACGTGGCCGAGCATGAAGCGGATGAGTATGATGCGCTGTACAAATACGGTCGTCGCGTGGTAGACCGGCTGGCAGCGGCAGGCATCCTTGGCCCCAAGAGCATCGTTGCCCACGCCGTCCACACTGACCCAGCAGAAATGATGCTGCTCAAAGAAACGGGAACCTGGGTCACGCACCAGCCGCGCAGCAACATGAACAACGCCGTAGGCGCGGCCAACATTGAGGGCATGTTGCGCCTGGGCATTCCCGTCTGCCTGGGCAATGACGGGTTTAGCAACAACATGTGGGCAGAATGGAAAACCGCCTACTTGCTACACAAGCTGGCCCACCGCGACCCGCGCCGCGCCAATGGAATGGATATTGTGCAAATGGCCATCCACAACAACGCCGCCCTCGCGCGCATTTTCTGGCCCGACCTGCCCATCGGCAAACTCGAAGCAGGCGCCGCCGCCGACATCATTCTGGTGGACTACCACCCCATCACCCCGCTCAGCAGTGGCAATCTCCCCTGGCACATTCTCTTTGGCTTTGAGGCCAGCATGGTCACAACCACCATCGTTGCTGGCCGCATCCTGATGAAAGATCGCCAATTGCTGACCCTGGACGAAGCGGAAATTACCGCGCGCAGCCGCGAGCTAGCGGCAAAGGTGTGGCAGCGATTTGCGCAATTAAGCGAGTAGCAGGGTGTCTGGTCAGTTCGTTGGCAAACCTGATAACATCGCACAACAATAAGGAATCACGTCCATGAAAATCGCAATTTTAGGGGGAACAGGAAACGAAGGATTTGGCCTGGGCTTTCGCTGGGCAGTTGCCGGACATGAAATTATCATTGGCTCCCGCCTGGCCGAAAAAGGAGCCAGTGCCGCTGCCGAAATGTTGGCCAAACTGCCAGCGGGCACCAGCGTCAGCGGCACAGATAACCTCAGCGCCACGCAGCAGGCAGAAGTCGTGGTGCTTTCGGTGCCTTATAGCGCCCAAGAAAAGACGCTGGAAACGGTGAAAGAGGCGCTGGCAGGCAAGCTGCTGGTGACGGTGGTTGTGCCGCTGGGCGAAAAAGCGGCGCGCGTCTGGCGGCTGCCCAGTGGCCTTTCTGCCGCAGAAGAAGCGCAGGCGCAAATTGGCGATAGCGCGCGCGTGGTGGCCGCCTTCCAAAACATCTCCGCGCACCACCTGACGGATCTGACACATGGGATTGATTGCGACGTGCTGATTTGTGGCGAAAAGGGGACCGACAAGGAGCTGGTAGCGCAGCTATGCGCTGACGCCGGTATGCGCGGCGTCAATGCCGGCCCTCTGGCAAATGCGAGTGTGGTTGAAGGGCTAACGGCCGTACTCATCGGCATCAACATCCGCCACAAAATTAAAAACGCCGGCATTCGCATCACAGGCATCAGCCATCAGGGATAAGCAATTGGTTGCGGTGCGTCACTCGCTCGCTCCACAATCTACAATCCAAAATCCCTAGTCTCTAAGGAGACTTCATGAACGGTGGCACACCACCACAAATGAAAATGCCGCGCCAATCAGCCATCCGCGGCCATCGGCAGTCATTTCATTTACAAAGGAGCAAATCATGTTACAAACAGGCGACTTTGCCCCCGACTTTATCCTGGTCTCAGACGCAGGCACCCAGGTCACGCTGAGCGATTTACGCGGGCAACAAGTGGTGCTGTTCTTCTACCCCAAAGCCGGCACATCTGGCTGCACCACGCAGGCGTGCGGTTTCCGCGATAGCTTTCCCCAGATTGAGGCCGCGAATGCCACTGTCATTGGCATCAGCCCAGACACGCCGGCGCAACTGGCAAAGTGGAAAGCAAAGGAAAAACTGCCCTACACCCTGCTTTCCGACCCCGATCACGCCGTGGCAGAGGCGTATGGCGTGTGGGGGGAAAAGAAGATGTACGGCAAGTCGTACATGGGCATTGTGCGCAGCCACTTCATTATTGACGCCGAAGGCAAAGTGGCAGATGCACAGGTGAAGGTTAGCCCACAGGAGAGCGTGGAACGCGCACTGAAGTTTCTGACGTGAGGACGTGAACCGTAAAGACGTGAAACGTGAGGGCGTAAACGCGCCCTCCCATTTCACGTTTGCCGTATCACATGATATATCAGGAGGCTTTGACGCTGATGCGTTTGGGTTTCACCTCTTCCGCCTTGGGGATGCTGAGGGTGAGAACGCCATGCTCATATTTGGCTTCCACGGCGTCGCCATTGACGGGCACAGGGAAGCGCAGGCTGCGGCTGAAGCTGCCCATGCGACGTTCGCGCAGGTGATAGCGGACATTTTCCTCTTCTTTCTCTTCGGCCGTTTCCGCCTTAATCGTCAATACATCGTCTTCCAGCGTAATGTCAATGTGGTCGGGATTGATGCCGGGCAGAGAAGCCACTACCGTGTAGTTCTCCTCATTTTCCATCACGTCGAGCGCCAGCTTCCAGGTGCTGGGGACGGTAGGGGCATCCCAGGCGCTCATTTCGTTCATCAGGCGATCAAATTCGCTGAACAGATTCATGCGGTTGCGTACCGGATTCCAGCGTACTAAAGTTGCCATTGCTTTTTAACCTCCATATTTTGTTTGGGATACAGGATATAAGTTACAGCTTACAGCATTGTGGTGTTCGTTGTTCCATAGACATGGCTTATTGTTCCCTGGCTGCGTTAGAAATCCGTATGCGCTATATCAGAGATGTGTATGAAGGTGGCTTTGCACAGCCTTAGATGTATTGGGCGTGGTGCAGTAACTTTGATTGCTGACGTCCAGCGGCAGACCCGCATGTGCTCCCCAGAGATGTGGACGGCCGTTAGCGGTTAAAAATTCTTGCGTGGTGGGTGATGAGCTAAGGGAGAGGAATGGCAATGTGGTCGCCAACAGGGGTTTGCAGGCGCTGGCTGTTGCCGGGTTCATAAAGCCCTACACGCAGGGCCAGCAAGCTGGGTGCGGCTTCGAGGGGGAGCGTGATTTGGTGGGGGTCGCTGATGTATTCGCCGGGTATCCAGCCGGTGGTGGGGCGGCTCCAGGTTGCTGGCTCGCCGTCGCTTTGGGCCAGCAAACGGCCGTCTCCATCTACCAGATGCACAAATACGTGGTAACTGGTAGCCGTTTCGCTCACCGCCTGCCACACCAGTGTCAGGGCTATCTGGTCGGCGGCGGGGGTGAGGGTGTAACCAACCAGCCGGGCAATGGGCGGCTGCTGGGGCGGGGCAAAGGGAATGGCAAGGGCCGTTGTCACTGGGGGCATGGTCATCAGGCGCTGCGGGGCGTTGATTTGCAGTGCGCCCAGGGGCACGCCATTGAGCAAAAGCTGATAACGGCCACTTTCCAGCCCGGCGCGCAGTCGCAGCCCATGCTGGCCGCGCAGTCGCTGCCTATCCTGCCAGGTTTCCAGGTCAAAGTCGGGGCGAGCTAACGCCAGTGACCAGGTTTGCGCTGCCTGCCCGGCTTCGTCTTGCAGAATTAACGTTAGGGGCGCGACCGGCGCGCCAGCGCCCACTTTTTGCCAGAATAGGGTCAGCAGCAGCGGATCGCCGGGAACGGCCGTGTTGCGGTCCTGATTGTAGCCGAGCAGGCGCAAATGCTCGCCCAGGGGCACATCCAGCGGGAACTGCGGCCTGAACGTGGGGGGGACAGTGGGCATGGTGACCTCAATTTGCGTCAGTACGGCCGTTGGCCCCAGCGCCTCACCCCGTTCGTTATACAGCGTCAGCGGTTGCAGCGTTGCCTTGTCAAACAGCGTCAACACCAGGTCATAGCGTCCGGGTGGTGTGCCGCTGAGTACCTGCACCTCGCGGCTGTCCCAAGCCCATTGGCCGGGCTGCCAGGCGCGCGTTTGTGGCGCGTCTTCATACAGGCGCGGGCGCTGCGTGTCTTTGTCGCTCCAGGTCAGCCCCTCTGGGCCTACCAGCCAAAGATTCGTTTGGTAATCAGCCTGCGGGTGGGCAGCGGCCGTCCACGCCATATCCACATCAAATAACCCACCCGCCGCCACCTGCTGGCGCGTCAGGTTAAATCCTTCCAGCCGCAGTTCGCCTCCTTGCAGCAGCAGCCTGTTCTGCACGGCAGGCGGCGCAACGCGGCGCAGCGGCGTCTCAATCCGGTCGGCCAACAGCTTGCCGCCAAGCAGCAGCAGCGCCACAACCAGCAGGGGCCGGTAGTTTATGACCGCGTAATCTGTGGCCGCATGCGCAACTGACGGCAAGATGATTGCCGCGCGGCGGTGCAAAACCAGCGTAACACCCAGGGTGGCCAACAGCGCCAGCAAACTCAGCACCGTGAGCGTCGCGCGCAGTGGCGTGGCGCGCCAGGCAATGGTCAGCGTGTGTGTGCCTGCGGGCACAGGAAAGGTGATCAGCCCTTCAGGGTCGCTGGGGATGATGGCTACGACCGTTCCGTTCACCTGCGCCACCCAGCCGGGAAAGGCAAAGGTAAAGTAGCGCGCCGTAAATAGTTCTGGCGTGGTCAGGCGAATAGTTGCACCCAGGGGGGTATATTGCACTGCGTGGAGTACAGCGTTGGCAGGCAAAGCGGTCGCGTCAAAACGCTGTGGCGTGCGCCCCGCTTCATAATCGGCTACCAGGGGAGAGGTTTGCGGTCGCTGCCGCACCGTGCGCGGAAAATAGCTGCCTTCCGGGTCAACGCCCACCAACCCCGTTTCCCGTTCATATTGATGCACGGTGTTGATGGTGGGGAAGCCCTCTTCCGCGCAGTAGTTGGGGTAGAGGTTGGGCAAGGTTTCTGTGACAAGCAAAACCAACGTTAGGGGAAGGATGAAGGATGAAGGATGAACGATGAGGCGTGCCTTGCGGCTCTCCTGCTCCTCTACTCCCCTGCCCGCTGCCCCCCACGCGGTAAACGGCACGCCTGCCAGAAACGCCAGCGGCAGCGCCGCGCGCCCAACAAAGCGCCAGGGGAATTGCACAAAATCTATCAGAGGGATGTTTTCCCACAGCGGGCGCGAGGGGGAGATGGCGAAGAAGAGGTAAACGGCCGTTCCCACCAGCATCAACCAGCCATGAAAATGACATTCGGGGCGCACAGGCTTACCCGCCAATTGCCCATTTCTCATTTCGCCAACCAGCCGCAGCACGCCCCACAACGCCAGCGCCATTGGCACCCAGCCCAGGCGGAAAAGCAGCGGCGGATTGAGCAGCAGCGGGTCTTCGGTGCGTACAGGGGCCAAAATCTCCCCCAGAGTGGCAAAGTTAAAGCGAAAATCATTGTTGCGCGTGACGGTAGACTGTTGCAACGTTACCTGATCCATTTCCAACAGCGCGCCGCCGGTATAGAAAATGGTCATGCCCAACCCCAGGCCAAACAGCAGCGTCAGGCGCAACAGCGCCGGTCGCCAGCCCAGGCGGTGCAGCCAGGCCAGCGCCGCCAGATAAACCAGCAGCGTGGGGGCAAAAATAAAAACAGAGATGTTGTGGCTGAGGGAAAGCAGCGCCAGGGTAAATGCGCTAATGAGAAAAGAAACGGCCGTGCCCTGCACCAGCCAGCGTCGCCCGCTCCACAACAGCAGCGGCAGCAGCGGCAGCGCCAGCGATTCTGGCGAATTGCCGCGCACCAGCGCATCTACCAGCACATAAGGCGCGGCCATGTATGCCAACGCCGAAACGAGCGCCGCCCGCTCCCCCAGCACATCACGCACCCAGAGAAACATGAACCAGCCGCAGGCCAGAATCGTCAGCGCGTAGAAGAGGTTCGAGGCGGCTGGCAGAGGCATGCCCCACAGATGGGGAAAGAAGGGCAAGTACAGGGGAGGCAGCTCGCGGTAAATGAAAAAGGGATAGCCGTAGCCAAAAGCCAGGTCGGGCAGCCAGCGCGTCAGGTAGAGGCCGTTTTCCCAGGCGTGGCGCATGGCAGCAATGCGGTGATAGTGCAAATGGCCGTCGTGCGTGCAGGGAACGGCCGTTGCCCGCAGCAGCGGCACAATCAGCGGCAGGCCTAGCAGCGTCAGCAGCAAAAAAGGGCGCGCCCGGCGCAATCTCTCCATAGCGCCCTAAGTGTACCAATCAGCAGGAAAAACGGGAAGCGAGCAGGAAACAACGCCTCTTTTGCGGAACCTGAAAAAGGTTGGTGGTTGGTTAGTTTGATGGTTGGTTTCCAGTCAACCAATCCGCAAACCAATCAACAGGTTGCTCGTTTTGCCCTAATTTCGCCTGGCCCAATATCCCCAATCGTGGCTGCGCCAGCTGACCGGCATCAGGCCCGTGTATAGCAGCGCACAGCGCAGCAGGGTATGCGTCGTCTTGCGTAAACGGCCGTACGCCAGTCGCCGCTGATCCCGCGCATATACCACCAGGTCTGGGGCAAAGCCAATCTGGTAGCCTTGGCGCTTGATGCGCCAACCCAATTCAGAATCTTCGTTGACGGTCAGGCTCAAATCAAAGCCCCCCACTGCCTGGAGCACGGAACGACGCACCAGCAAATTAGACCCCGAAACGGCAGGAATGCCCATCTGGTGCAGCCACTGCTGCCCACGACTAAAGCGACGATAGTACGCTGCATAGGCATCTAGCGATTGCTTGGGGCCGTACACGGCGTCCAGGTGCAGGTAAGCAGGCAGGTTGGTAAAGTAGTCGGGGGCAAAAGAAATATCGGCGTCGGTGAACAGCAACCATTCGGCCTGTGCCGCTTCGGCGCCTACCTGGCGCGCCGTGGTGACGTTGCCGGGGTGGCGAATAATGGTGGTGTGCAACGGCCGTTGCTGTTGAATGATCGCCACCGTTTCATCGCTGCTGGCATCCACCACAACCAGGGGCAATTGCAGCGGGATCGAACGCAAAAACTCGCCGATATTCGCCGCTTCGTTCCGCGTAGGGACAATCACCGCAACCTGTGCCAACATTGTGACCAAGCGTAAGCGGGCAACGTTAAGCGCCGGTCAACGTCGCTTTAAGGTCAGGCTAAGGTTGTGTTAAGTGAGATAAACGGCCGTTAACAGGACCCTACGGCCCAAAGCGATCCAGCACCGGTGCATAAAAACAGCGGCAACCATCCGGGTGTGAACACCCTTCAGGTGGCAGTGGCGGAACCTGATCAAACTCATACGCCCCCTCCAACGACTTGCACACCGGGCAGGCATCCCGCGCCACCAGGATGCGCACTTTGGTGGCAATTTTCCCCTCACGAATCTTTTTTAACGCTGCTTGCTGCTCTTTTTGCTTTTTCACCACGTCGTACATGGCTTGCTCCTATGAAAATGACGCCGACGGCCGACCGCCGACGGCTGTCTGTGCGTGTAGCCCAGGTTTGCAACGTGGGATACGCTACACCCTGTACGGCAATGCGCAGCATTTTACCACAAAATCAAGAGAGTTAATCATGCAGCAAAGCTGCACCACGAGGAATAAAATGGGGAGCAGGCATTTCTGCCGGCTGTACGCGAACAAGCTGTCCGCACTCCATTTTCAAGACAGGATGGCACTCGGTCCCAGGCGGCGACGCACGACAAACAGGCGTCCGCTGCCAATTTGCTCGACATAATGAGACATCTGCTCACAGCCAGCCACCAGCGCATCAAATTTCGCTTTGTCCAGCAACAACAGCTCCGCATCCTGCACGGCGCGGTACGTTGCCTGGTAAGGCTTGTCGGCAAAGAGCGCATACTCGCCAAAATGTTCTCCTGGACCTAACTCACCGACAACCCCTTCAGCGCCACTCGTGGTCACTTCGACCATCCCCTGGGCAATGATGAACAGGTGTGAGCGCGGCTGCCCTTCTTGCACAATCACCTCGCCAGCGCGTACTGTGCGCGGCTGTAAGCGGGCATCCACCGTACTCAGCTGCTGTGGGCTGAGGCCGCTAAACAGGGGCATGCGTTGTAGCAGGTGACGGTGACGCGCCCCCTCGCGCACTTGATGGGCTAATAGGGTGTCGGCGCGCAGCAGCGGATCGAAGCGTTCCCGGCGAATGACCAGGGCTTGCAATGGCGAAAGGGCGCGGTACATGGCGCCGTAGGTTCCCTCTGGCAAAAGCGCCATGATGCCAAAGTAACCGCCTGGGCCGATAACGGCCGTTTGCACCCCATCTCGATACACCGCCACTTCACCCGACTCAACAAGGAAGAAGCGCTCCGCCTTTCCCTGGGGGCGCGCGATGAGCGCACCTTTGCGGCAGCGCCAGCTTTCGGCTACCTGGAGCACACTCTCAATGCCCTGATGGTCAAGCCCGGCAAACAGTTCTGCCTGACGAATCAACAGCGCGCGGCGATTGCGCGCCAAAATAAAGCCGGCCGCTAACTGCGCACCCCATTCCAGTTCGGCCAAAACGTGCCGCGCCAGCGTCTCTGCCTCCAACCAGGGCAGGCTGTCATAAGCGGCCTGCCCTGCCTGGCGCGTAAAGCGCTCACCGGCCAGGTCGTCCAGCCGGTCTACGGCCAGCAGCAGGGCGCGCTGAATTTTGACCGACAGCTCTAAAATGGTAGCGTCTGGGTCTATCGGGCCGAGGGCTATCATTTGTAGCTGGATGTCTCCCAACCGCCGCCCGCCAAAAACTGCCTCATAGCTGCGGAACATGGCCTGCATAAAGTGGTTAAAAGCATTGACCAGGCGCGCGCGCTCTTTGAAGAGGCCAATCTCATCAGGGCTGACTTCATGCCGCATGAACCGCGCCAGGCTGCCCACCAGTAGGTAGAGCAACGCGGCGTACAGCCAGAGCAGGATAACCGGCAGGTGCAGCGCGGGATAGTATCGCAGCCAGGGGGTGCTGAGGATGGCCAGCACGAGCAGCAGCCAGGGTAGGGCAAAACGGGAGCGGGCAAAGTTGAGCAGCAAGGGGGTAAGGTAGATGAGGCCGGGGAAGATGCCGAGCAAGATCAGGCTGGCGCCAGGCCAACGGCCGTTGCTGAGGGAATAGGTGAGCAGCGTATAGAGCAGCCCCAGCAGGAAGAAGCCAGCCATGAATAGACGGTCAACCCAGGTGAGCTGGCGCGGCCAGACGGTAAAGCCAGCCACCATGCCACAGGCAAAAACGGCCGTTGCCGCCAGCAACAACCCCCCATCACGCACCCAGGGCGAGGGCGCCAGCCAGACCAACACCAAACCAACTGGCGCCGCCGCCAGAGACCAGATTGCCCACTGAAAGCGCGAGCCGGCAAGCTGGCGCGCCACTGCCACCAGTGCCAGCAGCGTAGCCAGGTGCAGCCCCCAATAGATCAGCGCGCGTGCCAGGTCGGCACCCGGCAGGTTTTGCAGGGCAAAAAGCAGCGCCGGCCCCCCCAGCAGCAGAGAAGAGCCAACCAGCAACGCCAGCACTTCAGGTCGGGCCAGCAGATCGCGGCGCGCCAGCCATTCCAGGCCACTCTGCACGCGGCTCCAGCCATAGTTAAGCAGATAATAGAGGGCCGGAATGGGCAAAACGGCCGTTGCCAGCAACACCACTACCTGCCCGGTCAGCCCATAATTTTGCCACAGCTCGACCACAAAGGGGGTCAGGCGCGTTTGCCAGAAGTAGAGCGCCAGCCAGAGCGCATACGCCGTGTACAGCAGTGCCAGCAGGCCGTACAGGGCAAAAAAGCGCTGCTGCCAGGAAAGGGTATGCCAGAGCGAAAACGGCCGTTTGGCAAACGGCCATTGCTTCTCCCGCCACAGCGCGTGCAGCTTTGCCGGCACTTCTTTGCGCCAGAAATCAAACGCGCGCGCGCGCAGATTAGGCAGCTCCAGCCCATCCATCAGCATAAAATACCCATCCAGCTCCAGCAGCGGGTTCAGGTTAACGATCACGCTCAGAAAAGCAAGAAAGCCAACCTGATACACAAAGCTCACCCAAAAAGCCTCCCCAGCCGACGGGTAATAGAAGCCGATAAACGTAAGCACGAAACCGGCGGCGCTGCCCAGCAGCAACCCCGTATGCGGCCCGGCCCAGGAGACAGCCACGCGCTGCCAGCGCGGCGCAAGCCACATATCGCGCGTATCTACAAAAAAGGCGGGCAATCCCCAATAGAGCAAAAAACCGCCCCGGTGCAGCTCGCGCCGAAACTGTTTGGTGGCCACGCCGTGCCCTGCCTCATGGAAGCCGATCACCAGCAGATTGGCAAAAACCAAGCTGATGGCGCTGAAGAGGCCATGCTGCGAGAGGGCAAACGCATGCACCCACACCAGGCGCGCAAACAGATAGCTGCCCAGCAGAATGAAAATCAGCATCAGAAGCTGCCCCCGAAAGGTAAACAAACCACGCACGCGCCGGTGCAGGGCAGCAAACAGGTCATCCAGCCCGCTGATGGCAACTTCGCTATGCAGAAAGGCATTAATAAGCCGACGACCCCGGCCGGCCGGATTGCGCGCCGCAAGCTGGCTCTCAATTTGCGCATACAGATTCGTGGGGGTATCCTGCAAGAAGTGCCCCTGGCGCAACTCTTGTAACAGGCGCATCAATCTGCCGATGGGCAGGCTGCGGTAGCGGCGCAGGTTGTAGAAAAGCAGGTCTTTCACGCAGCGGCTGCCATCCATCTGCCACCAAAGGGCGTAATCTTCCTCAGAAAGGCGCTGATAGTTTCTATGCTCTGGCTGCTTTAGAATGTAATAGGGCGTGCCGTGCTGCTCCAGACGACTAACCACGATGGACGGCCGTCTGGCAGGCTTGTATGCTATAGGGTCTGTGGCCTGCGCCAGGGCAGACCAGAATTCTGCGCCGCTTGTGCCCATGCGCATAGTCTAGCATGAATCTTATGGCAGGTGCTGCCAAATTGGCGTTGAATTGTGTAAAGGGCGTAAAACGTGGGGCGTAAAGCGCGCACACGCTTTTCCAGGTTTCATACCACCAGGTTTCCATCAATGGAGATAGTGAGATGATTGCTTTTCAAACAAAAATGCTGCCTGTAGAACCAGATGTCACCGCGCCTGATGGCTCTGACGTGCGCGTGCTGCTGGCGCTGCCCGGCGGCAGCATGGCGCACTTTACCTTACGGCCAGGGCAAACCTCAACGGCCGTTACCCACCGCACCGTGAGCGAAATCTGGTACATCCTCTCTGGCCAGGGGGAGATGTGGCGCAGGCAGGGGGCACAAGAGGAAGTGACCCCGCTCACTGCTGGCATTTGCCTCACCATCCCCCTGGGCACGCGCTTTCAGTTTCGCGCCACAGGGCCAGAGCCGCTAACGGCCGTTGGCATCACCATGCCCCCCTGGCCGGGCAACACAGAAGCAATGCAGGTAGCGGGTAAGTGGTAGGAGCTGGAGAGTGGAGAGTAGCACTTACTCCAGCCTCTAATCCTTTCCATATCCATGCGGGTGCTTCACGTGCCAGGCCCACGCTGTCTCGATGATGGCACGCAGGTCAGGATATTTAGGCTGCCAGCCCAGATCATGGTTAATTGTCTCGCTGCTGGCAATCAGCACATCCGGGTCGCCGGGGCGGCGCGGCCCAATCACCGCCGGAATGGGATGCCCCGTTACTTCGCGCGCCGTTTCAATCACCTGCTTGACGCTAAAGCCGCGGCCGTTGCCCAGGTTGTATTTGCGGCTGCCCTGGTCCAGGGCGCGCATGGCCAGAATGTGCGCTTCAGCCAGGTCGGCCACGTGAATGTAGTCGCGCACACACGTGCCATCCGGTGTGTTGTAATCGTCGCCAAAAATCACAATTTTCTCCCGCTGCCCTAGCGCCACTTGCAGCACTAGGGGAATGAGGTGCGTTTCTGGGTCGTGGTCTTCGCCGCGCTCTGCCGTTGCGCCGCAGGCGTTGAAGTAGCGCAGGCAGGCGTAGCGCATCCCATACAGCCGCTCCATCCAGTACAGCAGGCGCTCCATTATGAACTTCGATTCGCCATAAGGGCTGCCCGGCACAATGCGCTCATTTTCGTCAATTGGCATCCGCTCCGGGTCATCAAACAGATTGGCGGTCGAGGAGAGAATAAAGCGGTGCACGCCATGCGCGACGGCGCTTTCAAGTAAATTCGCTCCGTTTACAACGTTGTCGCGCAGATACATAAACGGCTTTTGCACCGACTCGCCCACCAGGGTGTAAGAGGCAAAGTGCATGATGCCATCTGGCTGGTGGGTGCGCATGACGGCGTCAACGGCCGTTTTATCCGCCAGATCCCCCTGCACGAATATCGCGTCTGGATGAACTGCTTCCCGGTGGCCCTGGTACAAATTGTCAAAGACCACCACCTCATCCCCAGCCTCAATCAACTTCTCGACAGCAATGCTGCCAATATACCCGGCGCCGCCGGTGACCAAAATTTTCATTCCGTCTATCCTTTTTTCGCCTGAAACGTGCTGAAGAGGGATTGGAAATTGGGGAATAGCGATTAAGTAGCCGCCAATCCCAAATCACTAATCGCCAATCGCCGCTTTCCAGTCTCCAATCTTTGCCGCCCTCCCTTACAGCGCACATAACGGTTCACGCCGGTGGCATAATCTCTGCCCCTGGCGCAGGCTGGCTGATGATCACCTGCGGCTGTAAACCAGTGGCCTGAACATAGGCAGCGGCTACTGTTTGGGCAAAGTGGGTTGCTGCTTGCGCCTGCACCAATGCCACGGCACAGCCGCCAAAGCCCGCACCCGTCATGCGCGCGCCGTAGCAGCCCGGCTGCCGCTGCGCCAGATCAACCATCGTGTTAAGCGCCGCACTGCTCACACCAAAGTCGTCGCGCAGGCTGGCGTGGCTGGCATTCATCAACTGCCCCACTTGCCTTGCGTCTCCGGCGCGCATAGCGGTTGCTGCCGCCAGGGTGCGCGCGTTTTCGCTGATAACATGGCGCGCGCGGCGGCACGTCAGCGGTTCCAGTCGCGCCTCCTGAGCGGCAAATTCCGCTGGTGAAACGTCACGCAGGGCGGGCACGCCTAACAGGGCAGCGGCCGTTTCGCATTGACGGCGACGTTCGTTATAGGCGGAATCTACCAGCCCGCGGCGCGTGGCCGTATCGAGAATGACAACGGCCGTTTGCGGTGGCAGTGGCGCGGCTTCCCACGTCAACGCGCGGCAATCAATCAACAGCGCGTGGCCGGCCTGCCCGGCAGCGGAAATCATCTGGTCCATGATGCCGCAGTTGACGCCCACCCAGCCGTTTTCGGCGCGCTGGCAGAGGCGCGCCATTTGCGCCGGTTGCCAGGGCAGGTCGTTCAGCGCGGCCAGGGCGCGCGCCGTGACCACTTCTACTGCGGCTGAGGAGGAGAGCCCCGCGCCGATGGGCACATCGCTTGCCAGCACGCCCTCGAAACCGCGCAGGGTGCGGCCATCTTGCTGCAACGCCCAGATGACGCCCTTGATGTATTCCGCCCAGCCTGCTTCTTTTGCCAGGTGAGCGAGAGAGAAGACGGCCGTTTCTGCAAAATCGAGCGCATACAGCCGCACGTCGTCGTCATCGCGCGGGCGCAGCGCCAGCCAGGCGGCGCGCTCAATCGCCATCGGCAAAACGAAGCCGTCGTTGTAATCGGTGTGTTCGCCAATCAGGTTGACGCGCCCCGGCGCACGCGCCAGCAAGGCGGGTGCTGCGCCATACTGTGCCACAAAGGTATGTATGAGTTGTTGTTGTAGGTTCATGTTTTGTTGGGTTTGTTGGGTTTGTTGGGTTGGTTGGTATGTCCAACTAACCAACTATCCAACCACTCGCACATCTCTTGCCGCTACTGTCAGCGGCTGGGCGCCAATTTGTGCCGTCAGCGGTTGGTCGGTGAAGTTGAGCAGCACGGTGTAGGGGCCGCGCGGAATAGCGAGCAGCCCCGCGGGCAGCTCTTCCAGGTGGGCAATGCCCAGCTGCGGCAGCAGGTAGCGCAGCAGCGCGCCCGCCTGCGCGTGAGTGGGGTACCAGCCCAGGTAGAGGACGCGCCCATGCGCCACGCGGTTTTCGCTAAGGGCAACCAGACCTTGTGCCTCTTCATTGACATAATGCGCCAGGGCGCCGGCCGTTTCCGGCGCCAACGTTTCGACCCAATACCCAACCGCGCCGCCAAGATCGGGAACGGCCGTTTCTACCTGCCAGCTCACGCCATCGGGCAGCGACTGCCAGCTTGTGATCTGTGCCCCAACCAACGGTCGTAAATTGCCGGGCAGCGGCGCAGCCGTCACCAAGTTGCTGGGCGTCTTAAAGCCAGAACGCACGCCGAGTAGCAGCGTGCCCCCCTGCGCCATATAGGCTTGCAGGCGCGCGGCCGTTTCTGGGCCTGCCAGATGCAGGGTGGGGGCGATCAGCAGCCTGTACGGCCGTAAATCGGCGCGCGCCGAAACCACGTCAACAGCTACCCCTAGCTGCTGCAAAGCGTGATAGTAGACATAAAGGTGGCGCAAATAGCCAAAATCGGCGCGGTGGGGCTGAAGCTGAATCGCCCAGGTGTCGTCAAAGTCAAACAACAGCGCCACCTTTGCGCTGTAGGGCTGGGCGGCTACGGCATCTAGCAGCCCCTTTTCCGCCAGCAGCGTTTGCTGATCGTGCCAACCCGCATCAAAACGGCCTTCGTGCCGCAGCAGGCCAGAGTGGTATTGCTCGTGCGCGTACAGCGTCGCCCGCCAGCGAAAGTAAACAACGGCGCTGGCCCCCTCGGCAACGGCGTGCCACACCCACAGGCGCGGCGTGCCGGGGCGAATGCCGGGGTTGTCTGCGCCCCAGTTGATGTGGCCACACTGCTGCTCCATCACCCAAAAGGGGGCCTGCTTCAGGCCGCGCGTCAGCGCATGCGCCATGCCGGTGATGATGGGGTCGCCGACGTCGTAGGCATAAGTGGGGTCTGTGCGGCGCGTATCCATGCCGGGCGGATAGAGCATGAGGCGCCAGCGTTCTGGGTTGCCGGTGGGGTAGTTGTCCCAGGCGGCAAAATCAAGCGGTGCAGCCAGGTCATGCTGGTTCAAGTCGCGGAACAGCCCCATGAAGTTGTGGGTGATGAATTGGTGCGGGGCATACGGCCGTATTGCCTCTATCTGCGTTTGCTGGTAGGCCACGTAAGAATCGGAGCAAAAGCGGTAGTAGTCGAGTTCGTGGCTGGGGTTGGGTTTATCAATCTGACTGCCGGGGGGTTGAATTTGCGCCCAATCGCTGTAGCGCTGTGACCAAAAGACTGTGCCCCAGGCTTCATTCAGGTCGGCCAGGCTGCCGTAACGCGCTTGCAGCCAGACGCGAAAAGCGGCGGCGCAGTGGGGGCAATAACAACGCGCCGTTTTGCCTCCGCCAAACTCGTTGTCAATTTGCCAGCCAATCAGGGCCGGATGACTGGCGTAGCGCTGCGCCATTGCCGCAACAATGCGGCGGCTTTCGTAGCGGTAGGTGGGGCTGTTGGGGCAGGTGTGGCGACGGCTGCCATGTTGGCGGTAACGGCCGTTGCTGTCCATGCGCAGGCAGTCGGGGTAGGCCTGCGTCAGCCAGGCGGGGGGCGTGGCGGTGGGCGTGCCCAAAATCAGCTTCAGCCCGGCAGCGGCCAGTGTCTCGATGGCCTGGTCGAGCCATTCCCACGCATATTTACCGGGCGCGGGTTCCATCTCCGCCCAGGCAAATTCACCAATGCGCACCATTTCCAGGCCAGCCGCGCGCATCAGGCGCGCATCTTCGGCCCAGCGTGCCTGTGGCCAATGTTCGGGGTAGTAACAAACGCCAAATTGCATCATTCTAAAAAAGTGGTAAATAGCTAGATCGTGTTGCGCTATCCTCATTTATACTGAAAGCATTCCATTTTGTCCCAAAAGTTCAGTCAGAAAAAGGAGATGTCCCACATGAAGCTCGATCCCTCGAAAACGGCCGTTGTCATGATTGAATTCCAAAATGACTTCACCTCTGAAGGCGGCAGCCTGCACGGTGCCGTGAAAGACGTGATGGAGAAAACCAACATGCTGCAAAATGCCGCCGAAACCGTTGCCAAAGCGCGGGAAATGGGGGCTACCATCATTCATGCGCCCATCACCTTTACCGATGATTACCACGAGTTAGGGCCAGAGCCTTATGGCATCCTCAAAGGGGTCGTAGACACCAAATCATTCCGCAAGGGCACCTGGGGCGCAGAAATTGTAGACGTTATACAGCCAAAGCCAGAAGACATTATCGTCGAAGGAAAGCGCGGCCTGTGCGCCTTTGCCAGCACCAATCTGGACTTTATTCTGCGCAGCCGCGGCCTGCAAAATGTAGTACTGGGTGGTTTCCTCACAAACTGCTGCGTCGAGTCCTCCATGCGCACCGCTTACGAGCGCGGCTATAACGTGATCACCCTGACGGATTGCGTGGCTGCTACCAGCGAAGAAGAGCACCGCGTTGCCATTGAGCGGGATTATCCGATGTTTTCTCGCCCCATGACCCATGACGCCTTCCTGAGTATGCTGGCCGGCGAAACAGAAACGGCTGATACCAGCCGGGGGTATACGAATTAGAGCATGAGAGCTGGAGGCTGGGCCAGTCTCCAGTCTTTATTCCTCCACTCCCTTGCTCCACTGGCGCGTCAGGGCGATGGCTTGCTGAAAACGGCCGTATCCCTGCTCGCGCGCCGCATCAAAAGGAGCAGGCGTAAACCGGTGCGCGCTGCCCGGCAAAGGGGGCAAAGCGGCTACCGTCGGCCAGACGCCTGCCGCCAGCCCGGCCAGCAGCGCGGCAGCGCGGGCGGTCGTTTCTGTAAATGACGGCCGGATCACGGGAATCCCCAGCACATCTGCCTGCAACTGACAGGCAATGTCACTGGCAGAAACGCCCCCACCCACCAGCAATTGGCGCATCTCAATGCCAGCATCGTGGGCAATCGTTTCTTGAATAGCGCGCAGCTGATAGGCCAGTCCCTCCAGAAAGGCGCGCACAATGTGGGCGCGCGTTGTGCCCAGGGTCATGCCAATGAGCGTGGCGCGCGCGCCGGGGTCGTTATAAGGGGCATCTAGCCCGGTAAAGGCAGGCACAAACACCACGCCACCGCTATCGCCAACGGCCGTTGCCAGCGTTTCGATCTCCTGATAATCCCGCAAAAAGCACGCCTGATCGCGCATCCAGCGCAGCGCTGCGCCGATGACGGTGGTGGGCGCTTCCAGGCAGTAGGTTTGCCCTTCGCCCACGTCCCAGGCGTAATAGACGTTCACGTTATCCTGAAGCGGCGCCTCGCAGCCCAAAAAGACCTTTAGATAAGAAGCGGTGCCATGTGTGGTTTCGGCATCGCCGGGCGCGGTGCAGCCATGCCCAAACAGCGCCGCCTGCTGGTCGCCAATCATGGCGCGCACGGGCACGTCGGCAGTACGGCCGTTGGCAGATACGCGCAGCGTGCCAAAGGGGTGCAGCGTCGGCACAGGCTGGGGCAGGGCGCTGCGCGGCACACCCAGCCGCTCCAGCCAGGGCTGCCAGTAATCACCGCGGCGAAAGTCGTACAGGCCGGTGGCCTGCACCAAGGAGCGGTCCATCTGATGCCCATGGGGACGGCCAAGCGCCTGAATCAGCCAGGCGGCGGAAAGGCCGATGCGCAGTTGGTGAGATTGAGCGGCCTGGGCAACGGCCGTTTCGTGCGCCATCCGCCAGCTCAGGTGCAGCGCCGTCATATAGGTGCCGGGGGCGTAGCCCAGGCGTGCGCGCGCTTCGCGCAGCAGCGGCCATTGTTCCAGCTCAGCCAGCAGCGAACGGGTGCGCAAATCTTGCCAGGTGATGGCATTGGCTAACGGCCGTCCTGTTTGCGCGTGCCAGACAAAATCGGTATTGCGCTGGCAGGTGATGCCACAGGCCACAACAGTCGCCGGGTCAACGCTCGCCTGCGTCACTGCCTCGGTGATAACCGCAGCCACGCCGTCGGCCACTTCGTACGGGTCCTGCTCCGTCCACTCTGGCTGCGGATGAATGGCCGGCACGGGACGATAGGCATAGCCGCAAACGTCTCCTGCGCCGTTCAGCACCAGAGCGCGGCTGCCGCTGGTTCCCTGGTCAATGCCAAGAAGGTAAATGTTGGTCATGGTGTGGTGTTTGTTGTCTGTGCGTAACTAGCGATGAAACATAACGTAAGTTCCATTTACAAGGTAGACCACAGTTGGCGGTCGGCGGTCTGCCGTCGGCGGTCATTTTCAAGGGAGCAATTCCCCCAAAGCGCGAATAACATAAGTTGGCTGAATCGGCGAGGCGGCAACCGTATCGGCCGTTGTCGCCCCGGTCAACGTCAGCGCTGTCGCCATGCCCGCGTTCAGCCCCATCAGCACATCCGTCTCCAGGCGGTCGCCGATCATGATACACCGATCTGGCGGCAACCCCAACAACCCCAGCACCGCCTCCGCCATGTAGGCAGAAGGCTTGCCAACGACGGCCTCCACTTTGGTAGCCGTACACGCCTCAATTGCGGCAATCATCGCCGCTGCATCTGGCTCGCCCCCGCCAGGAACCGGGCAGTAGCGGTCAGCATTGGTGGCAAAAAAGCGCGCGCTGGCGCGAATGGCATCGAAGGCGATTTGCAGCTTGCGATAGGTAAAAGTGCGGTCAAAGCTGGCAATGACAGCATCCACTTCCGCAGCGCGGTCAGTCAGGGTAAAACCGGCGCGGCGCAGCTCATTCTCCAGCGAGGCTTCGCCAACCACAAACAGGCGCGCCTGGGGCAGATGGCGGCGCAAAAAGTCTACCATCACGTAAGAGGAGTTGACGACATCGCTCGCCAGCGTGGGCAGCCCCAGGCGCGTCAGTTTGGCGGCATACTCGGCACGCGTGCGGCTGGGGTTGTTAGAGAGAAAGATAGTGCGCCGCCCCATTTGCCGCAGGCGGGTAATGGTTTCTCCGGCGGTCGGCAGCAGCGCATCCCCCAGGTAAACCGTGCCATCCAGATCAAAGATGTAGGCATCGTACAATTCCATCATTCACAATTCACATAATCATCCCTTTACACCGCTACTGGTGGCGCTTTCAACAAAGAAGCGTTGGCCTAAGACGTAAATCAGCACCGGCGGCAGCACGGCAATGGCCGCACCGGCCAGCACCAGGTTGGGACTGTCGGCGGCACGCCCACCCAAAACGCTCAGCGCCAGGGTGAGGACGCGGTTGTTTTCGTTACCGGTGTTGATGATAACCAGTGGCCAGAAGAAGCTGTTCCAGGCATAGAGAAAGGTAAAGGTGGTAAGTGAGGCCAGCGCAGGAGTGCTGGCAGGGATAAAAATGCACCACAAAATTTGCAGACGCGACGCGCCATCAATAATCGCTGCCTCTTCAATTTCTTTGGGCACGGAAAGGAAGAATTGGCGCATGAGAAAGGTGCCGTAGGCGGTGAAAATCCAGGGGATAATCAGCGAAGCCAGGCGGTCTACCCAGCCAATCATTACCATCAGTTGGTAAAGTGGCGTAATGAGAACGACAAAGGGAACCATGATCGTGCCCAGGTAGATGACAAAGAGGCGGTCGCGCCCGGGAAATTGCAGGCGGGCAAAGGCGTAGCCGCCTAGAATGGAGGTGGTCAACTGCCCCAGCACCACACCAATGGTCACCAAGGCAGTATTGGTCAGGCTGCGGTCCATGGCGTGCAGTTCGGTGACGCTGCGGTAATTGTCGAGCGTGAAGGCGATGCGCTCGACGGGTGGGGTGGTGCGCAGGGGCGCCAGGACGGTCTGGCTGAGGTCTTCGGGGTTGGCAAAGCGCGCCATGGCGGTGCGGTTGAGCAGCACCATGGGCACAAACGCGCCATCCAGTTCGACGCGATAGAGGGGCTGCTCAACGCCATTGACAACGGCCGTTTCCCCGGTTGCAGGCGCCTGATCCAGTTCACGCAGATAAGTGGTCTCCAGATTTGCGGGCGGTGCAAAATAGCCCACACGCACAGAACGCTCCAGCAAGACAAACTCACTTGTATCCCCCTCAAACTCCACGCGGTACAGCGGCAAGGGCTGTTCAAACCCGGCCACTTCGGCGCTGACAGGCACGCGCGGCAGCAGGCGCGGTGGAAAAATAAAGGTATCTGAGACCTGTTTGAACGAGGTGAATAGCATCACCAAAAACGGGAAAAGCATAACCAGGGCAAAAAAGGTCAGCGTCAGGTAGATGGCGCTGTAACGCAACCATTTGCGCAAGCGTTGCGAGGCAAACATGATCCTCCCCCCTTACTCGGCGGCGGCGCTGCGTTGCCGCTGAAACTGGAAGATGGTCAGGCCAAAGATGAGCAAGAATAGCACCCAGGCAATGGACGAGGCGTATCCCTGGCGGAAATTGCGGAAGCCCTGCGTGTACAAATAGAGCACAATGGTCGTCGTCGAGGTGCCAGGGCCGCCTGGCGGATTGGTTAGCACATAGACCTGGTCAAAAATTTGCATCGCCTGAATGGTGGTGGTGGAAACGACGAAAAAGGTGGTGGGGGCGAGCAAGGGAATGGTGATGCGGAAAAATTGTGTCAGGCTGTTGGCGCCATCTACCGTTGCCGCTTCATAAAGTGACTTGGGGATGTTTTGCAGCCCGGCCAGGTAAAGCACGGTGTTAAAGCCCATCCATTGCCAGGCAGCAATGATAACGACGGCAAACAGTGCGACCTTGGTGTCGGAGAGCCAGCCAATTTGTGGGTCGGTCAGCACCTCTGCACCAGCAAGCTGGTTGATGAGGGTGACGATGCTGGCAATGAAGTAGTTGATCCAACCAACGGTGGAGTTGTAGAGCCAGCGCCAGATGAGCGCCACGCCAACGACGGCGGCAATGCTGGGTAGAAAGTAAATGGTGCGGAACACCTTCATACCGGGCACTTGACTGTTGAGCACGGCCGCCAGCAGCAGCGCGGGAACAACGCTGAGGGGAACGGCCGTGAGCACAAACATCACCGTGTTGCGCAGGGCAATCCAAAACAGCTTATCCTGCGCACCCAGCACGTAGCTGCGGCCAAACAGCGTAAAGCGCGTCAGCTCGTCATAGACACGCACGTCCAGCACCTCACCGGCCAACTGTGTGGGGCTTTGCAGTGGCGCCACGCTCAAATTAAAAATTTCGCCGTAGTTTTGCAGGCCAATCCAGTTTTGCCGCCCAAAAGCGTCTGAGTCGGTGAAGCTGACGTAGAGCGAGAGCAGCAGCGGCCCGGCAAAAAAGAGCAAGAAGCCGAGCAAATTGGGCGAAAGAAAGAGGTAGCCGTTTAGCATTTCTGAATCGCGGCTTTTTTCGCCCAGCAGGCTGGCCATCTCGTGCCGCCACATCAGCCAGAGCACAAAGCCAAAGAGCAGCACGGCGCCAAAAAGCAGCGCGTTGCGCGGCTCGCCTAAGCGCGCCAGAAAGGCCAGCAGCCCAGGAATAAGGCCAACTGCCAATAAGAAGGCAACCAGCCCGGCCAGCATGACCCAGTTGCCCGTGCGTTGCAATCGCCGGAAAGTTTGTGGGTAGTCGCGGAAGCGGTCGGCCACACCGTGAACCAGGTAGCCGGCAAGGATGACGCTGAAAAAGAGCACGCCGCGACCAAAGGTATTGGCCAGGGCGTCTATGCCGATGAATACGCCGGCGTAATGGAGCAGGGCAATGAGCGCAAAGACAAAACCCAGGTAGTTCACCAGCAAGGAGAGCGTGCGCCCACGATGCTGGCGGCGCAAAAGGGCAGGCACAGCCAGGACGCTGGCAATGGTGAGCATGAGCAACACGGCCGTACTGATTCCCTTCAGCCACAGCACCATGCCGCCATTTGCCAGCCAAAGATAGGCAACGGCCGTTGCGCCCACCACACTGAGCAAAATATGCCACCCAGCCACCAGACGCAGATGCAGCGCCAGTGTTCCTGGCAGCCCAAACCGCGCGCGATTCGTCGTCAATTGCATGGCAGCCCTCCCTTAAAAGTAGACCGCCAGCCGCTGACCGCTGACTGCCGACCGCCAGCGGCGGCAAATATAGCCCAGCTTGCTAAACCTGGCACATGCAGGTTTGGTAACCTGCGTGATATTTTCATTCGTGGTGGTAGGCCCACGCAAGAACTCTCCTCTTTGTTTTTTTCATCAGAAAAGGCGCCACGGCGAAGCCGACTTTAGATGGCGGCTCAAGTATAGCCAAAGTGAGCGAGAGCAAAAGAGTACGCAGCTGCTTTCTCTTGCTCTCGCTCTTGCTTGAGCGCTTGCTATCGGTTAAACGCCTTGTTCGCCTCGTCGCAGACCGTGGCGGCAAAATTGTCTAGCGTCGTCTGCCCGGTCAGCAGTGAAGAGATAGCGGCATCCATCACCGTGACAAACTGTGGCCAGGAACCGGCCCACAGCGGCCCTTCAGCGGTGGGGTCTTGCGCCAGACCATTCAGGAACGCCTGGTTGTTGGCCGGTGGCGTAAAGGTGAGGAAAGCATCCAGCGCCTCCTGGCTGACGCGGCTGGGGATGTTGGCGCCCAGGGCGGCTACTTTACCTTGTGTTTCCGCCGTTGTCAGCGCCTGCACCAGCTTCCAGGCCTGTTCGGGGTTGGGGGTGTTGGCGTTGACGACGTAAGCGCCCCAGAAGAGCCAGTTACCCGGCTCGCCATTGGGGCCGGTGGGCAGGCCAACCACGTCCCAATTGAAGTTGACGGTGCGAATACCAGGGGTGGCCCAACGGCCGTTTTGGAACATGCCCACTTTACCGGCGCGGAAAGGAGGTTCCGGGTCTTCGCCATAGGGTACAGCCACGCCTGATTGCGTGTACAGCATCTGTGCAAAGGCCAACCCTTCCAGCGCTTCGGGGGTGTTCAGGGCACACGCAGTCCGGTCGGCGTTGAAGAAACTGCCACCAGCAGCATTGATCCAGACGCCATACGGCCCCCACCAGGCACTACCGCCATACCCCTTAAACTCGCCGCCCAGGGCGCTCACGGCCTTTGCCACTTCCATAAAGGCATCCCAGTCCCATTCACCGGCCGCTTCCAGTTCACGCGGGTCTTCTGCACCCGCTTCTTCAATCAGGTCCAGGTTCAGGTAGAGAGCAAAGGTAGAAACATCACGTGGCAGCCCCCATAGCACTTCGCCGCTTTTGCCAGTGGCCGGGTTGAAGGTCAGGTGGAGCATCGGGCCAGGGTAAAAGGCATCATCGCTGTAGCCGGGGGTGGCATTCGCCAGCGGGCGCAAATCATAAATCAGGCCGCGCGTGGCAAAGTCGGCCACGTCTGTGCCGGGAATCCAGAACACGTCGGGAGCCGTGCCAGAGGCCAGCTCCGTCTTTAGCACATCCTGGTAAGAGGCAGTCTCGCTGCCACCCGGCTCGTACACTAGCTTGATACCTTCTAGCTGTGCGTCTAGCTGATTGCTGATATTTTGATAAACGTTGGCTTCTTCCTGGTTGTCGGGGCGGGTGCGCCAGCGAATGGTGACTTCAGCAGCGGGTGCGGCAGGTTCAACGGCCGTATTCGCGGCAGGTTCATTTGCGGCTGGTTGACTGGTGGTTGTGCCGCCGCCACAGGCTGCCAACACCAGACTTACTAACAGCAGCAGAGCAATTAAAGACCAAAGTTGTTTTATGCGCATGTTTCTTCTCCATCTTTTGTATTGTCAGAAATGGATAGATAAACCAATCGTGGGAATTGATTTGGGATGTTTTGCGTCTTGCATCACCTCCTTGGGGATTTGGGATTTAACACCAAACCAACCAGCCAACCATCAAACCAACCAACTAACTAACCTGACCAACCAACCAGGTGGTAGATTGGCGCAAAATCAGGCGTGCGGGCAGGCGTAGCTGTTGGGGCGGTTGGCCTGGTTCCGCAATCGCGCGCCCTAGCAAGCGGGCAGCCTCGCGGCCAATGGCACGGAAATCTTGCTGCATGGTCGTCAATGGCGGCTCAAAGTAGGCCGCCAGGGGAATGTCATCTACGCCAATAACGGAAAGCTGCTGTGGAACACGCAACCCCAGGTCGCGCGCGGCGCGCAAGATGCCTGCACCCATCTGATCATTTTGCGCAAACACGGCCGTTGGCAATTCCCCCATCTGCGCAAACTGCATCAACGCATCATAGCCCGAACGCGCAGACCAATCCCCGGCAATGGTTAACTCTGGCGCAGACGCCAGACCCGCTTCGCGCAGCGCCTCTTCATACCCCTGGCAGCGGTCTTGTGAGCAATCTTCCGCCAGCGGGCCGGTGACCACGCCTATGCGCTGATGGCCTAATTGCAGCAGGTGGCGTGTGGCCATTTTGGCGGCCGTCACATCGTCTAGCGCCACCGAATGCGTGGCGTTGTCGCGCGGGCGCGCGCCAGCAAAAACAACGGGGAAGTCGGGGGGCAGGTGTTGGTAACGGCTGTCGGCATAGGGATTAATCACAATCAGCCCCTCGACCCGACCGCTTGTCACCAGCTCTTCCATCAACGCGGCAAAGGTCTCCTCGTTGCGCGCCGAAGCAGAAAGGAGAAAATAGCCCTGTTCACGCACGGCCGTTTCCGCGCCATCTATCAGGCTGGCAAAGGTGTAATCAGTCAGGTTGGGGGCAATGCAGGCCAGCACGCCCGCTCTTCCACGCGCCATGGAGCGGGCAATAGCATTGGGTTGATAGCCTAAGAGGGCAACGGCCGTTTCCACACGCGCGCGCGTCTCGTCACTGACACGCTCACTGCCATTGATCACCCGCGAGACGGTCTGGTGAGAAACGCCAGCCTGAGCAGCCACATCGCGCATAGTTACGCGGGAACGAGCCATATCTTTTCTCCCTTGAAAATGACCGCCGACGGTCGCCTGTAAGTGTAGCCCAGGTTGCCAAACTCGGTTGGCAGGCGCAGGTTTGGCAACCTGCCTTATCTTTTCATTCGTGCGGGGTCTCACGCCTGAAGTCTCTAATGTTACCGGTCACGTGACCGGTAACATTAGTTTAATATGAATGGTGCGCCCTTGTCAAGCATCATTTCCTCCACCCGCCATACCAATGATGGTAGGGACAGGGCCGATCAGGCGCAGGCAGTAAAGCCTGTGTGACTATTTTTGCGCCCCTGCGATTGTGGTATAATCGCCGGTTGCACAAACACTTGATGTAGAGGAGATTTTGGCTTATGGCAAAGCAAAGAAAAAGAAGAGAAGCACCGGTAAAAGGGCCAACCCCCCCCAAGTTTAGGCCCAAGCAGGGGCGCAGCGCCACGGAAAAAGCGTTCATCGTGGTCGGTATCATTATCGCTCTCAGCATGATTTTGTCTCTCTTTGTCGTGAACTTCCCCAGCTAAACGGTTTGTAAAACGTAGCATGGTTCATCTTCTCTAGAAACGGCGCTTCACAAATTTCTGACCGTAGACGGCCGACGGCAAACCAACCAACACTAACACAATCGCGGTCGCTGGTCAGCGGTTGTTGGTCGGCGGTCAAATAATAAAGATTACTTGAACCCATACGTGAAGCGTGAAGCGAGCAGAAATGGCATACGTTTCACCGCTCACGCTTCACGCCTTATCCTCCTCCCATGTTCGAGCTGATTGCCTTTGATGCGGACGACACGCTCTGGCACAATGAGCGCCACTATCGCCATGCTGCGGCGCGCCTGCAAACGCTGCTGGCGCACACGCACGACGCGGCTACCGTAGAGCGCGCTCTATACGAAACAGAGATGCGCAACATGGCCGGATATGGGTATGGTCTAAAGACGTTCACACTTTCAATGATTGAAACGGCCGTTTCCCTCAACAACGGGCAGCCTCCGGGCCACATCATTCGCGCGCTGCTGGATGGTGCCAAAGAGATGATTGCCGCCGAGGTGGAACTGCTGCCCGGCGCGCGCAAAACGCTGGCGGCGCTGGCTCCCCATTACCCGCTGATTGTGATCACCAAAGGGGACATTCTCGATCAGGAGCGCAAGCTGGCGCGCTCTGGGCTGGCCGACCTGCTGGCTGATTTTGTCGTGGTTAGCCACAAAAATGCGCAGGTGTATGGCGACCTGCTGCGCAGGCGGGGCGTTGCTCCCCAGCGCTTTATGATGGTGGGCAATTCGCTGCGCTCTGACGTGCTGCCGGTGGTAGAAATTGGCGCAACGGCCGTTTACGTGCCGCACCACCTCACCTGGGAACACGAAGCAGACGTGGAACCCCACGCGCATGCCAATGGCTATCATGAGCTGGCGCGTCTGGATGAGCTGCCGGCGCTGTTAGCGCGGCTGCACCACAATCACAACGGGCAGGGGCGTAAACGCGGGCAGGCTTAGCGGCGGTTCGCGCAGCAGCAGCCCGCTAGAGGCGCCGCCATCCAGGTTGAGCGCCGTTTGCAGCTCCCACGCCCATTCCGGCGCCGCCAGAAACTGGCTGAACTGACGCAGGCTAAAGCCCCCCCAATTGGCAAGAATAAAGAGCAGCCGCCCGTTGCCATCTATGCCCACGGCTGTACGCCGCGCCGCGCGGCCGTCTTCTTCCTCATATGCCGCTTCCCCCTGCCGCACCAGCATGGGGAAAGATTGCAGGGCAAATTGCAGCGGCTCATCGGCCACATACGGCCGTTCGGCCAATGCCCACACCTCTACCCCTGCCTCGGAAACGGCCAACATGCCGCCAAACCCGACGTAACTGACGCCGCTGCCCTGCCCGGCGATGACGATGCGCCCCGTTGCCACCTGTTCAGGCGTGAAAAAGCCACCGTTCACCAGCAGCAGCGCCCCCGTTTCGGCCTGCCACTCGGCCAGGGTGAGGGGCGCGCCGGGGCGATAGGCGATCTGCAGCGTATATTGACTCATGTCCAGACGTAGCGCCGTGATTTGTTCCTGAATACGGCCGTCGTTAAAGAAAATTGTGCGCTGCTCCAGACCAGGACGTAGCAGCAACCAGCCGCTATCGGGTGGGGGTACGGGCAAGGACGTGGGCAGTGAGGTGGCGGTGGGTAACGGGGTGGGGGATGGCGTGGGTGTGGGGAAAACGGCCGTTGCGCAGCCTGCACCGCCAGGCAGCAGGGTTATCAACAGCGTAATCAGGATGACAGGCAAGATGGGGCGCGGGAAACGGCCGTTGCTCATTCTGCCAGACCCAGGTGAACGCGGTGAATGCGCGCCGCCAGCGGATCAAGCCCCAGCGCCAGCAGCACCTCGTCAGGCCGCCCCGCGCGTGACGGCTCCAGCGAAAGGCGCATCTGCAGCGTAACCTCGGCCGCCTCCTGCAAAAGTTCCAGATCAAAAATGAGCGGGCGCAGATCATACGCCTTGCGCTTGCCACCCCGCTCTTGCACGTGCGGCACAGCAGGCGCAGCCAGCAGCGCCGCCACCTTTTGCCGCAGTTCAGCCACATCTACCGCATCTAGCAAAGTCACCAGATACGTGCTCTCTTTGGTCATGGATTGCAGGGATGGCGCATTAGTCGGCACTTCAATCACCCGCACAATCTCGATGCCGGGAGCCATGCGCTGCATCATTTGCCGCTGCGCCACCTCTGGCTCTACGCGCTCGTCCAGCCAGATGTCGGCCAATTCACAGTCGCTGGTGTAGCCCAGGGGCAACGCCGCCGCCAGCGAAAGACGCGGGCGGCGGTTAAAGCCCTGCGAATAAGTAACAGGCATTTGCGCCCGGTTGAGTGCGCGTTCCAGCGCGCGCGCCAGGTCCAAATGGCCGATGTAGCGCGTGGGACCAATTTTGCGAAAGGTAAAGCGAAGGCGTTGAACGTAGGTTGCTTGCATAGATTTGCGATTGCGAATTCAGAATTTTGGATTGCGAAGGTATTGTGCTAGAAATAGGCAGGGTAAGCAAGGGGCGCTGTGAAAACGACCGCCGACCGCCGATGGCCAACTCATTCGTTTATTCGTTCCCATTCATTGCCAGCGCCTTTCATTTATGCTGGTGCACCCCACTCATAAAGTCTCTCGACAAACCATCAATTAACTTAATTGTAAGCCATGGTGTGACAGGTGTTTGCCCAGGTTTTCTTTCATCTGTTACAATGGCATCATCATTCCTTTTGACCATTGTGAATCAGGAGACCCCCTATGCCTTACCTAATCAAACCCGAAACAGACAGTGAACGTCTGACCTTTTTGCGCACGGTCGCGCAATCTGCCGCCCTCGACTATGCCAACAATATCGAATACATCAGCGTGGACACCTTCCACGCGCTGCAAGATTTTTTGCCTATCTTTGATGAAGCTTTTTTAGATGTGGCCGCCACTTTTGGCGAGCTTGACCACGAAGAGGTGGAGCGCAATGAGGCGCTGGAAACGCTGAAGCTGTACCTGGACGATATGTGGGAGGTTATACGCCGCCGCGTGTACCGCAATGATGAACCGGTGGGTGTGCTACGCTTTTATTACCTGGAGCCAGACGGCACGGAACCGGAACCGGAAAGCATCGAGGAGTGGTTCGATCTGGCAGAGAAGGTGATTGCCGGTGATGCTGAAGCAGTTAAAGCAGGCTATGAAGCGGCCGTTTGCCCCTCTGCCGCCGAGTTGCAAAAGGTGCTGGCCGATGCGCGCCGCGAAGCCTCTGAAGTGGCTCCGGCCGATGAGGCGCATAACCGCGCCCAGGCCGCCATCGAGGCTATGCGCGCCCAGGCCGATAAGCTGATTGAGGATATACTGGAGGAGTTGAGCTTTCACCTGCGCAAGGAGGAACCGGCTAGCCAGCGCCGCATTATGCGCAGCTATGGCGTAAAGTTTGGCTATTTCCCCGGCGAGCCACGCGATATGGATGATGTGTTTGAGGAGGAGACCGGCAAATAGGGAGTGGCCGTCGGGTGTAGTTCATAAGATGCGGAAAGAGGCTTTGCTTTTTTTCGACCGCTGACCGCAGATCACTGAGCGCGATACTGGAGAGACGTGGCGGTCTGCGGTCGGTGGTCTGCAGTCAAATTTGTAAAGATGCTTTGAACCATACAGTTAATCGCTAACCGCCCCATCCAGTGAATGACACGGCCGATTCGCTCTTCCTGATCCTAGACGCTTCCTGCCAGCTGGCTGATAGGCAGCGTTACTTATTTGTGGGAGACGCTACCGTGCCGCTGCGCCACGTGGTGATGGCGCAGGCGCTGGCAGCGCAGTTGACTGCACCCCTCCCCCCGTTGGTCCCATTTCGCCTGCACATTTTGCACATTAATGATCTGCACGGGCAGCTTGCGCGGCTGACGCCCGCTGGGGACACGCCCGTGCTGGCGCGCATGGCCTGGCGGCTGCGGCAGTTGCGCCAGCAGTGCGCCAATGACCCGCACGCGGCCGTTCTCTTCCTCTCAGCCGGTGATGAGATGGTAGGCGCTTTGTTTGACGAGTGGCTGCTGCCTGGTGGGGATGGTGGTCACGCTGCTTACCGGGCGCTCAGCGCTGCAGCGCTGGACGCGGGCGCGCTGGGCAACCACGACCTGGATTTGGGCACGGCCGTTCTTGCCGAATCTATTCGCCAGGATGCGCGCTTCCCCCTGCTTTGCGCCAACCTGGGGCCCGTACCGCTGCTGCGCGGGCTGGTGTATCCGGCAGCGCTGCTGGTGGTGAAGGGGGTGCGCGTGGGCGTCATTGGCCTGACGACGGCCGCACAGCGCAGCGGCCCCGAGCGGGAACTGGTGCGCTTTGCTGACCCATTGGTGGTGTTGTCTAATTTGCTGCCGCTGATACGGCCGTGGTGCGATGTGCTGATTTTACTCAGCCACCTGGGCTACCGCTTTGACGCAAACACCCTGGCGGGCGGGCAACTGGGCGATGAGGCGCTGGCGCGCGCCCTGCCGCTGCGCAATGTGGAGCTGATCATTGGCGGGCACACGCACCATGCGCTCAATGAGGCGGGGCTGGAAGCGCAACGGGTGGTGAACGGCATACCGATTGTGCAGGCAGGAGCAATGGGGCGCTTTTTGGGTGAGGTGACGCTGACGCTGCGCGGTCGTCCGGCTGTCACCCACGCCCAATTGACCCAGGTGACTGATTTGCCCGTAGATGCCCCCTTTGACGCGCAAACCATCCAGCCGCTGCTGCGCCGCCTGGCACCGCTGCGCCAACGGCCGTTGGGCCTGGCCATTGACCACCCAGATTTGCGCGAAACGGCCGTGCAAAACGACCTGGACGCAGGCGAGTCGGCGCTGGCAAACTTTGTCACCGCCGGGCTGTTGGCGCAGGCGCGCGCGCATGGCTACGCCGCCGACCTGGCCATGACCGACGCCGCCATTCTACGCGCCGGGCTGCCCCCTGGCCCCATCACCCTGGCGCACTGGTTCGCGCTGATGCCCTATGCCGACACCCTTTGTCTGTATCCCCTGAGCGGCGCAGAGCTGCTGGCACTGCTGCAAGATAATGCGCGCCGCGCCGCGCGCCCAGACGAGCCACGCCTGGAACGCGGTTTTTTGCACTTTAGCGCCGCGCTGCGCTACGCCATAGACCCCGGCACAACGCGGGCGCAGGCGCAAATCACCGAAGCAACCTTTGACGGCCTGCCAATTGCGCCCGACCGCACCTTTACCCTGGTCAGTCACAGCTTTTTGCGCCAACTGGCGCGCCCCTGGGAACAGCAGGCACGCGCTGCGGGCCTACCCTTGTTTGACCTGGCGCAGTGGCCGCAAACGCCCACGCCCCACTTTGTGCGCCCCAGCCTGGTAGCCTACGTACAGGAGATGGGAGGCGTCACTGAGAAGGGAGGCGCTGTGCGCGACGGCCGTGTCTCTGTGAAGCGTGAAACATAAGCCAACATGATTCAAAGCATCCTTACAAATTTGACCGCAGACTGCCGACGGGCGGCCACGCTTCTCGAAAGATGGTGGTCTGTGATCGGCTGGCGGCGACCAAAAATTGTCAGCCATCCTCTCAGCGCGTCATAAACCATACCCGTAAGCCGCAATCCACACCCTAAAGAGGTTGCTATGCACATTGTCATGTTCTCCATCAACCCACTCTTTGCTGACCGCGTCATGGGCGGTGCGCCCAAGCAGTTGCAAAAAGTGGCCGTCTACCTGGGGCAGCAAGGGCACGACATCACCGTCCTTTGCACGCGCCCCAACCCGCAGGCCGCAGACTTCCGCTGGCACCAGCGCGTGCTGGTGCGCCCCATTTTGCGCTTCCATCAACCCTTTCCCCAGCCCTATGCTGCCCCCGCCTACCATCTGGCCAACGCCCTGCAAGCGGTGGCCGACCAGCTGGCAACGGCCGATTGCTTTTACATGCACGATGGCGAATTCCTCTTCCCCTACGCCTACCAGCATGTGCCCACCGTTGTCTCTCTGCGCGACAATGTGTACCCAGAGACGATGCTGGGCGGCTTTCTCTTCCAGGGGGATACGCTGATTGCCATTTCCGACTACTCGCGCCAGTTTTACCTGCACACGATGGGGCGCTTTTTGCCCGACCTGGCAGCGCGCCTGGTGGTCATTCCCAATGGCATGGATTGGGCGCAGTTCTGCCCCACGCCGCCGCGCGAAATTTTGACGCTCATTCCGGTTAACCCGGCCACAGATGCGATTGTGCTGCACCCGCACCGCCCCGAACCAAGCAAGGGGCTGCCGCAAACGATTGCCGTAGCAGAACTGTTGGTGAAGCGGTACGGGATTACCAATTTGCGCGTGCTGGTTCCGCGCTGGCTGGAGGTGGGCGTTTCGCCAGAAGTGGCGGCCTTTTATGCAGAAATGCGGCGGGAAATTGCGCAGCGGGGGCTAGAGGCGCACTTTCTCTTCCACGAGTGGGTTCCGCAAGGGCTGATGCCGCAATATTACAGCCTGGGGCAGGTGACGCTGGCGCTGGGACATTTTGTGGAGTCGTTTGGCAACACGCCATATGAGTCGCTGGGCTGCGGCACGCCGGCGATTGTGGCGCGCGTTTCAACGCATCGCGAACTGCTGCCGGATGAGTTGCTAGATAAGGTGCATTTTGGCGATGCGGAAACGGCCGCTGCCCTGGCGGCGGCCATCATCCGCGCAAAGCGGCGCACGTCAGCCGAAACGCTGGCCTATTTGCACACGCATTACAGCGCGGCGCAGCAGGTGGCGGGGTATGCGCAGGTGATCCTGGGGGCGCAGCGGCAGGGGGCGCTGGCTTACCGGCACACGCCGCTGACGGCGCAAACGCGCTTCCGCCTGGCACCCTGGTGCTATGCGTGGGAAGGGGGTATTTACCATGATTTTCTGGCGCAGCACCGACCGATGCCGGCGCTGGCGGCGCTGGCGCAGCAGTTTGCGGCGGGTTTTACCAGGGAAGAGGTAGGGGTAGAAACGGCCGTGTGGCAGGCATGGTATGAGGAAGGATACATCACACCGGTAGTGGTGGGGTGATTTCTGCTGGAAAACGGCGTGATATTGTTGTATTCTTACAATACGATAATCAACATTTGTTTCTAAGCGCACCCATCACACGGAAAACCAGGACGTGAGTGTGACAATTTCTGCCGAAAAATCTGTATTAGGGCGATTACCGGAACTTCATGAGGCTATTGGCCAGACCTATCTGCAATATCCTTACCCTTGGGTCATTGGGCACTCTGGCGGAAAGGATAGCACGACCGCGCTGCAACTCTGCTGGTATGCCTTGCACGAATTGCCGCCAGAACAGCGCACCAAACCAATTTATGTCATCTCCACAGACACGAAAGTAGAAACCCCTGTCATTGTGGATCGTATCCATGCCAGCATTCGCCTGATGAACGAGGCAGCGGCCATACAAGGCTTAAACCTGACGGCACACAAACTTTCCCCAGTACGGAACAATTGCTGAACACATCCCTGCCAATCCCCCTACTGGTGATAAAATCGGACGATGATGAATGCAGGAACAGATCTGAGAGTGGTGATGTTTTTTGAGGATGCGGAACAGCAGCCCATGCTACGTATGTACTATGAGGTTGATTGGAAGGATGTAAAGGCCTACTGTGAGAGAGCTGCCCGTAAATTGGCGCGTACTCTGGCAGGATTGCATTAGCAGGAAAGGAGACGGCCGTGCAATTTAGCGAAATGCACTTTTCAGAAGCTAAATGCTTGCGACGGAGCATAAGATGACAATACAAGCCGATCTTTCCCCCGAAAAAATTGCCCGTTATCGGGCAACAGCCTTAAAACGACAGGCGCAGGCAGCGGCTGAAGTTAGCCAACGCCGTCAAAAAGCGTGGCAGATTGCCCGGCAGACGGCCGATTTGTTGCGTAAAGAATTTGGCGTTACTCGAGTTGTTGTTTTTGGTTCACTGGCACGTGAAACTGGTTTTACTCGCTGGTCTGATATAGATATTGCCGTGTGGGGGTTGGCCCCGGAAGATACTTTTCGCGCTATTGGGGTTGTTATGGATTTGCCCACGGAGATTCCGGTTAATCTGGTGGACGTCAACACAGCACGCCCCTCGCTTGTAGCTGCTATCGAACAGGATGGGGTACCTGTATGATCCCGCCTTATTTAGATCTGCCAGCCCGAATTCATCTGCTAGAGACAGCCGGGCAGCGCCTGTTTCTATTGGCCGACGTGCTGCACGGCACAATGCAAATCAGCGAACCCGACTGGAGCGTCGCCTTTGGCATTGACCCAGCACAGGCGCGCGCCACCCGCGACGCGCTGTATGCGGAGCTAATGCAGCCAGACACGCTGGTAGCCGTCAATCACTTTTCCGGCACCGTGTTCGGCCGCATTGTGGCCACCGATGCCGGGCGCGTCTGGCAGCCGCTGGCATAACCTGCCACAAACGGAGCGCGAGCAAGGCTGCTCGCGCTCCACATACACGCGCGTAGGGGTAAAAGTTGCGGGTTCTCCTTTTAGCAAAGAATTGTATATAATGAGGAATGATACTAACCCAATTCGCCGCTCGCCAGCAAGCTGCCCGAAAATGTGACAACCAGTTCTATGATACTCTTTTTCGGCAGGCTGTTAAGAAGTGCGTATAGGAAAACCTTCTTATGGCTTACCCGAATACCCCTTCACACCTGCGCTTTCTCATTGCCGACGATGTGACCGAAACACGGCGCAGCACGCGCCTGATGCTTTCGCTGCTGCCAGAAGCTGAGATTGTGGCCATTGCCAAAAACGGCCGTGAAGCAGTCGAACTGGCGCGGCAACACAAGCCCGACATTGCCCTCATAGACGTAAACATGCCGCAAATGAACGGCATACAGGCCATCCGCATCATGATGGAAGAAAACCCGTTGCTGGTGTGCATTGTCCTGTCGGCCGAGCGAGACACGCAAACGCTGGTGGAGGCCATTGCCGCGGGCGCGCGGGGCTATCTCACCAAACCCTTTACCGCAGACCAGCTAACGGAAACCATCCACCATACCTGGAATCGCAACCTGGTACAGATACGGGCAGCCATTGCGGCCACGTCATCGGCAACGGCCGTTGCTGCGCCCGCTCCTGTCACCAACGAAACCGTCCAATTGCGTCAGCAGCGTGACTACTTCCTCGCCGAACTGGCCAACGAATACCTGCGCACGCGCCGCACCGACGAAAAAGCCATGCAAGTGCTCGAAATTCTGGCGCAAGACCCACACTGCGAACCCCGCCTGCTCACCGCCCTGGCCATGATCTACGCCCTGAACCAGCGCTGGGCCAAACTCAAACTGCTCGCATCCCGCCTGGAACAGATATCATAGCTTCCGGCATGGTTCAGATGATCTTCTGGAATCTGGCAAAATTTGTGCTGACCTCTGGCGACGTAACACAAATTGGTAAACGCGCTGCACTGGCAGCCAGCAAAAACAACCAGTGATCTTTATCAATTTGACCGCCGCCCGCGAACATTCGGTTGCAATTTGCCTTCAGTCTGGCGGTCTGCGGTCAGTCGTCGGTGGTCAAAAAGCCGCCGTTTCCAGAAAGCGTGAGCCACACCTGATCTGCCATAAATAACTCACGGTACACAGCCTTTAATCCACACTGCCAAAGCGATCTTCACTGCGCGCGCGGAAGAGCAGCCGGATAGGCGTGCCACGAAATTCAAACTCCTCTCGCAGCCGATTCTCCAAAAAACGCTGGTAGCCAAAGTGCACCCAATCTGGTTTATTCACAAAAAAGACAAACGTGGGTGGGGTAACGGCCACCTGTGTGGCGTAGAAAAACTTCACGCGCACGCCGCCGCGGTTGGGCGGAGGGTGGCGCGTAATCGCGTCGCGCAGCAGCTTATTAAGCTGACCAGTTGAAATGCGCAGGTGACGAAACTCATTAACTGCCACCACCTCTGGCAAAATTTTGTGCACTCGCTGCCCCGTCTCTGCGGAAATGAAGAGGACGGGCACGTAAGGCATAAAGTTTAGCTCCTGGCGAATTTTTGCTTCGTATTCGTGCAGCGTGTGCGTATCTTTCTCAACCGCATCCCATTTATTCACCAGTACAATGATGCCCGCATCCTCCTCAGCCAACATGCCGGCGATGTGCGTATCTTGCGCCGTTACCCCTTCTACGCCATCTATGAGCAGCAAGGCAACGTCGGCACGATCAAGCGCCTTGATGCTGCGCAACACGCTGTATTTCTCCACGCCGGGGTCTATTTTGCCGCGCCGCCGAATACCGGCCGTATCTACCAGGGTGAACATCTGCCCATGCCATTTCAGCTTGCTGTCTATGGCGTCGCGGGTGGTGCCGGCAATAGGGCTGACAATGGCGCGCTCTTCGCCCAGCAGGCGGTTGAGCAAAGTGGATTTGCCCACGTTGGGGCGGCCCAACAACGCCACGCGGATGCTTTCTTCTTCCTCTTCCGCATCGGCCTCTGCCAGGTGCGGCAGTGCCGCCACAATGGCGTCCAGCAAATCGCCAACGCCGGAACCGTGTAGCGCCGAAACGGGGAAGACTTCGCCCAGCGCCAACTCATAAAACTCGTAGACGGTGTCCCACAGGCGGGTAGATTCTAGCTTGTTGGCGGCAATGATGGTGGGTTTGCGCGATTGCCGCAAAATGTCGGCGACTTCGCGGTCGGCGGCAGTAATACCAACCTGCCCATCTACTACCTGAACAATGACGTCGGCATCCTGGATGGCGATGCGCGCCTGTTGGCGAATGAGGGGCAAAAAGCGCTCGGAATCTTCGGAAAGCGGCGCGGTGTTGCGCCCCTCTTCTACTTCAATGCCGCCGGTGTCTACAACGGTAAAGGTGTACCCAATCCATTCGGCTTCGGCGTAAAGCCGGTCGCGCGTGGTTCCGGCAACTTCGGAAACAACGGCTAACCGACGCCCAACCAGGCGGTTGAAAAGGGTGGATTTACCAACATTAGGGCGGCCAACCAGGGCCACAAGCGGTTTTTCTCTCATGATGCTAATGGTACTCTGCGAGGCGGCGTGGGGCGAGAAAAACGGCCGTTTGCTCATGCACACCTATCAGCATCTGCACAGCCGGGGCAGGCGTGCCGGCCGTGGTGAAGGTAATGGGGATAACGGCCGTATCGGGCGCCGCAGTAGTGGCAGTTACATCGCGCGTAATGCGTACAGTAACCATCGCGGGCTGAACCGAACGCAGCTCAATGCCGCGCTGTTCCGGGAAATTCACGTCCGGCTCCAGGTTATAGGTGCCTGGCCCCAGGCCAAACAAATCCAGCGTCACCGACACCTCTTCCTCTATCAGCGCATTCAGCACAGGCAGCGGGCCAAAAAGCACCACGCGCACTGTCTCCACGTTCAGCTCTGCCAACAACCCCCTGCCCAACCCCTGAAGCTGCGGCACGCGGTTGAAGATACTCGTCGTGCGGAACGGTTCAATCGTAATCTGCACAAAAATCTCATCTATTTCCGCCAGCGTAACTCCCTGTGGCAGACTCAGCGCCACCTGCGGCCGAAACGATTCCGTCAGCCCCGTCACGTCAATCGGTTCTGTGCTTACCCAGGGCAGATTGCTAAGCAACGTAGGGCGACCCTGCAACAGAATGGTAGGGGGTTCTACCTCTACACCTACGACGCGATAACCTGGAGCTGGCTCGCCAACCAGGTTGACGTTGATAATCTTTTCCGCGTACCCCTCTGATTCGCGAATGGGAATAGTCACCTCCACCAGTTCCGTACTTAGCTCCAGCCCGCTGACGCTGGCCACACGCCCCTGGCGGTTATAGAAGATGGGCTGCGGCATACGGCGCACTGTTTCGCGGTCGTTACTCAAAAAGACGGTGACGCGCGCTGTTTCCAACGCCTCTACCTGGGTGGCAATGCCCGAAACGATAATTGTAGGGGGATCAATCAGTGGTTCTCCCTGGGTGTAGCCAATCGCCACGCTGCCGCGCAGATCAAGTTCTACGGGAATGGCGCGCGAGACGGTCTGCTCCAACAGCACCAACAGCTGCTCTGGTGACTGGGAAAGCAGGTTTACCCTGGGGTTGTCGGCCTGTACGCGCACAGGAACCAGCGTCTCTTCGCCAAAGGGTACCTGGCTGAGGTCAAGCGTAGCAGAGAAATTTTGGTCGCGCAGATTGGCAACCAGGGAAAGCGGCCCCTGGAAAACAATTTGCACAGACTGGGGGGCATTTGGGCTGAGCAAAATGGTGTTGTCTGGCCGACCAATCACCTCAATGGGAATTTGCAGGAATTGGGTGCGCAAGGGATCTTCTGCCTGCACCGCGTTGTACCAGATGATGACGGCCAGGGTTAACGCAAGCAGGAAGGTGAACAGGTTGCCCAGGATGCGGCTGAGGAAACGCATTATGGAGTATCTCCGCGGCGACCACTGCGATTTTGCATGAAGGCATGCAGAATCGCGTCAATTCGATTGATGTCCTGGCGACGAATGATACGGCCGTTGTGTGCAATTGAAGCCTGTCCCGTTTCCTCGGAAATAATGAGCACCACGGCGTCACTCACCTCACTAATGCCCAGGCCGGCGCGATGACGCAGACCCATCTGGCTGTCGGACAGGCTGCTGGTAGAAAGGGGCATGACACAGGCCGCCGCGGCAATGCGCTCGCCGCGAATAATCACCCCACCATCATGCAGCTCTGTATGTTTGTTAAAAATGGTGAGCAGCAGCTCTACGGAAACGGCCGCATCCAAAATTACACCCGTGTCCACATACTCCTGCAGCCCCGTTTCTTGCTCAAAAATGATCAGCGCCCCATGGCGACGCTGGGAGAGGCGCAGGCTGGCTTCCTTGACGGCCGTAATCACCGGATTTTGCTGCTGGCGACGAAAGAGATTAATGCGCGCTGTGGTGTGGCCAAGCTGCTCCAGCGCACGGCGCAGCTCTGGCTGAAAGATGACGGGTACAGCCACCAGCAGCGCCGGGATACTGTTACTCACCAGCCAGCTAAAGGCAGGCAGGTTAAAGGTATTGGCCAGAAAGAAAACGACCAGCGCCAGAAAAATCAGGCCACGCAGCACCTGCACCGCGCGCGTGCCGCGAATTAGCAGCAGCAGGATATAGATAACGGCCGTTACCAGGCCAATATCCAATACATCTGTAAGCCCCATGTCTAGCCGGGCAACCGATTCCAAAAAGGTCTCTACCACAGCTTTTCCACCCAAAGCCGGCCGCGTCCCATCAACCTTGACGTCCTTTGCCAACCTGCCCCTTTAGCTGCGCCAAAAGCTGGCGATAGCTAGAGACATTCGGCGGATTCAGCGCCACAATCTTCTCAATCGCGGCTACCGCTTCCTGAAGTTCGCCCGCCTCCAGCAGCGTCTCCCCCAACTTGTCGAGCAAATTCACAGCATCAGCCTTGCGCCCCTGCTGCACATACAGGCGCACCAACCGATCCACCAACTGCTCGTCACCCGGCCGCTGCTGAACTATATCTTCCAAAATGCCAACCACTTTTGCCCCACGCCCGCTGCGCACCAACTGTACCAGGTAGCTATCCAATGCACGCACGGCATTGTTGGGCTGGCCCACTTTATAGTACAAATCCACCAGGGTAATGGCCGTGCGCTCATCGGCGGGTTCCAGCTCGCGCAGCTCCTTAAAAGCAACCAGTGCCTGCTTCCAGTTAAAGTGCTGCATGTCAATATCGGCAATCAGGCGCAAAAAGCGCACGCGCCAGCTCTGGCCTAACCCACTTTGCGTCGTTAACTGCAACGCTTCCTGGTACGTAGATCGGGCACGTTCCACCTGTGCCAGTTGATAATACGCATCGCCCATCGCCAGGTAATGCCCCAGCGCTGCTTCTATGTTGCCTTGCTGCCGCAGCAAGTTAATCAGGCGTCCGCGAATGGAAAGGTCAAGCGGATTCAGGTCTACAACTTTTTCATAAGAGGCAATGGCGCCATTGATGTCGCCCCGCGCCATGTAGGTGTTGGCAATGGTAGCGAACTTTACCGCTGCGGCATCTATGCGTCCCTGTTGGGCCAAAATGTCGCCAAGCTGGATATGTGCCGGCATGTACTCTGGCGCCAACTGAATGGCGCGGTATGTCTCCTCGATAGCCGTGTTGTACATCCCCCGGCGCGTATGCTCCTGGCTCAAATAGAGCGATTCCAAGACCTGGGCCGAACCAGCGGTCATGACGTCACCGAGAATCATGATGCCGGTGTTAGAGATGGCATCCAGGCGGGCGCGCGCTTCTTTAACTTTGTCTTCCCATCCTTTCTGGCTTAAGAATTCCACCAGAGAGTTGGCAAACGCAGTAGCCTGATCGCGCTCTCCCTGGGTGATCAGGCTGTCGTATAGATTTTCGTAAAGCTGGATCAGGCGGTCGGCCTGCCCGTGCTGCACGGTTGCCATATCCACAATTTGCAGCACGGAGATGAAGTGCTGGATGGCTTGCTCAATCCGACCGCGCGCACGATGTGACTCGCCCAGGGAAAAGTGGCTGGCCAGACGATACTCTGGGTCTTGAACGGCAATTTCAAACTCGCGAATAGCGTCCTCGAAGCGCAGTTTGTCTTGATAGAGCAGCCCTAGGTTAAAGTGGGCGGCGGGAGAGTTGATACCAGAAGCAATGGCTTTTTCATAGGCGCTGATGGCTTCATTGATCAGGTTACGTCGCTGGTAGTCAAGCGCTTTGGCCAGCAGAGCATCGCCCACGCCGCTGTCCTCGGCAAAGAGGCGCTCGGCCAGTTGTTTCATGGCGGTGTCGCGCGCTTTTTGCACAGGCACGGCCGTTTCCACTTCCTGTTTTTCTGGCCATTCCCGCTCCCCCAGGGCCAGCGTGGCGCGGCGTACCGCTTCGCCCATGCCCAATACAGCGCCAGACTGGGGCACCCCTTCCCCCTTGAATAACTCCTCGCCCTGTTTAATCAACTCAATTGCCGTCAGCACCTCCGCGTTGCGCGGGTCTAATTGCAGCGCCAGTTGCGCTGCTTGCAGCGCCTTTTCTCGTTCTCCCTCCAGCTGCAAAATGTGCGCAATCGCCAGATATTCGCGGATAGCGTTGCGCGTGGCCCCCTGGCGCTTGTACACCGAGGCTAGCCGTTGGTGCGCACGCAGCAAGTTAGGTTCCAGGCGCACGGCGCGATGCCAGTTATCCATCGCCTCGTTCAGGTTTTGTCGCCCCAGCTCCATCTCGCCGATGGCCATATACGTTTTACCTGCCTCATCTAGCAGCCCTAGCCGCTCTTGCATGTCTGCCACTTTGCGCAGGTAAATGATGTTGCCCCCTGAGTAACGCGCTGCCAGCTTGTAACTCTCCAACGCTTCTTGCAGCTTACCCAACTCCAGGAAGGCGTCTCCTAGCCCGGCATAAGGGGCTGGCTCTTTTGGCATTTCCTGAGAAGCCAGGCTAAACTCGCGCGCGGCCTCCTCCCAGCGCTGATCCCAGAAGTAGGAGTGACCCCGGCTGAGTGCCTGTTCAAAGAGCGTGCGATTGTTTGCCACCAGAAACCTCCACGTAACTGTTCCCACCTGACAGGCTTCTTGTCAGACCAATTTGACCGCCGCCCACCGACCGCTGCCCGCCGATTGCGCTTTGTCTGCGGTCGGCGGTCGGTCGTCGGCAGTCACAAAGCCCCATTTCCAGAAAGCGTGAACACGCCATCAGCCGTTGTCGGGCTGAACGTTTATACTGCCGCGTCTAGCCGAGTAGTTCAACCAGAATGGCTTTCTGCGCATGCAAGCGATTATGCGCCTGGGGGAAGAGCACAGAGTTGGGACCATCAGCTACCTCATCGGTAATTTCCTCACCGCGATGCGCCGGCAAGCAGTGCATGACAATGCAGTCTGGTTTGGCCAGGTTGACCAACTGTTGGTTGACTTGATACGGGGGAAAGATGCGCAGCCGTTCGGCCGTTTCTGCTTCTTGTCCCATGCTTGTCCATACGTCTGTGTAGATGATGTCCGCTTCTTGCACCGCCTGGTGTGGGTCTTCCAACCGCTCGACGACCGCGCCATGCGTGCTGAATTCGCCCGCCAGCCGGAAGTCGTCATCCGTCAACTGGTAGCCTGGTGGAGAAGCAATGGCCATGTGCATGCCCACCTTCATGGCGCCAAACAGCAGGGAACGCGCCACATTGTTGCCATCACCCACGTACGCCAGCTTTAATCCTTCTAGCTTGCCTTTTACCTCTAAAATTGTGAACAGGTCAGACAGCGCCTGCGCCGGGTGGCTGTGATCGGAAAGGCCGTTGATAACCGGCACAGAACCATACTCGGCCAGTTGCAAAATGTGTTCGTGGGCAAACACGCGCGCCATAATGCCATCTACATAGCCAGAAAGCACGCGCGCCACGTCGGCCACGCTTTCGCGTCCGCCCATTTTTACCTCGTTCGGGGAGAGGTAAAAGGCATATCCGCCAAGGTGTACCATGCCCATCTCAAAGGAGACGCGCGTGCGCAGAGATGGTTTTTGGAAGAGAAGGGCCAGGCTTTTGCCCTTGAGCAGGGGCTTGTTGCCGCCATTGCGCCACTCGGCTTTCAGGCGCATGCCCAGGTCTAGCAAATGGAGTAGTTCGTTTGGCGTCAGGGCCGCTATACTGAGAAAATGTTTCATGATTAACTCTCCTGTGAAAATGACCGCCAACCGCCGACGGCCGCCTACAACTGTAACCCAGGTTGCCAAACTGGTTGGCAGGTGCAGGTTTGATAACCTGCGCTACATTTTCATTTGTGGTGGTGCATCCCATTCATGAAGTCTCCCTGGGAAAATTGGTTGTCTGAGATTTTATGGGGATGTGGCATGAAACGTGAAGCGTGAAACGTGACGCCTACCAGTTGCGTTTCACGTTTCACGCCGCTTGAAAACCACATAAAACCTCGTAAGGTAGGGTGGTGTATTGTACAGGTTATCATCAGTACCTGCGTAGCCAAGTATATCACAGCCAGAGGGAAAAGGCGCAATGGGTGGAGCGCCATTCAACATAATGCTTGTATGTGATCTTGAGTTATGGTAAGATAAAATCTAGTGTGGGGCTGTTAGCACAATTGGTGCTGGTCATGGGCACAATCTGACATTTTTAGCAGGGGGAGTGCCGTCAGAAAACGGCCGTAGCCAGTGGCAATGCGGGAAACAAAAGGTAGGTAACAACATGGAAGTGCTGCAACGTAAATCAGTGATTGCCGTGATCGGGGTCGTTATTGGATTCGCACTAGGCCTGATATGGGGATGGTATGTTGACCCGGTAGAATGGACCGGTATCAGAATCAAGGACATCGCCGAAGAAGATCAATTGCGCTATCTGACCCTGGTGGCTGACGTGTATGCCAGTGAACGCAATCCGCAAAAGGTGCAAGAAGCGCTGGCCGGTTGGCCAAATGTGGATCAGGCTATTTGCCAGTTTGCGGCACAGTCAGCAAACCCAGATACACGCAGCCGGCTAGAAGCATTGGCGTTTGTGCGCAATGGACAGGGATGTACGGCCGTTGCCCAACCCGCGCCCGGAGCAGCAGCCCCTACCGAAGAGGGGGGTGGTTTTGGCCAGGTGCTGCTATTCGGCCTGATTTTCCTGATTCTGCTGGGCGCAATTGTCTTTGCTCTACGCCGTCGCAATGCCGCCACAGGACAGGCCCCAGTTGGGCGCACCTATGGGGAGATGCCAGTCTCGACGCCTGTGGTCAGCACCACACCAGCGGAAGGGACAACGGCCGTTCCCATTGCTCGCTTCCGTACCACCTACATGCGCGGCCAGGATGCCTACGATGATTCTTTTAGCATTGAGAACGCTTATGGGGATTTCTTGGGCGAGTGCGGTGTGGGGATTTCTGAATCCATTGGTTCAGACATGCCCAAAAACGTGACCGCTTTTGAGGTGTGGTTGTTCGACAAAAACGATATTCGCACCATCACCAAAGTGATCATGAGCGACCACGCCTTCTTCGATGATGCCCTGCGCGCCAAGCTGCAAACCAAAGGGGAGCAGGTGTTGGCGCGCGAAGGGGAAACAGTTGTATTGGAGACCGCCTCGCTGATTATCAACGCCGAAATTACCGACATGCAGTATGGCACGGGCACGTTGCCACCCAAGAGCTACTTTGAAACAATAACGATTGAGCTTTCTGCCTGGCAAAAGGAAGGGGCTGCAGTCGCTGCCGGTGCAGCGGCTGGTGACATGCTGAATTACTAACCGAGTGCCGCCAACACCTGGATAAAAAGGCCCTGGCGTGAAAACCAGGGTCTTTTTGTTTACTGTTTACTCAAGCACGCCGGTAGGGGTTGAATAGCTTTTGCCACTCATCCAGGGCGTAGCGGTCCGTCATGCCGGCAATATAGTCGGCAATGACGCGCGGCAAGGGGGCAGCATCCAGGCGGCGCCGGGCGGCCACAGGCAACATCGCTGGCTCTTTCATGTATGCCTGGAAAATTTCGCTGATAAACCGCTCCGCTTTGGCCTGCATGCGCACCAGGCGATAATGGCGGTACATGCGCTGATAGAGGAACTGCTTCAGGGCGCTGATCTTGGCGCCAAATTCGGCGTCGTACCCCACGATGTTGGCGCTGTGGCGCTGCACCGCTTCGGGGGTTTGCAAAGCGTGCCGGCTAAGCTGCACGGCCGTTTGCTGCAACACGCTATTCACCGACTGGCCAATCAGCTCGCGAATAATCTGGCGGCGCGTTAGCTGATCCAGCACCTGACCCGGCTGCCAGCCTGCCCAGGCCATTAGTTCTTGCCAGAGGGCCAGCTCTTGCAAATCTTGGGGCGTAAACAATTCGGCACGCAGGCCATCTTCCAGGTCGTGGGCATTATAGGCAATTTCATCCGCCAGATTGGCAATTTGTGCTTCCAGCGAGGCGCGCTTTTCCGGCTCGTACTCCCGGACATCACTCTTATCGTATGCGGTTTCATGCTTGATGATGCCTTCGCGCGTTTCGTAGGTCAGATTCAAACCGCGAAAATGGGGCGACTGCTCTTCCAGTTCTGTAACCACGCGGTAGCTTTGCGTGTTATGGTTAAAGCCACCATACGCTGCCATCATCTGGTTCAGGCAATGTTCACCTGCATGACCAAAGGGAGCATGTCCCAGGTCGTGCGCCAGGCAGATGGCCTCGGTCAGGTATTCGTTTGCGCCCAACCCGCGCGCCAGCGAACGGCCGAGTTGGGCTACCTCCAGCGTGTGTGTCAGTCGCGTGCGGTAATGGTCTCCCTCATAAAAAACAAACACCTGGGTTTTGTACTCCAGGCGGCGAAAAGCAGTGGTGTGAATAATGCGGTCGCGGTCACGCTCAAAAGCGGTGCGCGTGGCGGATTCTGGCTCGGCGTAGACACGCCCACGTGATTGGGCACTCTTCAGCGCGTAGGGCGCCAGGGTTTTTGCCTCGAGAGTTTCGCGTGCTTCACGGCCGTAAATCATAAGCAACTCCCTTGAAAATGACCGCCGACCGCCGTTTGTAAGTGTAGCCCAGGTTGCCAAACCTGGTTGGTACGTGCAGGTTTGGGACCCCGCGCTACATTTAACTTTTTCGGGTTCGTAGTAACGGCTTTAGCCGGTTACCCACTGAAGCGGTTACGACAAACTTAACCCGGTGCGCGCAGGTTTGGCAACCTGCGTTACGGTTTCATTCGGGATGGCGGACTGATGTTCATAAACTCTCTTGTATAGAGATGAAGGATGAAGTCGTGGAAGTTGGCTTACTTGCCAATATCCTGTTAGCAAGTGTAACATAAACTGGTAGGATGCCGCTATGTAACCCGACTGCGTTTAAGAGAAAGTTCATGAGCAAGACGCGCGGGTCACGTAGGCTGTGCCGGGGCACAAACTGGTGTTTCGCTTGTGGATGCAGTGGCAGGCTGACGTCATTGGCGGCCTTATCTATAGAGACCTACCGCTTGTAGCTTGCAACGCGCCAGATGACGACATGTGAGCTTGTGGCCTGATTGGGCATCAATGCCCATCAAGGTGGTGTGCTATGCCGAAAATACAATCTTCCATTGTGCTGTTTGTGGTCTTTATGGCCCTTGTGTTGGCGTTTGGCGGCTATGCGGCAGTGGCTTATCTACTCGTCCGCCCCAAAGCGCCCCTAGGGATGGTCACGCAGTGGGTCAATGATGCAGAGGTGCTGTTGACGTTTGATCCCAATAATACGGTGCGACTGCTGGGCCCGCTCTCCCCGGCCGATCAGGGTATAATGGGTGGGGAAGCAGCAATAGTCATGCAGGAACCTCAACCAGAGATGCCGGTGGAGGCTGTTCCGGAAGAGACACCGGTGGTCATGGATGAGCAACCGCCCCCTACGGCAACGGCCGTTGGCCCTCCACCCACCCCTACCCGCTCACCGGAGAAGGTGCGTTTTGTCGCTTATACAGTACAGCCGGGCGATAACCTGTATCTGATGACACAACGCTTTTACACGTCTATTGCCCTGATGGCCTTGCACAACATCTCTGCAGCTTCGTTTCAGCCTGGGCAAGTCATCAATCTGCCTGTAGGCAATGAGGCGTACTGCCCGGGGTATCGGCCATATGCGGTGGGGGAAGGAGACACGGCCTACAGCATTGCGCGGCGCTTTGGCACAACGGCGCAAGAGCTGCAGGCCATCAATAATCTGGATGCCAATTTTACGGTGTGGGTGGCGGATGTGATCTGTGTGCCGGCGCGGTGAGTGGAAAGTGATTTCTCCATGATTCTGTCTTGCGTGAATAGATACGGTTATGAAAGGATATGAAGATGCCAACGGCCGTTGGCCGGGTTCAGGAAAGCGTGCCTATGTGGTGGCAATGGGGCTGCTGCTGCTGCTGGGGCTGTTTACCTGCGGCGCGCTGCTGGCCTGGGCGACAACGGCCGTTCCGCAAATCATCGGCACAATTCGTCCAGAGGCAGCACAAGCAGAGCCTGGCACAGCAACGGCCGTTGACCCCACACCCACCCCCATCATCGGCCTTAGCCGCAGCCAGCCACACCCTCCCGACAGTACCGTTATCCTACCCGCCTGGGAAGTTACCCTGCTAGAGCCACCCATTCGCGGCGCGCAGGCATGGGCCATGCTGCAAGACGCCAATCGGTTCAACACGCCACCCCCAGAAGGATACGAGTATCTTCTGCTCAAACTGCGCGTGGTGCACCGGCAGGCCAGCGACGAAGAAAGATACCTGGCGCTGCACGTCACAGGCGCGGCCAACGTGGTGCATTACAGCTTCCACAACAACCAGTTGCCTCCGGCCCCCATTCTCAAAACGTCGCTCCCCGGACAAACTTCCAGCGAAGGCTGGAATGCGTACACCATTCAACAAGGCGAACAAAATCTGCTGCTGCTGATTCAAGACATGGAGGATTACACGCAACCCATACACTATCTGGCATTGACCGATGAAGTGCCACTACAAATTTTCATCCCTGGATTGGCCGGCATCACGCGCACAGAAATTGGCGCCGACCAACGCCAACCAGCCAGCGTGGGGCAAATCACCACCTCCGCCAATTGGGAAGTGCAGGTCCTGCAAGTGGTGCGCGGTACAGAAGCGTGGCAGCGCCTGGTAGCGGCCAATCGCTTTAACAGACCCCCAGAGGAAGGGTTTGAGTTTGTGCTGGCGCAGGTGCGCGTGCGCTACATTGGCACTGAGGAAGGGCCACACTACATCAGCCGCTACCTCGACTTTGAGGTGCGCAACTGGTTCACCGAGGAATGGCAGCGCGCCTCAGGCATCCCGCCCAAGCCAGAACTGGATGCTGCTTTGTTCCCCGGCGGCGAAGTGGTGGGCTGGATACCGCTGCCGGTGGCGACAGAAGATGAATCCCCCATTTTGCGCTTTACGCCAGAGTACGGCGTTACCTCTGCCACGCGCTACTTTCTGCTGCGCGCCAACGGCCGTTAAGGGCAAGGTTCACAGAGGTGTTTTGACGGCTGACCGCCGACCGCCGACGGCGATTTCTACCCGGCGATGAATCGCCGGGCTATTGAGCAGCGCCCCGTCAACGGGGCTTGTGCCCCGGCGCGCGCATCAGCCCGTTCACCGGGCGCCGCTTCGTAGCCGGGGGAGTTCATCCCCCGGCGATCCCGCCACCACAAGCCGGGAAAACATTCCATTAAGCGGCCACGCACTTTCCAGGTATAATTCCTGCGGATCAGATCGCCCACATTGGGCGCGCCAATAGACATTTAGAAAATTAGGGATAAGAGATTGGCGCTTCAGAGTGGCAATTGCCGACCGCCAACCTCTCAAACCCATCGTGACAAGGAGTATTATACACATGAACAAAAAGACAGTGACAGACATTGACGTGAAGGGCAAAAAAGTGCTGGTGCGTGTAGACTTTAACGTGCCCCTCAGCAGCAAAGACCCCAATGACCCCAACATCACCGTGACGGATGACAACCGCATTCGCGCCTCGCTGCCGACGCTGAACTATTTGCTGGATCATGGCGCGGCACTTATTCTTTGCTCGCACCTGGGCCGCCCCAAAACGGCCGCCGACAAACAGTACGCCATGGACCCGGTAGCCAGACGGCTGGCCGAGTTACTGGGCCGGCCGGTGAAAAAGCTGGACGAACTGGTGGGTGAAAGTGTAACCGCAGCCGTTGCCGTCATGCAGCCCGGTGACGTGATTTTGCTGGAAAACACGCGCTTTGAACCGGGCGAAACCAAAAATGACCCAGAACTTTCGGCCAGGCTGGCGGCGCTGGCCGATGTGTATGTGAACGACGCCTTTGGCTCGGCGCACCGCGCCCACGCCAGCACGGAAGGGGTAGCACGCGCGCTGAACGGCCCGGCAGTGGCCGGTTTTCTCATGGGCAAGGAGCTAGAGGCGCTGGGAACGGCTGTAAACAACCCGCCCCATCCCTACATCGCCATCATGGGCGGGGCCAAAATTTCTGACAAGATTCTACTGATCGAAAACCTGCTGAAAACGGCCGACTTCATCCTCATCGGCGGCGGCATGGCCAATACCTTCCTCAAGGCGCAAGGGTACGAGCTGGGCACTTCCCTGGTCGAGGCAGACGCCCTGCCCGAAGCCACCCGCCTGCTGGAAAAAGCGGCCGACCGCCTGGTGTTGCCCGTAGACCTGGTGGTTGCGCCGGAGTTCAAGGCAGACGCGCCGGCCACGGTGGTAGACGTTAACACCGTGCCCGTCGACCAGATGGCGCTGGACATTGGGCCTAAAACGCTGGCGCTCTTCCAGGAGAAGCTGGTCGGGGCCAAACTGGTGGTGTGGAACGGGCCTATGGGCGTGTTTGAGTTCCCCGCCTTTGCCAAAGGCACCAATGAACTGGCACAGATGCTGGCAACGGCCGTTGACAACGGCGCGCAGGTCGTCATTGGCGGCGGCGACTCGGCGGCCGCCATCAAGAACGCCGGCCTCACAGAGAAAATGACGCACGTCAGCACCGGCGGCGGCGCCAGCCTAGAGCTGCTGGAAGGCAAAGAACTCCCCGGCATCGCCGCCCTGGACGATAAATAATTCGCCGCTAGAGGAAGGCTGAGAGTAACCCTCAAGCCTCCCTGGGATAGAACCGCAAAGAACACAAAGAGCACAAAGTTCCCCCTCTTTGTGTTCTTTGCACTCTTTGCCGTTAGCAGCAACAAACGGCACAAGCACAGCTGCGCAGCAGAAACAAAATGACAATGACAGCCAACCGCATCAAACTCCTCAAGCAACAACTTGCCAGCCGCATCCTCGTCATTGACGGCGCCATGGGCTCTCTCATTCAAACCTATGGCCTGGACGAAGCGGGCTATCGCGGCGAACGGTTTGCCGGTCACCCTGTTGATCTGAAGGGCAACAACGAAGTGCTGAACCTGACGCGCCCAGACATCATTAAGGCCATTCACCTGGCTTACCTGGAAGCGGGGGCCGACATCGTAGAAACGAACACGTTCAACGGTACGGCCGTTTCCCAGGCCGAATACCAGCTTGCCCACCTGGCCTACGAAATGAACTGCGCTGCGGCGCAGATCGCCCGCCAGGCGTGTGACGAATTTGCGCAAAAGTCTGCAATTCCAACTCCAAAATTCGTTGCCGGCTCACTCGGCCCAATGAACAAAACCCTCTCCCTTTCGCCAGATGTGAACGACCCCGGCTACCGCGCCATTCACTTTGATGAGGTGGCGGCAGCATATAAAGAGGCAGCGCGTGGCCTGATTGATGGCGGGGCGGATATTCTGCTGATTGAGACCATTTTCGACACCCTCAACGCCAAAGCCGCCATTTTTGGCATCCAGACGCTGTTTGCCGAGATTGGCGAAACACGGCCGATCATGATCTCTGGCACCATTACCGACCTGAGCGGCCGCACCCTCTCCGGGCAGACAATGGAGGCGTTTTATTACTCCATTCGCCACGCCAACCCGCTGATTGTGGGCATGAATTGTAGCTTTGGCCCCAAGACGTTACGGCCGTATATCACCACCATCGCCAACATGGCCGACAGCTACATCAGCTTCTACCCCAACGCCGGCCTGCCCGATGGCTTTGGCGGCTTTAGTGAAGCGATTGAGGACATGGTTCCCGTTTTGCGCGAACTGGCGGAAGAAGGCTTCCTCAACGTGGTTGGCGGCTGCTGCGGCACCACGCCCGCCTACATCCGCGCTTTTGCCGAGGCAGTCAAAGGTCTGCCCCCGCGCCAGATTCCCAACATCCCACCGCTGATGCGCCTGAGCGGGCTGGAGCCATTCACCGTCACGCCAGAAATGAACTTCATCAACATCGGCGAGCGCACCAACGTCACCGGCTCGCGCAAATTTGCACGCCTGATCAAGGAAGAAAAGTATGATGAGGCGCTCAGCGTGGCGCGGCAGCAGGTGGAAAACGGGGCACAAATCATTGACATCAACATGGACGAAGGCATGCTGGATTCGGAAGCGGCAATGGTGCGCTTTCTGAACCTGATTGCCGCCGAGCCAGATATTGCTCGTGTGCCGCTGATGATTGATTCTAGCAAATGGTCGGTCATTGAGGCCGGATTGAAGTGCGTGCAGGGCAAGCCTATCGTCAACTCCATCAGCATGAAGGAGGGGGTAGAAGAGTTCAAGCGCCATGCAGAGCTGACGCGGCGCTATGGCGCGGCAGTGGTGGTGATGGCGTTCGATGAACAGGGACAGGCAGATAGCTACGAGCGCAAAATCGAAATTGCCGAACGCGCCTACCGCATCCTCACCACAGAGGTGGGCTTTCCGCCAGAAGACATCATCCTGGACCCCAACATTTTTGCTGTCGCTACCGGCATTGAGGAGCATAATGAGTACGCCAGGGCGTATATCGAGGCGACGCGCTGGATTAAGGCGAATTTGCCCCACGCCAAGGTGAGCGGTGGCCTGAGTAATCTCTCTTTTTCGTTTCGCGGCAACGACGTGGTGCGCGAAGCGATGCACGCGGCGTTTCTCTATCACGCAATTCAGGCGGGGCTGGATATGGCAATTGTCAACGCCGGGCAGCTGGCAGTGTATGAGGAAATTCCGCCAAAGCTGCTAACGGCCGTTGAAGATGTCCTCTTTAACCGCCACCCGCAAGCCACGGAAAATCTGGTGGCGCTGGCCGAGGCCCTAAAGGGGCAGGCGGGCGGCAAAGTGCAGCAGGCCGATTTAAGCTGGCGCGAGAAGCCGGTCAATGAGCGCCTGGCTTACGCACTGGTGAAGGGGATCAGCGACTTCATTATTGAAGATACGGAGGAGGCGCGGCAGCAGGCAGAACGGCCGTTGCACGTCATCGAAGGGCCACTGATGGCAGGGATGAACATCGTCGGCGACCTGTTTGGCGCCGGCAAAATGTTTTTGCCGCAAGTGGTGAAGAGCGCCCGCGTGATGAAACAGGCCGTCGCTTACCTGGTGCCGTTCATAGAGGCGGAAAAAGAGGAATTGGGGCTGAGCGACCAGAGCAACGGCCGTATTGTCCTGGCCACCGTCAAAGGAGACGTACACGACATTGGCAAAAACATCGTCGGCGTGGTGCTGCAATGCAACGGCTACGAAGTGATAGACTTAGGCGTGATGGTTCCCGCGCAAAAAATCCTCGACACCGCCCGCGCGCAAAACGCCGACATCATCGGCCTCAGCGGCCTCATTACGCCATCACTCGAAGAAATGCGCCACGTCGCCCGCGAAATGAAGCGCCAAGGCTTCACCCAACCCCTGCTCATCGGCGGCGCCACCACCTCCAAACTACACACCGCCCTCAAAATCGCCCCCGAATACGACGGCCCCGTCGTCCACGTCGTGGATGCCTCTCGCGCCGTGGGTGTCGCCACCCACATCCTTAGCGACAGCAACGATTATGTCAATAGCGTGAAGGCAGAATATGACGAGCTGCGCCAGCAACATGCCGGCCGTCAAGACCGCACCCGCTTTGTGCCGCTCGAAGATGCCCGCCGTAACAAATTCAAGCCTGACTGGACAACCTATCAACCACCTAAACCCAGTTTTACCGGCCTCAAGGTATTCACGGAGTATGACCTGGCAGAACTGGTAGATTACATTGATTGGACACCCTTCTTCCGCGCCTGGGAGCTTGTAGGCAAATTCCCACAAATCTTGCAAGACAAAACAGTGGGCGAATCGGCTACCCATCTTTACGAGGACGCCTGCGCCATGCTCAGGCAGATTGTGCAAGAAAAATGGCTCACGGCCAATGGCGTAATCGGCTTTTTCCCCGCCCGCAGCATCGGCGACGACATCATGCTCCTTACCCCTGACCACGCGCCATACGCCACGATTCACACCCTCCGTCAGCAAATGGAACGGCCGCCGGGCCGCCCCAACTATGCCCTTGCCGATTTTATCGCCCCACAAGAGAGCGGGCTGGAAGATTACATTGGCCTGTTTGCCGTGACCGCCGGCATTGGTGTTGAGCGCAAGCTGGCCGAATTTGCCGCCGCTCACGACGACTATCACGCCATCTTGCTCAAGGCGCTGGCCGACCGGCTGGCAGAAGCGTTTGCCGAGCGCATGCACGAACGGGTGCGCCGTGAATTTTGGGGCTACGCCCCCGATGAGGCGTTGAGCAACGAAGCGCTGATTGCGGAACAATATCGCGGCATTCGCCCCGCGCCTGGCTATCCGGCCTGCCCCGACCACACGGAAAAGGGGGAGCTATTCTGCCTGTTAAACGCGACGGAGTTGGTGGGCATGAGCCTGACGGAATCGTTTGCCATGCGCCCGGCTGCTTCCGTCAGCGGCTACTACTTTGCCCACCCGCAGGCGCGCTACTTTGGCCTGGGGCGCATTGACCGCGACCAGGTAGCGGATTATGCCGCGCGCAAGGGGTGGGACGTGGCCACGGCCGAAACCTGGCTGGCGCCGGTGCTGGGGTATGAGGTAGGGTGATGGGAAACGGCCGTTGGCTAAGGAACGGCCGTTTTCCTAATCAAGCAGCAAGCCACAAATCGAAACGAGCGAATTGTCTTCCTGATCGGCGGGACAGTGCGCATAAGCTACCTGCTGTCCGGTGCCGTTTTGCAGGATGCGCAGCAGCAGGTAAATGGCAGAAAAGCCGCAAATGCGGTTGCGATCTTCGACCGCTGCTATCTGCTGATAAAAGCTGGCGGCGTCCCCTTGCAAAATGGCCTGCATCAGCGCCTGGTCACTCTGCCGCAGTGCCGCGCGGCGTGCCTGGTCCATGTAAAAGCGGTCGCCAAAGGCCGGGCCCACGTGTGCCAGGTCTACGGAAGCGACCGCCAGCACTTTGCGCCCCTGGGTCGCCTGCTGCAAGGTTTGCACAACGGCCGTTAGCCGTTCATCTTCTGTCGGGTGTGTGCCGTTGGCCACAAAGTGGTGAAACGAGCCGCACAAGATGGGAACCATCGGCGGAGGGGGTGTGCCGGTTTGCTGACAAATGTGGTGCAGCCAGACGGCCGAAAGTTCCACCGAATGTTCAAAGCGATGATGTAACTCCGCGGTAAAGGCGGCCTCGGCGCCAATGGCTTCGGCCAACTGCGACACCAGCGACAGGTCAGTGGGCAGCACGCCATATGGGGTGGCATAAGGCTGGCGCGTCAGGGTAATGCTGGCAGCGCCGCCATTGTGGTCTGTGCCCAGGATGAGAACGAGATCGGCTTCCTGTACGGCCGTTGCCGCGCGTCGCCACACTTTGGCATACACGGCGCCACCACGCTGATAATCAATGTGTGGGGAGATAATGCCCCGTCCACGCCAGGGCTGCCACCCTTGCAGGCTGTCTCCATCGCTGTAGCCTTGCAGCAAACGGCTAAGCGCCTGCGCATTGGCCGGATAGCTGCGACCTGCCAGCGCCGGCGGGCGGTGCGGCAAGGCGTGGTACCGGGCCAGTTGCGCTGCGGCAGCCTCTTGGGCGCGCGCATTGTCCAGAAAATAGAGTTGATCAAGCTGCGTCAACACGCCTTCAATCAGCGCCAGGGGCACAGGCTCGCCAATTTGTTGGCAAAACCCGGCGTGAATGTCGCTGACGCTGTGGGTGCCGTCGCATAATGCCAGCAGCGGGCCAAAAACAGAGGGTAGCAAAATTTGCTGCTCTGCCAGGCGCAGCGGGTCTGTCACCAGCCACATGGGCTGGTTTTGATGAATAACCGGTTCGAAATTGAGCGGGCGTAGTTTGGGGTTTGGCATAGGGTTATCAAATCAGTGTGCCCTTTCATGCAAACATGGTGTGCCGACTCTGTCAACCACAAAGCGGGGCAAAGCCAAAAGGACCAAGCAATAGCTGCCAAAACGGCCGTAACGCGCCACAGTAGAGCAAACGGCCGTTGTCATACGCATCCAGGAAGAACAAGACGGCCGTACACAAAAACGCCGTCAGCAGCAGCGCACCGCAGCCAAGCAGCAGCGGATGAACCTGACGGCGCGGTGGGGCTGCGGCCTGAACCTCTGGCAAAGCCCCTGGAGGCACATATGCGCCTGTGCCGGGCGGCACGTAGGCAGGGAGGGATGCGGGCGGGGGCATGTAGGCAGAAGGCTGGCTGACTGCCGGCTTCGGTGCGGTCACCCAAGAGGGCACTACCGGGGGCACGACAATCTCCCCGGTTGGTGTGTCATCTTCATCAGCGACAACTGGTTCCGATGTATGAAAAGAGAGGGTGACCGAATCACCAAGTTTGATCAGCGCACCATTTTTCAGGGGAACAGCACCGCTGATGCGACGGCCATCTATAAATGTGCCGTTTGTGCTGCCCAAATCCTGTATTTCGTAATCATATCCACCATGCCACAAAATACGCGCATGTTGGCGCGAAACCTCAGCATCAGCAATCACAATGTCATTGTTAGGTCCCCGGCCAATAACTGTTGTCTGTTTATCCAACTGGTACTGCTGCTGCGCGTAAGGCCCTTGTTCCATAACCAGATAGGCGGCTTCTTCGTTCATCCCTCGTTTCCCTTTCTTAGAATTGTGGCTATGAATGCTTTTTGGGTTGGTTTGCTGGTTGGTTTTCAGCCATCATTTTACCACTATCTGCATCACCTTTGCAGATTTAGCGCGCTGACAAATTTGACCGCCGACTATAGACCGCCATCTGCAACCTCTTGAACTATGCCTTTGTTCGTAATCTTGCGCAACATGGTCATGGTGCAGAAGCGAAAAGGGTTATAATGGTACCGTGAGGCAGTCTATGAACGAGGAAAGAATAGAAAACGGCCGTAAACACGATTCCATGCCTGACGTGGTACAGACAGAAATATCCACCGGTCAGCCTGCGGACAGCTCTGAACCAGTGGCACTGCCAGCGGTGGAGGCAGAAGCTGTTACCACACGCACTACGCGATCACCTGGCACAGACCGCACCGCAGCCACACAACCACCCCCACAACCACCCCTCACGGCCGCGCGCCCAGCCACAGGCATGACCCCTTCACAACGGCGCGGCTGCATCTTCACACTGCTTGGTTCCCTGCTGGGCAGCATGGGTGGAGCGCTGTTAGCTCTGACCTTGCTGGCGCTGCTAAACGAGGGGACAGTGCGGTTTGTCACGGACAACGGCCGTTTGCGCCGCGAAATAGAGGCCTTACAGCAAACACAGACTACGCTGGTGGCACAGGTGATCACGGCCGAGGCACAGCAAAACGGGATCTCGGCACAGGTGAATACAACCGCGCAGCAGTTGGCCACCTTGCAACCCGCGTTTGCAGCAGCCGTGGCGCAGCAAGCCACAGCCCAGGCAGAAGTACACAAGCTGGAAACGGTCGTTGGTGAGATGGCAACGCAAATCGCCACACTTTCTGACCAGGTAGAGCAAGCATCTGCCGCGGCGGAAAGGCTGCAAACTTTCCTGGCAGGGCTGCGCTCTCTGCTGATACAGTTAGAGGGTGCTCCCACTTCGCCCGCTGCAACCGCAACAGACATGCCCACAGCAACGGCCGTTGCCCCCGGCAACGCCACGTTAACGCCCCCGACCGGCACGTCGTCGCCAACACCGCTAACCACCGGAACACCCACCCCCTCGCCCACCCTCAGCCCGACGCGCACGCCGCGCCCCACGGCCACGCCTATCCGGTAACGACCTGTCGAGCGAAAGCGAGAGGAACAAGCAGGGACAGGCTCTCATTCTAATTCTAACCCTAGCTCTGGCTAATCAAGGAGAGACTTCATGAGTGGAGTACACCACCACAAATGAAAACGTCACACAGGTTCTATTTTACAAGCTGGACCGCTGACCGTAGACCGCCGACCGCAGACAGTGGTCAGCCGTCGGCGGTCATTTTCAAGGGAGTTGAACAGATGAGTACGAATGAACCCACAAGACGCAACACCGCCAGTCGCCTGCGCTGGATTATCCGCGTAACGTTTTTCACGCTACTGCTCCTGACTGTTGCCTTTGCCGTGGCCACGGCCGGCTACTGGGGCTTCGCGCAGGTGCAGCGCTCCTTTGATCGCCTGATTGTGCGCAGCAACACACACGAGCGCGCCCTGGCCGACCTGCGCGCCGAAATAGATAGGCTGACGCGCGAGAATGAGGCGCAACAGCGTGAGCTGGCCGCACTGCAAGCGGCGCGGCGCGATGATCTGGCAACGCTCAACGCGCAGCTAACGCAACAACAACAGGCACTGACAACGGCCGTTGCTCAACTCAACCAGCGGCACGATGAGCAGGCAGCGGAAAGCGACGCCCTGCGCGCGGGGCTGATCGCCATGCAAAGCGACCTGATCACCAACACAACGCAGCTAGACGAACTGGGGGGGGAACTGGATGGGGTGCGCGCTACTCTCTCTACTGTGGCCACACGCTTAGGGGCATTAGAAGAATTGGCCGGAAGCAGCGCACAGCAGGCGGCAACGGCCGTTGCCGCCACCGATGCCATGACGCTCACCCTGCGCAGCGCGCAGGAAACCCTGCTGCTCTTTCAGACCTGGGAGCTGATGGCGCGCGCACGCCTGCGCCTGCTTGAAAACAACCTGGGGCTAGCTACCGCAGACATCCGCCTGGCCGAACAGACACTCAGCCAGCTAAACGAAGCCATGTTCACAGACAGCGAAGAAGCGGACGCCCTGGCACAGGTCATTACCCGCTTGCAGCAAGCCCTCGCCAGCCTCAACATCAACGCCAACGGCGCCGCCCAAGACCTGGACCGTGCCTGGGACGAACTGGACCAGATAATCAGTCGCCGCATACGGCCATAAGCCACATACAACGTAACGACAAAGGCCCTCTGAAAAAGTTTGCTGGTTGGTTGGTTTGAACGTTGGTTTGCGGCCAACTAACCAACCAACAAAGCAACAACAGCCTGATAGATACCATATAACCCAAAAAGGGTGGCCACCTGCGTAAGCCACCCTTCTTGGATTCCCACTATTTCCCACTGAACCGCGCATTTCAGCGCAAGCCTGTTAACAGTATAGAAAAAATCCCGCGCGCCTCATATAGATAAGTTGCCAGAAATAGGGCACATCTGTTTTGTAAGATATATACAACTTTGCCCGTGAGCGCCAGCTTAGCAGCAGCCAATTCACCCCCATCCTGGCAAAAATCGCATATAATCAGAGAAGGCAAACACAAGCGGTCAGTGAGGCAACCCAGGAAACGGCCGTTTGTCACACAAAAACATCATCAGCCATAAACTGACACTCTGCCACGGCAGATTAGCGCCTGACCAGACTTAATTTGGAATCGCCAATCTCTGTAAAATGTCATTTTATGGCCTTCCAGGGTAACTACCAGGGTACTGCTGGTTTGATGGCTGGTTCGTTTCCAACCAACAAGCCAACCAACAAACCATCAAACCTTTCCAGAAATACCTGGCAGATATCTTCCAGGCACAAATAAAAAAAGGAGACAAATTATGGATGGTTTATTTGCGGGGCTGCTGCCCATTCTCTGTTTTGTTGGCATTGCCTTAATTGGCCTCATTGCCGCCTCCGTGCGCATTGTGCAAGAGTACGAGCGCGGCGTCATTTTCCGCCTGGGTCGCGTCGTTGGCGCAAAGGGGCCGGGACTATTCTTCATCATTCCCATCATTGACCGCATGATCAAAGTAGACCAGCGCACCATCACCCTGGACGTGCCCGCCCAGGAAGCCATTACGCGCGACAACGTCACGGTCAAGGTAAACGCTGTCGTCTACTTCCGCGTGGTCAATCCGGTAGACTCCGTGATCCAGATCGAGGATTTCCGCCGCGGCACCTGGCAAATTGCTCAAACCAGCCTGCGCAACGTCATCGGCCAATCCAACCTGGATCAACTGCTGCAAGAGCGGGAAACTATCAATGAAACCTTACAGCACATCATTGACGAGGCAACCGAACCCTGGGGCGTCAAGGTCTCTATTGTCGAGATCAAGGATGTAGAGCTAAATCCGCAAATGGTGCGCGCCATGGCACGCCAGGCAGAAGCGGAGCGGGAGCGCCGCGCCAAGCTCATTCATGCGGAAGGAGAGCTGCAAGCCTCGACGCAACTGGCGGAAGCAGCGCGCATCATCTCCTCTGAGCCGGGGGCCATGACACTGCGCTATCTACAAACGCTGCTAGAAATTGGCGTGGAACAGAACACGACGACCATTTTCCCCATCCCTATTGATTTGCTTGCCGGGATGATGGGCAATGGTAAGGAAACAAAGCGCGAATAATCTGTTCGGGCATGAATCAAAGCATCCGTATAACTTTGCCCACAGACCGCCCACGGGTAACCGCGCTTTTCGAGAAATGGCGGTCTTTGGCCGGCTGACGGCGATCAAAAATTGCAAACCGTCTTTTCACAGCGTCATGAGCCATACCTCTTTTCGCCCCCGCGATGCAGCGCAAGCTCTTCGGCGGGCCTGGTAATTTGTATCGCTTTTCGCTTAAGCAAAAAGCCCCTGTACGTGCAGGGGCTTTTTGCTTACAAACAATTGGGAACTGAGGCTACTACTCTTCGTTACTCATGAGCGTTACCGAAATTCCGCCTGTGCTCTCCTCATTTAACATGACTGTCAGGCTGCCGCCCCCTTCTTTCTTGAAAACCAACATGGCAGAGCCAGACATAGAGAATGAAGTTGTTTCATCATAGGTATAACCCAGGGCGGGCAGCTCATCCTCATAAAACTTCCGCGCATCGGCAAGCGTGTACTGCGAACGGTAGGTGGTAAAGCCCATAAAGGTGCTCACGCCGGTGGCATCATCTAGCAAGGGATAGTCCGAGGCAGTTGTGTCGGTGCACTCTTCGGGCACAGTAATGGTGATTGGGTCATTGACGCTGACAAGGGTGTACTCAGTGTGCGTTGATAGAACCATTCCCGCCTCCAGTTCAGCGCCTAGCATGTTCAGACTGTCGCCCTCCATGTCTAGCGTCATTTTAACCAGGTAGCCGCCATCTTCGGCGATGTAGAGATGCCCCTCGGCCTTGTTCACTTTTTCCCCAGGAGCGGCCGTGGCGTTAATGAGCGTTTCGTCGAAGGTGTAATGGCGAGTCTCGATGCCGTTGATGGTGACGTTGGAGCGCACACGCTTTACTTTAGAAATATCCAGCTCTTGCAGCACTGTTTGTGGTGAGAGCGATCCGATTTCGCTCATGAGAGTGTCTGTGCCGCTGGCAGCGCTGAAACAACCGAATCCGCTAATCTGGGTGTAAACGGCGCCATCCACCTCGGTGATGGAAATTTGTCCTATACCTCCCATGTCTTCGGCGTTGAACCCTTCCATGTTCATGACGAAAACGCTGGCAGGCGGATTGGTGGTGTGTTTACTCTCTGCAGTGATGGTTTGGGTGACTTCTTGCCCATTTGCATCAATGGATCTTACTGAGATGATGAAGCTGTAGCTGTAGGTGTCAAAAGCCAGGTCGCGGCTAAAGGCCGACAAGTCAATTTCTTCTACCTCTGGCGCGGCCGGGGTCGGCTCCAGCGTGGGGGGGATGGTGGGGACAGGGGTTGGCGGTACGGCCGTTGGCTGGGTTTGCGCGGTGAGTTCGGTGGCTGTTGCCGATACGGCCACTCCTTCGTCCGGGGTGTTGCTGACGCTTTCCTCCGTGTCACCGCCGCCGCAGGCTACTAGAAAGCCCAGCAGCAGTACTATTGCCAATAACCAGTGTGAAAACTTGTGCATTTTATCTCCTTATGTCAAAATACGATAAAAGTGAAAAATAGGAAACCTATCCTGTAGCGCGCTTTTCCAACCCGCGTATCGAACCTGAAGTTCGGTTTACGAAGGAGTTATCTATAAGCGGGGCACACCACGATGGTTGAAAATGGAACGCAGGTTAGCCGTCGGCGGTCTGTCGGCTGCGTTCGGCGGTCAGCCGTCAGCGGTCATTTTCCGAGGAGGGGTACTTGGTGCTTTGTCCCACAACCATCAAAAGGTATAGCTCTCCTCGGCAGCCAACACAACCGGCATCGTTTCCGTTTCCGCGCGCACGCGTGCTGCCCAGGCTTGCGCATCCTGGCGGATGGGTGGCCAGGTGTTGTAGTGGCAGGGAACAACAACCTTAGGACGCAGGAACTTCACCGCCAGCAGGGCATCGTCTGGCCCCATGGTGAAGTTGTCGCCAATAGGCAGCACAGCCAGGTCAATGCCGACATCACCAATGAGCTTCATGTCGGAGAACACGGCCGTATCCCCTGAAAAGTAGATTACCTTTTCTTGCACGTGCAGCAAAAAGCCGCCTGGCATGCCGCCATAGCTGCCATCCGGCAAGCCAGACCCGTGCAGCGCCGGCGTCATCTTCACGTAGCCAATGGGATGATGATACCCGCCGCCCAGGTGCTGCGCATGGATGTGGGACACACCCTTGCCGCCCAGCCAGTTGGCAATTTCAAAGTTAGCAATGACCAGTGCGCCCGTGCGCGTGGCCAGTGGCGCGGTGTCGGCAATGTGGTCAACATGGCCGTGTGTTTGCAAAATGTAGTGGGCAGGAATGTCAGCGGCCGTTTTTTGCGCCATCGGGTTATTTGGGGCCAAGAAGGGGTCTACCACTACGTATGTTCCGTTCAGATTGAGCGAAAACGTGGCATGGCCATGAAATGTAAGTATAACAGACATCGTGAACCTCCTTTGCACAATCAGAAGCGATTTCATGAAAAATCGCCAAAAATAAAAGTCGAACCTTTACAACCTGCTCAATAGTGGCAGGCTCATAGCGACATTTCACAACGAGGTCGCCATGAGTCACATACAAACATCACCAGAAACA